>CAJWUI010000001.1 GCA_913047695.1 uncultured Bacteroidota bacterium
AGTTTTCAGCAGATAATAATAATTGGGATGATATTATTGCAGGAAATAGAGCAGACCTTCTAGATGGTGGTTTTGCTGCAACTATCTCACAGACGACAACGATTTCAGCAGCTCAATTAGATACGGATATTGAAAGAAGACTACGAACATTAATTGACCCGGATATTCCAACAACGGTATATTATAGGCTTAAAACTACAAGGTTTAATGACATCAATGATAATAATATATTAGATGCTGGGGAACTACCTTGTGTAGTTCTTTCAGCAGCCACTGAGATTGCAATTAGCGAACAGCCAACTTTAGTTCAAACAACTGCACCATTAGGCGGTCAAACCGTTTGTATAGGAACAGCAATAGATCCAATTACATTCCAATTTGGCGGATCTGCGACGGGTATTAGACTTGTAAATATTCCTGGCGGGCTCGGGGTTGCAAGAGACAATGCAGCGAAAACTGTTACTATTAGTGGAATACCAACAGGTACTGGTTTTGTAAGGGTCACTACTGAAGGAACTACATGTCAAATTCAAACGCTACAACATTTTGTTAGAGTAACAACTGCTCCTCAGATCCCAGATTACATACTTATAGATGATGTGGCAGGTGGAGCTGATCCAATTCCAATTATAAATAGACAACAAGATGGTAACATATATAATGGTCAAATTTATTTATGCGAGCAGGCTTTAGCCTCTTCTCCAAACCCAACATTTTTTACAGCTTGTTACAATGACGGTAGAATTGCCCCACTTACTGAATCTTACAATTGGTTTATATCACCACCAGATGCAGGGACAATTTCTAGAACTACCGGATATGCAACATGGAATGACGGATTTACTGGTGATGCAATGATTCAGGTTGTAGCAGTTGGATGCGATGGCAGCGCTACTGCAACACTGACAACGGTAGTTTCGGTTAATGAATTTGATTCCTCTGCTTCTAACCCTACAGAACCAATTCCACTTTTAGAACAAGAATCTGAAATCATTTTTATTAGAGAAAATTTAGGAGATATAAGATCGCAAGAAAGGTTTAATATTTCTCTTAATGGCGTAAGATATACTTTTGAGACAACTGACACCGATGTTCCACCTGACGGAAGAGCTAACCAAGATAGTAGGGCAATTGCTGATGCTCTAGCAGCTTTAATTAACAACGATAGCACTTCACCAATAGCCGGATTATTTGAAGCTCAGTCAGGTAATTTCAATCCGGGCGATGCAGATGGTAATGGTATTAGTGATGATATAGGAGGTTTTGTTAGAATAACGGCAAAATATGAGGGTAATTCAGCACCGCCAATCCCTCCAGGAAATCCAAGGGGTGCTGGTGGTGATATGAGAATATCATTTAGCGTAACAAAATCACCTGTTGAAGGACGTGCATTCGGAATTATGAATGGATATGAAACGAATCCTACTTCGGAAATTATATGTGGAAATTCAACAGGAGCAGAGCCAATATGTGAGACTACCGTAGCTACTCCTGACACCCAATACTTTTCAACAGCAACAAATTATGCATCAATAAGATTTGCGATTTCTAACATTGTTGCGGGCCCTGGAAGTGTCGCTTCGCCAGGAACAATCGATGCAAGCACAGGTGTAGTGAACTGGAATGCAGGTTTTCATGGAACCTTAAATGTTGAATCATATGCAACCGGTTGTAATGGTGTTGAGAACCCAGTACCAGGAGTACACACATTAAGAATTTATGAAAATGAAGTTGCACCTCTTGATATAAGTTATGATCCGTTAACACTCCCAGATTGTCCACCTCAAGCTGGTGACACCACTCAATTTACCTCTAGCGATTTGGTCACTTGGTCATGGAATAATGAAACGGCTGGAAATTTAGATAGTGTTACAGGCCTTGTATCTTGGGCCGAAGGCTGGTCGGGAGCCTTAGTTATTACCGCGACTTCATTTGGCTGTGGAGGCGGATCCTTGTCAAGGACAATTGTTATTCCTGGTTCACCAACATTTACAAGAATTTCAGACCTATCTACGACCCAGCAAAGCGTTTGTGTCGGATCAACAATTACCCCTATTAGATATGAGATAGTAGGAGCAGCTACCGGTGCAGATGTAACGGGTATAGATGATCTAAACCTATTTGAACAACTTTCATCTGAAGATCAAGTTGACAGGTTTACAATTAGTGATGACTTTTCAGATGATGGGGATTCTTATACTTTAACAATTGATCAAGTCCCATACACTGTTACTATTGGTGAAAACAATCAGATACTAATTCCAGCCTCAGATGGAGATGTTGATACTTTTGCCGAGGTTGCACAATTATTTGTTGCAAAAATAAATAATGCCTCCCTTGGAATAACAGCGGTTGATGACGGTGGAGGTGTATTTACATTAACTTCAAATGCATTTGATTTTTCAGTAAGTACCTCACTAAATGATGTAGCTGGTAATGAGCCTTTAGTAACATTTACAAGAACAGTTGTTGCAGATGGAGGAACTTTTATAGAAATTTCCGGAACAGTTTCTTCTAATCTAGCCATCACGGCCCCAACAACATATCAATATACTATAAGAACCACAGGTGGAAACTGCCAGCCATTTGAAGCACAAGGATTTATTGCAGTAAGTCCAAACTCGATAATGACCATTCAGCCAGGAATGGATGTAGGTCAAATTATATGTAATAACTCGATAGGTTCACTAACCCCTATAGTTTACGATCTTACAGGAGCCTCAACAGTTAATGTTGATTGGACACCTTCGAGACCAACTGGTATTAATCACACCCATGTAATACAGAATCAAATATCTACAATAGGAATTGGAGGGGTAGATGCGGATGTCGCTGCTAACGATGGCCAGGATTATACAATTACGATTAATTCAACCACAGTAACTTACACAGTGAATACTGCAGCACCACAAAATGATAACGAAGTTGTAGATATTTTAAATGGATTAAGTACATTAATCATTAATGCAAATCTACAAGTTGATCCAGTTGTAGTAGGTGGTAATTTGTTAAGGATAACCTCTAGAAATGGATTACCTTTCACCTTGTCATCAACAAGCCCGGGTATAAATGCATTAATTTTTAATGCCCCAGCACAAGTCCAATCAGCAACAAATTCAGTTACAATATTCGGTGATCCCGCAGTTGCTGGTCTAGCTGCTGACACAGTGTTTGGATTTACTATCACAACTGTCAATAATGTTTTTGGATGTAATGATGCTGCTAGCCAAGTTTCTGCTACTGGTTCAATAACTATTGCACTTGAACCATCAATAGCATTAACCTCTGGAAGTGCTAATCTCACTATATGTAGATCTGAAACGATCTCATCAACCCAAGGTGGCGTCGATATAGAGTGGGATATTTCTGGTTTTGCTTTAGGAGCTTCTGTAAGTCCTACACAACTCCCTAACGGAATAGATGCTTCTTATAATGAAATACCTCAAATTACTGAAGTTACATTTAATGGTAATGAGGCCAACCTTGACGACAATGACATCTACAGAATAACAGTTAATGGAATTCAGAATGATGTTACAGTTGATGTTGGAGGTGGGATAAATACTTTTGAATCGATTCTTCAAAGCTTTGAAGCTTTAATAGATAGTAATGTACCACAGGTTGATGCGTCTTATGCGGCAAATACACTAACTATTCAGTCAAATACAGGTGATGCGGTTTCTATTTTAGTCAATTTTGTGGGTGTTGTTGATGCCGGTGATCCAAATTTTAATGCACCAAATGTAATTCAAGCCAATAGAAAATTTTTAAGAATATTCGGAACTGCTAATGATGCTGAGGGGATTTATAATTATACTGTATCAACATTTGGTGGAAACTGTGATCCTACAACTGCAAATGGAATTATAAGGGTTGTTGGAGTTCCAACAATTGCTGTCGCAGCTGGAAGCAATGCATTCCCAAATACGGTTTGTAATCTATCACCGATGACTGACATTAACTTTGACATCTCTCCATTCGCTACCTATACTGTTACTTGGACGGGAGCTTCAGGGCAACCTGGAGGGATATCACTTGTAAGGACAACAAGTTCAACAATTTCCTTAATATCTGACCCAGTAGTAAATATACCCGGTGCATTACCTGCCGGAGGTGTAAGCTACACCTATAGAATACTTTCAACCGTTAATAGTAATGGCTGCTCCACAGAGGCAAGTTTTGATGGTGTTGTTAATATTGTTAATGGGACAGCAACCTTAGCATTAAATACAGCTAGCTCAGCAACAGACGATCAAATAGATGCAAATGGAGACGGTTTTGATCCAAGTATTGCTCCTGACTATGTCTTAATTGAAGCTTGTGAAGGTTCTGTTCTTGACAATGTCCTGTTTGATGCCTCTGTTGATATTACGAATGTTACCATAGCCGCAGGAGGAAATTTACCTAGTGGGCTATTTGTTGATTTTAATGCTGGTGCTGGGCCTGGTGGAGCTGGACAGCTTGAAATTTATGGAACACCTGATACGGCAACCACAGAAGATTTTGTTTTGCAGGCTGTCACAGATGCCTGTGTGCCCGCAGCTGATATAAGAGTTAGAGTGGTAGTTTATGGAAACTCAACTATAGCTCTTGATGCTGGCTCAAACGATAACCAAACCGTCTGTAATAATACTGCGTTAACTGACATATCATATACTATAGGGAATGCTCTAGATGCCAATGTTGTTGGGTTACCCCCAAGTTTGGTAGGTAATTTTCAAGCTCCTAACAAATTTGTTATTTCTGGTGATGTAGATGTTGCTGGCTTAACAGAGACGACATCTTACACATATACTATAACAACTACAAATAATCCAGGTGGACCTCTTGTAGGCCCGTGTACTGAGACATCTATTACTGGAGTAATTACAGTAAGGCCAGAAGAGTCCTTGACTATCAGTCCAGCCAATGGTCCTGTAATTCAAGAAGTTTGTTATGGTGAGGATATAACTCCTATTGTAATAAGGGTAGTGGGAGATAACACCTTTGCGAGTATAGTAAATCCAGCTAATTTACCTGCTGGTATGAATTTTGATTTTATTGAAGATGTAGATAACATGGGAGGTATCTTAACTATTTCAGGAAGCCCAAGTGCTCCAATTGCTGGTAATGATCCAGTGGATTACTCTTTTATAGTTACTACTGATGGGGCGAATACTAGTCCATGTGCAGGTTCAACTCAACAGGTTGACATTGCAGTTGTCCCGCCTTCTAGTTTGTTGTATGCAGGAGCAGACCCAGCTATACTAAACCAAACAGTATGTGAGGGAACACTCATAACAGATATAGAATTTAGAATCGGAGGGGGAGCAAATAATGTGACAGTAGCATTTGATGCAGGTTTAGGATTTACAAGAGTAGGTAATGTAAGGGTAAATGATCCATCTGATGCAAATAACTCAGTTATTTATGGTACAGCACCAAATGTGGTAAATAGAACTACTTATAATTTTGAGATCACCACAGTAAACCAGTGTAATCCTGGTACAAACGAGATATCATTAGCAGGAACGATTACGGTTATACCAGAAGAAACTATTGTTCACAGAGGTGCTTCTGGAGCAACCACGCAGATAGCGTGCGTAAACCAAGACATAACCCCTATAATTTTTGATGTAACAGGACAAGATACCTATGCAAAGTTTGTAGATCCGAATTTAGTACCCTCAGGCATTTCACTCGATTTTGCTCCAGATCAAATAAATGGTAATGGTGGTGTGGCATCTATAATTGGAAGTCCCGATAGTTCAAATGCAGCAGGAGATTATACATTTGAAATAACAACAGGAGGTGGGGTTAATACTAGCCAATGTGCTGATCAAACACAATCTATTACAATAACAGTAAATTCTCTTCCTACAATGGTTTTCTCTGGAGCAGACCCAACTGTAATGAATCAATCTGTTTGCGAACAAACAGCTATTACCCCAATTGATTTTACTTTAGGAGGCGGTGCAAATGACGTTATTTTTAGTTCTTCGCCAGCAGGTTTAGGTTTCACAAGAGCTGCAAATGTATCTGTGAATGCGAATTCTGTTCAAATTTTTGGAACAGCACCAACAGTAGGAGTAGAAACAACTTACACATATAGTATAAGTACAGTAAATCCAAACTCTTGTACGCCGAGTGTCACACTTGGAGGTTCGATTACTGTGTTCCCACCTGTACAATATAATAATTGGGCAGGTAACCACACTGTCAATGACCCACTTTGTAGCGATGATGGAGGCTCAATTGTTGTTAATGCTGCAGCCGTTTCAGGTGGCTTTGTCGCGGTAAAACAACAATCAAGAGTAGAAATAGACAATCAGTTTGGAGTCGGAAATATTATTACTATAAATGTTGGCCCCCAGTCATTCGATTATACCGTCCAGGGAGTTGATAATGCAACTGGAAATCTGTCCAACGATCCAGCAATATATGATAGGGCCCAAAGTAAATCTGAAATTATAACCGAAATTGTAGGCCTTATTAATGATGCTAGTTCTGGATCAACACTTGTAACTGCTGTAGGAAACTCTCCGTCAGTTGGAATAGCAACACTAATTGCAAAAACATCTGGAATTGGATTCACAGTTACATCAAGCAAACAACCTGCGGCATCACCTGGTACTATAACAATAACAACACCAGTCGCAAACCAGTCGTTAACCTATGGTTACTATTGGAGGCAAACTGATGCGATTGGAACTCCTGTTTCAACACTTGACACGTCGGATCCAACAACATATGTTGATACTGGATTAACATTAAATTTGACTGGTGTTACGGGCTCAGAATACTACATGTTAACCACTGTATCAAACAATTGTCAAGCAGACTCTCCCTTTGTCACTATTACTGCACCCGATCCATTAGCACTTTCAATTACAACTATTTGTGACACTGAAATTACTGCTAACGGGAGTGGGGGTACTGGACAATTGACTTATATCATATATAACTCTGCTGGTACTGAGATTGGTAGATCACCTGCAACTTTTGGTTCTCACACTTTTAGTGATGGAGACGCTAACAATCTGCCTGGGGGTGGTTCAATTAGCATAGACCCTGGATTCCGATATAATATAGGAATAAATGATGCAAACGGTTGTTCACTAAATGGGAATGATTCCACTGTTCAAGTAAACACACCTATAGCATTAGATATTGACGAAACAACAATTCAAGTTACAAACCCTGGCTGTAATGCAAATGACGGTAGTATTCTACTTGATAATGGAGGATTTACAATTACTGGAGGTTCAGCAGGGAATATTGGGGATTACTCAAATCTTACATTTTTATGGACAAGAAGCAGTGGAGGAACATTTAATACTCCTAACATTTCAGGTCTTTCGCCTGCAGATTACACTCTCACTGTTACAGATAATTTGTGTAATACTTTATTTATCACTTCAAATCCAATTACGCTTGAAGATTCAACTGACTTTACGGTTACAAGTGCAGTAGACAATTCAACCATTTCAAACTGTTCAGACGGACATCTACAAGTTTCAGTTGCAGGAGGTTCAGGAAATTTCAGTTATAGATGGACAGATCAAAATGGAGTAGTAAGAGGAACTACAAACAGAATCGAAAATTTAGAAGCAGGAATATATACCCTTGTAGTTAGGGACACAACAACAGGCTGTGAACAAACAAATCCAACAGGAGCACCAGACCCAAACGGAGTTAGACTACCATATATTATAACTGGTTCGTCAGGACCTCTCCAAATGATTAATCCCTTAGCAATAAACCAAGCAAATTTTGAAACTACTGATATTATTTGTAGCGGGGATAGTACAGGTAAATTTGAAGTTGAATTTACAGGTGGTAATCCTCCATATCAATATTCATTGAATGGTGGGGCCTATCAAGGACCAGGGGTAGGGTTCTCAACTAAAACTGTAACTGTAACAACGGGAGGCGCAAGTGCTACTATAGTTTCTTATACTACACAACTTTTAACCGTAGATACATTAGAAGGAGGAACTTATTCAGTAAAAATAAAAGATAGTGGACTGTGCACGGACAATGCAGGAAATACAATTGAATTAAATCTGGGAATAGCAACAATTAATGAGCCCGACCCACTTTTAATTGGAATAAATCCAGGTCAATCAGATCCAATTGACTGTTCAAGCGGTATTAAGGGGTCTTTATCACTTGAAATTGGTGGTGGTACTCATAGTTCTGATAATCCTTATAGTATACTGTGGGAATTATATGGTCCTAATGGAGAAGTACTTTATAAAAGAACTACTTCCGGACATAACCTTGATACAAGCGGATATACAATTACAGATCTAGATTATGCTGGTGACTACACAGTTACAGTAACAGATGCAAATGGTTGTACAACTAGTCAAATCGTAACTCTTGAAGATGGTTCAGATGAAGATCCATTTACTGTTGGTGAGACACCAACAGTTACTCAACCTGGTTGTAATTCTGAGGAAACCGGGTCTATAGAACTTGAAATGAGCGGGGGTGTTCAACCATACGATATCAAATGGTACAAACTATCTGTTGCTCAACAGAGTGCAACAGTTTCGCCACCTACAGCTTCTCCAACTACAATAGAATTTGCAGATGGGGGTTACGTAAGTATGAACAAGGACGGATTTTATCTGATTGATAACCTTGAAGCTGGAAAATATAGGGCGATTATAACTGATGCTTCTGGTTGTCAGATTTTCTCAAGATCTGGTATTATAAAATCTAACACATTTAATATGATAAGTCAGAGAATTTACAATAGAGAAGTCATAGATTGTGATTCAGGAGCTGTAGAAGCTGACTTTTCATTCCAATTATCAGGTACCTCACTTGCCTACAATATATATCTTAACGGAGAGGCAATATATGGGGGGAATTCAGGACAAATAAGTGGAACAACTGTTGTGAGCAGTCCAACGTTTGCAAATAGTATTATTAAACAAGGAAGTACATTTGTAATAAGAGGACTAAGTGAAGGAAGATATGTTGTTGAAGCACAGGACGCTTCTAATCCTGCATGCTCTATAGATTACGCATTTGATATTGAAACATATGTTCCAATTACATTTGAAGGTCAATTAGAATATGAATTTGATATTTGCGAAAGCACCTACCCATTTGAATTGGATACAGCTTCAATTCTTGGGGGTAATCCAATCATAGATGACAATGATAACGTAATATATAATTTAAGGTGGACATACACTCCCTTGGATCCCAATGAGTCAGGGGCAAGTTTCATAGGTCGCACATCATTTAATGCAGGACGAGGAACTTATCAATTAATTATATCAGACGGTACTTGTGAATCAGAACCAATTGACTTTGTGTTTAGCGGTGAAGTGGATATTTTATCAATAAATGGCTTATTAACTAATGATGAAGTTTCTAAACCTGTAAGTTGCGCATTAGGAGCTCAGGATGGTAGAATCTCACTTGAAATATCCGGAGGTACAGAACCTTATGACATTTCGTGGCAGATTCTTAACCCTGATAAGATACCAAGTGGCAATGTTTCTCCAGTCCAAAGCCCTTACGATGATTTACCTGAATATCAAGGATTTACTACTTTAAACGATTTAGGACCAGGAATATATAGGTATAGAATAACAGGTGGTGGTGGCTGCCCTGATGACAATCTTTTCAATGAATTAGAGGGCGAAATTAGCGTGGACGACGATAGTACCCTTGTTATTACCGATGGGCCTTATATTGATCCAAAACTTTGCGAGGGATTACCCGGTTTAATTCTTTTAGATGCTGTAGATAATTCTACAACCACTGCAACCTTAAATTTCTATTATGTTAATACTAAGGGCACAGAAGACACAGGTGACGACACTGAAGTACTTCTCAATGGTAATACAACAAAATTAGATGAAGATACTTATCAAATTCTAATTGATAATCCTTTTGATTACGGTAAAATAAAAGTTGCTAATAATGATGGCTGTGGTAAAGAAGTTGAATTTAATTTGGCTCTTGGAAATCCATTTTTCTCATATACTTCTCCTTCTTTCGAGGAAGCAGGAGAAATTCCATCAAGAGAAACAGTTACTTTTACAGATGAATCTGAAGGAGAATTTTCAAGACTTGAATGGGATTTTGGTGATAATTCAGATCCACAAGTTATAAGTGTGTCTGCTACATCTTCCGGTGTCACACAAGTCACTCACGTTTACGGTAATTCAGGCACCTATTACCCAACATTAACGATTTATAATGAAATAGGATGTTATGCGTCAGTTACGAATCCGGTAATAGTTGGAAGGGGATATAGTGTATATGTGGCAAATGTATTTACTCCTAATAATGATTGTTTAAACGATTTCTTTAGACCTTTATTTACAGGATTTGAAAGTTTGACATTTAATGTGTATGACAATAAAGGGAATTTAATATATACGGAACAAGCTCAGGACGGATCTATTGATAGGAATGCATGTCCTAATGTGATTAATCCTTTAGGAAATGGTAAAGCTGTTCTAGGTTGGGATGGAAAAAGGTCAGATGGTACACCACTGGATTCTTTTAGCCCTTATTACATATACTCTATTGAAGGCATACCGTTAAACAGGGCAAACGATGAACAAGTTGTAGAGAGAAGTGGTATTTTCACAGTATTAAAATGATTTTAAGAAATAAAATTTTCACAATAATTGCTTTGTTTTTGATTACCACATCAAAAGCCCAAGAAATGGTATTTAATTCTCAGCCAAAACTAATGCAGGTTAGCAATCCCAGTTTTTTTGGATTAAATAGTTGGAACAGATCAGGATTACTTTACAATTCGACGGAGATAAACCCTAACGAAACTCAGAATAATAAGTTTTTCTATGGATCCTATTCTTTTGATCTATTAAATTTTAGCCTTGGAATCCAATTCAATAATTTTAGTGCACCTAATATTGGTTACAGAAAAAATGATTTAAACCTAAGCTATATTTATAAAATTGAGTTGGGCAATGATATGTGGTTTCTTCCATCTGTTAATGTTGGGTTTGTTTCAAAAAATTTGAATCCATCAAATTTAATTTTTGAAGACCAAATTAACTCTATAACTGGATATATTAATCAGGAATCTATAGATCCTTTAGCTGATTTTTTCTTAGCAAAAAATTATTCTGACCTTGGAGCTTCTTTTATAGTCCATAACACCGATTTTTTAATTGGAATTAATTTTGACTATTTAAATCAACCCAACACTGCATACGATACTGACGTGGAATTTTTAGTACCAATCTCATACGGCATTCAAGCTGCATACGAATTTAACCTGAACCCTTATGATAGAAGATTTTTACCAAGATATTCGTATTTATACGCCTATTCTTCGGTGAGAAGAGATTCTGAATCTATCAATATTTTTTCATCTCAAGAGTTCCAGCTTGGTGAATTTAGTGTTGGAATTAATCAACAATTTGGACTTTTTGAAAATTTTTCCTTTTTGAATTTAGGATTAAGTGCTGGACTTACCTATGAAAATTTTGATTTTGGTGTATCATATGCCTTTTCAATCCAGGATTTAACTAATACCTACAGGTACCCCCCAAGAATTTTTGATTTGTACCTAAGTTTTGATTTTAGTCCTTTTTTAAGAAATAGAAGAGGTCAGTACAAAAGGCTTCAAGTAGATAATTACTAATATTTGATAACATACATACTATCTTTAATATAGTATTTCCAAAGACCTACTCTCTTATTTTCTAAAAAATATCCCTCGCTATTTAATTTACCATTGGGATTAAATATTATTTGATAGCCTTTATTACAGGAATCAAAAGATTTTTCAGTTAAAAGTTTTTCATTCATGAATGTTTTTTCACTTTTTAAAATACCCTTTTTAACCTTACTTAAAATGTATTTATTTGATTGAAACATTTCAAATTCACCGGAGAATAATTCACCCTCAATAAAAACCTTACAATTACTAAAAGTTAATTCGTTTTTACTTACAGTAAATTCTTTACATCCAAAAAAAAGTAATACAAAAAATATCTTAATAGTTATAAATCGCAAGACCCCCACTTTTGAAAAATTCATAAAACTCTCCAATCCTTTTACCTTTATAATAATTCCCACAAATTTTCAATTTTCCATTCTCATGAAATTCTTCATAACTTCCATTACGATTGTTATAGTGATAAAATGTAACAATCTGTTCATTTCCACTTTCGTGATACGATGTAAACTTTCCATGTATTTCTCCTTTTATGAAGTTAGATTGTGTTTGTAGATTACCATTTGAATGAAATTGATTAAATGAGCCATGTTTTAGTCCTTTTGAGACAAACATTTCCATTTTAGTTTTTCCATTATCATAGTATTCATTGATTGTTCCAGTAAATGGCTTTGAATTTTTTTTAAAAAACATTTCTTCATTATTAAAAGTTATTTCAACTTTGCTAATGTCTATAGGCCTATTACAATTATAAAAAAAAGATGCAATCAATAGTATTGTTATTATTCTTATAGTAGAAAATACATTTATCATAAAGATTTAAAGCTTAAAATTGTTTTTAAGACTTTTCTCTGTTTAATCAGTGAAGAGGATAAAATAACTTAAATAAAGTAAGAGTTCTGTTTAATAAATGAATCTGCAATTTCATTTTTTATGTTTATAATATCTGGATATTCAGAGTAAGTGCATTTTTTTTTCAAAACAGCAAAAAGATTTTTCCTTTCTTGTCCAGCTGAAATCCTCGATATAATTTCAATTCCCTTTTTGTGAATAGTATTTTGAGCATCAAAAATATAAAGCTTTGTAATATTTGTTTGTGTTTTTTGTAATTCATAACTAGTCCGATTAATATTTTTCAAAGTTCTTAGCAATCCAGATTCAGAAAAATAGGTTTCTATAAGTATATCAGACAAACAGAGAAGTATCTGTTGATGATTTTCAAGTCTTGTACCATACTTTTGAACACAATTACCTAGTAGTACTAAAAATATTTGTTTGAACTTGTAAATTAATTTCTGTTCTTCAATAAGTTCATTACCTTTTATCTCTTCCTCATTATTGTTTATAGAAGAAGCAGCCTGCATCACAGCTGCCATAAGATCTATCTGACCTTTCATCCCTTTTTTTAATAACATTCCAACGGAAAGCATTCTATTAATTTCATTTGTACCTTCATAAATTCTACCAATACGAGCATCACGCCAAGCTGATTCCATCGGTGTATCAGCTGAAAAGCCCATACCTCCAAAAATTTGTATTCCTTCATCAGCACAGTTTTGTATATCTTCGGAAGCACCAACTTTAATTAATGAACATTCAACTGCGAAGTCTTCAACCCCCTTTAATTCAGCTTCTTGATCTGACATACCTTTTGAAACAAAATATTCTATTCGATCTTCAATATCCTTAGCAACTCTATAACAGGCTGATTCACCCATATAGCATGAGGTAGCCATGTTCGCTATTTTTTCTCTAATCGCACCAAATTTTGAAATTGGAACCTTGAATTGAATTCTTTCATTTGCATATTTAATAGATTCTGTTGTAATTCTTCTTTGTGCATCTAAACAAGCTACTCCAAGTTTTACTCTACCTACATTTAAGGCATTCATTGCAATTTTAAATCCTCCATTTCTTTCACCTAATATATTTTCTTCAGGAACTAGGGTTTCATTAAAAAATACTTGTCGTGTAGATGAAGAATGTATACCCAATTTATTTTCCTCTTCTCCTAATTTTATTCCGTTTGATGGATCGTAATCAACTAAAAATGCAGTTATATTTTTATCATCCTCTATTCTTGCAAATACTATCATTAAGGAAGCAAAACCAGCATTTGATATCCACATTTTTTGGCCTGATATTTTAAAATGCATACCATCATCAGATAAAACTGCTTTACTTTTTCCTGAGTTGGCATCAGAACCTGCCCCAGGTTCTGTTAAACAATAGCAACCAAAACATTCGCCAGAGCTTAATCCAGGCAAGTATTTTTTCTTTTGCTCCTCTGTTCCATAAAGTACTACTGGAAGTGTACCAATACCAGTGTGTGCTCCGAAAGCAGTCGATAACGAACCAGTTGATCCTGAAATATAATCACACACCAACATAGAAGATACAAAACCCATACCCATTCCTCCGTATTCCTCTGGAACTGAAACACTAAGAAATCCTAGTTCTCCAGCTTTTTGCATTAAAGATTTTGTAAAACCGTAGTCTTTTTTTTCAAATCTATCTTTGTAAGGCCATACTTCTCTATCAATAAAGTCCTTGACGGAATCTCTCATCATTAATTGTTCTTCATTGAAATCTTCAGGGGTAAAAATTGAATTATGATTATCATTATGGATAATAAAATCCCCTCCATACGTTTCTTTCTTTTGTGTAACTTCCATAATTAAATTGTTTCTATAGTTTTACTCGAAAAATATTCAAATTCTTTTGCCACAGTCTTAATAGATTCCATAACTTCAAAAAAATGTTGAATTTTTATCTCATTAAGTTTTTCTTCAATCTTAGAGTTAAAGTTCAAAACAACTGATTTTGAATCTTCTCTCTTTTCGATTCCAAATGGGGTTAGACGTATTAAAATGCTTCTGCCATCTCTAGGATTTTGAGTTCTAAAAATTAGCTTTCTTTCTTCCATAGCGTTAAGAAGTCTTGAAAGGCTTGTAGGCTCCATACCCATTTTTGGACCAAGTGTCGTAGAAGGAGTACCTTCTGCGTCAATACTTAGTAGTGCAAACCCCATAGCCATTGTTGAGTCAAATTTTCCAGCTTCTTTATTATACATTTTACTCACGACCTGCCAAGTTGATCTTAACACACTGTCAAAAGTTTCTTTTTTCATTGACTCAAATATAATGATTTTTACTATGCATGCATAGTAAAAAACTAAATCTGTTACAATATTTATTTTAATTAAATTAACTATACATACTATCAATCAGATCGCTATACTTTTCAGCAATAACCTTTCTTTTAAGTTTCATTGTAGGTGTTAAGTGCCCCTTATCAATACTCCATTCATCGGGTGTAAGCTCAATTTTTTTAATTTGTTCCCAAGAGCCGAAATTTTGATTGTGATGCTCTACTTCGTCTTCAATTATTTTTTTCAGCCTAGGCTCATTTATTGCTTTAGCGAGAGAATCGCATTTTATATCATTTTCTTTAAGCCACTTAGTCACATGATCAGTGTTGGGTTGAATTATTGCCGTTGCCATTCTTTTTCCTGCACCAACAACCATAATTTGCTCAATAAAAAGCGATTGTTTCATCTGGCTTTCTATGACTTGCGGTGCTATATATTTTCCACCTGAAGTTTTAAACATCTCTTTTTTTCTGTCTGTAATTTTTAAAAAACCCTCGTCATCTACTTCGCCAATGTCCCCAGTGTGAAAATAATCACCAGACATTACCTCTTGGGTCATTTTTTCTTCTTTGTAATATCCCATCATTACATTGGGTCCCTTACAGAGAATCTCACCATCGTTGGCAATTTTGACTTCGACTCCATCAATCACCTTACCAACAGTTCCCATTTTGAGATTATTATTTCTCATATCGCCAACTGAAATTATTGGAGAAGTTTCGGTTAAGCCGTATCCCTCTACTAAAATCATATCTGCAGCTGTAAAGACTTTAGCAAGTCTTTGTTGAAGAGGAGCACTCCCAGAAACAATTATTTCTAAGTTGCCTCCTAACGCTTCTTTCCATTTTGATAAAATCAATTTTCTTGCAATTTTTAATTTTAACTCATACCATATTCCATTTTGTCCATAGGGCTCATATTGCAAGCCTAAATTAACAGCCCAATAAAAGAGAGATTTCTTTATCCCAGAAAGTTCACCACCTCTAGCATAAATTTTATCGTAGACTTTTTCTAATAGACGAGGTACTGCTGTCATTGTATTTGGTTTAACCTCCTTTAAATTATCTGCAATTGTCTCAAGCGACTCTGCAAAATAGACTGAAATCCCATTAAATGTATATATGTAAAGAATTACCCTTTCAAAGATGTGACAAAGGGGTAGGAAACTTAATGATTTGGCTTTTCCCTTGATTAAAGGCAACCTTTTTGATCCAGAAATAACGTTAGTTACTATATTTTCATGGCTTAACATCACTCCTTTAGGGGTACCAGTTGTACCAGAAGTATATATAATAGTAGCAAGATCTTTTGGATTTACTTTCTCACGCATCTCACCTAATTTTTTGTCACGATCTTTAATTGATCCTTCATCTAAAAGTTCGGACCAATGAGCACATCCTTTAATTTTGTTAAAGCTGTATATTTTTTTTAGTGATTTGATATCCTTAGATACTGCTTTTAACTTATCGTAAACCTCCTTATCAGAAACAAAACAATAAACACTTTCTGAGTGGTTTAAAATGTACTTGTAATCTTTTGATGAAATTGTTGGATATATGGGAACAGTAACAGCACCTAAAGAAAGAATACCAACATCCATTAAACACCATTCAGTTCTATTGTTTGTAGAGATCATGGCAATTTTATCACCAGCTTTTATGCCTTTACCAATCAGCGCCCTGCTAATTGCACTTGACTTTTCAATGAAATTAGAGGTAGAAAGGCTCTCCCAAGCACCTTCATTTTTTGTAGAAAAAGCCTTCTCAAGTGGAAGATTGTCCTTTTGGAATTCGATAAATTCAAATAATCTAGTCGGTATCATTTATTCATTTTAATGCAAAATATGAAATATTTTGAAGTAAATGAAGAAGTTTTTTGTTCCTATTTTTTAAGCCAATTGTATGCGTTTTCAAAAGCTAAAATCCAAGGGCTAACCTCATCTTTTCTATTGTAAGGATAATAACCCCAATTCCATGGAAATGTAGACCGCTCAAGATGAGGCATCATTACTAAATGCCGGCCATTGTCACTTACTAACATAGCAGCATTAAAATCTGAGCCATTTGGGTTTGATGGATACCCTTCATAAAGGTATTTCGCTGGTATTTGGTAATTGATTTCGGCTTTGGGAAAGGAAAATCTTCCCTCACCGTGGGCAGCCCAAATTCCTAATATACTTCCTTCTAGTCCCTTCAACATTATTGATGAGCTTGGCTTAATATTAACGGCGGTAAAGATACATTCAAATTTTCCTGATTTATTATGCATCATTTTTGGCTTTTGAATTTGATTTGTGTAAAGTAAGCCTAGTTCAATAAATAATTGACATCCATTACATACTCCAAGAGAAAGAGTATCCGTTCTACTAAAAAAGTTTTCTAAGGCTGCTTTAGCTTTAGTATTATATCTAAATGCACCAGCCCAGCCTTTGGCAGAACCTAGTACATCCGAATTTGAAAAACCTCCAACAGCTACTAATAGCTGAATATCTTTGAGAGTCTCTCTGCCCTTAATTAAATCAGTCATATGGACATCACGGACTTTGAAGCCGCAAAGGTCCATCATATAAGCCATTTCTCTTTCAGAATTACTCCCTTTTTCTCTTAATACTGCTGCATTTAATTGTTTTACTTTTTGCAAGGGTCTTTTTCCATAGAATTCAATTGGAAACTTAAATTTTAGAGGTTGTTTTGTTACATTATCTAGACGAAGTAAGGCTAATTCACTATTAGTCTGTTTCAATTCAAATTGAGTGGATGTTTTCATCCATTCCTTCCGCATTTCATTAATTGAAATATTATTATTCCCAATTTTTAATGAGCCACTTTGATTAATAAATCCTATTTTATGTGCTTTTATTCCATTTTTTGAAAATGAGCTGTTTAGATCAAAATTTGATTGTAGAATAAGACCAACTTTTTCAGAAAATAAAATTTTCACCAAATCAGTCTCTTCAAGGCAGGAAAAGTCAAGATCCATTCCAATATTTAATGTCGGAAAACAAAACTCGAGTAAAGAAGTTATTAAACCTCCTGATCCAATATCGTGGCCTGCTGAAATTTTATCAGCTTTTATGTGATCTTGTACGGTATTAAAAGCACTTTTAAAATAAACGGCATCTGTAACACCAGGGGTATCATTTCCAATACACTCTTGACTTTGAGCGAAAGATGAACCACCCAAATAAAATTCATCTTGAGAAAAATCAACATAAAAAATTTCTCCTCCATTGGCAGTGGCTACTGGTTTAATTATATTTTTCACATCTGAACATTGACCAGCTGCTGATATTATAACAGTTCCTGGAGATAAGACATCATAATTTGAATATTTTTGTTTCATTGACAGTGAATCCTTGCCCGTAGGAATATTTATACCTAAATCAATTGCAAATTTTGAACACTCCTCAACAGCTTCATATAAACGTGTGTCTTCACCAGGGTTATTGCAAGGCCACATCCAATTAGCTGATAACGATATACTATGAATTCCCTTTTCAAGTGGTGCAAAAACAATGTTTGTAAGTGCTTCTGCAATTGCATTTTTGCTTCCTTTTCTGGAATCAATCAATCCACTAATCGGTGCATGCCCAATAGATGTAGCAATCCCTTTATTACCAGTAAAATCTAATGATACGACCCCGCAGTTACTTAATGGTAGCTGTAACTCACCGACACATTGTTGCTGAGCTACTCTTCCAGTAACACATCGATCAACTTTATTAGTAAGCCAATCTTTACATGCTACAGCTTCTAGTTGGAGTACTTGTTTAATATAGATTAAAAGTTTGTTCTGTGAATAGGGGATTGCTTTAAATTCTCGAAAAACTGAAAAGTCGTGCATTACTGTTTTTGGGGAACTACCAAATAAAGCAGAAAGATCCAAATCAATTGGTATTTCTTTTTTAGTTTCATTTTTAAATACAAGTCTTTCATCACATGTAACTTCACCTACTATGTATAACGGGGCTCTTTCTCTCTCAGCTATTTTCTTTAATTTTTTAGTGTCTTTGGGAGATATTATTAACCCCATCCTTTCCTGTGATTCATTACCAATTATTTCTTTAGCTGAAAGTGTAGGATCCCCCAATGGAAGAGAATCAATTTCAATTGTACCTCCAGTGTTTTCAACTAATTCAGATAGACAATTCAAATGTCCTCCTGCTCCATGGTCATGAATAGAAATAATTGGATTTATGTCACTTTCAACTAGAGCTCTAATAACGTTAGATACTCGTTTTTGCATTTCTGGGTTTGAACGTTGAATAGCATTAAGTTCAAGTATATTCCCGTATTTACCAGTATCTGCTGAAGAAACAGCAGCACCACCCATTCCAATGCGATAATTATCTCCACCTAAAATAATAATTTTGTCACCTTTTTTTGGAATACCTTTTTCTGCTTCATTTTTTTTACCATAACCAACTCCGCCAGCAAGCATTATTACTTTATCATACCCTAACAGTTGGTTATTTTCTTTATGCTCAAAAGTTAATATAGAACCTGCTATAAGTGGTTGTCCAAATTTATTTCCAAAGTCAGAAGCCCCATTAGAAGCTTTAATTAGTATATCTGTTGGATTTTGATATAGCCAATCACGTTCAGCAAATGATCCTTTTTTAGAATTTTTTTGGATACGAGAATATGAAGTCATGTATACGGCAGTTCCTGCTAAAGGTAAAGAACCTTTACCACCAGCTAATCTATCTCTTATTTCACCCCCTGATCCTGTCGCTGCACCATTAAAGGGTTCTACAGTAGTAGGGAAATTGTGTGTTTCTGCCTTTAGCGATATAACACTTTTAATTTTTTCTTTAGAAAAGTTACTAGGCGTAGTGGCGTCTTTTGGTATAAATTGTTCAATCTCTGGCCCTTCAATAAAAGCGACATTATCTTTGTATGCTGATACTATATTGTTTGGATTCTTCTTCGATGTTTTTTTAATTAATTCAAAAAGACTATTTTCCTTTGGTTTCCCGTTAATTACGAACTTACCATTAAAGATTTTATGTCGGCAGTGTTCTGAATTAACTTGTGAAAATCCAAAAACTTCGGAGTCAGTAAGAAACCTGCCTAGAGTTTTAGAAAGATCATTAAGATATTCGACTTCATTATCACTTAAAGCTAATCCTTCTGTTAAATTATATTCAGCAATATCTCTTATATTGATAATATTGTCAGGTTTGATGTCAATATCAAAAATGTTTTGATCTAAATACTTGAATTCTGAATACAGCATGGGATCAACATTTTTTATTGTTGATTTTGAATGGAATTTTTCAATCCGAAGGATATCTTTTATTCCCATATTTTGAGTAATTTCTACAGCATTTGTACTCCAAGGGGAGACCATCGAAGCTCGAGGTCCAATAAAGGCACCTTTAATTTCTTGGAAATTTATTAATGGTGCTGCCCCAAAAAGCCACTCAAGTTTTTTAATATTTTTGACAGAAAGGTCTGAATAAGTTTGGACTACAAAAATCTTGGTTTTTTTCTCGCCAAAAAACAATAGCATATATATAATCCTTTGAAATTAAAATTAACTTTTTTATCTAAAATTTTTTCTTCAATAACTTTTTATATTTCCTAAGTTGTTGAAGAGTTATTCACAATTGAATTTATCCTTATAATCTTAATAATTTTACCACATAAAATCCATCTCCACCAGTATTATGGGCAAGCAAAACTTCCTCTTTTTCTATTCGGAATGCAAGACCAAGATTTGACTTTAAAAAATTTTTTATTTGGTTTTGATTCTCATTTGGAAAAATTGAACAAGTAGCATATACAAGATTTCCTCTACTTTTAACCAGAGGAGCATATTTTTGAAGAATTTGTTTTTGTATTCCAATAAGTTGTTCGATGCGTTTTGGGTTCATGTGCCATTTTGCAACTGGATTTCTTTTAATTACACCCAGTCCGCTGCAGGGGGCGTCGATAATTACAATATTCGCAGAATTATTGAATTTTTTAAAAAAGTAATCATTTTCGCTATTTAGGTATTCCACTATAGAAATACCATTTCTTTTCAACCGGTTTTCTAGTTGATTTCTTTTTTTTTCTGAAGAATCAGTAGCTATAATTCTACCCTTATTTTTCATGATTGTAGCAAGATGAAGAGTTTTTCCACCACTACCTGCACATGCATCAATTATTAAATTATTCGGTTTTGGATTTGTAAAAATTGATATTTTTTGTGAATTCAAATCCTGAATTTCAAACCAACCCTTTTTATATATATCCAAATGAGTCAATATCTTATTTTCTTCTACAACTAAAGCATTTGGAATATTTGAAACTATGTTTGTGTTAACTTTGTGATTTTCTTTTAAATAGGCTTGAAGTTTTTTCACATTAGTTTTTAAGGTATTTGTTCTTAAGAACAATTTTGCAGGTCTGTTTAGAGCTTGAATTTCTTTCTCCCAAATTACTTTTCCATAGGTTTCCATTCCCAAACTGTCTAGCCAATCCGGAATGGAATTTTTAAAGGCTCTTTTGGAATTTGTGATTGAAAAGTTGTTGCAAATATTATCTTTTTTCAATTCAGAAAAAGTAAAACACTCTTCGAATTCAATATCATTATAGATGCTCCAAATAACTAATAGATTCTTATAATAATTTTTTGATTCAAGATTTAATTTTCCAATAATGTCAAATTTTCTTTTCCACCTTATTATCTCTATTATTCCTTTACCGACTAATTTTCTGTCATTAGATCCCCATTTACGGTTTTTTATTAAAATATTTTTTAGTGTGGGTCTTAAAGCCCTTCTATTTCCGAGAACTTCTTGCAATCCTTCTACTATTCCGTTTGCAAGATTTCTATATAATTTCATTTTTAATTTGATAAATTATGAAAATTTACAGTTTAGTTTATTTGCTGTTTTTTAACCCAATTTTTATAATAACTACTTTTTAGTAATAGTTCCTCATGTTTTCCCGAATTAACAATTTTTCCATTATCTAAAATCAAAATATTATCAGCTTTTTTAATTGTTGAAATTTTGTGAGCAATAATCAATGAAGTTCTGTTTTTCATTAATTTATTAAGAGCTTGTTGTACTTTCAGTTCTGCTTCAGAGTCCATAGCAGAAGTTGCTTCATCTAAAATTAAAAGCTCAGGATTTTTAAGTAGTGCTCTTGCGATCGTTATACGTTGCTTTTCCCCTCCCGAAAGTTTATTACCTAAATCACCAATATTGGTTTGATAACCTTTGGGAAGTTTTTTTATAAACTCATGAGCATTTGCTACTTTGGAAGCATTCAAAATTTCAGTCTCCTTAGCGCTTTTTTTCCCAAGCAATATATTATTGTATATGCTATCATTAAAAAGGATTGGGTCTTGAGTAACAGTCCCTATCATTTCGTAAAGACTTTTTAGTAGAATTTTTTTATAAGGGATTCCGTCTATTTTTAAGTTACCTTTATTAACATCATAAAAGCGATTTAACAAATGTGTTAAAGTTGTTTTTCCGCTTCCAGATGGACCAATTAAGGCTACTACTTCACCTTTCTTAATTTCAAAACTAAGATCATTTATTACAGTTCGACTTTCATATTTAAACCATACTTTGTCAAAAACAATATTTTTTTCTAATTTATTTTTTGGGATTGCATTTTTGTCATCTTTCAGGACATAATTTAAATCAAGAATTTCTTGTATACGGTTAGCAGCAGCAATTCCTTTTTGTATCGAATAGCTGGACTTACTCATACCTTTTGCTGGCGTCAATATATTATATGCTAGTCCAATATAAACTAAAAATGTAGTATTTGAGAGATTACTTTCAATAAGCACCATTTTTCCACCGAACCATAACAAAATCCCAATGGCAACTACACCTAGAAATTCACTCACTGGTCCAGCAAGGCTTGACCTCTGATATAGTTTATTTGAAAAAAGATAAAAACTTTGTGAAGCCTTGAAGAACTTTTCTTTAAATAAAGGAATTGCATTTGACGATTTAATGATTCTTTGCCCGTTTATTGTTTCATCCAGGATGGAAATAAAATCTCCCTGTTTTTGCTGAATTTTTGATGAATCAATTTTTAAACGTTTCCCAATACTTGAGATAATTAAACCTGATAAGGGAACAAAAACTAAAACAAAAAGAGTAAGCTTAATGCTAAAAAAAAACATAACCAATAAGGAAAATAGTATAGTGAATGGTTCCCTAAAAATTAATTCTAATATTGACAAATATGAATTTTGAATTTCGTTGACATCACTTGTAACTCTTGTAATTAGATCTCCTTTACGTTTTTTATTAAAATAAGATATTGGGAAATGAATAATTTTGTTGTAAGTAGCGTTTCTTAAATCCTTGAGAATACCGTTTTTTAAAAATGTTATAAAAAATAATGCTAAATAATTGCAAATATTTTTTAGTAGAAAAAGCATAATGACTAAGCTTATACTAAATACTAATGTTGATTCAACATCATCTTCAAGTCTTTTTGATAAATAGTTCTTAAGGCTTTCCTTTACATAGATGTGTATGTTTATTATACCTTTATATTCCGCCTCAACAAAATTATTTTTATTTGTATTGAAAAGTACTTTAAGCATTGGTATTAGCGAAACGAAGGACAATGCGCTAAAAAGCGCATAAAGTAGATTAAAAAAAATATTTAAAAATGCAAAAGCTTTATAAGGGTAACCAAAACGAAGTATTTTAATTAAAGATGGAAACATTAATGGATTATATCATTTAATAGTAAATCAATCTTTTTGTTTAGTATTTGTTGCTGTTTTTCCAATGTAACGTTTGGTTTATAGTTGTCAGAAACAGAAAAATAAAATTTTATTTTTGGTTCTGTACCACTTGGTCTTAGAGCTATTCTACTTTTATCTTCTAAAATAAATATCATAAGATCTGACTTTGGAAGAGAAATATTTTCTTTTTTTCCACTTTTCAAATCTAATATTGTTCTTTGAAAATAGTCTTCCACTATAAGTGTATTAATTCCAGCTATTCGCATTGGTGGATTTTTTCTGAATTTAGTCATTATGTTTTTTATTTCTTCTGAACCTTCTTTACCTGTTTTTGTTATGGATTTCAATCTTTCATTATAGATGCCGTATTTTTTATAACATTCTATTAAAAATTTGTAGATATTTTTATTTTGAGATTTCAGTTCTGATGCTAATTCACACGCAAGTAATGAGGCTGAAATAGCATCCTTATCGCGAACTTTATTTCCAACCAAAAATCCAAAACTTTCTTCTCCACCGCAAACGAATTCTAATTCAGGATGATCTTTAATAAGTTTAGCGATCCATTTAAATCCCGTTAAACAATACTTGTATTTTATACCATATTCATCTGCTATAATTTTGATTATTGGAGAAGAAACTATAGTTGATGCAATAAATTTTTTTGAATTTAATTGTTTTTTTGCCTTTTTTACAGAAAGTAAATATTCGGTTAAAACAGTCATTATCTGGTTACCATTCAAATAATACCAATAATTTTTGGAATCGCGAATAGCAATTCCCAAGCGGTCTGCATCCGGATCTGTTCCAATAACAATATCGGCATTTTTCTTCTCTGCCAAGTCTACAGCCATCTTAAGTGCTTCTTTATCTTCTGGATTTGGGGAATTCACTGTCGAGAAATTACCATCAGGCTTTTCTTGTTCTTTAACAATATAAATTTTTCTATAGCCTGCTTTTTCTAAAACCTTAGGAATAGCAGTTATGGATGTGCCATGGATTGGAGTAAAGACAATCTTTAGCATATCTCGTTTTTTTTTATGCATTTGAGTCTCTTGAAGAATAATCTTTTGATATTCATTATCAATCTCATCATCAATATGGTTCAATAGTTTTTTATTTCTATTAAATAAAATTGTGTTGTATTTTATTTTATTGATTTCTTTTGTAACTAAAATGTCATCTGGAGGGACTAGTTGGCCCCCATCCTCGCCATATACCTTGAATCCATTGTATTCAGGGGGGTTGTGGGATGCTGTTAATACAATGCCACAGTTTGCTTTTAAATATCTTATGCTGAAGGATAACTCAGGTGTTGGTCTCAAGTCACTAAATAAATAGCAGTAAATTCCATTAGCGGTTAATACGTCTGCAACGTTGTTTGCAAAACTTTTACTTTGGTTACGACAATCATGTGCGACTACTACTTTAATTTTTTCTCCTAAATATTTTTTTTTCAGGAAATTTGATAATCCTTGAGTACACTTTCCAAGAGTATACTTATTGATCCTATTTGTTCCAACACCCATTATTCCGCGTATACCACCTGTTCCAAATTCTAAAGAGGTGTAGAAAGCGTCTTCTAATTTTTTTGGTTCTTTTTTTAACAAGAGTATGGCATCTCTTACATTTTTATCAAATGGAGGTGAAAACCATTCTAAAATCGTTTCCTCTAAACTCATTTATAATGTGTGTTCTTTAATTTTATATTCACTAGTCTTCTTTCCACTTTTTAGTATAATTTCACCTAAAAATCCAGCTATAAAAAATTGACTTCCCAGCAACATTAGAGTGAGAGAAATATAAAATTCTGGGCGACTAGTGATTAACCTAGCTTGTTTAAATAAAAAAAGTTTTTCAATTCCAAGGTAAAATGTAAATGCAAAACCGATAATTAGCATAAAGCTTCCCCACAAACCAAAAAAGTGCATAGGTCTTTTACCAAACCTATTAATAAACCAAATAGACAGAAGGTCAAAAAAACCTTTAAAAAAGCGATCTGAACCAAATTTTGTTTTTCCATACTGACGTGCCTGGTGTTTCACAATTTGCTCTCCAATTTTGTTGAATCCCTTTTGTGCAGCTAGAACCGGAATAAATCGATGCATTTCACCATAAAGATTAATAGTTTTTGCTACCTCCTTTTTGTAGGCTTTTATGCCACAGTTAAAATCGTGTAATTTTATTCCTGAAACACGTCTCGCTGCCCAATTAAAAAGTTTAGAAGGTAAGTTTTTGAATAAAATAGAATCATATCGTTTTTTTTTCCAGCCTGATACTAGATCATAGCCATCTTCTAGAAGTTTAATCATTTTAGGTATCTCTTCAGGTGAATCTTGAAGATCTGCGTCTAGTGTTACAATAAAATTACCCTTGGCATTTTTAAAACCTGCATGTAAAGCTTGTGACTTACCATAATTTTTTTTGAAACTAATACCGTTAATATTTTTGAATTTTTTAGAGAGCTCAACAATGATATCCCATGATGAGTCTTCGCTTCCATCATCCACAAAAATGATTTCAAAACTAAATCCGCACCCTTTTAGCGATTCAAAAATCCAATTACTAAGTTTTATTAACGATTCCTCCTCATTTAAAAGAGGAACTACAATAGAAACTAAGGCAGAATTTTGCATAACAGCAAAATTACAAAATTTGGCTTACTCAGGTTTTGATTTTTTCACAACTAGGCCTCCAATTAGTGATATTACAAACCCAAAAAATAATGCAAAAATTATCTGTATAGCTGAAAAAATCAAAGGAGAAGACATTTTTTTTTGAATGGATCGAACACTTTCAAGCGCTTCCTTTGGCATTTCAGGGTTTTGAATCCGCATATTCTCTATAGTCAAATTTAAAGACTTATTCATGGTTTCTGGATCTAAAAAATTTACTAAAATTTGGGTATATATAATACTTATAATTGCAGATACAAGGGAAACTCCTAATCCAATCTTTAAAGCTTCACTAAGGGAAATAAAACCTTCATTAGCTTTTTTAAATTGAATAAAGCTGTAAATAAGAATCCCAATCATTATAATGAGGGATATTATTCCGGCAGTAGTATCATTTTTATAATGCATATCAAAAAAGTAGAGCATAAGTTGAAATACAACCGACGTTAAACCTAAAATTATACCGAAGTTGATAATAATTGTTTTAATTGAAGTAGATGATTCTCCCATAATTCTGTTTGACTAAATTCATTTCGAAATTAAAAAAAAAACCTGGGTTTAATATTTTTAAAAAAATAAAATTAAATTTGTACCCTAATTGATTTGATGAAAGCAAACATACACCCAGATAACTACAGGCTAGTAGCCTTTAAAGACATGTCAAATGATGACGTTTTTATTACGAAATCAACAGTTAATTCTAAAGAAACAATTGAAGTTGATGGAGTAAAGTATCCTTTGGTTAAACTTGAAATATCTAGAACTTCTCATCCTTACTATACAGGTAAATCTAAATTAGTCGATACAGCTGGGCGAATTGATAAGTTTAAAAATAAATATTCTAAGTTTAAGAAGTAATATTTAATTCCTACCCTCCGATTTTTTTGTGTTTTTTAAAACTAACAAGTTGATAGGGTTTATTTCCATATCTCTAATATTTTTTTGAACAAAACGCACAACTTGATCATAGTAAAGTGGAATTATAGGAAAATCGCTGAAAGCAAGAGAGTCCATAAGCTTGTATTTTTTAAAACGTAAACTATCTGACAAAATTTTTAATGAATTTTTATACATTTTATCAAAGGTTAGATTCTTATAATGAGTATAGTTTGGACCATTAGGTGAAAAGTTGATACTGTTAAAAAGTGATAAGTAATTTTCGGCATCTGGATAATCTGCTATCCAACTAGCTCTGAAAAGTTCAAGTTTACCCGAAGATTTTGCTTGTCTTAATGATGCAGTTGGCATTACATTAATTATAATTTCAATTCCAATTTTTTGAAATTCTCTTTGCAAATATTCACATAGGTCTATATAATTAGAATCCGTTGCCAATTTTAAAGTTGGCCTTTCACCGGTTTCTTTTATGTAATCTTCGACTAATCTTTTTGCTAATTTAGGATTATATTCAATTTCTTCATCACTAGTTCCAGGTAGTCCTTTAGGGATAAAACCTTTTTTTGCTGGATAACCTATATTATTTCTTAAGAACGCTACCATCAATTTTCTATCAAAACCTATATTAAGTGCTTTTCTTATTTTTTTAGATTTTATTGCTGGGTTTTTACTATCAAGGTATATCCCTATGTATTCAGAATTCAAATAAGGTCCCTTAAGCATGTTTATTTTCGCATAATATTTACTTCGTAAAGTTCCATCATAATCAAGTAATTCATCTTTGTATGAAGCATCCAGAGAATTAATAAAATCTAACTTTCCCTGCAAAAAAAGCATAAATTCACTTTGTATGTCTGTAATAAATCTAATTGTAATTGCGTCAAGGAAAGGTAATTTATTACCCTTTTTATCCTTTTCGAAATATTTTCGATTTTTTAATAAAACTAATTTTACATTTTCATCCCATCTTTTAAAATAAAAAGGACCTGTACCTATTGGGTTAGATCTGAAATTAACTCCATAATAGGTAGTTACTTCCTGAGGTACAACAGAACAATATCGCATTGTGAGAAGTCCCAAAAAGGCTGGGAATGGGTTTTTAAGGGTAATAGTTAAAATATCTTCTGCTGTTGCTTCATAATTTTCTACATTTTGAAGAATCCAACTCCCAGGCGATGCAACTACAGGATCTTTTAAACGATCGAAACTGAAAACAAAATCCTTCGCTTCTACTTTCCTAGTTTTTTTCTCTCCAAAAATTGGGGATTCATGAAAGTAAACATCATTACGAAGATAAAATGTGTAAATTAGGCCATCAGGACTTACTGACCAAGAGCTAGCAATCTCGGCCTCAATATTTAAATCTTTATCTAATTGAACTAAACCATTAAATAATTGATTAATTGGCCAAATATTTTGTGGATTTCTAGAAAAAGCTGGATCTAGAGATGTGATATTTCTATACTCATTATAACGAAACACAGTTTTATTTTGGATTGTTTTCGTGTTGTCGCAGCTTATTAGAAAAAAATGTAATATCACACAGAAATTTATATAGTATTGAATTGTAATTAATTTATACATGAAAATTTTGTTAATATATTTGTTTTGAATTTACAGATTTAAAATGGTTATGGAAAAAATCATTCCACCAGTAAATAAAAAAAAAATAAACTTAAAAAAGGTTGCTTTTCAAACCTTGGGCTGTAAACTTAACTTCTCAGAAACAGCGACAATTTCAAGAGTATTTGCTTCTTCCCATTATCAAATTGTTCCATATAATTCTGTTGCAGACTTGTATGTTATCAACACCTGTTCAGTTACTCAAAATGCAGATAAAGAATTTGGTAATCTGGTTAAAAAAGCGCAAAAGAATAATCCTAATGCATTTATTGCTGCGATTGGATGTTATGCACAATTAAAGCCAAGTGAAATTGCTTCTATTCAAGGTGTAGATTTGGTTCTTGGTGCAACAGAAAAATTTAAACTAATAGAATTCGTTAATAATCTTAAAAAAAATGAATTTACAGAAATACATTCATGTGAAATTGAAGATGCTAACTTTTATGAGTCTAGTTATTCCATAAATGAAAGAACCAGGGCTTTTTTAAAAATTCAAGATGGTTGTGATTACAAATGTTCCTATTGTACAATTCCCAAAGCAAGAGGAATTTCGAGAAGTGACTCTTTATTAAGTATTATTGATAATGCAAAAAAAATCGCTCATTCAGGGTTGAAAGAAATTGTTCTTACTGGAGTAAATATTGGTGACTACGGTAAAGGCGAGTTTGGAAACAAGAAACATAAGCATACTTTTTTAGATCTAATTAAAGCCTTAGATGATTTAAAATCAATTTATCGTTTTCGTATATCTTCAATTGAACCTAATCTTCTAAGTGAAGATATAATACATTTCATCGCTAAAAGCAATCGTTTCGCACCACACTTCCATATTCCATTACAAAGTGGTAGTGACAAAATATTAAAAAGTATGAAACGACGTTATATGACATCATTATATTCTGAAAAAATCAGACAAATCAGATCTTTTCTCCCAAATGCTTGCATTGGGGCAGATGTTATTGTGGGTTACCCTGGAGAAACAGATCAAATTTTTTTAGAAACTTATAACTACATCTCAAGTTTAGAGATTTCTTATCTGCATGTGTTTACTTATTCGGAAAGGGATAATACTGAAGCTATTAAAATCAAAAATAGAATAGATAAATCAATAAGAAATAAAAGAAGTAAAATGTTAAGGTCATTGTCTACCAAAAAGAGAATAGATTTTTATAAATCACAGCTAGGAAAGAGTTTTGAAGTATTATTTGAGAGTGAAAATAAGAAAGGATATATAACTGGCTTTACTGAAAATTATATTAAAATAAGAATGCCTTGGGACCCAAACCTCATAAATACTTTACATAAGGTAAAACTTGAAAAAATTGATGATGAGGGTTTCGTAAGAGTTAAAAAAACAGCTTAAAGTTTTATACCTACTGGAAGAAGTTGTTTATATCTCCGGTTGGATCTAACGAATCTCGCTATTTTTGGTGAAGTCGGAACAATTCTCAGGTTTTTTTCTGAAATAAACTCAAGAACTTTAACAATAAATGCTTCCTCGAACTGTTTGTTTTCTATCTTTTTCGGAATATGTAATTTGGTGAGAAAAATTTTTCTTTCCTGTTCTGAATATTCTATTCTAGCTAGACTATCTTCAATTTTAACTTCAAACTGTCTTAAAAATTCATTGTTTATTAAAGTTAAATTATCTATAGTCATAATGATTGATTATTTTTAATAGATCCTTAAATTGGATTTTAGGGATCGCTAAAATACAAAAAAATAACCAATAAAGTTATGATTTGAAGTGACAAATGACACCAATTCATGTATACTGCATGCCTGGAATGGCCGCAAGCCCAAAAATTTTTGAATATTTAAAATTACCTACAAATTTTCAAATTCATCTTTTGAGTTGGATACCGCCTTTAAAAGATGAACCTATTGATAAATACGCAAAAAGAATGAGTACCCGAATTGTTTTTAAGAATCCAATCCTTTTAGGTGTGTCATTCGGAGGAATATTAGTTCAGGAAATGGCAAAGCATATTTCTGTGAAAAAAATAGTGATCGTGTCAAGTATTAAAGTTAAAGACGAACTTCCATTACCAATGAAAATGGCGAAAAAAACAAATATTCATAAACTTATTCCCACACACTGGATCGATAATTTAGATTATTTGGCAATTTTAGCTTTTGGTAAAGGAATTAGAAAGCGAGTAGCGCTTTACCAAAGATATCTTTCTGAGCGTAATCCAGAATATTTAAATTGGGCTGTTGATGCACTTGTTAATTGGGATCAAAATAAATTTTCAACAAAACTCATCCATATTCATGGAGAGTCTGATACTGTTTTTCCTCTCAAAAATCTTGTTAGACCGGTTGTTAAAATCAAAGGAGGACATGCTGCAATAATTACAGAATCAAGTTGGTTCAATAGGGAGTTGCCTGCAATACTGCAAAAATGACTAAATTTAAAGTAAAATGAAGTTAAATATGGGCAGCAGTGCCTTTCAATTTATTTTTTCGATTTTGTTGTTTTCTGGCTTTAACTTTTACATGAGAAGTCAAGTGCCAGAAACTACCATGAGCAACAAAAAATTAAAAGTTTTTGCCCTAAAATCACCTAATAACTTGGATTTCTGTGGAGAAAAAGTTCCAATCAATTTTTCTGATATTAAGGAACGTTTAGATAGAGAATTATTGGTTAACACCTACTGGCAGTCTAATATGATGCTATTAATTAAAAGAGCCAATAAGTGGTTTCCTAAAATTGAAGAAATTTTAAATGAAGAAGGCGTTCCTGATGATTTTAAATATTTGGCAGTCATCGAAAGTAGTTTGGAAAACGTACGTTCACCAAGAGGTGCAAAGGGATTTTGGCAATTGATGCCTTCTACTGCAAAACAATTTGGTTTAGAGGTAAACAGCAATGTTGATGAAAGATATCATATTGAGAAATCCACCAGGGTAGCATGTAAATATTTGAAAGAAGCTAAATCCAAGTTTGGAAGTTGGACTTTAGCAGCAGCCTCTTTTAATAGAGGAATTTATGGTATTGAAAAGGAATTAATTAGACAAAAAGTAAAAAATTATTATGATCTCTTACTAAATAATGAAACTAGTCGTTATGTTTTTAGAATACTCGCAGTTAAAGATATTTTATCAAATCCCATTAGTTATGGATACGTTTATGAAAAATCTGATTTATATCACTCTACTCCAGTAAAAATAATTGATTGGGATCTTCCAATTCAAAATATAGCGTCTTTTGCTAAAGAACAAGGTATTAATTATAAGCTTCTGAAAATATTTAATCCATGGTTAATACAAAACCATTTAAATAATAATTCAAGGAAAAAGTACGAGATACAAATACCTCTAATAGATTGACATCAAATGCGTTTCATCTGTTGCTGAATGATCTTCATCTGACTCTTAAGCATACCATGTTTGTCATGTTTTTTAGCTTCATTCAATAGTTGCTGTGCTTCTCTTTTTCTCCTTTTTTGTAAATAAATTCCTGCTAGGCTCATTTTCGCCATTGCCAAATCGTGATTCATTGATAATCCCAATTTAATTGCTGTTTTAAAAAACTTTTCAGCCTGAGTAAGATTTTTTTGCGAATGAATTATACCAAATAGATAGTTATAATAACCCTGTTGCTTTCTCACCAAATTCCTTTCAACATTTGGTATTCTCGTAAGCCACTTTTCTGTACCAACAAAATCTTGTTTTCTTAATCTTAAGAAGGCTAAAAAAATTATTTCATTTTTAAAATATAAGAGTATTAAAAATCCTGTAATTATGACCATCATTATACCATTTCCAATATAATCATCAACAAACTGGTAAATGGCAAAGCCAAATGTTAGAACTGCTAGAAATAATTTTAGAATTTTAGGAAACATTATACTTTTTTTCAAAGTTAAAAAAAAAGAAAAGCTAAATGTGTTTTAGCATAGTTGGTTGAAAAAAAAGATGTCGTATATTTGGACTCCCTTAATGACCTAAAAACCTTGTCAAGATAAAATGAAAAGAACATTTCAACCCTCAAAGAGGAAGAGAAAAAACAAACATGGATTTAGAGAAAGAATGGCCTCTGCTAGTGGCAGAAAGGTGCTCTCATCCAGACGAGCAAAGGGAAGAAAAAAGCTATCGGTTTCCTCTGAACCAAGACATAAAAAATAAATGATAAAAAAAAATTTTCTTAAAGGTGTTACTTTTATATTAGTAGCACCTTTTTTTGTACCTAAATTATTTTACGATAATGCCAAGAGTCAATTCAATTAAAAGCATTCTTGTTATTGGTTCAGGCCCAATAATAATTGGACAGGCATGTGAATTTGATTACTCAGGATCACAAGCTTTAAGATCTTTGAGGGAGGACGGTATCGAGACAATTCTGATTAATTCTAATCCAGCAACTATTATGACTGATCCGACAATGGCAGATCACGTCTATCTTAAACCACTTAATACAAAATCTATAATAGAAATACTCAAAAAACACAAGATCGACGCAGTATTACCAACAATGGGAGGACAAACCGCTTTAAACCTTTGCATTGAAGCTGCGGATAAGGGAATTTGGGATGATTTTGAAGTAAAGATAATTGGAGTTGATATTGATGCTATTCAAATAACTGAGGATAGAGAACAATTTAGAGAATTAATGACCGAAATTGGTGTTGCGATGGCACCTCAGGCCACAGCAAATTCGTACCTAAAAGGCAAGGAAATTGCTCAGCAATTTGGATTCCCTCTTGTAATAAGAGCCTCTTACACACTAGGTGGAGCAGGGGCTTCTTTCGTTCATAAAGCTAAAGATTTTGATGAACTACTAACCCGAGGACTTGAAATCTCTCCAATTCATGAGGTAATGATAGATAAAGCATTAATTGGATGGAAAGAATACGAACTTGAATTACTCAGAGACAAAAATGATAATGTTGTAATCATATGCACAATCGAAAATATGGATCCAATGGGAATTCATACAGGTGACTCAATCACTGTTGCACCGGCTATGACTTTGTCGGATAAAACATTTCAAAAAATGCGTGACATGGCAATTCACATGATGCGTAGTATTGGAGATTTTGCTGGAGGATGTAATGTTCAGTTTGCTGTAAGTCCAGATGAAAAAGAGGATATTATTGCTATAGAAATTAATCCACGAGTTTCTCGTTCATCTGCTCTGGCTTCAAAGGCAACAGGATACCCTATTGCAAAAATTGCCGCTAAACTTGCCATAGGATATAATCTAGATGAGCTTGAGAATCAAATTACTAAATCCACATCAGCTTTGTTTGAGCCTACATTGGATTACGTGATAGTAAAAATACCTAGATGGAACTTTGATAAATTTGAAGGATCAGATCGTACTTTGGGACTACAGATGAAATCTGTTGGTGAGGTAATGGGTATCGGAAGATCCTTTCAAGAAGCTCTTCACAAAGCAACTCAATCGCTTGAAATTAAAAGAAATGGTCTAGGTGCAGATGGTAAAGGATATACTGATTATGATACAATTATAAGTAAACTAACTAATGCAAGCTGGGATAGAGTTTTTGTAATTTATGATGCCATTCAGATAGGTATTCCCCTTTCAAGAATTCATGAAATCACAAAAATTGATATGTGGTTCCTTAAACAATACGAAGAGTTATATATTCTTGAGAAGCAAATTTCTAAATTCAATATTACCTCAATTGATGGTTCATTGCTTTTAGAGGCTAAACAAAAAGGTTTCGCTGATCGACAAGTTGCACATATGCTACAATGTTTGGAAAGTGAAGTTTATGATAAAAGAATAGAATGTGGTATACAAAGAGTTTATAAGCTTGTCGACACTTGTGCTGCAGAATTTTCGGCTAAGACACCTTATTATTATTCAACTTTTGAGGCTAAGGTAAAATATAACGGGAAAAGTGCTATAAGTGAGAATGAGAGTAAGGTTTCAAATAGAAAAAAAATTGTAGTGTTAGGTTCTGGACCGAATCGAATAGGACAGGGTATTGAGTTTGACTATTGCTGTGTTCATGGGGTATTAGCTGCTAGCGAATGTGATTTTGAAACAATTATGATAAATTGTAATCCTGAAACAGTTTCAACTGACTTTGACACTGCTGATAAATTATATTTTGAACCAGTGTTCTGGGAACACATTTACGATATCATTCAGCATGAAAATCCAGAGGGTGTTATAGTCCAATTAGGTGGTCAAACTGCGTTAAAATTAGCTGAAAAGCTTGACCGATATGGAGTAAAAATTATTGGTACAAGTTTCAAATCTCTTGATTTAGCTGAAGATAGAGGGAGTTTTTCCACATTATTAAAAGACAATAATATCCCATATCCTGAGTTTGGAGTTGCACAAACTGCTGATCAAGCACTGGAGCTTGCTGAAAAATTAGATTTCCCAATATTAGTAAGACCTTCATATGTTTTAGGTGGCCAGGGAATGAAAATTGTCATTAATAAAGAAGACTTAGAAGCTCATGTTGTTGACTTGCTTCAAAAAATACCTAACAATAAGCTACTTCTTGATCATTATCTTGATGGTGCTATTGAATGTGAAGCCGATGCTATATGTGATGGAAATAATGTTCAAATAATTGGCATAATGGAGCATATTGAACCTTGCGGAATTCATTCTGGGGACTCAAATGCAACTTTACCAGTCTTCAATCTTGGTGAGTATGTAGTTCAGCAGATCAAGGACCATACCCATAAGATTGCTTTATCGTTAAACACAATTGGACTTATTAATATTCAGTATGCTGTTAAAAATGATAAGGTTTATGTTATTGAAGCTAATCCTAGAGCCTCTAGAACAGTTCCTTTTATAGCAAAAGCTTACAAACAACCATATGTAAATTTTGCTACAAAAATAATGCTTGGAAAAAATAAACTAACTGATTTTAATTTTAAACCTAAGCTCAAAGGATACGCTATTAAACAACCAGTATTCTCTTTCAATAAATTCCCCAATGTTAATAAGCAATTAGGGCCAGAAATGAAGAGCACTGGAGAGAGTATTTTATTTATTGACAGTCTGAAAGAAGATGAATTCTATGACCTTTACTCTCGAAGAAAAATGTACTTAACTAAATGATCAAAACTTGCTGAGTTTTTCCAAACTTGTACTTGATGGAGTTTGATAAATTGACAATAAAAATGGTTTTAGGTTTGTTAATTCTAGCAATACTAACTAGACTTTTACCCCATCCACCCAACTTTGCCCCTATAACAAGTATTGCTCTTTTTTCAGGATTTTATTTTGAAAATAAGAGGTTTGCAATTCTTTTCCCTTTAGCTTGTATGCTTATAACTGACATTTACCTTGGATTTCATTCCCTTATGCCAATAATATATGGGTGTTTTGTTATCAATACTTATATTGGCATAAAGTTTAAAAAACTTACTTTTAAGTCAATTTTATTAGCCTCATTTAGTTTTTTTATAGTCAGTAATCTCGGCGTGTGGTTTTTTCATTATCCTCAAACTTTTTCAGGTTTGCTAACTTGTTTTACTTTAGCAATCCCCTTTTTTGTCAATTCTTTAGCAGGAGATTTATTTTATAGTTCTATTCTAGAAATATCAGTAAAGAAATTAAGTCAGCCAAACTTTATTATCGTATAAGGTAATTAATATTTTTTTCAATTATCATTTTTTGCCTTTCTAACATAAGTGGGTCAATAATCAAAAACTCTTTATTTAATTTTGGCTTTGTGGAAATCACTTTTTTTGTTCCAGAAATGAGATTTAGTGTGGATTTTAAAAGAGGTTCACCAACATTTCCCAATTCTCCAAGGTTGGTAATATCTTCTTCAATAAATCTATCTGGTTGAAGCCCTTCTGTGTAGTCCGCATATCCATCACTATTGGCCATTTTCAGAACTATAGGTTGCATGGCATAATTATGATCTGGGTTTTTGGTTTTTTCGTTATCTATATAATCGTAAACTGTAATGGAACCAACATTTTTTCCAACAGTACGTTCACCTATTTGTATTACTTCAATGTAGGAGGAAAGACCATTTATTAAAAGTTCGCTAGCAGATGCAGACTCGGAGGAAGTTATCACATATACTCGATCTAATTTTAGGGAGTTTATTATGCTCCCATTACTCAAAGTATCTACAAAACGATTAATCAATGATTCAGAACCAAAACGTTTCTCCAAATAAGAGATTAGCTTACTGTTCCATTGTTCTTGAGCGAAAACACCAGATTCAAATTGACCAGTAATCATACTTGCTAATTCAACACAATTTTTAACCGAACCACCACCATTGTATCTTAAATCAACAATAAGATTATCTATATTTTTATTTTTGAATTCCGCAAAAACATCATTTAAATTCACACTTTTATTTGCAACAAATTGGTTGTACATCAAATAACCTACTTGGTCTCCATTTTGAATATCAAAGGTTTTATTTATCTGAATAGGATTTGTTTCAAAATTTTCCTCTTTTGTTAGTTCAACATTCACACCATTTGGGATTACTTTTCCATTTTCGATGGTTGCCATATTAAGTGTGTAATTAAGATTTTCTCCAAATAACAATGGTATATAATTACTATCATTTAAAATGGTTCCATTTACACCATTAAAGAAATCACCTCGATTTATATTTTTTCCATCTGCATTAGAACCCTTATATATATATTTTACGAAGCCTAAAACTTCGTTGCAGTTTTCACACGCATATAATAGACCAAATTCAACACCATTTGTCGCAAAAACTCCCTGTAAATTATTTTCCAATTCTACATAGTTGTCTTGTATCCAACTAAATCTGTCATCAGAATGTTTTAATGATTCAAAAAATAGATTCGGATTTGAATTATTTTTTATGTAGTCTGCATACTCTTTTTCATCAATCAACTTCTCATCGGAAAGCTCTGAAACTTGATCCTGCCAATAATAAAATTCGTTTAAACCTTTCCATACAAAATCACTGATTTGCAGATCCCCTTCAAGATTAACTGCTAAGTCATCTGTATCAAAATTCTTATCAAATTCATTATTCGCGTCTACTGTTAAATCACTAGAACAATGAATAATCGGGAGTGTAAGAATAAGAAATAGAAAAAGTTTTATGTTTACTATGTTATGATACATTTCTCAAAAAATTTAAAAATAAGTATTAAATATTAATATTTAGAGTGTTTTCTTAATCTTGAAGTTTCTTTTCTACAACAAAATAGTTAAAGTTTGATACCAGTGTAATTAAAAGGAGTTATTGACATTAGTTTTGATTTAATTTGGTCATCAATTTTTAATTCTTCTATAAACTTTCGAATTTGCTTCTCATCTACTCTTGAATTTGAACGCGTTAAGTCTTTCAGGGCCTCATATGGATTGCTAAATCCTTCTTTTCTCAGTATTGTTTGAATTGCTTCGGCAACAACTATCCAATTTTGGTTAAGGTCTTCATTTATTTTGGATCTATTTACTACTAATTTTTTTAATCCAGTTAACGTGGATGTTAATCCAATAAGAGTATGGCTAAATGGGACACCTATATTCCTTAAAACAGTGCTATCTGATAAATCTCTTTGTAATCTAGAAATGGGCAATTTGGATGATAAAAATTCTAATATAGCGTTCGCAATCCCAAGATTTCCCTCTGAATTCTCAAAATCTATAGGATTAATTTTATGTGGCATTGCGGAAGAACCAATTTCACCTTGTTTAATTTTTTGTTTAAAGTAATCCATTGATATATATTGCCACATGTCTCTATTTAAATCTATAATTATATTATTGATTCTCTTAACAGAATCACACAAAGCTGCAAATGAGTCATAATATTCAATTTGAGTCGTTGGATAAGAATATTTTAACCCAAGTTTTGTTTCGACAAATTCTTCACCAAAAATTTTCCAGTCAACCTTGGGGTATGCAACATGATGGGCATTGAAATTTCCAGTGGCCCCTGAAAACTTAGCTCCATAGGGAACCTCGCATAACATTATTTTTTGTTCTTCAATGCGAGTAACAAAAACTTGAATTTCTTTCCCAAGTAAAGTAGGTGAGGCAGGCTGACCGTGTGTTCTTGAGAGAATTGGAATCTCTTTAAATGCTTTTACTAAGGATTTCAGTTGGATAAGAATTTTATCTAACATTGGAAGATAAACTTTTTCAACACCTTTTTTGACTGAAAGTGGGATAGCAGTGTTATTTATGTCCTGAGAGGTCAACCCAAAATGAATGAATTCCTTGTATTTATTGAGACCTAATTTCTCAAATTGATTTTTAATAAAATATTCAAGGGCTTTTACATCATGATTTGTGATTTTTTCAATCTCTTTTATTTGAATTGCATAGTCAGTTGTAAATTTTTTATAAAAATTTCTGAGTTTTTTAAAAATACTTGAGTCAATGCTAGATAATTCTGGTAACGGTAATTCACAAAGAGCAATAAAGTATTCAATTTCTACTTCTAAGCGATATTTTATTAATGCTTGTTCTGAAAAAAAGGCTGAAAAGATTTTTGTTTTTGAACGATATCTACCATCAATAGGCGAAATAGCATTGAGTTCAGTTAACGACATCGACAATTATTTTCCACAAAGATACAATGAAAAATAGCTTTCCAGGACACTTGGCACCTAAAATATGTCGGTTTAATTCAATAAAATGAGAATTAATTTAATGTAAATATTTTAGGTAATAAAAACCTTGATTATTTAAAAAGGTATTTCTAGAGGTTTAAAATTCTATACTCTTCATAACATCTAGAAATTGCTTCTAAAATTTGTAGATCGTTGGCCTCATTCATAAAGGTATCAGAGTAATTGCAATTACGGAGAATTTCATCTATATCAACTCGCTTAATTCCAAGGAGTTGTATCAGCACTTGTCGATCAAATTTTGATATTAAAAGATTTTTGATTTCATTATCCTCCCTCATAAGTTTTAATTTCTTCATTTGCACTGCATTTTTTCCAAACATATTACTCAAATAATCTATTGGGTTAAATAAGTTTCCAATAGCTTTTGAAAAGTTTCCTAATTTTCTGCTGCCAGATTCATATCCTAAATTAGGTAGTCCAGAGATACTATAACGTTGTGCAGTGTTTATTGGAGTATTTTTTACATCAATATCCAAATAACCTGTAAGTTGATATGGGCGAACTTCTACCTCTTCTAATGCAAAGGCTAGTTCAGTCATAATAAATTTGAAATTCCCGAATTTAAGCATATCGTTTGTCACTGCAATTTTCAATGGTTTAAATCCAAGGTAAGAAAAATATAAAGTATCATTTACTTCGGCTGGAATCTCGAATTTTCCTTTTGGATTTGTAATAGCACCAATAACCTTAGTTAAATTTAGAACATGTACGCTGGACATAGGTAATCCAGTAGTTTCATTTTCCACGATTGCATGAAATTCCTGTTGTGAAAATCCTTTGGACGAAAAAAAAATTAAAACTGCAATACAAAACTTCCTCATGCGTTAAATTTATGTAAAAATCAATTAAATGTTTAGTGTTTTAAGGCATTTAATATCAATTAGCTATTCACTAAGAGTTCAACTAATTTGAATGTTGCTTTTGCCCTATGACTAATCTTATTTTTTATATCATTTCCAAGTTCAGCAAATGTTTTATCGTAACCCTCAGGAATGAAAATAGGATCATAGCCAAAACCATTCTCTCCTCGCTTTTCAAAAATTATTTTTCCATCTATTCGACCTTCAAAGCAATAAGTATTTTTATTTAAATGAAGATAAAACACCGATCTGAAACAGGCTTTGGGATTTCTTACATTTCTGAGCTTTTTCCAAATTTTTTCAATGTTTGCATCATTATTTTTCAATGGGCCAGCGTATCTTGCTGACATTACTCCAGGTTCACCTCCCAAAATATTAATTTCCAATCCAGAATCATCAGAAAAACAATTTAGACCAAATTTTTTTCTAATGAAGTCAGATTTTATTTTAGCATTTTCTTCCAAGGTATTGCCAGTTTCTTCGATAGTATCATGGTAATTAATATCGTTTAAACTCCATATTTTAATTGATTTTGGAACTATTCTCCTTAGTTCAATTACTTTGTTCTGATTATGAGTAGCAAAGATTATTTGCATTTTAATTATTATGGTATGGGTGATTATTTATTATTGTAAATGCTCTATATAGTTGCTCACAAAAAATTAATCGAACCATTTGATGTGAAAATGTCATCGGAGAAAGAGAAATTTTAATTGGAAATTTATCATAAAATTTTGCAGATAGACCATGAGCTCCGCCAGAAATGAAGAGTATTCTTTTTTTGCTTTTATTTGTTAAGTTCAATATTTCACTGGCAAAATCAATTGAATTCAATAGCTTACCTTTTTCATCTAATAGAACTACAATGTCATCAGATGAGATTCTTTTTAATATTTTTTTGTATTGTTCTTCTTTTAATAATTTTATATTATTTTTCTTGTTTTTCTGTGTTTCATAAATGCAAACCAAAGAAAATTTGATAAATCGTTGTATTTTTTTTTTGTAAGCTTCTAATTCATCTAACAAATAGTTTTTTTTCGTTTTACCAAAAAATAATAATTGAATTTCCATTACACAAATTTACGAATGCTTTTGATTTTTCCAGCTTTTGGATTTTCTTCTAGTTTTCCCTCATATATTTTTATAATTTACTGGAAAATTGAGTGATGAGATTTAAAAAGTTTCAGCTTTTAAAACCTATAATTCAATTCTTAAAGGTTATAAAGCCACCAGGTTTTTATGGGTTTTCACTTTATGACCTTCTAGAAATGTATACGATTGGTATTGTAAAGGGTGCATTAACTTACAGGGCTGGAAGTATTTCATTTAGCTTTTTTATGGCTTTATTCCCATTTATATTATTTATCCTCAATCTAATACCATTTATTGATCTAATCCCATTTATTAATATCGAAAATTTTGATCAAACTTTTTTAAATTACATAGAATTATTTCTCCCTCCCGAAACTCAAACTTTCTTTGCAGATATATTTGAAGACATAAGAACAAAACCCAGAGGAGGATTACTTTCGTCTGTTTTTTTACTCTCAATTTTTTTATCAGCTAATGGTATTTCAGCAATTTTTGGAAGTTTTGAAGTTTCATACCATGTGAATTTTTCTAGAAGTTTTTTTCGACAGTATTTTTTATCTATCGGAGTAAGTGTTCTTCTAGCTTTTTTTTTATTGATCACTGTAATTATCTTTTTTTATTTTGAATTTTATATCTTAAATAATCTAGACTCTCTAATTGCCTCCGAAATTAGATGGACTCGTATTGGTCAAATTACTTTTTTTGGACTATTCATCTACCTTACAATAAATATCTTGTACTATTTTGGAACAATTGAAGGAAGAAAAAACCAATTTTTCACACCTGGATCTTTAATGACAACGTTTTTATTTTTCCTTACAACATATTGTTTTGGTATTTATATTGAAAACTTTTCTAACTATAATCAACTTTATGGATCAATAGGGGCACTATTAATTTTTCTTTTATACATATGGATAAATTCAAATATTTTGCTACTAGGTTTTGAATTAAATGCAACTTTGACAAGATTTAAGAGAGAACCAAAGGGGGAAATTGATGAAAATTAATCCATCAAATTTTTTTGTTGATGTCATATTACCACTGGCATTGCCAAACACATTTACTTACTCAATAAGTAAAGAAGAAGAAACTATTCTAAAACCAGGATTCAGAGTTGCGGTTCAATTTGGTAAACAAAAAATTTATACAGCAATAGTTAAAAAAATTCATTCTACTCAACCTCAAAATTACGAACCAAAAAATATTTCGATGATAATGGATGAAGACCCTTTAGTTACCAAGACGCAACTAAAATTTTGGGAATGGATCTCAGATTATTACATGTGCAGTGAAGGGGAAGTTCTTCGATCTAGTCTTCCTAGTGCGCTACTTATTGAAAGTAAATCAAATATCATAAAATTAGATACTACTGCCGAACAGATAGAAAATTTAAATGATGTTGAGTTCCTTGTTTATGAGGCACTTGAAAATTCTAATCTTACAATAGAACAAGTTGCAAAAATTATTGATTCAAAAAAAGTTATGCCTTTGATTTTAGGAATGATCCAAAAGAAAGTAGCATCAATTGAACAAAGTTTTGAAGAAAAATTTATACCAAAAAAAGAACGCTTAATTAAACTAAATAAGAATTTTAAAAATAAAAAAAAATTAAAAGCTGTGATAGATAGTTTAAAAAATGCACCAAAGCAAAAAGCAGTCATAATTAATTTGCTTAAAATATCGAATCAAACCGACAAATGGATACCGATTCTTAAGCTGAGAAATGAATTTGACACAAAAATTTATCATTTAAAAAGTCTAATAGATAAAGGAATTCTTGACCACAAGTATCAAGAAGTAAACAGAGTTCTAATAAAAAAATTTTCAAAGCAATCAAAAGAAATAATTTTATCTCCGTCTCAAAAAAAAGCCCTAGCTGAAATCAAAAAAAAATTAAAGGAGAAAGAAGTTGTCCTTCTTGAAGGAGTTACTTCTTCAGGTAAAACAGAGGTTTATATTAAACTAATTAATGAGGAATTAAAAAAGGGAAAACAAGTTCTTTATCTTCTTCCAGAGATATCATTGACTTCACAAATCGTGCAAAGGTTAACTTCCCACTTTAGAGAAAAGGTTTTAGTGTATCATTCAAAATTTTCTTCACACGAAAGAACTGAAGTTTGGAATCAGGTTTTAAAAAGTAATGAAAAAGGTGTTGTTATTGTGGGAGCAAGGTCTGCATTATTTTTGCCTTTCATAAACCTGAGTCTATTAATTGTAGATGAAGAGCATGAAAATTCCTTCAAACAATTTGATCCGGCACCACGATATCAAGCGAGAGATAGTTCAATTTATTTAGCACGAGAGTTAAATTCTAAAGTTATTCTTGGATCTGCAACACCATCAATTGAAACTGCTGAAAATGTTCGAACTGGTAAATATGGCTGGGTTAAATTAAATCAGCGTTATGGAGGAGTTGAGTTACCAAATATTGAACTTGTTGATCTTAAAGAGGAATATGAAAAAAAAACTATTTCAGGTATTTTTTCAAAACAACTTTTATTTAAAATTAAAGAAACTATAAAACAACAAAAACAAGTAATCTTATTTCAAAACCGGAGAGGATATGCCCCAGTTTTGGAATGTCTAAGCTGCGGATATTCACCGCAATGTGTACAATGTGATGTTTCAATGACTTATCATCAAACTATAAATAAGTTAAAGTGTCATTATTGTGGTTATCACATAGAAACACCGAGCCTATGTGATTCTTGTGGAATGCCTAGTCTTAATAAAAAAGGATTTGGGACTCAACAAATAGAGGAACAAATAAAGAAATCTTTTCCTGGAATAAACGTTGGAAGAATGGATTGGGATAGTACAAGGGGAAAATGGGACTTTGACAAAATTATTGAAGCATTTCATCAAGAAAAAATTCAAATATTAGTTGGAACTCAAATGATTGTCAAAGGCTTAGATTTTAAAAATGTTTTATTAGTAGGTGTAATCAATGCTGATAGCATATTAAACTTTCCTGACTTCAGGGCACACGAGAGGAGCTATCAGATGCTGACTCAAGTTGCTGGTCGAGCAGGACGATTAGACAAAAAAGGAAAAGTGATTATCCAAACTTTTCAACCAGATCATCCAGTTTTACAACAGGTGTTAAATTATGACTATGATAACCTTTTTAAAACCCAAAAAAAAGAACGAATTCTCTATCGATATCCACCATATTACAGGATGATTAGAGTTACATTCAAGAGTAAAAGTTATGATAATGTTAATAAATCTTCTGAGTGGTTTTCAAATGTCATAAAGACTTTATATAAGGGGACAGTGTTAGGACCAGTATTTCCAGCAATCATGAGAATAAGAGGCCAATATCAAAAGCAACTTTTAATCAAACTGGATCATGAGTTAAAATCAAGTGAGTTAAAAAGCATAATCATGAAAACTTACAAAAGCTTCCAATCTATTGGAAAGTTTAGAATTACGAGAATTAACTTTGACGCCGATCCACACTAAAATACAGAGAGGGATAAGATTTCACCTTATCACCCTAAATTTTCTCAAAAAATTAAAACATACTTAGTTCCAAGCAACACGAATTACATGATTATTATTTAAAGCTGATAATAATTCATTTCTATTATTAATTAAGAGTGAATACGGTCAATAATTTTTAGTTTTTTTAGCGAGAAACTAACTAAAACTTCAAGAAACAAAACTTTTTATTTTTTTTGGGATTGTTAAAATAGAAATGTATTTTTGCCATCCAAAATAGAGATATATGAATCAATATGAAACTGTTTTCATATTAAATCCCGTTCTATCCGAAAAGCAGGTAGAGGAAGCAGTTCAGAAGTATACAAGCTTTTTAAAAACCCAAAAAGGAAAGCTATCTAATCAGGAAAACTGGGGTTTAAAAAAGCTAGCTTATCCAATAGAGAACAAAAAAAGTGGATTTTACCATCTGCTTGAATTTGCTGCTCCACAGGATGTTGTTTCTGAATTAGAACTTGAATTTAGACGCGATGAGAGAGTAATGCGTTACTTGACAGTAAAACTTGACAAAAATGCTAAAGCATGGGCCGATAAAAGAAAAAAACGAAACAGCGTAAAAACTAAATAAATGTCTAAAATTGAAGAACAAAATTCAGGAAAAAAGGAAGGGGAGATTCGCTATTTAACTCCTTTAAATATTGATACTTCAAACCAAAAAAAATACTGCCGATTTAAGAAATCGGGTATAAAATATGTTGATTATAAAGACCCAGACTTTCTTATGAAATTTGTCAACGAGCAAGGTAAAATATTACCAAGAAGACTTACCGGCACTTCTCTGAAATACCAACGAAAAGTATCTGTAGCCATTAAAAGGGCTCGGCACTTAGCTTTGATGCCTTATGTAGCAGATATGTTAAAATAAAATTTAGCATGAAATTAATTTTAAAAGAGGATATTCAAAACCTTGGCTTTAAAGACGACGTAGTTTATGTGAAAAATGGTTACGGCCGTAATTATCTAATCCCAAAGGGAAAGGCAGTAATTGCTACAACGTCAGCTGTGAAGATACTCCAAGAAAACTTGAGACAGCGTGCTTTTAAAGAAAAATCAATCGTTGATCAAGCCTCAAAAAAAGCTGAAAAGATAAAAGCTCTTAAAATTAAATTATCTAGTAAGGTGGGTAGTGAGGATAAACTATTTGGATCTGTAACCAATTCTGATTTAGCTGAGGCTATAGGTAAAAAAATCCCTGATATAGAAAAAAAGCATATTACTTTACCAGGAAGAACAATAAAACGGCTAGGTAAATATGTTGCTAAAATCAGAATTCATCGTGATGTAAGTTTCGAATTCCCTTTTGAAGTAGTTCCTGAAGAAAAGGCAAAGAGGTAAGAAATTTGTCTTAATTCTCAGCTCTCACATATATAATTTTTAGATTTATTTATTTTTAAAATCTGCAATAAGATTTTTAAAGCTATTTTTGTTTACCAAATTCAAAGATACTTGTTAAAGTAACATCAATAATGGCAATAAAACCTTCCATACCAAAAGGTACTAGAGATTTTTCTTCTGTAGAGATAGCAAAACGAAATTATCTTAAAAACATTCTTCAAATTACTTTTGAGGAATATGGATTTAGTCCAATTGAAACCCCTTCGTTCGAGAAATTAGAAACTCTTACGGGAGTTTATGGTGATGAGGGTGATCGATTGGTTTTTAAGATTTTAAATTCTGGCGAAAAAATTAAAAGAGCAGATTTTAATGCTTATAATAATGGTGAAAATTACAAATTCATTAAATCAATATCAGAGAAAGCTTTAAGATATGATTTAACCGTTCCATTTGCCAGATATGTTGTACAGCACCAAAATGAATTAACTTTTCCCTTTCGTAGATATCAAATCCAACCTGTCTGGAGAGCTGACCGTCCTCAGAGGGGAAGATTTCAAGAGTTTATTCAGTGTGATGCTGATATTGTTGGAAATCGTTCTTTATGGCAAGAAGTCGAAGTACTACATCTTTACGATCGAATATTCAATAAATTAAGACTAAAAGATGTTAATCTAAGAATTAATCACCGAAACATATTAGTAGCAATATTTACCCTCTTTGAAGACGAATCTAGAATTTACGACTTTACAGTTACATTAGACAAATTAAATAAAATCGGTAAAAAAGAAGTTTTTAAAGAATTAATTGGTAAAAATTTTCATTCAAAATTATTAGACATTCTTGAAAAAATGTTTGGTTTTCAGGAAAATTTTCAAAATAAAATCAAATATTTGAAATCTTTATTTACAAACAATCAAAAAGGTTTAGAGGGTATTTCTGAGTTAGAATTTATTATAAATTCTTTTAAGTTAAGTTCATCGGATTCAGTAGTATTAAAATTTGATTTTTCTTTGGCTAGGGGCCTAAATTATTATACCGGAATGATAGTAGAGGTAGATTCGCCTGAAAATGTTAACATTGGATCTATTGGAGGGGGAGGCCGATATGATGACTTAACAAGTGTTTTCGGGATGGATGAAATGAGTGGAGTTGGAGTTTCTTTTGGTTTTGAACGTATCTTCTTAGTCATGGACCAGTTAGGCCTTTTTCCTGACAATTTATCTTATTCTACCAAAGTCTTATTTATCAATTTTGGAGATTCTGCCGCAGAAATAGCCTATAGCTATATGATGAAATTAAGAGATAAAAATGTTTCAAGTGAATTATATCCTACTGCAGCAAAAATCAATAAGCAGATGGCTTATGCAAATTCGAAAGGCATAAAAAATGTGATTTTAATGGGATCAAATGAAATTAGTAAAAAAGTTTTTGACCTAAAGGATATGGATAGTGGTAAACAGACTACATATTCTTTATCTAAACTCACAAACCTTTTCTAATCTGGGCTTCACTTTCTTGGTGTTAAGGTTGGTTTAGAATATGGCTGAAAAGGTTGTTTTAGTAGATGACCGATTTTTCCATTAGCTTCTTTATCAAAAAAAACATCAACACCATAAACTAGCTTTTCTCTATTAAAAGTCCTGTAGGTTCCAAATAAGCGATCCCAAATTGAAAAAATATTCCCGAAGTTTGAATCAGTGTAAGGAAGGCGATAGTGGTGGTGTGTCTTATGCATATCAGGTGAAACAAAAAGATAACTTAAAAACAAATCGATTTTTTTAGGGAGTTTTATGTTAGCATGATTAAATTGAGTTGAGATAAGAGATAAAGACTGATAAAGCATGACAATACCAATATTTGTACCTATCAAAAAAACACCAAATAGCGTAAAGATAAATCTTATTAAACTTTCGAAAGGGTGATGACGGTTTGCTGTAGTTGTGTCAACATGGTGATCACTGTGATGAACAAGATGAATCATCCAAAGAGGTTTAATTTTGTGCTCTAGCCAGTGAGGTAGGTATGCCCCTATAAGATCGAGAAACAAAATCCCAAAAAAAATATTAATCCAGATTGGAGGTTCAGGCATCCAGTTCAAGAGACCAAATTGTTTAGCAACTACCCAATCAGAAACATTCAATAACATAAAAGCTAAAAAAAAGTTTATAACTATTGTTGTCGCAGTAAAAAATAGATTTGGAAATGCATGTTTCCATTTTTTATACTTAAAACGAAACAATGAAAATTTATTCTCCAAAATCCAGAAAAAGCTAAGCCCACCAATTAAAATTAAGCTTCGATGAGATGAAGGAATAGTTTCAAAATATTCGATTAATGTTTGCATACCTAAACAAATTTATAAATAATGAAAAAATATTCATTAATTTGGGTAATAAAACAATACTACATTAACATTGAAAACGCAATATCACATAAAAATATTTTTTTTCTTTTTCCTTTGTTTAAAATTGAAAGCGCAAAAGGAATCAGAATCAAAAGATAAAGAAATAAGCATTCAAGAACCAAAAATAGTAGTACCGGGAAGATTCTTATCTCCACCTAGTGATGCAACTGTACTATTTGATGGTAAAGATTTTACAAAATGGCAACATTCAAAGACAAGAAAGCCAGTTAAATGGAAATTAAATAGTGACAAATCCATGACTATTAAACCTGGAACAGGATCTATTGAAACAAAGATGGAGCATGGATCTATTCAACTTCATATCGAATGGAAATCTCCAATAGAGAATGAAGGTGAGGGGCAAACAAGAGGCAACAGTGGCATTATTTTTCAGGCAAGGTATGAAGTGCAAGTATTAAATAGTTATCAAAATAGAACATACCCGGACGGGCAAGCAGGTTCAATTTATGGTCAACATGTTCCTTTAGTTAATGCGATGCGCCCTACTGGAGAATGGCAAGTTTATGATATTATTTTTAATGCTCCCAAATATGATGATAAAGGAGTAATAGCAAAACCTGGAAGTTTTATTGTCTTACATAATGGAGTAATTATTCAGAATGCTGTTGAAATAAATGGTCCTACACTTGGTATAGATAAGGGTACAAGAAGGGTATTAACCCTACAAGATCACGATAAAAATGGTTCGGTAAGTTACAGAAATATTTGGATGCGAAGATTATAAAAAATCCTGCTTAAAAAGCAGGATTTAATTTAGTCTAAAATTTTACACTTCAAACCCTTGTCTGTAATCTCTTGTAACGAACTGATTAGCAGCTTCCAAATTCGTAATTTTCATGTTGTCACCGTCCCACAAAAGCTTCTTTCTGGCGAAAAATTCTTTTGTTTTCTTATCTCTTAACATATAACTTCTGATAGCAAGATTACCCATAAGAACCGTTTCTGTCATTGGTCCAGCATAATCGAAAGATGATGTTAATGATAGATGTTCTTTACTGTTGAACCCTGCTTTACAAGCATCTACCCATTTTCTTTGATGACCATACTCAGGCTCAATCATTTTTTCTACTTCAGGTCCAAAATCAGTTGAACCGTCATTGAGATATAATTTTGGCATTAACGGTTCACTATCATTAATATTTGTTGAAATAACTCCTTTTTCTCCAATAATCAAGACTCCATTAGCACTGTTTTTTCCACCAATATCACTGTTTGCTGGTATTACACTTGGATGCGATGGCCTTATTCCTCCATCACTCCATGTCATTTTTATGGGTGACTTTGATTTTGAAGTAGCGTCAAAATTTATAGTTATAAATGATGAAGGAGGACAGCTTTCAGGATTGAAATCTGGAGACCACATTTGAGAAAAAACACTACCAACACTACATTCAGCAGCTTTAGGATATTTTAGACCGAGTGTTCTAAAGGGAATATCAATTAGGTGGCACCCTACATCACCCAAAGCACCTGTACCGTAATCCCACCATCCTCTCCAATTAAATGGATGCATGTTTGGAGTATAGGGTTTTGATTTTGCAGGACCAAGCCATAAATCCCAATTTAGCGCATTTGGTTTTTTTGAAATATTAGGTTTTGGCATAGAAATTCCAGATGGCCAAACTGGTCTATTTGTCCAAATTTTAACTTCTGATATAGCACCTAATTTATCTTTATCAATCCAGTCCTGAACCATATTAAGAAGTGGGTTAGACCCCCCTTGGTTCCCCATTTGAGTCACTACTTTTTGTTCTCTCGCCATTTCGGTTAAAATTCTAGCTTCCCTAATATTGTGAGTCATGGGTTTTTGAACATAGACGTGCTTACCTCTTAACATAGCATATGTTGCCGCAGGTGCATGGACGTGGTCAGGGGTTGATATTGTGACTGCGTCTATATTTTTTTGTTTGTCAAGCATTTTCCTGTAGTCATCATAAAGTTTAGCTTTTGGAAACTTTTTCACAGTATTTGAAGCACTGCCAGAAAAGTCAACATCACATAGAGCAACAACTCTTTCTCTCCCTCTCACTGATGCGTTACTGATATCACTCGCACCTTTTCCTCCAGATCCTATGGCTGCAATATTTAATTGATCGCTTGGGGATATGTAGCCATTGCCTCCAAGTACATTTCTTGGGACAATCATAATTGAAGAAGCAGCTATACCATTTTTGATAAAACTGCGTCTCGAAGATTTTTGTTTCTTTGGTTTCATTTAGTTTATACTTTGTTAATCAATTCATTCATAAAGATATATATTTTTTAAAAAAAATGAAAAAGCTTTGAAGCCTATTAATATTGACTAAATCATTCGTTTAATTTAGGTTTCTACTTTATCTTTGAATTGAGAGAGAATTACAAATTTTTAAAAAAAATGCATGAAAACTCACTTATTTATCGCTTTTTATTCTTTTTGTTTATTAGTATTTTCTCAGAGAGGAAATACAGGTGACAAAACATTTAGTTTCAGATTCCCTGAGGATAAATTCAATGAAATATCTAATGCATCATTAGAAATAATTAATGAAGTTGACCACGACATAATTGTTGTAATAAGAGATCAAAGAAAAAAATATATTCGTCATGTATATATCAGAAATAGGGAAAAATATAAATTCGAGCAATTACCTATTACGCGGATATACGTTCAATTTAAGTCAAAAGAATTTTATTTTGAAGATTATGAGAGAACAACAATTAATTTTGGTGATCAGCATGTTTTTAATTTTTACTTTGATCCAAGAGAAAAAGAAAACTATTTTTTAATTACTGAGGAAGAATTTTTTAAACCTTAATCATGAAAACAATTTAGTTTAAAAGCGATGAAAATAAATTTATTTCACCGACTTTCATTTTTTCTGCTGATTTTATTTTTCTCATGTTATGATAATCAAAATGAATTAAAAATAGCACCAGTTTTTTCTGATCACATGGTACTACAACAACAATCAGATGTTGCTATATGGGGAAGTGGTTCTCCCGGTAATGATATCAAGGCAATTTGTAGTTGGGGTGAAGAGTCAAAAAGCAAAATTTCAGAGGACGGTAGTTGGAAGTTTTTTATTAAAACACCAAAGTATGGAGGACCCTATGATGTAAAATTTATTTCAGGTGAAAAAGAAATCATTTTTGAGGATGTTATGATTGGAGAGGTTTGGCTTACATCTGGACAATCAAATATGGAGTGGCCCATGAGTGCAAAAATATTAAATCAAAATTATGAAATTAATAATGCGAATTATCCAAAAATTAGAATGTTTTCTGTGCCTAGAAATCTGAATGGTAAAAATATTTACAATGCGAAATGGGAAATTGCAAATAGAGAAAATATTGAAGATTTCAGTGCAGTAGGCTATTTTTTTGCCCGTGAAATTCACGAAAAACTTGGTGTGCCAGTAGGAATTTTAAATAGTTCATGGGGAGGTACTCCAATTGAAGCCTGGACAAGCATTCAAAAATTAGAAAGTATAAAGGGAAGTTCAAGTGAGGCAAAAAGAATTATTAGTGAGGGAGGGCTAGATGAAATAAGACTCAAAGAAAAAAAATATAATAAATTAGCTAGAGAGGTAAATGAGAATTATTTCAGTGATAAAAGCTATGACATTCCAGAGAGTATTGAAGATTGGTCAAAGATGGACTTAGATGATTTTGACTTTTCAACTATAGATTTTGATGATTCTAATTGGGACACCTTTGACACCAAAAACTCTGAAAAAAAAATCTTCACTTATGAGAATATTTTTAAAGATGGAAGTTTGGCAGAAGAAGGTGTGATGTGGATAAGAAAGGAATTTAACATCGATAAGCCAAATAAAGATTATATGTTTGTGGTTGATGGTGGTATAGATGATTACGATTATACTTACATAAATGGAACATTAATTGGAAAGGGTTTTGCCTGCTGTAAGAGTAGGTCCTATAAGATACCCAAAAACTTACTAAAAAAAGGTAAAAATATTTTGGCAATACGAGTCATCGACATTGTCGGTGAAGGTGCTTTTAGAGGACCTGTGTATCTTAAATCTGAAAATGATAGTTTAAACTTTGATCCTGGTTTATGGCGTTTTAAACATACAGCTTTTTACTTTGATTCTTCAATTCAAAAGCATAACCTTCAAATCAAAAAACTTTTGAATCAAGATAGCCTTCTAAAAGCGAATATCAATAAAGGTATTTCTACTCAAAACCCAAATACTTATAGTATTTTATATGACAAAATGATAAAACCATTAATACCCTATAAAATTAAGGGATTTTTGTGGTATCAAGGAGAAGAAAATGTCACAAATTATTATGATTATAAAGAACTTTTATCTGGAATGATTGATGACTGGCGAGATAAATGGGAGGAAAAATTACCCTTTTATTTTGTACAAATAGCCCCTTACGGATACTCTTCAAATCAATTATCTCAAGAGTTGAGAGAGGCGCAAAGAAAAACTTTAGATGTTGAAAAAACAGGTATGGCAGTTACTTTAGACATAGGAGAAAAAGATGATATACACCCAGCTAATAAGCAAGATGTTGGTTTAAGATTAGCAAAACTTGCCTTAGCAAATGATTACAGTAAATTTAAGGTTGTAGCAAGCGGACCATTATATAAATCAAAAAATTTATATGACTCCTATATCGATCTTTATTTTGATTATGTTGGATCTGGACTTATCTCCAAAGGCCTTTTAGACGGATTTGAAATTGCAGGATCAGATTCTTTTTATTATCCTGCAAAAGCTAAAATAGTAGGTGATAAGGTTAGGGTTTATTCTAAAAAAGTAAAGAACCCTAAAACTGTAAGATATGGTTGGCAAAATTATTTTGATGCTACTTTATTTAATAAAGAGGGTTTGCCTGCTTCATCTTTTCAGACGAATTAAAACTTTTTTTGGGATAAACTCTAAAAAATCAATTTCCATAAAATCGAAACTGTTTTTTTATGAACAGTTTTAAGGAATCTAATTTTTATTTTTTGATTAAACTCGATACTCCATATGAGTTGATAAGATTTCTTGGTTTTTAAATCCTTTTGTGCACTCTGACACAACAATTAGAAAGAATAATAGACATTTTCTTATCATATTTAGATAAAGTTTTTAGATCTATTTTTTTAAAAAATTAAACATAACATAAACATAAAAGATTAACGTTATTAGTATGGCAATAAGTCCAAAAAATTTCACTAATTCTTTTTCAGTTGTTTTATTTATAAATTCTAGTGTGGGTTTAAACCCTTTGGCAAGAATAAACAATCCGAAAACGGATAAGAAATAAGAAAGTAATTCCATACAATTATGAAAATAATATAATTATATTCCAACTAAAATTAGTACATCTAATTTTATATAAAATGAAAAATTAGATATGATTTCAAAAAAAATTATTTGTTATCCATTAAAAGACAAAAGAAAAAGATTTTTGTTAGGGAGAAATGGTAACTCAGAGCTTCTGGCAGTAGGATTGAATCCAAGTACTGCAAACGAATCCTCTATGGATCCTACTTCCAAGAATATAGAATCTATTGCAAACCAAAATGATTTTGATGGTTGGTGGTTAGTAAATCTATACCCTGGCAGATATCCTAAACCGAAAGATTTACCTAAAAAACCAAAAAAAAATTATTTGGAACAGAATCTCATGATAATTGATAAGATTATTCAAAGTGAAGAGTTTAGAATCAAAAATGTTCTTATATGTTGGGGAAATAATGTGAATAATCACAGCTATCTCAAAGATCAAATGAAAATTATTTTAAAAATGTTTGAAAGTTCAAAATTTTCTTTGTCCTGTATTGGAGTTACAAAACATGGTAATCCAATTCATCCTAGTCCACTTTCTATTAATAGATTTTTGGGTGGACTTAATCAGATCAAATTAAAAGAGTTCAAACATTCATAACTTTTTAATTTTTAATGTATCTTGATGTATCAGTAATTAAAAAAAAATAAATGAGTGTTAAGAAAGATAGCCGTAGAAATTTTATAAAGAAAACATCTATTATACCTGGATTAATGATTTTACCCAGACATGTCTTAGGTGGAAAGGGTTATAAAGCACCAAGTGATAAGCTCAATATTGCCGGTGTAGGTGTTAGGAAATGGGGTATGGGATCTGGGAATTTACGTGCGTGTAAAGAAGAGAATATTGTTGCTTTATGCGATGTTGATTTCAAACAATCAGCACCTACATTTAAGGAATATCCGAAGGCGAAAGTATATAAAGATTTTAGAAAAATGTTTGAAAGACAAAAGGATATTGACGCAGTTATTGTTGCCACACCTGATCATAATCATGCCGTAATTACAATGATGGCAATTAAATTAGGTAAGCACGTTTATTGCCAAAAGCCACTTACTCATACCGTTTTTGAGGCAAGGAAAATTACTGAAGCAGCAAGAAAATACAATGTGCAAACACAAATGGGTAATCAGGGCAGATCTTCTGATGAAATAAGAAGTCTAAAGGAATGGATAAATGATGATGCGATTGGACCCGTAAGAGAAATTTATGCTTGGACAGACAGGCCAGTCGGAGGAAATGCATGGGATACATTTGCTGTTAAAGCTATGTCTAAAGAAAAACCTCCAGTACCTGAAGGTCTTGATTGGGATCTTTGGCTTGGCCCAGCTCCTTATCGCGACTATCATCCAGATTACCATCCTCTGTCGTGGAGAGCATGGTTAGATTTTGGTACAGGTTCCATGGGAGATATGGGTTGCCATATTTTAGACCCTTCATTTTATGCACTTGATTTAGGATCTCCAACAGAAATACAGGCAACATCTACGCATTGGATTCCAGAAATATCATCACAAACATATCCCTCTGCTTCAATAGTAAGGATGAAGTTTCCTAAAAGGGATGAGCATCCTGAAGTTAATCTTACTTGGTCTGATGGTCGAATTCTGCCTCCAATTCCAGACGAATTTAAACCAGGCGAAAAGTTTACTCTAAGTGGAGCTATGCTTATTGGTGACAAAGGAAAGATAATACATGATTCTCACGGAGCTAGTGGCTTAAGAATATTACCAGAGCAGAAGATGAATGAATATGTAAAACCTGAAAAAACAATTCCAAGGATAAAAACTTCTCACGAAGGAGATTGGATTCGTGCATGCAAAGATGGAAAAAAGGCTTCATCAAATTTTGACTATGGAGGACCTTTAACTGAAATGGCTCTTCTTGGGATGATTGCTATTCGTCTAAAAGACCAAAGATTAATTTGGGATTCGAAAAATCTAAGATTTACTAATAATCAAATTGCAAATGAATTAGTCCATAAGGAATATCGAAAAGGTTGGTCATTGTAAATTTTAATTTTTAGAAATGAAACCCCTAGTTCAAATTTCTCTAGATTTGACAAATATAGATGAGGCAATAGAAACCGCATCAATGGCCTTAAGGGCAGGTGTAGATTGGCTTGAAGCGGGTACACCTTTAATTTTAGCTGAAGGACTGCATGGTGTTAGAAATTTAAGAGATTCATTTCCGAAAGTACCTTTAGTTGCGGATTTAAAGACTATGGACGGAGGTTACCTTGAGGCAGAGATGATGGCAAAGGCTGGGGCTACTCACGTAGTTGTAATGGCTAGAGCTCATCCTGAAACTATCAAATGCGTTGTTCAAGCAGGAAAAGATTTTGGTATAAAAGTAATGGGAGATAATATGATTAGTGATAATATGATTGACGGTGCAAAATTATTAGAAGATTTAGGATGTGATTATATTATCCATCACATAGGGTATGATGAAAGAAGAGGTATTAGTGTACAAGGAGGAAAAGTGCCAAGTCCGCTAGATCAGCTGCTAGAAGTTGTAAAAACAGTAGACGTCCCTGTTCAAGCTGTAGGCGGATTAACTCTTGAGCAAGCAATAAAGTGTCCTCAGTATGGAGCACCATTAGTTGTTTTAGGAGCTCCGCTTGTAATCGATGCAGATTCATTTAAAACTGCGGATGGAAATTTAGAATCATCTTTGAAAAAAATATGTAATGCTATTCATTCTCAAAAAGTATTATACCATAAAAATTAGATGTTGTTTCCAAAAAAAATAGCAGCAGTTGTAAATTACTCAAGTATAAAGGGGTCAGTTGAATTAAGAGAAATCAAATTACCTGAAATAGGCGAACATGATGTTTTACTCCAAGTCGAAAATGTTGGTGTATGTGGTTCTGACCTTCATCAATGGACTTCAGAACATAGTTGGAAAGTAAATTACCCTGTTGTTTTGGGACATGAATTTGGAGGGTTGATTAGTAAAATAGGAGATAAAGTGAAAAAATGGAAAGTTGGAGATCGAGTAGTCAGCGAAACTGCCGCTGTTATTGACAATGAAAGTCCTTTAACTAAAGCGGGTCTTTATAATCTTGACCCTACAAGAAAAGGTTTTGGTTATGGTGTTGATGGTGCTATGACCAAATACGTTAGAACACCTGCAAGGTGTCTTCACCATATTCCTGACAATTTATCATTTGAGGAAGCTTGTTTGACAGAGCCATGTTGTGTTGCATATAATGCTGTTGTAGTAAACTCAAAAATAAAACCAGGAGACAAAGTTCTAGTTATAGGACCAGGAACAATTGGAATTCTTTGTGCCGTAATTGCAAAAATATGTGGGGCAGATGTTGCCGTCCTAGGTCTTGAAAGTGATAGGTTTAGACTTTCTAAACTGAAAAATTACAATATTAACTCAATAGTAAAAAATGTTTCAAGTTGGACTAAAGAAAAAGATGGTCTTGGAGTTGATTTAGTAATTGATGCAGCTGGTGTTAGCCATACTCTTAAAATTGCTATGGATAATGTAAGACCAAACGGGCAGATAACTAAGGTTGGCTGGGGTCCGCAACCATTGGATTTTTCTTTAGACATGATTGTTCAAAAAAATATTCGTTTGCAAGGGAGTTTTAGTCACAATTGGCCTATTTGGGAAAAAGTTATTCAATTGATGTCTGAAGGAACTTTAAATGTAAAACCAATTATTGGAGGGGTTTGGTCAATCGAAGAATGGGAAAAGGCATTTAGTGAAATGCATTCTGGAAAAATTATAAAAAGTATTTTAAAGCCTATTTGAATGAGGTTAAAAAATAAAGTCATTATAATTACAGGAAGTACAATGGGAATTGGAAAGGCAATAGCAATAAAATTTGTTTCTGAGGGAGCCAAAGTGATAATTCATGGTTTAGAGAAAGAATTAGCTGAGAATCTTAGAAAGATGCTGGGAATCGAAAATTGTATTTTTCATATTGAAGACCTTTCAAATAGTGGATGTTCTGATAGATTAGTGTCACTAGCAATAAAAAAATGGAACAAAATTGACGGGATTGTAAATAATGCTGCCATGGTAATTAATTCCAATATTGATAATACTGATGAAAAACTTCTAAACCAAGTATTAAAAGTAAATACGTTTACTCCGTTTTTTCTAATTAAGTCTGCTTTGCCTTATTTAACTAAATCCAAGGGATCAGTATTGAATATTGGATCTGTAAATGCATCGAGTGGAGAACCAAATTTATTAGCTTACAGTATTTCCAAGGGAGCTTTAATGACTATGACACGTAATTTAGGTGATAGTCTTAATCGAAAAAATAATGTGAGGGTTAATCAAATTAATCCAGGATGGGTTTTAACAGAAAAGGAGGTTGAGCGAAAAAAAAATCATGGTCTAAAACATGATTGGTACAAAAACCTGCCAAATATTTATGCTCCTTCAGGTAGAATTCTTTTACCTGAAGAAATTGCGTCATTAGCGACTTATTGGCTTTCAGATGAGAGTGGTCCTGTCAGTGGACAGGTAATTGATCTTGAACAATATCCGATGATTGGAAGAAATATCTCTAAGGACCCACTAAATTTAACTTAGAAATGTTGTGAAGTTAAACTTTTAATATGCCAAAATTAGCTGTTTTTCCAAAAGCATATATGGAAGCCTTGTGTAAGGACGGGTCAATGAAAATTTCAGAATGGATTTCACTAGCCTCAAAGCTTGATATTCAGGGATTAGAATGGTATGCAGGCTTTTTAGAAATGAGGTATAAAACAAGATGGAAGGATTTCAAAAAAATGGTTGAAGATATTGGAAAAGAAATTCCAATGATGTGCTGTTCTCCAGATTTCACCCACCCTGATCAAAAATTTAGGGAGAAAGAAATCTTAAAGCAAAAACAATGGATAGATATGACGAATATTCTAGGAGGCAGCTACTGTAGGGTTTTATCTGGACAAAAGAGACCTGGATTATCATTATTGGAGGGACTAAAATATGCATCGGATTGTATTACTGATTGTTTATCATATGCTGAAGAAAGAGGAATTACACTTGTTCTAGAGAATCACTATAAAGATGATTTTTGGAAATATCCAGAATTTGCTCAAAAAAAAGATGTTTTTAAATCTTTAGTAGAAAGTATTAATCATCCAAGTTTTGGTGTAAACTTTGATCCAAGTAATGCTTTTTTAGCAGGAGAAGAACCGCTTGATCTACTGTATTCAATATCTGATAGGGTTGTAACCATGCATGCAAGTGATAGATATCTAAAATCGGGTACAATAGATGATTTAAAAAAAATTGATAGTGGTAAAATTGGCTACGCAAATATACTTAGTCATGGTGAGGTTGGTAAAGGGATGAATGATTATGATCTTATTTTTAAAGAACTTAAAAGAGTAGGATTCGATAATTGGATAAGTATAGAGGATGGGGTAGATGGTTTTGATCAGCTTGAGCGTAGTGTAAAATTTGTTAACGAGAAAATTAGTGAATATTGGACTTAGAGTAATATAAAATCTTTATATATATAAATTTTTATAAGTATGAGATATGAAGTGATTTCAAAATATCACTGTAGTCTTGGAGAAAGTCCTTACTGGCACCAAAGCAGTAAAAGTTTTTTTTGGGTTGATATAAATAAAGGGATTCTTTATGGCTACAAAATATCTTCTAAAAAAATAAGACGATATCAATTCAACCACAAATTATCATTAGTGACAGAAGCTCACGATGGTAAACTTGTTTTAGCACTAGATTTAAGAATTGCAAGTTTTGATCTATTTTCTGAAAAAATTGAGTGGATTACAGAATTAAAAAATGAAAAATTAGTGGATAGATTTAATGATGGTAAATGTGATTTAAATGGGAATTTATGGATAGGAACTATTAACAATGAGTTAAAATCTAGGGCAGGATCACTTTATTGTATTTCAAGTGATCTCAAATTTAAAAAGAAATTAACTAACATTAGTGTATCAAATGGTATAGCATGGACAAGTAATTATAGAAAAATGTACTTCATAGATAGTCCAACTCAGGAAATTAAAGCTTATGATTTTAATCAAAAAAAGAATCAAATTGAGTTTCAAAAAGTTGTGATCAAAGTCCCTTTCGAATTAGGAACTCCTGATGGAATGTCAATAGATAAGAATGGAAATCTTTGGATTGCACATTACGGTGGGTATGGAATATACTGCTGGAGTCCAAAAACTGGTGAGATAATCGATAGAATTAAACTCCCAGCAAGAGATACAACATCATGTTGTTTTGGAGGTGAGAATCTTAATTATTTGTTGGTTACTTCTGCAACACAAAGTTTGTCAAAAAAGAATTTAATTGAATCTCCCGATAATGGACATACTTTTCTAATAAAGCTTGACGTTGAGGGAACATTACCGAATAAATTCGTTTATATTTAGTACAAAGCTTATTTGAAATCATTTATGTCTATTAATTCCTTATGCACAAAAAAGATATCTGACACTTTTTTTATTTTATTTATCTATTTGACATCATTATGTTACTCTCAGGAAAAATCTGCATTCAATTCTGATGAAATAAATAGTCTTATTTCATATGTACAAAACAAAGATAATTTTGAGTATACTCTTGTAGACAGTGTCTTATATGATGGTGCTACTTTGTATAGAATAAAAATGACCTCAGGTAAGTGGTTAAATAAAAATATAGTCAATGAAACTGATTGGTGGCATTGGGTTGATATTGTAATTCCTGATACAATTACAACCCCAACTTCACTACTTTTTATAGGCTTGGGTACAAAATATGATAATCAAATATTTTTGGATAGTTTAAGCATCAAGAAAGCTATAAAAACAAATTCAGTAGTTAGTTATGTGAGTAATATCCCATATCAACCTTTAGTTTTTAATACTTCTGACAATATCAATCGCTATGAAGACAATTTGATTGCTTATGGGTGGAATCAATTTTTAAAAGGTGGAGCAAAAAAAGAACATAAAGAATGGTTGGCACGTTTTCCAATGACAAGAGCGGTTGTTAGAGCCATGGATGTAATTGAGGAATACACTTTAAAGTTTAAAAATCCGGTAAAAGAATTTTTTATATCAGGAGCTTCAAAAAGAGGCTGGACAACTTGGACTACTGCTGCTGTTGATAAAAGAGTCATTGGAATGGCACCAATAGTTATTGATATGCTTAAAATAGTACCCTCTTTTGAACATCATTATAGAGTTTATGGAGATTGGTCGCCTGCTGTTGAAGATTATGTTGAGTTTAATATTATGGACTGGATGTTTACAGATGAGTTCAACACACTTATTAATTACATCGAGCCTTACCAATTTAGACACCTATTCACAATGCCAAAATTGGTTATTAATGGGACAATTGATGAATTCTTTGTTACAGACTCATGGAAATTTTACTGGAATGGGATACCAGAAAAAAAATATCTTCAGTATGTTCCAAATGGCAATCATGAATTAGATGGAACTTATCAGACGCAAAATGTTTTTTCATTTTACAATTACATAATAAATAAAAAAGATTTACCACGAATTTTATGGAAAATTGAAAATGACATCTTTAATGTGGATGTTGAAAAAGGTATTCCTTATGAAATAAATTTATGGAAGACAAATAATCCGAAGTCAAGAGACTTTAGGATTTGGGAAGTTGGGAAATCATGGGTTAAAACAAAAATAAGCCGAAATAAAAGTGGATCCTACAGCATAAAGGCACCTTTTGAAAAGGAGGGTTTTACCGCTTCTCTTGTTGAAATAGTTTTTTACCCTGAAACTGATAAACAATTGATCTTCACAACGGGAACACTTATTTTACCTGAGAAGTATTTGCATTCGCCATTTAAACCAAGTCTTGATTGATTAAGTAGTTATTATAGTAGTTTACTATAATTTTAAATTTTTTAAATGAAGTCTGATATCAGAAGAGGAAGATCCGGCAAATATTTCATAATTACCTTTTTCAATTACCCATTCATTTTTTTCATCATCCCAATATGAAAGGTCTGAGATTGGTAAACTAAAATCAACCTTGGCCTTTTCTCCACTTTTTAAAAGTTTTGTTTTAGAGAAATCTTTAAGTTCCTTTATTGGTCTATCGATAGAGCTATTTGATTTCGAAAAATATATTTGAACAACTTCTTTACCTGAAATATTACCCGAGTTTTTTATGTCAAGAGATATATTGATTGTATCATTTACATTTTTTGCAACAATATTGGAGTAATCGAAATTTGTATATGATAGTCCATAACCAAAAGGATAAGATGTATTAATACCTTCCTTTTCAAAATGTCTGTAGCCAACATATAAGCCTTCTTCATAAATTGTGAAATCTTTATTTTTTGTTTGCTCTGAGAGAGGTTTCTCCTTTTTATCAAACATGAGTGTCATGTCAGATGAAGTACCATCAGTTGGAAAGTTTTTTGTAGACCGATGATCATTTAGTGCTACAGGAAATGTCATAGGAAGTTTACCACTAGGGTTTACTTTTCCATTAAGAATGTCAACAATAGAATTTCCTGATTCCTGGCCTGCCTGCCATGTGAGTAAAATTGCATCTGGTAAATCTTTCCAGCTATGAGTTTCTATGACACCACCAATATTTAGAACTACAACTACTTTTTTATTTTTAGAATGGAATACTTTACATGTTTTTTCTATTAATTCTTTCTCTTTTTTACTTAATAAAAAATCATTTTTTTCAACTCTGTCCTTTCCTTCGCCACTATTTCTTCCTATTGTCAATACAGCTAAATCTGAATTTTCTGCCATGGTATTTAAATCATTATCTGAGTAATTTATTTGTGGTAGTAATTTTGGATTCATCATTAACATCAAATTCTCAATAATTCCTTCCGGTTTTTTTACAGGATTTTTTTTAAAATAATCTTCATATAAATCCGTAGATGTTTTATTTAGTTTAAAATTAGATTTTATTAGTGCTTCATCAAGATTGACAGTGTAAGCCTCATCAACGTCACCTGAACCAATTCCCCCTGATATAATATTAAATGAGGTTACTCCTATTAGTGAAATAATATGATTTTCTTTTAATGGTAGTACACCACCATTTTTTAATAAAATCATTCCCTCAGAGGCTTTTTCTCTAACAATTTCTGCATGATATTTTAAATCTGGAGAATTGTCATTTTTGCTATTGTTCATCTTATTTGACCTAAGAATCAATTTTAATATTCTACCAGCAGCTGTGTTAAGGTCATAGTCACTTAATTTTTGGTTTTCAAGTCCCTTTTCAAGATCCTCTAATACTTTACTTGTTCCGGGTTCTATAAGATCATTTCCTGCATTAATCGACTCCACGGTATCACCACCCCCAAACCAATCTGTCATTACAGTTCCTTTAAAACCCCAATCTTCCCTTAAAATACTTGTTAAAAGTCTTTTATTTACAGTTACATATTTCCCATTCAATTTATTATAAGATGACATAATAGCCCAGGGTTGGGATTTTTTAACCATTATTTCAAATCCTTTCAAATAAATTTCCCTGAGAGTTCTTTCATCTACTTGAGCATTGTTTTTCATTCGGTCAGTTTCTTGATTATTCACAATAAAATGTTTAGGGCAAGCACCCACATTATTTTTCTGAATTCCATTAACTATGCCAGCAGCAATATTGCCTGATAAAACCGGGTCCTCTGAAAAGTATTCAAAATTCCTTCCACAAAGTGGGTTTCTATGTAAATTCATTCCAGGAGCAAGAATTATGTCGACACCATAACTTTTTGCCTCGCTACCCATTGCTTCACCAATTTCAAAAGCTAAATTTTTATCCCAAGTTGATGCTATCAAAGAGCCCACGGGAAATGCAGTGCTGTATAATTTTTTATCAGAATTCTTTCTTTTCGATGAAATTCTCAAGCCTGCTGGACCATCAGCTAAGTAAAGTTTACTAAGGCCAAACCTTTTGTTACCATAAATTTCACCTGCAGCACCTGGAACACCATTTGAGTTAAAACCTAGCATCGAACCTATACCAGTTCCTTTTAAAATAGCAATTTTTTCTTCATTTGTCATTTTGTTTAGCAAATCAGAAACTCTTTCTTCTAGACTTTTAGAATTATCCTCATATGTATCAAGAAGATTGTTATTGTTAAAATCATTAAAAGTTAAACCCTTATCGTTTGTAATACTTTTTACTTTTATTTCTCCATAGTTGTTGTTGTCAAAATCAAAAAGGAAAGATTTTATATAAAGATATCCACCTAGACCTAAAGCAGATATTATTACAGCTACACCAGTTAATGTAATTAGAAGAATTTTTATAATTTTTTTCATTTGTTATACAATATTATATATTGTTTGCTAAATATAAATAATAGTTAATTTTGAACAAGTGCATTCTTTATAATATAATCATATTCGTATGTATAAATCTTTTGAATGCACAATCAAATTATGAGTTTGATGGACAGATCTTAGGACAAACGAATGTTGGATTTGGTAAAGAAAGCACAAAATTTTTAGGGACAAGATATCTCCCTGAATTTACATTTAACAAAGAAATTGATAGTCTTAGTTCATTTGCTATTGAAACATCAGTTAATATAAGTCTGTCAAAAACAAATATACCAGACAATTCATCAGATATAAATTCTAATTTTTCTCCTTACAGAATCTGGTTAAGATATCTGAAAAAAAACTGGGAGTTAAGACTAGGATTACAAAAAATTGATTTTGGTTCAGCACAACTTCTTCGTCCAATTCAATGGTTTAATCAAATTGACCCAAGAGATCCGGTAGGTTTGACCAATGGAGTTTATGGTTTACTGGTAAGACATTATTTCAAAAATAATTCTAATTTATGGTTGTGGGGTCTTTATGGAAATGAGAAACAGAGGGGCTTAGACGCTTTGACAACCTTAAATGATTCACCTGAATTTGGTGGAAGATTTCAAACTTTTATTCCAAAAGGTGAAGCGGCATTATCATATCATTACAGAGAGGCTGGAGCTAACAATATTCCATTTTTTGAAAATTATTCAAGTCCAGAACACAGAATAGGCTTTGATTCGAAAATTGATATTGGATTTGGAATGTGGACAGAATTAACCTATGTACATAGAGCAAAAAATATAGGTATACTAACTAATCAATTATTGTTAAACTTAGGAGTAGATTACACCTTCAGAATTGGAAATGGTTTAACAGTATCTAAAGAATATTTATTTTCAAATTCTACAGATAGTATGACCAATGAATCGTTAAGAAGAGGATTTAGTGCGTTGAATTTCAATTACCCTTTGGGTCTTTCATCATCGTTAAGTGGTCTTATCTATCAACAATGGAATAACAATACTCAAACCTTAATGTTAAATTACCAACAACAATTTAATAGTTTATCAGGATATATTATCTTGTATTATAATCCGAAAACCGTTGAAGGCATTCAACAAAATGATATCTTCCAAAGTTTTTCTGGGCCCGGGGTACAATTATTAATAGTTTTTAATCATTAGAATGAGCAAACCAATCATACAACTAAAAAATACCTCAAAGAGTTATCCCATTGCAGGAAAAGAATTTATGGCTCTTAAAAAATTAGACTTGTCAATACTAGAAGCTGAATTTACTGGAATTGTTGGTCCAAGTGGATCAGGTAAAACAACTCTATTAAATATTATGGGTTCGCTTGATAAACCTTCAACCGGTGATGCTACTGTTTTAGGAAAAGAAATTAAATCTTTGAGTCATAAAGAAGCTGCTAGCCTTAGAAATTTTAATATTGGTTTTATTTTTCAGGTATTTAATTTATTACCAGTTTATACAGTTTTCGAAAATGTAGAATTCGCACTTCTGCTTCAAAAAAAATCTGAGCTTGAAAGAAAAAAAGCTGTCATGAAAGCTTTAGAGTGGGTTGGACTTGAAGATCAAGCAGATAAAAGGCCAGACAAACTTTCTGGAGGAGAAAGTCAAAGAGTTGCAATAGCAAGGGCTATGGTTAAGACTCCTAAAATTGTTCTTGCAGATGAGCCCACAGCAAATCTTGACTCAGAAAATGCGCATGGAATTTTAAAAACAATGAAAAAATTAAATAAAGATTTGGGCACTACTTTTCTTTTTTCTACACATGACGAAAAGGTAATGGGTTATTTAGACAGAATCATTCATTTAAGGGATGGCAGAATCGAAAAAGATAAAAAAGTAAAATAATGAAATTAGAGTTTAAACTTGCATTTAAGAACTTATTTGGTGCAAAACTGAGGACTTTATTAAATGTTTTTGTTCTTTCATTTTCCTTTGTAATTATAATCTTTCTTAATTCAATAATGGATGGGTGGGATCAACAAGCTCAGAAAGATAGTGTTGAATGGGAATTCGGAGAAGGACACCTATTACATAACGATTACGACCCTTTAGATTCATATACCATTTTAGATGGTCATGGTGAAATACCAAAAAGGAGTATTGGCATGACACCAGTTTTAGAGCGTCAAGCTTCAGTTTATCCACAAGGAAGAATGATTGGTGTAGTTTTAAAAGGAATTCCATCAGATCAAAAAATACTGAAATTACCTACTAAAAAATTAAATCAAAATAAAGATGAGTTTCCAGTTATAATTGGAAAAAGATTTTCTGAGTCTGCAAAGTTGAAAAAAGGAGATAGAGTACAAATAAGATGGAGAGATAAAAACGGTACCTACGACGCTAATACAATCATTATCGAAGAAATATTTGATTCTAATGTTCCTAATATTGACAATGGTAAAATTTGGATTGATATAGAGAAACTTTGGAAAATGACTGGTTTAGAAAATCAAGCGACTTATTTTATTTTAGACCAAAATTTTAGAAAAGGTCCATTTGATTCATGGACTTATAGATCAAAAACGACTCTATTAAAAAACATCAAAGATCTTATTGATCAGAAAAAGGCAAGCCAGTCTGTAATATTTGGACTTTTATTAGCAATCGCATTGCTCGCAATTTTTGACACACAAATTTTATCAATTTTTAGAAGGCAAAAAGAAATCGGCACTTACATTGCTCTCGGAATGACTCGTCTTCGAGTTGTTCGTCTTTTCACAATTGAAGGAAGTGTATACAGTATAATGGCTTTAATTTTTGGGAGTATTTATGGCATACCTTTTTTTATATATATGTCTAAAGCTGGTTTTCCTATTCCACCTGCTGATCAAAAACTAGGTATTGCTATAGCCGATGTTATCTATCCAGTTTATGGACTCAAATTAATTTTACTAACAATTCTTACAGTAATTATATCCGCCACAGTTGTTAGCTATCTTCCTGCAAGAAAAATAGCAAAATTAAATCCAGTACTTGCACTTAAGGGTAAAAAACAATGATAAAATTTATTTTCAAGGGTATTTTAAGGGATAAAAGTAAAAGTGTAATCCCACTTGCCGTAATATCTGTGGGTGTAATGGTTACAGTTATAATGTCTGGCTTTCTTAATGGTGTATTTTCAGATGTAATTAATCAAAATGCAAAGCTTGACACTGGACACGTTAAAATTATGTCTAAACCTTATTTTGAAAATAAAGAACAACTTCCAAATGACCTTGCATTATTAGAAATTCAAGAATTAATAGATTCACTAAACTTAAATTATCCAGATCTTATTTGGACACCCAGAATAAAATTTGGTGGTATTATGGATGTTCCTGACAAAGAAGGTAATACAAAATCTCAAGGTCCAGGAATAGGTTTAGCATTAGCACTCCAAAATAGTAAATCTGATGAGTTAAAAAGGCTTCAACTAAGTAAATCATTGAGAAAAGGCAACTTACCCGCTGAAAGTGGAGAAATACTGTTGAGTGATAATTATGCTAAAAAATTAAAAATTAATCCTGGAGAAAAGATTACATTTTTTGGTTCTACTATGGAGGGCAGTATGGTATTTCAAAGTTACAAAATGGTTGGAACAGTTGAGTTTGGTTCTCCACTTATGGATAGAGGTACATTTATAATTGACATTGAAGATGCTCAAAATCTTTTAGACATGGAAAATGGTACAGGAGAACTTTTAGGATACTTTAAAGATGGTATTTATAATGATCAAAAAGCATTAGTAATTTCAAACGAATTCAATTCAAAATATTCAAAAAGTCAAGATGAATATGCACCTGTAATGGTAACTTTGAAAGATCAAAACGGTCTTAGAGAAAGTCTTGATATGGGAGATGCCTTTTCAGGTATATTTATATTTATATTTATTTTATCAATGTCACTTGTTCTTTGGAACACAGGACTAATTGGTGGACTAAGGAGATACAATGAGTTTGGTATAAGGCTAGCTTTGGGTGAATCAAAAAGAAATGTTTTTAAGCTAATGATGGTTGAAGCTACAATAATTGGTTTAATCGGATCAATTTTTGGAACAACTCTTGGAATTATTTTTTGTTATTACCTGCAGGAGTATGGAATAGATATTTCAAGTGATATAGAAAATTCAACAATAATTATGCCTTCCGTGATGCGAGCTTATATAACATCTGACCTTTTTTATGTAGGTTTTATTCCAGGATTATTTTCGATGCTTTTTGGAACAGCTTTAGCGGGAAGAGGAATTTTTAAAAGAGAGACTGCTCGCTTATTTAAAGAATTAGAAGTTTAAAAAAATACTATTATGAAAAAAAACATTTTATTTTTCACATTTACAATTTTTCTGTCATTATACTCTAGTGCTCAAACAACTAATAATGAAAAAGCATTAGAAATCATAAAAAAGATAGACAATAACATGTTTTCAAAAACACAAATCGTAACCTCTGAAATGATTGTGTACGGTAAAAGAAAAAAAAGAATAATTAGATCTAAAGGTTATTCTAAGGGAAAAGAGAATAATTATACAGAGTATTTATCCCCTGAAAGAGAGAAAGGAACGAAAATGTTAAAACTTGATAAACGATTATGGATTTATTCCCCTTCAACCGACAGAACAATTCAACTTTCTGGTCATCTTTTGAGGCAGTCGGTGATGGGATCAGATCTTTCTTATGAAGACATGATGGAAGAAAGAAAATTATCACAGGTTTATACTGCTGAAATAGTTAATGAGGAAATATATTTGGACTCTCCAGTTTGGATAATGCAATTAACTTCAAAAGTTGAGGGATTAGCATATTATAAAAGAACTTTATGGATTGATAAAAATAAATTTGTTCCCTTAAAAGAAAATCTTTACGCTAAAAGTGGTATCCTTTTAAAAACAACAACATTTACAAATATCAAAAAGATCGATTCAAGGTGGTTTCCAATGAAAATGAACTATAAGGATATGCTCAAAGATGGTAAAGGAACAGACTTCATTATTTTAGACATTGCATTTAACACAAAAATCCCAGACAACTATTTTTCAAAAAATATTTTAAAAAAATAAATCAATTCTTTTTAGGAACAGACATCAAAGTGTCAGAAAATAAATAATCGTTGGAATAAAGATAAATATTGAAAACATGTCAAAAGTTTTTGAAGTTTTTTCTTTAGAATGCCAATATGCCAAAAGGATTAATGGTAACTGGAAAGGAAGTCTTAATAATGCGTCATTTTTGGTTATACCGTAAATTTTCTGAGGAACTTCTGATATATATAAATAAATATTTGCTGGGAATACTGAAATCAATAATACGATTATTCCAATTCCTGCAAACTTTCTAGTTGACCTTGGAATCAAAAGAAGTCCAAAGATTATTTCAAAAAAACCAGAAAGATATACTGCTAAATGGGGAAACTTGATGTATGGTGGTACAATTACCAAAAAAAAATCTACATCAGTAAAGTGTTTGACTCCAACAAAAATGTAGAGTATACTAAGGGAATAGACGGTAATTATTTTTGTTGTAGAGAATAATTTACTTAAATAAATCATCTAAAAGCAGGAGAAGTTAAAAGTTTTAATTGGCTTCATAATTCAAAGTAATGATTTAATATCTTCAATCATACGTGAAGTTTCAAGGGGTAAAGTACCGTTGTAAATCGCCCTTATTCTGCCATTTTGGTCAACAAGAATAAAATTTTCAGTATGGATAAAATCGTCCAAATAAGTTACTGATTTTCCAAATCCTTCGTCTGCGAAATAGGATTCTCTTGCTATTTTGTAAATATCATGCTTTGGTCCTGTAAGTAAATACCAGAAATTAGAATTTATACTATTCATTTTTCCATACTCATTAAGTTTCTCTTGATCATCAATCCAAGGCATAACGGTGTGTGATAATATTTTAACTTTTTCATTTGAAGAAAATTCTTTCTGAACTTTTAATAGGTTCGAAGCCATTTTAGGGCAGACTGTACCACAAGAAGTAAAGAAAAAATTTGCAATGTATATCTTTCCAAATAAATCATTTTGATTGATCCATTTTCCTTCTTGATTTTGAAAATTAAATGATTTTATTCTATGAATTTGGTCTAATTTTTTATTTGATTGATCTAGCCATATTGGTGTAAATGTAGGTTCATTATAATATGGTAACTCAATATCATTTGAATAGATGTTGTTTGAGTTAAACGTTTTTTTGCATGAACAGAGAAAAATCAAAAAAATTAAAATGTTATTTTTCATCTCACAACTATATAAGGATCAATAATTTCTTCCTTGATATTGATTTTAGTACATCGTTTAATACCTGCAAGTCCATATCTTCTCCCATTTTCTCTTATGATAAAGTTAGATCTTAATTTACCATCTTTTCGCCAAATTTTAGTTGCGCCAAAAGGCTTACCATTTAAATAATTAATTTCTGAGTATAATTGGCCGTTTTCATACCATTGATAGTGCGTCTCCTCACTTAGTCCTTTGTTAAAAAAATATTCAAACTTTTTTTGCCCGTTTATATACCATCCATTATGCGTACCTACTTTTTTTCCACTATGATAATACCTTTTAAATTTTAATTTCCCATTATCAAAATATCCTACACTTTTTCCTTCAAGATATCCATTCAAGTAACCTTTTTTTTCAATTATATCATTGTTTGAATTTTTTTTAATTACGTATCCTGAAAACATTTCCCCATCAAAGATGAGTCTTCCTTTAGAATCAGGATCTAATTTTGATTTATCTAGGGAAATTAATTTATTTGGTATAAGAACTGCTTTAAAGCTAGAGTTTGTAAAGGATATTATAGATACATATGATATAACTAAAATTAAAACTACAATAATTGCTTTGACCGTGGTTTTCAATTTAAAAGATTTTGAGTTATCTAGTTATGTTACCAGGAGTTCCATAAAAACCATCACCATTTATCCAAGGAAGCTCATCAGTTATGTGGTAGTGATATATACCTTCGGGAAATTCTGGTGTATCGTGAATATGACCATGATAATCATCAAGATCATCGTTTGTTAGTCTTATACTATTTTCTACTGGACCATAAACTGGAAATCCGTCTAATAAAAGTCCAATAAAAGCATCTTCACCAAGAGTCTGCGTAAGCCAAACGGGTTCAATATGGTAATGATAAATACCACCAGGAGCAGGATGCCCTTCATATTGGTCAAAAGTATTTAATTCTTCTAAAATGTCGTCACCTGGGGCAGCCATTTGATTAAATATTGCTACACTATTCACTGCGATTCCCATTGGTCCCATAGGAGTAGCCTCATGAGAATTGTCGATTTTTGGAAATCTTGGTATAGTCATAACAATGTCCTGTTCTAATATATTATTTGGATTTAATTTAAAAGAAGGATTATTAGGTTCATTATATGATTCATACAATGGATTGTTGGTATTATAATATGCACTTTTGTGATCGGGTAGGTCTTTTGCACTTATAACTAAGTTATCATCATTTACAACGACTGAAACTGCACTATTGTAGTAAAATTTTTCGGCTAAAATACTAATATCAGTACCGCCTACAGTGGATGTGTTATTAGAAGTTGAATTATTTGATGATGTAGTGGTTGTATTAGAAGCTTCTGTCGTCTCATTTTGATCTTCATCATCTGAACAAGCAAACAGAATTAGGATAGATAAGGTTACAATAAAGTTTTTATGTGTCATTCTTTTTGAATAAGTGTTTGATGGCAAATCAATGTAAGTTTAAAAAAACTAACATTTATTTTATTTTATGTAAATCTGCAACAAAATTTATTATTTTAAATTAAAAGATAAATAAATTGAAGAATTCTTAAAAATGGAAAGGATTTTTAAATTTTAAATAGGTTGAATTGATATCAAAAACTGAACTTTATATTTCCTCTTATCAAGAAATTGAGCCCTTAATAAATTTCCATTTTTCAAAAAAAGGATTCACTGATCAAACAAAATTAATGTTACTTACTGGTTTACTATCAGCTTTGAATAAGGCGTACTCTATTTTAAATTTAAACCAAACTGAGAATAATTTAAAAATCCAAACAAGTATAATCTCCGCACCATTTCAAGAAAATAATAATATTCTTGAAAAAATTATTTTAGCTAGCCTCAACTATTGGGAAAAAAAAATGATAATTGATGGTCTGAATAATACAGATCTCTATGACAAGATTATTTTTAATATAAAAAAGTATAAAAGTTTTATTTCAACTGATTCAGATAATAAGTCACCAATTGTTAAAAATTACAATAAAATCAATATTAATGACAGAAGCTACGTTTGGTTAGGGTATAATGTTCAAAAGCAGTTAAATACTCTTTTTGTGAAATTTAAAGAGGAGCTTAATTTAATTGACGAAAAAACAAATTTCATTGATTTTACAAGAGTTTTTATGGGTACTAAGCTAAATCATATTAAAAATAAGATTAATTGGAAAGGACCTCTCAGGGCTTTAATTTACTTCATAATACGTGCATGTCATAGAGAACACTTGGAAATAGAAAGTAATTTAAGGTGGAAGCAACTTGCAGCAACTTTTTGTTTCAATGGCCATGAACTAAAAAAAGAAGAATTTGAGAAGGAGTTTTTTAAATTAAGTAATACCGAACACATTCCAAGTGTGGGTCCAGAAATTGATTTGATTTTCAGATCATTTATTTAAGATTAATAGATTTACAATAAAACAGTTAAATAAGGATGATTCAAATTGAGGATGATTATGGTAAAAAATATAAAATTGAAGACTTAAATTCATTTAAACTCCATATTAAAAAATATCATTCAAAAGGTGGTAAAGGTGATGGTAGTCTACATGAAGAAAATGGATATTGGTTTCGAGTTACAGAAGAGTTTTATGACTATGTAATGGAACTCTAAAAAGAGTAAAAATCAAAATATCACTTTTCTTATTTTTATTCAATTTTCGCTTAGTTTTGTCCATTTTTGATCAATTTTGACCAGTTTTGATCAATTTCTGACCAATTTTTGCCTTTTTTTTAAATTTTTCAAAATTGAAATTTTACCATTATTCAAAGAATTTTGTGCTAATTATATTTTATAAATAGCACCCAAAATTTAAAATCAATTAATTTAAATAATAAATTAATGAGATTAACCTTTAAAAAATATATTGTAAATTAAATTTTGACAAAAGTTATCGTCTAAAATGAAATTAAAAAATCACCTTTGTTTATTCGCATTCTTACCTCTTTGCTTAGGTTGTAATGAAAATGTTTTAAAGGTAAAATATTATAGTTGGAACTTATTTGTGTCCTGCGCAGCATTTAGTGTCTCTCTAATTTCAATTTTGGAATTAAGCTTAGGAGTTTGAAAAATTTTTATTTGCTTTTACCCATGCTACTGTTTTGTTTTTGTGAAAAAACAGATTGTTTTGAAATAACTAGAAAACAGAAAAGTGGGAGTAATTTTTTATTTTTTTTTGAAGATGAGTATAATCCACTCTTTAACAACCCAACTGTACTTGATCAATATGGGGCAATTCCTTCAGGTGCTGTAAGTGAAGATATATATAATATTTATCAGGTTGGGGATACTTTTTGCGTAGAATAAATTATTATCCGAAATCACAATTCGCCTATTAGAATTTTATGATTTTAATTTAATTCTTGCAAGCACATTATCTGATGTGAGATATAAATAACTCTCATCACTATCAAAAGCACAATTCGCAGTTGCTTTACCTGGCATGATAGTGCCTAGATGCTTTCCTTTAGGATCCAAAAGAAGAACACCGCCGGGTCCAGTTGTGAAGATAATTCCAGAAGAGTGTAGTTTAAGGCCATCAAAAAGACCAATCCTACTTTTGCTTAACTTATTACCATCAAAAAAAATTCTTTCATTTTTTAGCCCATTATCATTATCAAAAGCTATAATTACATTATTGTCTTTATCGGAATTACCTACGTAAACTGTTTTTTCATCTTTTGAAAGAATAATTCCATTTGGACGTTTCATACTTATAGAAAGTAATTCAATTCCCTTTGACTCACTCCATTTATAAATTCCGTTAAAATTAAGTTCTTTAAGTGTGTCATCATCCTTCATTTTCAGTCCATATGGTGGATCAGTAAAGTAGATTGATCCACTTTTATCAAAAACCAAATCATTTGGACTATTGAGTCTTTTACCTCTGTAGTTGTCTACGATTATTTCAAAGGAAGGGCTTTTAAAATTCCAATATTTCAGGCGAGCAACTGTTCTGTCTCCATGCTGACACAAGATTAAATTTCCTTTTGAGTCAAGGGCTAGTCCATTGGATCCGTCTGTTTTACTTGTTGGAGAGTAATTAGTCATACCACTAGGCTCTAGAAAAATACTTAAACCTTCATTTTCATTCCACATATAAATTTTATTATTAGGTACATCTGAAAATAAAACTCCATCTAACTTATCCACCCAAACTGGCCCTTCAGCCCAACCAAATCCATCTGCCAGTAATTCAATTTTGGCATTTTTATCTATTAGTTTTTCCATCTCTGGGTCCAAGAATTCCAAAGAACCAATTGTATTTTTTTGACTATGTAGGATAAAAAAACCAAATAATAGAAAAATCGATATATATTTTTTCATACAGTGAATTTAAAAATTATATTCTTTTTTTAAATACTCTTATTAACTTTTATAATCTAAATAACTAGTTGTAAAATCAGTAAAAAAAATATCATAAAACTTGGCATAAGCATTTCAATTAATAAGTATATTGATAATAAATACTATTTCAGCAAATGAAAAAAAACAATCTCAGCCGTCGTAAGTTTAACACTCAAATTATTTTAGGAACATTAGGTTTAAGTGGGACCCAAAGTTTAATAGCTCAAAACAATTTCAAATTAAAAGGACAAATTAATTGGTATAATGCTCAAGATATCGGAGTAGAGGGGAAGGGATGGAAAGACACCAAAAGATATTTCGACCGCTTGCCTGCAAAGGCGGAGGGTGTTGTTCGTGACCCGGTTTGGGATCTGTCTCGACATTCAGCTGGAATGTGTTTACGATTTGAAACGGATTCATCAAACATATATATCCGTTATAAATTACATCTAGAAAGCCTTTCGATGTTTCATATGCCTGCAACAGGTGTTAGTGGTGTGGATTTATATGGTGAAGATGGTGACGGTATTAGCCGTTGGGTGTCTGTAATAGGACCTGAAGAACAAAAAGTTGAAAAATCAATAGCTAAAGGATTAGCTCCCGGTTCTCGTAGATATACTTTGTATTTACCTTTGTATAATGGGGTTGATAAAATGGAAATTGGTATTGAAAAAGGAAGTTTTTTTAATCCATTACATCCCCGAAAAGAAAAACCAATCCTATTTTATGGAACTTCAATTATGCAAGGTGCCTGTGCATCAAGACCTGGATTGGCATTTCCTGCGATTTTAGGCAGAAGATTAAAGCGCCCAACGATTAACTTAGGTTTTTCTGGAAATGGTATTATGGAAAACGAAATAGTATCTTTACTTTCTGAGTTAGATCCATGTATATATGTAATTGATTGCCTCCCAAACATGGATGAAAGTAGCGTTTCAGAAAGAACAATTCCATTGGTTAAAAGGTTGAGGAAGGCTCATAAAAAAACACCTATACTTTTGGTTGAAGATAGAAGCTTTACCAACACACAATTTTTTCCTTCAATAAAATTACACCACTTCAAAAGTAGAATTGCTTTAAAAGACGCATTTGCAGAGTTGAATAATCAAGGTGTTGGTAATTTATATTATTTAGATGGAGATAATTTATTGGGTAGAGACGGAGAAGCTGCTACCGATGGCTCACACCCTAATGATCTCGGTATGATTCGATATGCAGACGCCTATGAACCTGTTTTAAGATCTATATTGAGGCAGTTTTAATATTGAAAATAACAGACTATTTTAAATTGTTTTGATTAATTTGTCTTATAAATTGGTGTAATTATATTTCCTTTTTTTAAATATTTTCCCTCTGAGGCCCACCTAAATCCTCTCATTTGAATATTCATTACCTCTGGTATGTCAAAATCTGATAGGTTGTGACCAATTGAAGAATAAAATATTCTTCCCTTGCCATAATATTTTTTCCAAACAACAGGCATTACACTGCCCTTAATTTCATTTTCTACATCTATATCTAAATAATCAATTTGTTCTAATTTTAAACTGTCTGATTTATGATATGTATCTTTCATAAATTCTGAAACGGCAAGGACCTTGATGTTAGGATCAACAAGCATGTAGTACTGTTCGGAGTTTTTCACCAAAAAATTACATATATCTTTGGTAATTAGATCTTTAGAATCTATAATTTTTACTTTGTAATTTGTGATACCACCTGGATGTGAAACGAATTGACCACCAACCATAAATTGATATCTCTGATTAACCTTATTCGAGGCTCCTAATCCACCATGCCAACCAGAGAAACCAGTACCATTAAGAATTGCTATTTGTAATCCCTTAAATTGTTTATCGTTCATTCTGTTTTCAATAGGCGTAAAAAAATCGGTAAATGCTTGAATAATAAGATCAGTTTCACTCATCAAGTTTTCATCTTCGTAAACACTAAAATTGTCAAAAACACTTACTTTGGCACCTTCTGCTTTTAGAATTGGTACAAAAAGGTCAGCGCTTTCCTTAGGGCTGTGTATTGACCCCCCATAAACAAAAAGGATATTTTTTCCTTTTAATGAGGGTAAATCATTTTGAGCAAGGCAAACATGTAACTCAAGCAAAAAAAATAGTTGAAGAAAAATAAACTTAAAATATTTCATGATTTAAAGTTTTAATTCATAGGGTTTTCTATAACGCTTTCCTCTTCTAAGATTCGCTTCAAAATCATCAATAAATTCTTCTTTGACAGGATCCCAATTTAAAGGTCTTCTGTATTCATATGCCAAATTTGCAATATGGCAAATTGTTGCTGTTCTGTGACCAACTTCAGCATCACATATAGGTTTTGAAACGTTTTTGGCAGAAGTTATCCAATCATTTTCATGATTATTAGAAACATAAAGTTTTTTATCTGTTGATTTTAATTTAATATTCAATATTTCTTTGGGGTTAGTTTCGAAAAAGTTCCGACTTATATCAAGTGTTCCTTTTGATCCAAAAAAACGAACTGCAAATCCACGTCCAAAATTTCTGTGTTCAACCTCAATCCCATTATCATAATACATCTTGAGTCCCCTAGATGCGGTAGGCTCAATTGGTGCTTCATATTTAATCGGTCCTGAATGATCCATACCAAGAGCCCATTGAACTATGTCAAACATATGAGCTCCCCAATCAGAAAGTATCCCACCTCCAAATTCTCTATACCATCTCCAGTTTGGAAACCAATCCTTCTCAACAATAATATCATGATAAGAACGTAACGGTGCTGGTCCAAGCCATTTGTCCCAATCTAAGTAATCTGGAGTTTCTTGGAATGGAAGATTGCATGGAGCAGATGGATTACCTACCTCAACCCAAATGCTTTCGATTTTTCCAATATATCCATTACGAACCAATTCACAGGCCCTTCTAAAATCAGCTCTTGAACGCTGCATACTTCCAGTTTGTAAAACACAATTGTATTTTTTTGCCGTGTTTTCCATAGCTCTCCCCTCATGTATGGTATGCGACATGGGCTTTTCACAGTATACGTGCTTTCCCGCTTTCATGGCATTAATCGAGGGTATGGCATGCCAATGGTCTGGAGTGCTAACTACAACTCCATCAATATTTGGATTTTCAATTAGTTTATAAAAATCCTCATATATTAAAGCTGTACCTTTTATTTTTTGCTTAACATATTCATTTTCTATCAGTTTGCTAAATCTTTTTAATCTTTTTTTATGAATATCACATCCAGCAATAACCCTAGCATCAGAAATTTTTGACATTCGTTCTATCAGTCCACTACTTTGAGCACCCAACCCTATAACCCCAATATTAAATCTATCACTTGGTGGATTGAAACCTTTCCCCATTACGTGCCTGGGAATAATTGTTACTCCTAGAGCTGCAGATGTTGTTTTTTCTAAAAATTCTCTTCTATTATTTATCCTCATCTTTTTGTGTAGATTTTGACAATTTATTCATTTAAGCTATACATATTATTTAATATTTCGAAGATTTTTTCAAATAAAAATTGAAGTATGGTAGTCGATCATGAGATATCAACTTGTTTTAATATCAGTTAAATTTATATTAAAACGTGACATAGACCTTTTAATATGAGTATATTGTAATAAAAAAATAACAATATCATCCCTTATCTTATAATACCTAGAAAGAGTTGACTAGTCCACTAAAATTTAATTTATGATTTTTTTTCAATCACATAAGGAAAAATTAAGGATAGTAATATTTAAAATTATTATTACTGTATGTGTTGTATTTAATTCAAATGAAATTATATCGCAAAAAAAATTAATGTCCAGTTACACTGATGATTTAAATTGGGAAAATCCTGAATGGGAAAATCCTGAGATATTTGAAATTAATAGAGAAGAACCTAGAGCAACTTTTTATAGCTTTAAATCATCTCAAAAAGCGATTGAAAATTCTGATTGGAAAAATTCAGATTATTATAAATCATTAAACGGAAATTGGTATTTTTTCTATTCTAAAAATATAAAATCAAGACCAAAAAAATTCTACAAACAAAATTATGATTATTCAAGTTGGGAGATAATAGAAGTTCCTTCTAATTGGGAATTAAAAGGATACGGTACACCCTTCTATACAAATATTAAATATATGTTCCCTGCGAATCCACCATTTATTCCGCATAATTTAAATAATAATGGATCTTTTATAAAATTCTTTGATGTACCTAAACATTGGACAAACAGAGATATTTATCTCCATTTTGGAGGTGTTAGTGGAGCTATATATGTTTGGTTAAATGGTGAGTTAGTTGGTTATAACGAAGGAAGCAAAACACCCTCAGAATTTAATATCACCGATTATTTGATAAATGGCAAAAACAAACTCTCCGTTCAGGTTTTGAGATGGTCTGATGCTAGTTACATGGAGGATCAGGATTTTTGGAGGCTGTCAGGAATTGAGAGGAGTGTATATCTTCGTTCTGAAAATAAAGTAAGTATAGTCGATCTTAGTGTAAAAACTGATTTAGTTAATAATTTTGAGGACGGTGATTTTAGCTTAGAATTAGATGTGAAAAATAAAGATTCCAAAATTTGCACTAGAGAAATTGAAATTATACTATTTGAAGAAAATGATGAAATACATAAAGACCAAAAAACTATAAGCTTAAACCCCGGGAGTAATATTATAAATTTTAAAAAAATAATTAGGAGGGCCAAATCGTGGAGTGCTGAAAAACCCAATTTATACGACCTTTTAGTAGAACTTAAGGGAGACCCTTCTCAGGCTATAAAAATTAAAATTGGTTTTAGAAACATCAAGATTGAAAAGAATCAACTTTTTGTAAATGGAAAGCCAATTCTTATCAAAGGAGTTAATCTTCACGATCATGACCAAATAAATGGACATGTTGTTTCAGAAGATCTTTTAATAAAAGATTTAGAAATAATGAAAAAGAATAACATTAACTCCATCAGATGTAGTCATTATCCAAAGAATCCATTTTTTTATAGGATGTGTGACAAATATGGCTTTTACGTAGTTGACGAAGCTAATATTGAAACCCATGGCATGGGGACTACGAACCAAGGACTTGAATTTAGACCTGATATGCAAAAAGTACACCCTGCTTATTTAAAAAATTGGAAAAAAATGCATCTTGATAGGACTGTAAGGATGTATGAAAGGGATAAAAACTATCCATCTATAATTATTTGGTCTCTAGGGAATGAAGCAGGAAATGGAATAAATATGTTTAAAACATACGAATGGTTAAAAAATGAGGATTCTTCAAGACCAGTTCAATATGAAGGTGCTACTAAATTTTCAAATACTGATATTCAAGCGCCAATGTATCATAAAATTGAAATGTTAAGAAAATATGCAGAAACAAATCCATCGCGTCCGTTAATACTTTGTGAATATGCACACGCAATGGGAAATAGTGTAGGTAATCTTCAAGATTATTGGGATGTTATTGAATCATATGATGTTTTACAGGGTGGATTTATTTGGGATTGGGTAGATCAAGGTATTTTAACCAAAAATGAAAATGGTGAAAACTTCTGGGCATATGGAGGTGATTTGGGTGGTGAAAATTTTCAAAATGATAAAAACTTTTGCAACAATGGCCTTGTGAATCCTGACAGAACCGCTCATCCTTCTCTCCAAGAAGTCAAAAAGGTATATCAAAGTATAAAATTTGACTTCGATTATTTGAAGTCAAAAACATTAAAAATTTCAAATAAATATGATTTTATAAACCTGAATGAATTTTTTTATGAGTGGGAAATTCTAAAAAATGGAGAAAAGATAATAGATGGATATATAGCTGAATTTGATCTTGAACCTCAAAATACTAAATTAATTGAACTCAATATCCCAAATATAGAAGGTAAAAATGAATATTTTCTCAATATTTATGCTAAAAAGAAAAATTCAGACGCCTTAATTCCTAAAAACCATATTGTCGCTTATGATCAGTTTTTTATTAGTGGAAATAGGTACCTAGAAAATGAAATAATATCGTCAGGTTCAGGTATTAATATATCTCAAAATAAAGAATCATTGAGTCTCAAAGGTCAAAATTTTAAAATTATATTCAATAAAAAAACTGGAGCATTAACTGAAATAGATTACGGTGAAGGAAATATAATTGAACAAGGAGTTAAAGCTAACTTTTGGCGTTCCCCAACAGACAATGATTATGGGTTTTTCATGCCATATAAGCTTAAGGTTTGGAAAAAAGCTTCAAAATCACAGTCCTTAAATAGTTTTCAATTTAAAAATCTAAAAAAGCGAGGAGTTGAAATAAAATCTAAATATTTTTTACCAAGTATAGGGGGATATGTAGAAATAACTTATAATATTGATTCATTTGGTAAAATAAACATTAACACTTCACTATCTGAAATATCATCTAAACTTCCAATGTTACCAAAATTTGGAACAAACTTAATTATTGATAAGCAATTTGAAAATGTCAGGTGGTACGGACGTGGCCCTCACGAAAATTATCAAGACAGAAAAACTTCTTCTTTGATAGGTATCTATGAGTGTAAAGTATCTGATCTTTATTATCCATATATCAGACCACAAGAGAACGGAAATAGAACAGATATAAGATGGGTTACTTTTACCAATACTAATGGAAATGGAATAATCATTCAAGCATCTAAAACATTTGAATTTAGTGCTCACAATCAAAAAAATGAAGACTTTGATGGAGGAAATGATAAATCTCAAAGACATACAACGGATATTTCGAGAAGACCTTTTCTAAATTTAAATATTGACAACAGACAAATGGGTGTTGGTGGAGATAATAGTTGGGGATTTCTTCCACACGAAAAATATCAAATTAAAGCAGACAATATTTCGTTCAATTATTCAATCTCGTCATATAAAACAAAATAAAAAAAGTTTTAATGGTTTAATAAATAACAAATTGAGTTTAATTTTTCTGCCTAAGGTCAATTTAATTCTTTATGTTTATTCTTTTTGATGTATTGTGAAGCAAACTATTCAACATCAAATTCGAAGTCTGTGGGGTTGACCCAGTCTGAATCTAATAATTCTCCTTTCATATATCTATTGTAAAAATTCTTAGTTCGCATGTCAGCGTAGGGATAAAGATCGAATATCTCGGTATCCCCAAGGATTCTAGGGTCTTTATTTTTTGTTAGATCTTCGATTAAGATTTTTTTTAAGCTGTCCTTGAGAGAATTGTATTTATCATATTCTGCAATATTTTTAATACAGTTAGGATCATTTTTAATATCATACAAAGTTTCCTTGGGTCTTCTTCCGAATGCATATTGCCAATACTCTTCTTTCTTTCCTTCTTTTCTCAAGTTTAATATTTCAGTTTTAGTTGGACTGCCGTCGGTATTGAGATATCCAGTTTCTGGATTTCCCGCCGGCCAACGCTCAGGATTAAAATTTATACTAAAGAAATAATCCCCTGCAATAATTGCACGAACTGGATAACCTTTGTCATTTTCTCTACCTACATCGTGGCGTTCTTTTCCAATAATCATATAATCTCTTTTTTTGAAAATTGAGTCATTATTGAAAAGATCCTTCCAACTTACACCTGAAAAATTTTCCATATCGTGTTTTTCCGAATCAATACCTGCAAGATCAAGAAAGGTTGGAGCAAAATCTGAAAAACTCACATAGTCATTTATAATTCTACCTGGATTTTTAATTCCTTTTTCCCAACTTATGGCTAAAGGCAGTCTATTGTCAAAAGGGAAGACCTGTCCTTTTACTCTCGGAAATGGCATACCATTGTCTGATGTAACAACTATAATGGTATTTTCTAAAAGATCTCTTTTTTCCAATTCATCAATCATACGTTCCAAATGACTATCAAAATATTCAATCTCGAATGCGTAATCTAGCATATCTGTTTTAACGTTTTTGGAGCTAGGCCAATAATCAGGAACTTTTTCAATTTCTTCTATTTTTTTATTTCCATATTTAATTCCTGACTGGTACTCGTAACGCCGATGAGGTTCTAACCCCCCAACCCAGAAAAGGAAAGGTTGTTTATCTTTTTTTCCATCAAGAAAATTTTTAAAATTTTCGAAATAATTGATATTACTAATAAATTTTGCTGGAGGATTAACTTTTATTTTATTGTAATCTTCACCGATTAAATTCCTCTTTTCCCCATTTTTCAATGCAATACCTGGAGCCCATCCTTTTCCAGTTTTTCCAGTTTTGTAACCATTATTTTTTAAAACTTCAGGGAATGTTATGAATTTTTCAGGAAAAAACGGAAAGTGATTGGCCGCTTCTTCTAGTAGCCAGCTGTCCCGTCCTGTTAAAATGGAAGACCTAGAGGGTGAACACTTTGCATTAGTTGTATAAGCATGGTTAAATAACAAGCCCTTCTTTGCTACACGGTCAAAACCAGGTGTTTTTATCCATTTAGTTTCATAAATACTTGCATGTGGATAAGACTGGTCGTCAGAGATAACAAATAGTATATTTGGAGGGGTAGAGTCAAAGGATTTGCATCCTGTGGATAGGATAAAAATAAATAGGAGTGATAATTTTCTCATTTCTTCTTTGTAGTTTTCTCCTAAAGACGGATTTTAGACATCTAATAAATTTAAAAATTTAAATCTACTTTAGGAATTCAAGAATTTAATGAAAAGGCTTGAAGGGTCATTAAACGGGATTCATTTCAAAATTGCTAAAAATCATATAAAACCACATTTTTTAGAAAAATAAACAATTCAGTTTTTAGTCATTTTTAGCCATTTTTGATCAATTTTGATTCATTTTTGATCATTTTTGGTCATTTTTGATCAATTTTTGACGGCTTTTGTCTTTTTTTGATATTCACAAAACTTACAATTTTCATTAAAATCTGGAATATCATCTTGATTTATAGTTTGAACTAAATCTTTTAGGGTATTTTCTATCCAACTATCGTTTCCTGTATAATCCAAAAGATAAATTTCAAAGTCTAGCTTTTCATCAAATCTTTCTTTTTCTCTTATGCCATTGCAGTAAACAAAGTATCCTGTATCTGAAACTTTAAATCCGTTATTTCTCAATAGATATTGATAGAATTCCATCTGTCTTTTATAACCTATCTGCCAGTCTGCATCTAAGTTTATTTCGCTTCCTTTTGATGTTGCTTTATAATCAACAACGATAAGCTCTTCTGTGTCTAGATTAATCCATAGATCATCGATGGCACCGAATAGATGAAGATTTAACTCTTTATGCTGATAAGTTACTCCACTAAAATTGTGTCTCCATTTATCAAGACTCTCATGTTGGAATGGAATTGCATTTAAACCTAGCTTCTCAATATAAGGATGAGGTTTCTGAATACTTCTATAATAATCAAATTCATTCTTAAGAAGATTATCTACTGCTGAATTAAGGTTAAATGGAAATCCTGGTGGCTGAGCTATACCTAGTCTTCTATCCATGTAAAAGCATCTTGAGCAGTTTAAAAAGAAGTCGACCTTTGATCTACTGAGCTTATAGAAATCATCTTTTTCAGGGATATATTTTCCATTATATGGCATAGGATTAAAGATAATAATTCAACACGTATCCACACAAACCCCAAACAACTACCCCCTAAAACAGCATTGAGAAATCTTCAGTAAAGAGTTGATTTACAAAGGGTAAAAGGGGAATTGGATTGTATCCATTGGTGTAAATAAAAAATCAACCTCTATTAATATCTTTTTCCCATTTCAAATAGCCATCCCAATGTTTCTCTACCCATTGTGAACAAAGCCAGTAACCTTGAACTATTTCATCTTTGTAATATCTATTATTTCCAAATGAATCTTGCCTTGAATTATTTTTTTTTATAAGGACTGGGTAACTTATTTGTAGTGTTTTCTTGCAAAAAGAAAGATCTTGAAGTTTTGAAATATCAATTTTATTCAATTGATTATTTTGGGATAGGTTGTACATACTATTTTTAACGTACTGACCAATTTTCATACCATCTTTTGTTCTTTTCTCAGGACTAATTTTATGATTTTTGATTTTTGACATACTAACTCTTCTATCTAACTGATTCAATTTTATAGCCCTCAAATAAAGCTCTGAAGAGTCATTCTCATTGGAAACTAATGACATAATTGGATCAACAATCTTTTCAAAAAATTCATTATTAGATATGTACTTAATAATTATATCTTCACTATTTATTAATTCTGTAGCTTCATCAAAATAGTCCTTAAGCATCGAGTCTAGTTTATTATTGGCTTTTGGAGTTAAAAAACAGGATTCTATGATCTCAAACTCTGGAAAATATATTTGAGCACTAAATATTGCACGAAAGATTTTTTTCATAACTACTTCACACGTACCATAATTACCATTATAATTTAGACCATTAGAATGAAAAGCTATATCATAAGCAAATAAACTACTTTCAAGCGTATTTATCCCTAAAACATCTATTTCCGCTTGTTTAATTAGCTGTTCAAAAGAATTATTTTTAAAGATTGACTTGAATCTTGAACTGCTACCAATTTTATTAAATAAATCCTTTGATCTTGATTTATCTTGCTCACCCATACTCCAGTTCCCAGAAACTTTCCAATTTGTCTGTATTATTCTGCATTGTTCAACATGGTTTAAATAACTCGACACTAAAGATTCCCCAATTTCTACTTTCATTTTAAAATTTAAATATTAAGAATAATCATCTCTTTTAGGTTTAAACAATTTAATTTTCACCTTTTGACTAAGTTTATTGAAATCTATTACTTGTAATTCAGATAAACTTTTACAAACCTCATTTAAAGAACCCCAAATATCATCTAACTGATAAATACTTCCACCTGAATGAGATGTTATTTCATCATATTTGAAAGGGAAATTATAGATTAATGAGGGCTTTCCATTTTCTAAGTATTTGAATGGAAATCTTATGCCCATTGTCTCGGTATCTCCTGAATCTTTGTGATTATTAAAGAAACTTAGAAAATCGACTTCATACAAATCAAACATTACACTATATGCCTCTTGACCGATTTCCCATCCATCTTTTTCTTCAGACTCATCATACTTTTTAAGAAAAAAATCTCTCCATAGATTGTATGCCTCTTTTTTATATTCTTTATGTCCTAAAGTTTCATGAATCCTTCCAAGTTCTTGAATTAAATCTTTCTCATTATTTATTTTTTTTGCATTCTTGGGAATTTCTTCTTTAGAATCATCTTCATTTTTGATCCACTTTAAATTTTTTGTTTCATTTTCAAAAGAGATATTAATATCAATTTGATTTATAAATCCTTTTTTTTGAAATAATTCAATGTCTAAAAATTCCTCCTCTAATTCTACTTCATCTCTCAGCTTCTCATACTCATTCACAGAGTAGTTTTTTTCTACATCTTTTATAATTTCTTTTGGAGTATTTTCATCCCAAATAATTTTATTATAAAAATTGTAGTCATAGTCTTCATCCGAATCATCACAATCATAGTTTAGACTATGAAAATCTAATTCACTAATTTCTTTATTTTTGATATCCTTCAAAAAATCATCTAATTCATTTTTATAACATCCTTTATGTTTAGACCATTTTATTGCAGTACCTCCATTTAGGGTAAAATCAAATCCTTTAAAGTTTCCTTTATAATTTATTTCTTCAAAAAAAGTCCATTTATCAAAAAGAATGTCAACTGAAAAAGATTTAATTTCTGTTAACTTAAATTTATTAAGTTCATCTCTTAGTTTTTTATTTGATGAAACTATTTTCTCTTTAATATTATTTAAATGTTTTGTTTGCTCATTGGATAAATCAATAAATTCAATTCTTGGTTCATACCCTTTGTTTTCTCCAAATAGAAAACCAATAAAACAATCCTTTAATTTTGGACCATCTTCACCAAGCGTATGTTCTGAATATGGAAGAGAACCATATATTCCCATCCAATCAATTCCTCCTTCTAGATAATCTTTTACAGATTCATATTGTTCATAGTATTCATAATCCTCTTTAATTGATTCTATGAAATGATTTATATGTTCAATAAATTCCTCCTTTGAAACTTTAAAAACTTGCCATAATTCTAACCTTCCTGATAAGGTTTCTAAACTAGAGTATAACTCAGGATTTGCAACATATTTTTCAATGTCAGAATTTTGAGAATAATCAAATGGTTCAGTTTTGCCAAATATTAAATGTTCTTTAAAACTCTTTAATTCGGCATATATTTTAAATTCTTCATTGAATTGAAAATCACAATGTAGACTCTCCCCTTGATTAACTTTTATCTCTAATTCATTTTTTTTCAGCTTTTCTATTATAGCTTCAGCCTCTTTAGTAATAGACTCAATTTTTTCTTGATGATTTAACTCTTTAAGTTCAATTTTATCTTCTTTTTCATTTTCCCATATTTGTTCAATGTAATGGTATTCTTTTCCACCGGCCATTCCTCGTTCTAACCCCAATAAACAATCTGCAATCCTTGGACCGTTGTATCCAAGAGTACAATCATCGATATCTATATCTGGATCTATAAATTCAGGATAATCCCAATCATAAGTTAAAAAATCTTCCCAAGAAGTGTCTTCATAAGAAATTTCATCATTAGGATTATTAATATATTCATTCAGTTTCATTATAAGATTTTCCTTCGGTATTTTAAGCACTTCACATATTTCAATTTCTCCACTAAATGTTTTAAGATTTTTATTATTTGATAAACCTTTATTAAATGCAATGATATCAGAATTTTCTAGGTCATTATAATCAAATGGTTCCGTCTCCTCGTTGTAAATCATTGAGTGCTTAAGAAATTCAGCAGACTCTCCATAATTTTTAAACGCTTCATTAAATTGAAATTTGGCCTTCCATAATCCTCCATAAGTGATTCTAATGGTTAATTTGTTATCGATTAATTTTTGTCTTATATCTCTAGCTTCTTGAATTTTAGATATAATGTCATCTAGATCGGTTTTAGCCTGATTTTGGTAGTCTTCAAATTTCTTACTTATTGAATCACTAACTTTGTTGGTTTTAATATACTTTTCAAGTAAATCCTTATTTGCACCAAACTTGTCAACAACAAGGTCATCATCTATTCCCATATCACGTGATATTCGAAAAAGAAGTACTACCTCATCATGATTAATTTCATTATCTGAACAAATAATTTCGTATAATTCTTGCAGAATAGTTAATTTCTGAAATTCATCAAAACTACTTATAATTAAATCATATTGTTCAGACGTTAATTTAGCTGCACTATCTAAAATTGATTCAAGCTCTTCTTTACTTGTTATGCCACAATTAAGAAGATAATTTTTTAAATACTCTTTCTCTTCAGGCTTTTCAATCCCATCAGCATCTATCATTTGCTTCATTAAAATCAATGTTATCAAGATTTCATCTTGTTGATCAATTGATAGTTTTGAAACAAATTTTTTCTTTTTATTAAAATTGAAAAATCCCATGAATTAAAATTAATATTTATGTTACAATTAAGCTTTAATTTATTTATTATCCAATTGTCCTCGTATTTGGTATGTAATTTGGTTACATATCAAATCTCACATCCTTGCTTCAATAAAAAAACTCTTTCTAAACCTAATGCAACGGGGAATACATCATTATATTAACCCTATTCCAAAAAGAAAACTGGATTTAATTTAAGGGTAGGGGGGTATAGCTTTAGAATTTTAGGCTAGATTTTTTATACTTTTTATATCTGACCGTACAATAATCGTACAAATAATCAAAACAAAAATCCCTAACATATTGATATTAAATACATTAGGGAATTTACTTGCGGAGAAAGAGGGATTCGAACCCCCGGAGGTGTGACCCTCAACAGTTTTCAAGACTGCCGCATTCGACCACTCTGCCATTTCTCCGAAATGGTGATAAATATACATTGCTTTTTTCGATTAGAAAACATTTCATTAACTCTCTTTTGACATAGTTAGAGTCATAGTTTTGTATATTTAAAATCTTATGGATACTACATTAGAGCTGGTAATTTTACTTGCTATAGGATTTTTAGCGGGAATAGTAAATACACTTGCAGGAGGGGGATCGTTATTTACACTTCCAATACTCATCTTTCTTGGATTGCCTCCTCAAGTTGCAAACGGAACAAATAGAGTTGTAATTGTAGCACAATCTTTAAGTGGTTCAATAGGATATTCTAGTAAAGGAATTTACTCATATCCATTTAATATATATCTAGGTATAAGTGCCAGTTTCGGAGCCTATATTGGTGCCAAAATCGCTTTAAATATTGACGGAGAGATTTTCAATAAAATATTGGCTGTAATAATAATTATTGTTGGAGGACTAATCTTCATCCAAAAGAAAAAATTAACAAACTTTGTAGATGAGCGGACTTCTGGAAAATATTTATGGTTTAGCATTTTAGTTTTTTTTATTTTCGGTATTTATGGAGGCTTTATAAATGCAGGAATAGGTTTACTTATAATGTTGTTTCTAAATAGATTTAATCAGATGTCATTAGTAAAAAGTAACGCGACAAAAGTGTCTGTTGTTTTTATTTACTCATTTTTTGCTTTATTAATCTTTGCTTACAACAATTCAATAGATTGGCAAATGGGAATATCTATGGCTACAGGCTCTATTTTTGGCGCTTGGTTCGCGAGCCGTTGGTCTGTTAAAAGAGGTGATAAATTAATTCGTTATGCAATGATTACAAGTACTGCAATAATTTCAATAAAACTTTGGTTTTTTTAACTCTAGTAGCTTTTATATCCTTCTATGCTGATCCCGTAACCTGTTATAGCAATTCTTCTTTGTTGTTTTGAATTACTAATAACCTTGAGCCTTGTGATTCCTATGTCATGTAAAATTTGTGCACCTATTCCAAAATCTTTATTATCCATTGGCATTGGAGGAACCTGATCATGCTTGCCTTTACGTTGCATTTGTTTTAAACTCTTTATTCTAGCTAAAAGGTTTTCTGGATTTTCATCTTGATTTATAAACAAAATCGCACCTTTTTTTTCATTATTTATTAAATTAAAAATATCATCTAATCTTTGATTTACTGCACCAGTGAGCATTCCCAAAATATCGTTTGTAATTTTTGAAGATTGTATTCTAGTTAAAACAACCTCATTTTTTTCCCAATGTCCTTTGCTTAGTGCTAGATGAATATTACCATTTGTAGTTTGATGATATGCTCTTATTCTAAAAATCCCGTATCGTGTTTTTATCTCATGATCTACTTTTTTTACAATTAGACTGTCATGTTGCATTCTATATGAAACCAAGTCTTCAATAGAAACAATTTTAAGATTTAAAGTTTTAGCAACATTAACAAGTTGGGGAAGTCTAGCCATACTACCATCCTGATTCATAATTTCAACGATAACTCCTGCGGGTTCAAAACCAGCTAATCTTGCAAAATCAATAGCAGCCTCAGTGTGTCCTGTCCTACGGAGTACACCTCCAGATTTTGCAATTAGGGGAAATACATGTCCAGGTTTAGATAAGTTGGAAGCTTTTGTTTTTTTACTAATTAGTGCTTTAATTGTTGAGGCCCTGTCAGCAGCAGAGATTCCTGTGGTTACTCCCTTGCCTTTCAAATCAACCGAAACAGTAAATGCAGTATCCATAGGATCTGTATTATCAGAAACCATTTTACCCAATTTTAATTCTTGACAACGTTCTTCTGTTAATGGAGTACAAATCAAACCCCTTCCATGAGTAGCCATAAAATTAATAAGTGTTGGACTAATCTTTTCTGCCGCAGCAACAAAATCTCCCTCATTTTCTCTATTAGCATCATCAACAACTATTATAACCTCACCATTTTTGATTGCATTAATTGCTTCTGGAATACTATTTAATTTAATCTTATTTTCAGTCATACTCTTTTTTGAAAAGGCAGTTTTTTAAATTGGTTCAAAATTGGTGAATATATGTTATAAAAACTAATAAAACCTTTGTCGGAAGAAGCCCTTCTAGTTAAAATATATGAGAAAGGTGCTAAAATTAATGTTGAAAGCCAGGTTGCTATCAGCGGGGAAATACTACTATCTTCCGCGGCATTTTTGCTAAACAGACCTATATAATGGTAAGTTAGAAATATAATAACGGATATAACTAAAGGAAGACCTAATCCTCCTTTTCGAATTATTGCTCCTAAAGATGCTCCAATAAGAAATAATAATAGTGAAACAAATAGTAATGTATATTTTTCTTGAAGAGTAATTTTGTGTAGGTTAATTAATTTTTGGTAAGCAAAAAATTGACCTTTCTTTGCGTTTAAATCATTTAAAGAGTTTCTTATTTTATTGATTGCTTGTTTGTAAACAGTACTTTTCTTCCAATTTTCGTCAGTATCTATAAAATCCAAAATTTGTTTGGGTAAAGCAGCTTCTTTATCATACGACTTTGTTTTACTTATCCAAGATGATATGGGACTTATTTTTGAGAAATTATTGTAAAAAATATTTTTTTCCTCTATGAATGAACTCTCAAGTGTGTCAATACTAGTTCTTAATTGATTAATTTTTTGCATTCTAAAAGATGTTTTTATATTCTCCTGATTTAAATCAATATTGTTAAATTGAGATAAATCAATATTCATTTCATATTCTTCAAAAGAAACTTTCGCATGTGGAATTCTTTTACGTTGTTGGATCTTTTTTGGAATGAATTCTTCATAACGGTTCCCATTGTATAAAACTAACTTTAGGTTTGGGTCCGTTGGTTCATTTTTCATTTCTCCTCGATCTGCCTTAATAACAATATTATTTTTCTTATCTGGAGTGTATTCATGAATAATAACATTTTTTAAAAACCTGTTGTTATCACCATATTTTTTTTCAACCTTAATATTGTATTGTCCTATTTCATTAAAAATACCCTCTCTAATTGCAAGTGTAGGCTTTAATTTTGCGAGATTTTTTCTAAGGTTGTACGATTTAAGTTCACCGTATGGAATTACATGATTTGAAAAATAGAACATTCCAATACCCAACAAAATATGGAAAATAGATAATCCTAAAAGAGCTCTTTGCAATGAGATGCCGGTAGATTTCATTGCAGCAAATTCGTAGTTTTCAGATAAAGTTCCGAATGTCATAAGAGAAGCAAGTAAAACAGATAAAGGGAGTACTAGTGGGATTAATTTGGGAGAATAATAAACTAAAAATTGTCCAATTATTATTATATCTAAACCCTTTCCAGCTAATTCATCAATAAAAAGCCAAAAGGTTTGAATAATAAAAATAAATAAACATATTCCAAATACGCTAATAAGTCTTATGACATAGCTTTTTAACATATATTTGTCAATAATCTTCATCTATTCTATTCGTTTATATAAAAATCAGGATATTTACTTTTATCAAAAATAAAAAATTCATCACTGAGCATAATATTAGTATTGATATTCTTTAAAGTAAGTGTTGTTCTAGTATTATATCTTCCTATTTCTATCAAGCGATAAATTAGTTTAGTTTTCATATTTATTCCTAAGAGTAAATATTTTAATTCTTTTTTCTCTTCGTTAGGTATAAGTTTAATGTATTGGACGGGTATACCCATTATGTTTTGTTTTATATCCCATTGATAGGCATAATTTTTTTTATAAATCGTCAAAAGCTCTGAAGGATTAATTCCAAATTCAGGTCCCTCTTCGGGGTCACTAATGGTAATTTCTTCATTTTCAGGTATAATAGTATAAGTCATTTTACCATCAAATAATTGCTCATATCCTAAAAAATTTACTCTATATAAATTTTTGCTAACAGTTACAGAACCCTTCGTTTCCTGACGAATATTTTCTGACCTATTTTCCAATACGTAGGTAAATTCAAACATTATATTGTCAAATGATGAAATTTTATTTGAAACTTCATCTAATAATTTTATTGCGTCTTCTGTACCTTGTGATAGAACCGGAAAACTTAAAAGAGATATGGAAAGAAATATTATTTTTTTCATGAAAATAAATTACTAGGTTTGGTCATCTAGAAGACGATTTAATGTGGTGAGATCTGATATTAAGACTTGACGAGCTTTACTTCCTTCAAACGGTCCTACTACTCCAGCTGCTTCCATTTGATCTATTATTCTTCCAGCTCTGTTATATCCCAATTTTAATTTTCTTTGCAACAAAGAAGCTGATCCCTGTTGGGCAGTTACAATCACCTCAGCAGCCTCCCTGAACAATGAATCACGTTCAGAAGGGTCAATTTCAAGGCCGGAGTTATTTTCCTCACTATTGTACTCTGGAAGAATATGTGCATCAGAATATCCCATTTGGCTTCCTACGTAAGATGAGATACTTTCTACTTCAGGGGTATCAACAAATGCACATTGAATTCTTATTAATTTGTTACCTTGTGTGTATAGCATATCTCCTCTTCCGATTAATTGATCAGCACCACCACTGTCAAGTATAGTACGTGAATCAATTTTAGATGCAACCCTGAAGGCAATACGAGCCGGGAAGTTAGCTTTGATAATTCCAGTTATTACATTTACAGAAGGTCTCTGAGTAGCGATTATAAGATGAATTCCAATAGCTCTTGCTAATTGAGCTAAACGAGCAATCGGAGTCTCCACTTCTTTACCAGCCGTCATAATTAAGTCAGCAAATTCGTCAACAACTAGTACTATATAAGGTAAAAAACTATGTCCATCTTTTGGGTTAAGTTTTCTTTCTTTGAATTTTTTGTTGTACTCTTTGATATTTCTACACATTGCATTTTTAAGAAGTTCATACCTATTATCCATTTCAATACACAATGAGTTAAGTGTATTTATGACTTTTGTATTATCTGTGATAATAGCTTCTTCTGTTTCAGGCAGTTTTGCTAAATAATGGCGTTCAATTTTGCTATAAATATTTAATTCTACTTTTTTAGGATCAACTAAAACAAACTTAATTTCTGCTGGATGTTTCTTAAAAATAAGTGAGGTCAAAACGGTGTTTAGACCAACAGATTTACCTTGACCGGTTGCACCTGCCATTAGTAAGTGAGGCATTTTCACAAGGTCAACAACAAATGTTTCATTACTTATCGTTTTTCCTAAGGCAATTGGAAGTTCCATTTCTGCATTTTGAAATTTAGCAGATGTAATGACGGATCTTATTGATACAACACTTGGGTTTTGATTTGGAACTTCAATTCCAATTGTGCCTTTACCTGGTATTGGTGCTATAATTCTAATACCCAATGCAGATAGAGAAAGTGCTATATCGTCCTCTAGACTTTTGATTTTTGATATTCGAATTCCAGCATCTGGAACTATTTCATAAAGAGTAACAGTCGGACCAATTGTAGCTTTTATATTTGAAATCCCTATTTTGTAATTATTTAATGTTTCAACAATTTTATTTTTATTTGCTTCAAGTTCTGCCTGATTTATTGTAATTCCACTCTCACCATAATTTTTTAAAAGATCTAAATGGGGCATTTTAAAATTCCTAAGTTCCAGTTTTGGATCAAAAAAACCTTGATTTTTCAGAAGTTCATTAGCCAATTTTACATCTAATGTTTCTTCCTCTTTTGCTGTCTCAACTTCCATCACTAATTCATTTTCGTTTGGTGAATTTTTTTCAGATGAAGTATCTAGTGATTTTTTTACGGAATAATTAGATGTTCCTCCGCTATTTATTTCTTTTTCATCTTGGTTTAAAACTGAAGAAAGATCATTCTTATTGACATTTTCATTGAGACTTAAATCTTTATTTTGTTTATTCAAAAATTTGTCCCAGATTATTTTTATTTTTTCGGGTGTCCATTTTAATTGAATAACCACTATACACATGAAAAAGAAAATTATAATTGCCAATACACCAATTTCTCCAACGTAGGCTTTTAAAATTAAATTTAATTCATAACCTACAATACCAGAGTATATTGGATTTGAAGTAAATAGGTACCCCAAAAAAACGCTTAGCCAAATTATTTGTGCAATTCCCCATGACCAATTTAAAAAAATTTTTTCCGTGCTTTGACCAAAAAATAATTTAAAACCGCTAAGACATAGAAGATAAGAGAAAATTATTGAAGGATACCCCACTCCTTTATAAATGAATAAATGGCTAACGAATGCCCCTACTTTACTTAAAATATTTTTTGCTGGAACTGATTTGTCAAAAAAATAACCTAGAGTACTATAATCCTCTTTCCAGTTAATTGTGTATGACACAAAAGATATAGCCAGAAGTATACCCAATAAAAACAATCCTCCTCCAAATAAAACCTGGCGTTGACGCTTTATTTTTGAATCAATCTGAGATGGTCTTTGCTTTTTTGTCATTAAACTTTAGTTTACTTACAAAAGTACAAATTCAATTACAAAAGCCTTGAATCTGGAAATCATGTTGTGTTGATACTTGCGTAAAATAAAACCTGGTTTTCAAAGCCAGGTTTCATTTTTAAAGAAGATATTAGAATTAATTTAAGTCAAAACGGTCAGCATTCATAATCTTATTCCATGCTTTGATAAAGTCGAAGACAAATTTATCATTGTTATCATTTTGAGCGTAAACTTCAGCTATAGCACGAAGTTCTGAATTGGATCCAAAAACAAGATCCGTTCTTGAAGCTGTTCTTACTACTTCACCTGTTTCTCTGCTTTTTGCTGCATAACTATTATAGCCTGTTGAACTCCATTCTACGTCCATTGATAAAAGAATTTTAAACCAAGAGTTGTTTAATTTCCCATCTGTCCACACACCTTCTCCTGAGTAGGATATTCCCATAGCACGTAAACCTCCGGTTAAAACTGTCATTTCAGATGGTGTTAAACCTAATAGTTGCGCTTTATCAAGGAAAATTTCTTCTGGACTGACAGAGAACTCTTTTTCAGAATAATTTCTTAGACCACATGCTTTAGGTTTAAGAAGATTGAAAGATTCAATATCTGTATTTTTTTGACTAGCGTCACCTCTACCAGTTGTTACCTTTACATATTGTCCACTAGCCATTTCAATACCAACTGCACCACCGATAATAATTAAATCCGCAATGCTAGTATTGTGTTTTTTGGCTATTTTAACATATACATTTAATACTTTTTCTAGTTCTTTTGGTTTGTTTACATCCCAGCTTTTTTGAGGTTCTAGTCGAATTCTTGATCCATTTGCCCCACCTCGATTGTCTGATCCTCGAAATGTTACAGCACTTGAGAGGGCTGTGTTGACCATTTCTTGTATACTTAAGCCTGAATCAGATATTGTTTTTCTAATTATATCTTCTTCATTTGAAGTTAGTAACTTTCCTGTAGGCGTAGGATCCTGCCAAATGTATTCAACGTCTTTGTAATCGCCACTGACATAATTGCTTCTTGGCCCCATATCACGATGTAACAATTTAAACCAGGCACGAGCAAAAGTTTCCTCAAACTCCCTAGGGTTATCCAAAAATCTTTCACAAATCAATTTATATTTAGGATCAAATTTTAATGACATATCTGCAGTTGTCATCATTGGTAACACTTTAGAATCACTTCCATCAACTTGAGGAACCATATCCTCCTCTGCACAGTCAATGGGATGCCATTGCCATGCTCCGGCAGGACTTTTTTTGCATTCCCATTCATATTTAAATAATAATTCGAGATATCCCATGTCCCATTTTATTGGGTTTGTTGTCCATGGACCTTCTATACCACTGGTAATTGTGTCGACACCAATTCCAGATGCATATTTATTTTTCCAGCCTAAGCCCATCATTTCAATTGGGGAACCTTCAGGTTCAGCTTCAACCAGTGCTTCATCACCAGCTCCGTGTGCTTTACCAAAAGTGTGTCCACCAGCAGTAAGAGCGACAGTTTCTTCATCATTCATCGCCATACGCTTAAAGGTTTCTCTAACATCTTCAGCAGATAATGCTGGATCAGGAATTCCGTTTGGTCCTTCAGGATTTACATAAATTAACCCCATTTGAACCGCAGCTAAGGGATTTTCAAGTGATTGGCGGGTATCTCCATAACGCTTATCTCCTAGCCATGTATCTTCTGCACCCCAATAAATATCTTTTTCTGTTTGCCAAATATCTTCTCTACCCATAACTGTTCCATGGTTTGGTCCTCCCATATCTTCAATAGCAACATTTCCAACAAGGACAAGTAAATCAGCCCATGACAATTTGTTTCCGTACTTCTCTTTTATTGGCCAAAGTAAGCGTCTTGCTTTATCCAAATTGCCGTTATCTGGCCATGAATTTAATGGAGCAAATCTTTGTGCTCCTGTCGCTGCACCACCACGTCCATCACCTGTCCTGTAAGTTCCAGCTGCGTGCCATGTCATACGAATAAAAAAGGGTCCATAATGATTATAATCAGCAGGCCACCAATCCTTAGAATCCTTAAGCATTATTTTGATATCCTCCTTAACAGCACCAAGATCAAGTTTTTTTACCTCTTCTTTATAGTTTATCTCTGAAATTGGATTGCTTCTGTCCCCATGTTGTCTAAGTATATCTAAATTTAATTGATTTGGCCACCAATCTTTATTTTGTGTGCCAAGATTTGGAGTTGTAGTCGACCCATGGAATGGGCATTTGGTTTCATTCATAATAGTGTAAAATTTACTAAATTTAGTAAACCTGAACTAAGTTTCTAAAATTTTTGCTTGTAAAATTACTTATTCATTAATAAGTTTTTCCTATAATAAAATTTTGTATAGTTAGTAGTTTTAAAAAACTAACTTTTTTTCAAAATTTTAATATTTAAAGCAGCATAAAGTAATGTCATAAATGGACTAATCCAATTAAAAATAGCAAAGATAAAATACTCTCCAACTCCAACGTTTAAGACTCCTGACTGATAAGCGCCACAAGTATTCCATGGTATTAATACTGATGTAACTGTTCCTGAGTCTTCCAACGTACGACTTAAGTTTTCAGGAGCTAACTTTCTTTGCTCATATGCTTTTTTGAACATTTTACCAGGAATTACTATCGATAAATACTGATCTGAAGCTGTTAAATTTACTGCCAAGCACGAGGCGATAGTACTCGCGAATAACTGAAAAGTATTTTCAGCCCAATTTAGAAGGGAGGAACTTATTCTACTAAGAGCTCCGATAGCATCCATTATTCCACCAAATACCATTGCACATATAATTAGCCAAATTGTACCCAACATACCTTTCATTCCACCTGATACAAACAAATCATTTAATAAAATATTAGAAGTAGCTATTTCGGTTGAAACAGTCATTGCATTCATTATTGCTTGGTATGCTACAGATGGATATAAAATATCAGATCCAGTTATCTCTAATAGTATTTGGGACTGAAAAAGTAAAGCAAATAAAGCTCCCATTAGGGTTCCAATGAGTAATGCAATAAGAGGAGGTGTTTTTTTAATAATTAGAACTATTACACTAATTGGTACTGAGAATAACCATATATTGATTGTAAACTTTTCTTCAATAGCTAATAATAGTTCATTTGTTTCAGTGTTTCCAGTCGTGGTGATCGTAAAACTTATAATGAGAAAAACAAATAATGTTATTAGAATACTAGGTATTGTTGTATAGGTCATATATCTTATATGCTTAAATAATTCGCCACCAGCCATCGCAGGTGCAAGATTAGTGGTATCTGATAATGGAGAAAGTTTATCTCCAAAATAAGCACCTGAAATTACAGCACCTGCTATCATCCCCGATGGAATTTCCAAAACAGTTCCTATTCCAACTAATGCTATTCCAACGGTTGCAGAAGTTGTCCAACTGCTGCCAGTTGCCAGAGAAATTAGTGCACAAATTATAACACTTGCAGGTAAAAAAATTGTTGGATGTAAAATTTTTAGACCAAAGTAAATCATCGCTGGTATTATCCCACTTATCAGCCAGGAACCCGCAAGTGCACCAACAAAAAGTAAAATTAATATTGCCCCTGTAACCGACTGAAGGTTTTTGGCAATTTTTTTTATCATTGTTTTGTAGGGTATATTTTTATAAAAGCCAATTATTGCTGCTACAGCTCCGCCTATTAATAATATAAATTGGTTTGAACCATTTAAAGCATTATCGCCATATATAAAGACATTGATTGAAAGTAGAAAAACTAAAAAAATTAAAGGAATTGTTGCAAGTCCTAATGAAAGATCATTTTTTTTCAAACGGGATTCAATTAAGTTTCAGTACAAGTTATAACAATTTCAACTAAAAATTGGGTAAAGAATTGAAGTAGGTTGTAAACATTTGTATTTTTGATTATAAATTGAATTTAAATATGAATAATTTTGATGTTGCAATTATAGGCTCTGGTCCAGGTGGCTATGTAGCAGCCATACGTAGTGCTCAGCTAGGTATGAAAACAGCGTTAGTTGAAAAATATGATACTCTCGGTGGGACTTGCCTTAACGTAGGGTGTATACCATCTAAATCCTTATTGGATTCATCCCACCATTATGAGGATGCCATTAAACATTTTTCAGAGCATGGAATTGAATTTGATGGTAAAGTAAAAGTAAACTTTAAACAAATGATTGATCGTAAAACTGAGGTGGTAAATCAGACTACTAAGGGAATTAATTATTTGATGGAAAAAAATAATATTAGTGTATATCATGGTATTGGTAGTTTTATAGATTCAAATCACATTAAAGTAAAATCAGATAAGGAACAAATAATTGAAGCTAAAAACATAATTATTGCAACTGGATCAAAGCCTGGTAATTTGCCTTTTATTAAAGTCGATAAAGAAAGAATAATTACTTCAACAGAAGCATTAAAGTTAAAAGAAATTCCCAAACATATTGTAGTTATTGGTGGTGGTGTAATAGGTTTAGAATTGGGACAAGTTTACCGAAGGTTAGGTGCTGAAATATCTGTAATCGAGTATGCTGATAGAATTACTCCCGTAATGGATGCATCTTTGTCAAAAGAGCTAAAGAAAGTTATGAAAAAACAAGGAGTTAAATTTTATTTGTCTCATGAAGTTAAAAAAGTTGAAAGAAAAAGTAAAGAAGTAATTATAACAGCATTAAACAAAACAGGGGAAAATATAAAATTTACAGGTGATTATTGCTTAGTTTCTGTTGGTAGAAAACCCCACACTAACTTACTAAATATTGAAGCAGCAGGAGTCAAAGTTGATAAATTGGGACGTGTTGAAGTGAATCAATATTTACAAACAGCTAAACCAAATATTTATGCTATTGGTGATGTAGTTAGAGGTGCTATGTTAGCACATAAAGCTGAAGAGGAAGGAGTAATGGTTGCAGAGTTTATTGCAGGACAGAAACCGCATATAGATTATAATTTAATTCCAAATGTTATATATACGTGGCCTGAAGTTGCCTCGGTAGGTAAAACCGAAGAGCAGCTTAAAAGTGAGGGGAAATCTTATAAATCGGGACAGTTTCCAATGCGTGCTCTAGGTCGAGCAAGGGCAAGTATGGATACAGATGGATTTGTTAAAATTTTAGCTGACTCAGCAACAGACGAAGTTTTGGGAGTACATATGATAGGAGCAAGAGCTGCTGATCTCATAGCTGAAGCAGTCACAGCAATGGAGTTTCGCGCTTCTGCCGAGGATATTGCACGTATGAGTCACTCACATCCTACATACGCGGAGGCCATAAAAGAAGCCGCTCTTGCAGCTTCAGAAAATCGTCCTCTTCATATATAATTTTTATTATGTTGAACATACTGAGGTAGATTGAGTTATAGATACTATTATAAGAAAGGTTTAATCTTTTCTTTTAATCTATCTATTCCTAAATTACCCAAGCTTCCGATATGTTTATGTTTTACTTTTCGATCAGGTTTAAATTTTCCTTTTTCTATAACATTTGCTAAGTACCCATAGGCATCCCTAAATGTCTTACCTTTTAAAACTTCTTTGTTTAGCGATTCAACTGTGAAAAGATGATCATATTTTTTTTGATCGGTAATATTATTTGAGACCTTGATTTTGGGTAAACTTAAAAGTAGAATTTCTAAACATACTTTAGTTTCATTAATAGATTCAATTAATGCACCTTTAGCTTGTTGTAGATCTCTATGATAGCCGCTAGGAAGATTAGATGTTAAAAGGGTTAGCTGATTTGGTAATCCTTTAATCATATTAAATTTTGCCCTTGCTAATTCAAATAAATCTGGATTTTTTTTGTGAGGCATAATGCTCGATCCTGTAGTCAAATCATTAGGGAATGAAATAAAATCATAATCTTGTCCCATATAAAGACATATATCCATACACAATTTGGAAAGAGTATCTCCAAAAGATGATAAAGAAATTGCAACACTTTTTTCAAGCTTTCCTCTACTCATCTGTGCAGCAATAGAATTAATCTTGAGCTCCGAAAATCCCAGTATTTTAGTAGTTAATTCTCTATCTATTGGAAATGAACTTCCGTAACCTGCTGCACTTCCAAGTGGATTTTGATCTGTAATTTTGTATGCACTTTGCCAAAAGTACAGATCATCTATTAAACATTCAGCATATGCAGAAAACCATAAACCAAAGGATGAGGGCATTGCAATTTGGAGATGTGTATAACCAGGGAGTAGGTTATCTTGATATTTTTCTGCTAATGACAGAAGTAGATCAAAAAGCTTAATTATTTTCGTTTTAATTTCAATTAATTCTTTTTTAACATAAAGATGCATAGCAACTAATACCTGATCATTTCTTGATCTTGCAGTATGAACTTTTTTCCCAACTTCTCCAAGTCTTTTGGTTAAAAAATATTCGATTTTTGAATGTACATCTTCAAATTCCTTTTCAATTTTAAAGGTTTTATTTTTTATTTCTTTTTTAATTTCATCAAAAACTAAACAGAGTTGTTTAACCTCATCATTATTTATTAATCCTACTCTTCCGAGCATTTTAACGTGTGCTATTGAAGCTTCACAATCAAATTGTGCAAGCACCATATCATATTCTCGGTCTTTTCCTACAGTAAAAGAGTCTACTTTTTCGTTTAGGTTATTTCCTTTTTTTTGCCAAAGTTTCATATTAAATTATTTGTTTTAGTAGATTGATATAAATTGAAATACCTTCCTCAATTTCTTTGATATAAATAAATTCATCAGCAGAATGTGAGCGAGTAGAGTCTCCAGGACCAAGTTTTAAAGAAGGGCAGCTCAATGATGCTTGATCTGATAGGGTAGGTGAACCATATGTTTTTCTTCCTAACTTTTTTCCGGCTTTTACAATTGGATGATCAATACTTATTGAAGAACTTTTTAGGTGTAGTGATCTTGCTTTTACATTACAGGGCAAAGCTTTTTGTATCACTTCATCGATCTCATTATTTTGATAGCATTCATTTACCCTGACATCGAGTACCAATTTGACTTCAGATGGAACTACGTTATGCTGACTACCAGCATTAATTTGCGTGAGTGTTAATTTTACGGGACCTAAAATTGGTGACACCTTTTCAAAAGAAATATTTTCAATTTTTTTAATTATTTCAGGTAATTTCATAAGTGGATTGTCCGTATTAGGATGTGCAGCATGACTCGGTGTTCCTATAATTTCAATATCAAAAACAACCAAACCTTTCTCTGCAATTGCTAATTCCATTTGAGTTGGCTCTCCGATTATGGCAAAGTCAATCTTAGGCAAGTAGGGTATTAAATAACGTAAACTTTTATCTCCTGCAGTTTCTTCTTCTGCAGATGCTACCATTAAAAGATTATATTTTAAGTTTGAGTTCTCGTAGAAATAATTAAAGCAAGCCAGAAGAGAAACTAATGCTCCACCTGCATCATTACTTCCTAGGCCATATAATTTACCATCTAAAATGTCAGCTTTAAAAGGATCTCTACTATAGGCTTTATTTGGAAGAACTGTATCGTGATGTGAATTAAGTAATATAGTTGGTTTTTTAGGATCAAATGATTTATTTACAGCCCATAAATTATTTTCTTTCCTTTCAAAAGGTATATTAAAATCTTGAAACCATTTCTCAAGACGTTTTGCTGTTCCAGATTCATTTTTAGAGAAAGATTCTATTTCAATCAAATCTTGTAATAATTTTATTGCTCTTTGATTCATAATTACTTTTTAATTTTAGTAAATGGTTTTTTTACCGAAAAAATATTTGAATTTCCAATACGAATTTCTTGAACACCTTTTTCTAAACATTCGAAACAATTATGTAATTTAGGTATCATACCTTGGGATATAGTTCCTCTATTTTTTAGTTCATGATATTTTTCCGTATCAATAAAAGGTATAACAGAGTTTTCATCATTAATATTTTCTAGAACTCCCATTTTCTCGAAGCAATATGTTAGGATAACTTTAAAATTTTTAGATAAAGCTGATGCAATTGAAGCAGCAATCGTATCAGCATTTGTATTTAGAAGCTGTCCCTTTCTGTCGTGGGTAACTGAACAACAAACGGGAACAATATTTTGTTTAATTAGCCCTGTAAAAAACGGAATATTTATTTCAGTTAAATCGCCAACAAAACCAAAATCAATATCCTGTATTGGTCTTTTTATTCCAGAGTAAGCATTTCCGTCTGCACCAGAAATTCCTAAAGCATTACAAGAAATTGACTGAAGAAGTGAAACGATTTTTTTATTTACTTTCCCTGCATAGACCATTGTTATAAGATCAAGACTTTCAGAATCTGTAATTCTTCTTCCACCTTCAATTTTAATTTCTATACCTATTTTTTTAGAGATATTATTAGCTTCCTTACCACCGCCATGGATTAAAATCTTAGATTCTTCTAGGCTAGCGAAATCTTCTAAAAATGATCTTAAAGAATCCTTGTTTTCAATTACTTTTCCACCAATTTTGACAACATGTAATTTATCCATTTTCTAGTATTTTTTTTAATACTAATTGAGCAGAATATGTCCTATTATTTGCTTGTTCAATAATTAATGAATTATTGCTATCCAAAACATCATCTGACGCGACTATATTTCTTCTAATTGGCAAACAGTGCATAAATCTTGCATTATTGGTGAGTTTCATTTTTTTTGCTGTTATCATCCAGGTGTCGTCAGTTTTTAAAATTTTTCCATAATCCGAGTATGAACACCAATTTTTAGCATAGACAAAATCGGCACCTTCTAATGCTTCTTCTTGACTGTAAACTATAGTGTTGTCGCCTATAATTAGGGGATTCAACTCATAACCTTTGGGTTGAGCAATAACTAAATCACAATCTATATTGTTTGCCATCCTAACAAACGAATTTCCAACCGCATGTGGTAATGCTTTTGGATGAGGAGCCCATGTAAGAACAATTTTTGGACGTTTTACTTTATTCTTTTCTTTAATTGTAATTGCATCAGCTAAAGCTTGAAGTGGGTGTGCAGTAGCACTTTCCATGTTAATAACTGGTATACTCGCATATTTTATAAAACTTTTTAGAACAATTTCGTTCTCATCATTTTCTTTGCTATTTAAACTCGCAAAAGCTCTTATTCCAACCATATCGCAATATTGTGAAACAACAGCTGCAGCTTCTTTAATATGCTCTGAGCGTAAACCACTCATTTGAGTACCATCCTCAAATTCTAATGCCCATGCTTCATTTGAAAAATTCATTATCATTGTTTTCAATCCTAAAAGCTGTGCTGCTTTTTGTGAACTTAGACGCGTTCTTAGACTAGGATTAAAAAAAAGCATTCCTAAATTTTTTTGATTTCCAAGTGATTTAAAAGCAAATGGATTTTTTTTTAGTTCAATTGCTTCATTTACAGCCTCACTAAGGCTAGGCAGATCGTCAAGAGTTAAAAATTGTTGCATTCAATAATAGTTTTTTTTCAATTCATTTTCAAGAGACTTGAAAAAGTAGTCAAAATGTTTTTCTTGTATTGTAAGAGGAGGTAATATTCTTATAACATTTTTGTTACTGCTTCCTCCGGTAAAAATTTTGTGATCATAAATTAATTTTTTTCTTAATGAGGACACTTCAAAATCAAATTCTAAACCTAACATCAATCCCCTTCCTTTAATTTTGTTTATTTTCTTTATTGAAGATGCTTTATTTTTAAAATATTTTTCAAGAGATTTAGTCTTTTCTTGTAGATTATCTTTTTTAATAATATCTAGAACTGCAAGTGATGCTCTACACGCAAGATGGTTTCCGCCAAACGTAGTTCCGAGAAGGCCGTGAGTTGCCTTTATTTTTGGATTAACTAAAATCCCACCAATTGGAAAACCATTTCCCATACCTTTGGCCATTGTGATGATATCAGGATTTATTTTGAACTTTTGAAAAGCAAAAAAAGTTCCTGATCTTCCAAAACCTGATTGGACTTCATCCGCCACCAGAGAGCTACGGTATTTCTCACAAAGTTTTTCCATCCCGCAAACAAATTTTTCATTTGGTTCATCCAATCCGCCTACTCCTTGAATTGCTTCAAAAATTACTGCGCAAACATCTCCTTTAGCAAGCTCAACCTCTAAAGATATAAGATCATTAAATGGTAAAAAAGTAACCAGTTGTTGTTCATTTAATGGGGCAGTAATTTTTGCATTGTCTGTGGCTGCAACGGCTGCAGAGGTTCTTCCATGAAATGAATTTTTAAATGCAACAATCCTTCTTTTTTTGGTATGAAATGAAGCTAGTTTTAAAGCGTTTTCAATTGCTTCTGCACCGCTATTACATAAGAAAAGTTCATAATTATCGAGTGAAGAATGTTCGCCAATTGCATCTGCCAATCTTTTTTGAAGTGGATTTTGAATTGCATTAGAATAAAATGCAATTTGATCTAATTGATTTTTTATTTGTTTAACATAATGAGGGTGACTATGACCAATAGATATAACTGCATGACCTCCATACAGATCTAGATATTTCGTACCATCATTGTCATAGACATAGACATCTTTCGCACTGCTAGGCTTTACTTGATAAAGTGGATATACGTCAAATAAATTCATTTATATTGGATTTATTATTGTTTAGCGATTTCATTTATTTTATCAAAAGATGCATTAAGACCTCTAATAAGTGATGAGCTCAATCCTTGATGCTCCATTTCATTTAAACCTGTAATTGTACAACCTCTTGGTGTTGTCACTCTGTCTATCTCTTCTTCAGGGTGTGTACCAGTTTCAATAAGAAGACTGGATGCACCCATTGCAGTTTGCATCGACATTTTTAATGCTATATCTGCATCAAACCCTAATTGAACACCACCTTGTGTTGTAGCTCTAATTAATCTCATCCAGAAAGCGATTCCACTTGCACATAAAACCGTAGCAGCTTGCATATGGCTTTCCTCGATAATTAAAGTTGTTCCTAAGCCATTAAATATTGCCTCCCCAATTGCTAAAACCTTTTTCCCATTTTTGTTACTACACAGGCATGTCATAGATTTTTTTACAGATATAGCTGTATTAGGCATTGATCTTATAATTGGTAATTTATTTCCGATAATTTTTTCTACACGTTCAAGAGTATATCCTGTAACTGTTGATATGACTATATGATTATCCTTCAGATCTGGACTAATATTTTCCAAAACATTATCTAACTGGTCGGGCTGTACGGCAAAAATTAAAATATCCGAATTTTTAACTGCCACATTATTATCTTTTGTTATAAAAACATTTTTATATTCTTTCATAAATTCAATGGAATCTAAATTCCTTTTTGTTAAATATAAAGTTGTGTGAGTGTTATTAATTATTAAGCCCTTAGCAATACTCAGGCCTAAATTTCCAGTTCCAATGACAGCTATTTTCATTTTTTTATTTTAAAAAGTTGAGGCCTTTAGTTGAAGTCCCGCATTTTCTTCCCAGCCCATAATAATATTTGTGTTTTGTATCGCTTGACCTGCGGCTCCTTTGATTAGATTGTCAAGAATACTAGTAATTAATAATATATTTTCATGTTTGTACAAATGCAAAAAACAGTAGTTACTATTAATTACAGATTTTAAACTAATTTCATTTTCAGATATTAATGTAAATGGATGCTCCTTGTAAAAATTTTTATAAATCCTTTTGACATCATTAAGGCTCCCATCATATTCAGTGTAGCAAGTTGAAAAAATTCCTCTTGTAAAATTTCCGCGATTAGGAAGAAAATTAATTTTTGGGTTACTGCCTAATTGATTTACACTTTCATATATTTCTTTTATGTGTTGATGCTTAAATGGCTTATACCATGAAAAGTTATTATTTCTCCAACTAAAGTGGGATGTTGGATTAAGGCTAATTCCTGCCCCTGTACTCCCGGTTGTAGCATTGATGTGTAAAGTATTTTTTAAATTTTGATTTTGTGCAAGAGGTAAAATAGACAATTGAATAGCTGTAGCGAAACACCCTGGGTTTGCAACAGAATCTGAGGATATAATTTTTTCTCTTTGTAGTTCAGGAAGACCGTAAACAAAATTTCGCCCATTAAAACTACTATCCATTTTTAATCTAAAATCATTACCTAAATCAACTATCAATGTCTTTTTGGAGAAATCATTATTTTTTAAAAATTCTTTTGAGTTACCATGACCTAAACACAAGTAGACAACATCAATATTTTTATTTATTCTTTTTGTAAATTTTATTTCGGTTTGACCCAACAAATCAGCGTGGCATATTGAAATTTTTTCACCTTCTTTAGACCTACTATAGACAAAATCTAATTCCAAAGAGGGGTGTTGAAGAATTAATCTAATAAGCTCTCCACCTGTATAACCAGAACCACCAACAACTCCTACACTAATCATCTTTTTTATTTAAATAGTGATATACTTTTGACGAATTTCCAGTTAATTTGATAAATCCTTTTGCTTCTTCAGCTGTCCAACCTTCATTAATTTCTCCATATTTACCTAATTTTGTTAACATTAAATCGTTTGGAGAATCAATTCCCTCAAGTTCATACCTGTAAGGATGTAATTTGAGATATACTTTACCGCTAACTTTTTTCTGGCTACTTTCCATAAATGCCTCCAAATCTCTCATAACAGGATCTAAATAATGGCCTTCATGTAGTTGCATCCCATAAAAATTACTAAGTTGTTCTTTTTGAAAAAGTTGCCATTTACTCAAAGTGTGTTTTTCTAAAAGATGATGCGCTTTAATAATTATAATTGGAGCTGCAGCTTCAAACCCAACTCTTCCCTTAATTCCAATGATAGTGTCACCAACATGAATATCACGACCTATTCCAAAATCTTTTGCTAAAATTTGCAGTCTTTGAATTAGCTTGGATGGTTTACCCCTTTCTCCATTAATAGCAAATAGTTCACCAGTTTTGAATTCTATTTGTAATTTTACTGATTCAGATTTAATTACTTTACTTGGGTAGGCTGAATCGGGTAAAGGATCCCTAGAGTTTAATGTTTCAGCACCGCCTACACTTGTACCCCATAGTCCAGTATTTATTGAGTATTTAGCTTTCTCCCAAGATATATTTATCCCACGTGAATTTAAATATTTAATTTCACTTTCTCTTGAGAGGTTTTGATCTCTAATTAATGAAATAATTTCAATTTCTGGAGCTAGAATTTGAAAGATCATATCAAAACGAACTTGATCGTTACCTGCTCCTGTACTACCATGGGCTATATACTTCGCATTTATTGATTTAGCATAGGATACTATTTCAACAGCCTGAATAATCCTTTCAGCACTTACAGACAAGGGGTAGGTATTATTTTTTAGAACATTTCCAAAAATTAAATATTTGACAATTTTGTTATAAAACGTTTCTAAACCGTTCACGTTTTTATACTTATAGGCACCTATTTCATAGGCTCTTTTCTCCATTAATTTGATATCATTATCTGAGAATCCTCCCGTATTTATACAAACTGCATGTACTTCATATTCTTCTTGAGATAATTTCTTAAGTGAATATGAGGTGTCTAATCCACCGCTATAAGCCAAAACTAGTTTTTTTTGTTCCATTTTATTTTTTTTTTAAGATAAATTTGATCTAATACTTTTATCCTGTTTAGTCTTTATGTTATTTTGTTCTGGATCGTATAACATTCCAGTGCATAAACACATTTGTCTTTCTGTTCTTGTCAAGATGTCATAATTTTTACAAGTTTGACATCCTTTCCAAAATTCTGGATCATCTGTTAATTCTGAAAAGTGGACTGGCTTATAGCCAAGGTCATAATTTATTTTCATTACAGGCATACCTGTCGTAATTCCGAAGACTTTAGCTTTTGGATATTTTTTAAGGGAAAGTTCAAAAACTTGTTTTTTTATTTTTCGTGCCAGACCTTTTCCTCTGTAATTTGGTGCAACTATTAATCCAGAATGTGCTACATATTTTCCATGTCCCCAAATTTCTATATAACAAAACCCTGCAAATTTTTCTAAATCCAGTGCTATAACAGCATTTCTATTTTCAATTTTTTTAGCAATATATTCAGGAGTCCTTCGGGCAATACCAGTACCCCTAACCTTTGCTGATTCGTCGATGCAAAGACTTATTTCTCTACAATATATAATGTGTTCCGCTTTTGCGTGTAAAATTTTCATAAATGTTTAAGTGAAATGTAAAATGAGATGAAAGGGGGAGAAGGGCTAACCATACTCCAAAAAAGGCTACACCCCAATGGGGCGATAACGCAAGCGAAAGGTTGTAGTTATCGTCGAAAATGTAATTAAACTAAAAAATTTGTTTTCTAACATGATAATACAAAATTCATGTAAAAATTTGAGAAAACAAAAAAAAAAATCTCTTTTCTCAAAATTTGAAAAGAAATTACGCTAATTCTTAAATTTGTATTTAGTTAGAAAAATATATGTCTGAGATTTATTCTGAGATTAATTCAAATCTTGAAAAACTTACTAATAAAATTATTCTTTTAGCTCACAGCGGCGGTGTGGATAGTTGTGTCCTTTGTGATATTTTAATTCGGAATAAAATTAAATTTTCCGTTGCACATTGCAATTTTCAATTAAGAGGTGAAGAAAGTGATAATGATTTGTTATTTGTAAAAAAGTGGTGCAAAAAAAATAGAATTAAATTTTATCATAAAATATTTAATTTGAAAGATTATAAACTAAAAAATAAAAAAGGTATTCAAGAGGCGGCCCGTGATTTAAGATATAAATGGTTTAGTCAACTCACTACTAACAAGGGTTTTGATTATTTAGTAACTGCACATCATTTAAATGATCAGTTCGAAACTTTTTTAATGAATGCATCAAGGGCGTCAGGTATTTTTGGTTTGGTAGGAATTCCTGAATCTAACAAACTACTTAGGCCTTTACTTAACGTAACAAAAATGCAAATTCTTGATTACGCAAAAAAAAATAATCTGGAATGGAGAGAAGACTCATCAAATACTAGTGAAGATTATTTTCGTAATATAATTAGACATCAGATTGTAAAACCTTTCGAGAATCATAAACCAAAAACTCTTGAAAATTTCAAAAAAACATTAGTACACCTTAAAGATGCTCAAGAATTTATTTCTAATCAATTTGATAAGCTCAAAAAAGAGCTTTTTATTAAAAAAAACAAACATACATATGTATTCATTGAATCTTTAAAAAAAATAAAACCATTAAGTTTCAGTCTACACCATTTTTTTTCCCCTTTGGGATTTAATTCTAAAGAAGTAGAAAAATTAGTATTTTCTTCACCTGGAAAGCTAATTCTTAGTAAAAAATATCGTTTAATTCGGGACAGAAAATATTTAATATTATCCCCCTTACTAAAAATAAAAATTAATGAAATCTTAATTGATCTCGATAAGAAAAATTCAAAACTACCAATTCCTATTAAGTGGGAATACATTTCAAATTTTGAAAAAAAAGCATATAAAAATAATGAGGTATTTTTAGATCGAGAAACTTTGAAAAGTCCAATATCTTTAAGGAAATATAAAAATGGCGATTACTTTTATCCTTCTGGAATGAAAGGGAAAAAATTACTTAGTAAATTTTTCAAAGATGAAAAATATTCACTTTTGGACAAAGAGGAACAATGGTTACTATGCTCTAAAGGTGAAATTGTATGGATAATTGGGAAACGTTGTGATAATAGATTTCTGGCAACACCAAACACAAAAAATAAATTACTAATGCGCGATTTGAGATGAGAAAATGGCTCTTGTTTATACTATACAGCACTATTATTAATGCTCAGATAACAGAACCTGTGAAATGGGAAACTTCTTTGAAAAAAGAGAATGATAGTATTTATACTATATATTTTAAAGCAAAAATATCAGGTGAGTGGCACCTATATTCTCAACTTTCTGATCCTAGTGGAGCAGTTCCTACAGAATTTATTTTTGATAAAAATCCTTCATATAAACTTATTAGAAATGTTCAAGAAAGTAAGCCCATAATATCATATGATAATTATTTCGAAATGGAGCTTTCTTACTTTAAATCAAATGCATTATTTACTCAAAAAGTTCAAAGACTTAGTTCCAGTCTAGAGCCAATCAATATTGAAATAAATTATCAAGCATGTGATGATAAATTGTGCATTTTTAGAACAGAAAACTTTAAAATCAATTTAGATAGGCTCAATCAATCCACATTCGAAATAGTTGATGATAAAAGTAAAATTCGTTCTGATGCATTAAGACTTGAACTAAAAGAAAAAGCTTTCTTAAGCGGTCTTGAAATAGAAGAGGGAATATATTCTTATTTTAATATTTTTCTTTTAGGGTTTTTGGGTGGTTTTTTGGCTCTATTGACCCCTTGTGTATTTCCAATGATACCTTTAACGGTTTCATATTTTTTAAAGCAATCAAGTTCGAATTCACGTGGGCTTATAAATGCTTCAGTATATGCTATTTTCATTGTATTAATCTATCTGATTCTTAGTCTCCCGTTTCATTTTATCGATTCACTTAATCCTGAATTTCTAAATACTATTGCTACAAATATTTTCTTAAACCTACTTTTTTTTGGTGTGTTTATAATTTTTGCTTTTTCTTTTTTTGGGTTTTATGAATTGACTCTACCGACATCTTGGAGTATTCGTACAGATAGTTCTTCGTCATTGAATACTTTTATTGGTATCTTTTTTATGGCATTGACATTGGCAGTAGTTTCTTTTTCATGCACAGGCCCTATTTTAGGTTCTTTGTTGGCAGGTTCGCTTACATCTAAAGGGGGAGCTTTTCAATTATCTATTGGTATGCTAGGTTTTGGATTGGCATTAGGACTACCTTTTGGATTGTTAGCAATTTTTCCCAATTCACTTAAAAAATTTCCAAAATCAGGGAGTTGGATGAATTCAGTTAAGGTAATTTTAGGATTTTTAGAATTAGCCCTAGCATTAAAATTTCTTTCAAATGCAGACTTAGTTGCTGGGTGGGGTATTCTAAAAAGAGAGATATTTTTAGGCTTATGGGTTATTTTGACCTTTATGCTTACATTATGTCTTCTTGGGATAATAAAATTTCCCAACCAGAAAAAAGAAAGCATATCAAAATTTAGATATTTTTTTAGTTCAATTTCTTTTGCATTAACAATATATCTTTTAGTTGGCCTTTTCTCAAGGGAAAATACCCTAAAATTTTTGAGTGGCTTTCCACCACCAGTATTTTACAGTTTTCAGGCCGACGAATCTGACTGCCCTTTAGGTTTAGAATGTTATAAGGACTTTGAAATTGGAAGAGAAAAGGCATTTGATTTCAATAAACCAATTCTATTAGACTTTACTGGCTGGGCATGCGTAAATTGCAGAAAAATGGAGGAAAATGTTTGGTCAGAACCTAGAGTTTATTCCTTACTAAAAGATAATTTTATAATTATTTCACTTTATGTTGATGATAGAAAAAAATTAGATATTTCTGACCAATTTAACTATCAATACCCTAACGGATCTATTAGAAAAATAAATACTGTAGGTAAAAAATGGGCTACTTTTCAGGCAATAAACTTTAAGACTGCTTCACAACCTTTTTACATACTTATGAACCCTGATGGTACTTTATTAAACACACCAATACAATATGTAGACTCAAAAACTTTCTATAGGTGGCTTGAGATTGGTTTGCAAAATCAGTCAAAGGTAATTCCCAAAGTGAAGTATTTGAATTTCAGCAATTAATCCTATGTTGATTTAAAATTTTAGTTTATTTCAAAAACACAGAATGAAAAAGTACTCCTTCCTACTTTGAAAAATAAACTTTCTCTAAAGGAAGACGAAACCTTTCACCATATAAACCATCTTCTTCTCTTACTCCGCAGCCAATAACCATACTAATTTCCGCACTTTTAGGTAAATTGAGTAATGATTTTAACCTAACTGAATCAAAACCTTCCATTGGACAAGTGTCATATCCCAAAGCCGCCATGCTTATCATAAAACTCTGAGCTGCAAGTGCAGTACTTTTGTGTCCTATAATTCTCACATCAGTACTTCTTACTTCACGATAGGTTACTTTTTTTATACCACGATAATAGGTTTTTATTTGATTGAAAAAACCTTTTAAACCTTTACTTCCGCTATATAACTTTGGTATAGCTTTTTGATAATACTCAATGGCGCCCTTAATTTTTTCTTTGTCTTTTCCTTTGTTAGAATTCTTGATAAAATTAACATTCGAATTAATTCTCTCTGGCCACAAATCCAAACGAACAACTGGGATAACTAACTCCTGAGCAGTTTTGGCTGCAGGTTGATTAAAACACACTCTCACAACATTTTTCAAAAAATTTTCTGACTTAATATGATAAAATTCCCATAGTTGTAGATTACTGCTTGATGGAGAGAGAAGTGCTTGTTCAATACATTTTTTGACGAGATTTGAATTTATACTTTTTTTTGGATTGTAAATTCGTACTGATCTTCTAAATTTCATTGCTTCACTAACAGATTTTTCTTTCATAATTAAATTTGCTTTAGAATTCTTTTAATAATCCCTAAATATTTTGGGTATGGTGGATAACGTTGAGGAAGGTCAAACCAAAATGATCTTTTTACAATTGATTTTTTGTGACTGAATAATTTAAAACTATGCTCGGCGTGATAAGAACCTATTCCACTATTTCCAATTCCGCCAAATGGTAGTTTTTGATTTGTAAAATGAATCAGCGAATCGTTGATTACTCCACCTCCAAAAGAATGATATTTAATAAGTTGGGAAATAAACTTCTCATTAGTACTGAATACATAAAACGCTAAAGGATTTTTCAATAATGACAAAATTGAGTCTAAATCCTCTAAATTATCATAACTCAAAATTGGTAAAATTGGACCAAAAATTTCTTCTTTGATTAATAAGCTATCAATTTTTGGATTATCGACAATGGTAGGCCCAAAAAATAGTTCATTTTTATTTCTGATTCCACCATATAAAATATTTTCACCCTTCAGATAATTTTCCAATTTTTCGAAATGTTTTTTGTGAATTATTCTTCCATAATCTTTTGAATTTTTAACATTTGATCCAAAAGCATTTTCAATCTCAATGATTAGTGATTTTACAAGCGATTCCTTTGTTTCTGATTTTACTAAAATATAATCAGGTGCAATACACGTTTGTCCACAGTTCAAAAATTTTCCCCAAATAATCCTCCTTGCTGTTTTTTTAAGAGGTGTGGTTCCGTCAACTATACAGGGACTTTTTCCTCCAAGTTCAAGTGTTATTGGAGTCAAAAAGTTTGCCGCTGATCTTGCGACAATTTTGCCTACAACTGTGCTTCCAGTAAAAAAGATATAATCCCATTGTTCTTTAAGTAACTCTTGTGCAACTTTAGCATCTCCCTCAGCAACAGATACCATTCCTCTAGGAAAAACTTTTGTAAGCAAACTTTTTAAAATTTTAGATGTTTGAGGAGCATACTCTGATGGTTTTAAAATAACAGTATTTCCAGCTGCAATAGCACCTATTAAGGGCACCAAAGCTAATTGAAATGGATAGTTCCAGGGTGATATCATTAAAATATTTCCATATGGTTCGGAAATAATATAGTCTTGGGATGGAAAATTGATAAGGCTTCCCGAGACCTTTACTGGAGCAGATAAAGCTTTTAGATTTTTTATGAAAAAGTCAATTTCTTTTTGAATCATAAGTGTTTCACTTGCAAATGACTCAAAAATTGGTTTTTTTAAATCTTTATGTAATGCTTCGAAAATTAAATTTTCATTTTGATCTATCACTCGCTTTAATTTTTTGAGATAATTAATACGAGATTTGATCTTTTGATTTTTATTTGTTTTGAAAAACTCCTGATGTGCCCTTTTTAATTCAGCAATTTTTAGGGAATCCATAAACTTCTTTTATCTAATTCAATCAAATATAGTAGAAAAAAAGAGCGAATTTTTTTAACAAGTTGAATATGTAAAAAAAAATATGTAAAAATATTGTATATCAATTAGTTACGAATTATAATATGCCTTTGAGTATAAGACGAGGTTAAAACAAATTAAATAAACGACAATTTCAAAAATATAATTTCGTTTATATATCAAAGTTAATGAAACTTAATAAATATAGTCAAGCAGTAACACAGGACCCTTCCCAGCCAGCAGCACAGGCCATGTTACACGCAATTGGTCTGTCAGATGAAGATTTCCAAAAACCTCTAATTGGTATTGCGTCTACCGGCTATGAAGGTAATCCGTGTAATATGCATTTGAATGGACTTGCTCAAAAAATAAAAGCTGGTATCAATTCACAATCTTTAGTTGGCCTAATTTTTAATACAATAGGTGTTAGTGATGGAATATCTATGGGAACTTCCGGTATGCGATATTCCTTACCTTCAAGAGATATTATTGCAGATTCTATTGAGACAGTGGTACAGGGAATGTCTTATGACGGTGTAGTTACCATTGTAGGGTGTGATAAAAACATGCCTGGAGCACTTATGGCTATGTTACGTTTGAATAGACCTTCTATATTGATGTATGGAGGAACTATTGCAGCAGGATGTCATAACAATAAAGAGCTTGACGTTGTATCTGCATTTGAAGCTTGGGGTGAAAAGGTTGCAGGAAAAATTGATGACTCCGAATACAAAAACATAATCAAAAATGCTTGTCCAGGGGCTGGTGCATGTGGGGGTATGTATACAGCTAATACAATGGCGTCAGCTATAGAGGCATGTGGCATGTCTTTACCTTTTAATTCTTCTAATCCTGCTGTAAGTGATCAAAAAAATGAAGAATGTGAAAATTTAGGTTTTTATCTTAAAAGTTTATTAGAAAAAGATTTAAAACCTCGTGATATTCTTACAAGAAAATCTCTTGAAAATGCATTACGTTTAATTGCTGTACTTGGCGGATCAACAAACGCTGTACTTCATTTTTTAGCTATATCAAAAGCAGCTCAAATTGATCTAAGTATTGATGATTTCCAGAAAATTAGTGATTCAACACCATTTTTAGCTGATCTTAAGCCAAGTGGGAAATATTTGATGAAAGATTTGCATGCTGTTGGAGGTGTTCCAGCAGTGATGAAATATATGTTGGAATTAGGTATGTTACATGGAGAATGTATAACTGTTACAGGTAAGACCTTAGAAGAAAATCTAAAAGAAGTTTCTCCTCTATCACCAAACCAAGATGTAATACTATCTATTGATAAACCAATTAAAAAAACAGGCCATATTCGAATTTTAAAAGGTAATCTTGCTGAAAAGGGATCAGTTGCTAAAATTACTGGTAAAGAGGGTTTAGTTTTTAGAGGCCCAGCAAGGGTTTTTGATGGAGAGTTCGCTGCTAATCAGGGAATTAAATCTGGAAAAGTTTTGTCCGGAGATGTTGTTGTTATACGTTACGAGGGACCCAAAGGAGGACCTGGAATGCCAGAAATGCTTAAGCCCACTGCAGCAATTATGGGTGCAGGATTAGGTAAAAGCGTCGCTCTTATTACTGATGGACGTTTTTCAGGAGGTACGCATGGATTTGTTGTTGGGCATATTGTACCTGAGGCTCAAGAAGGTGGAGTTATAGCAATTATTCAGGATGGAGATCAAATTACCATTGATGCTCAAAAAAATACAATAAATGTTAACATATCCGACAAAGAGATAGAAGTCAGAAAAGCAAAATGGACAAAGCCACCATATAAATTTGAACAAGGAGTACTATATAAGTATATAAAAAGTGTTGCTACTGCATCAGAGGGTTGTGTAACTGATTCATAAACGTATGAAAATTAAAACGAAAAAAAAATCAATGACAAATCATGACAATTCAATTAGAATTTCAGGTGCTGAAGCGGTAATAAGGTGTTTACTCGAAGAGGGAGCAGATTTGGTTTACGGTTATCCTGGAGGGGCTATAATGCCAATTTATGATGAATTATACAAGTATCAAGATAAACTACACCATGTACTAACTCGTCATGAACAAGGTGCAGCTCATTCCGCACAAGGTTTTGCTCGAACCTCAGGAAAAGTTGGTGTTGCAATGGCAACATCAGGTCCAGGAGCAACTAACTTAGTTACGGGTATTGCCGATGCACAAATTGATTCTACACCAATGGTTTGTATTACAGGACAAGTTGCTTCACATCTACTTGGATCTGATGCATTCCAGGAAACTGATATTATAGGTATCTCAACTCCAGTTACAAAATGGAATTACCAGATAACTAAAGCGATTGAAATCCCTGAGATTATGGCAAAAGCTTTTTATATAGCTAGAACTGGTAGACCTGGACCTGTTTTAATAGATATAACTAAAGATGCTCAATTTGATTCTCTTGACTTTTCATATAAAAAGTGTACTGGTATAAGAAGCTATACCCCAACAGCAAAACTTTGTAATAAATCAATTGAAGAGGCTTTGGAACTAATCAATCAAGCTAAAAAGCCTTTTGTTGTTTGGGGGCAAGGAGTAATATTGGGAAATGCAGAAAGTGAATTAAAAACATTTTTGGAAAAATCTGGAATACCTGCAGCTTGGACCATTCTTGGACTTTCAGCACTTCCAACCAACCATCCCATGAATCGAGGTATGGTTGGAATGCATGGAAATTATGCTCCTAATATACTCACTAACGAATGTGACTTACTAATTGCGATTGGTATGCGTTTTGATGACCGTGTGACTGGTGATCTTAACACATATGCAAAACAAGCAAAAATTATACATTTAGAATTAGATCCTGCTGAGGTAAATAAAAATGTTGTTGTGGATGTAGCCTTAATTTCTGATTGTAAAATTTCATTGCAAGAATTAAATAAAAAAATTAAGACTAAAGTTTACCCAAACTGGATTAAATGTTTTGATGATCTTGATAAAATAGAGTATGAAAAAGTAATTAAGTATGATTTACATCCAAAAAAAGAAGGGCTTACAATGGGTGAAAGTATAGAAATGATTAATAAATATTCTAAAAACGACGCAATTATAGTGACAGATGTTGGTCAACATCAGATGGTTGCCTGCCGTTATGCTAAGTTTAGCCAAACGAAAAGTAATGTAACTTCTGGAGGCCTTGGGACTATGGGTTTTGCTCTACCTGCAGCTATTGGAGCCAAAATGGGAGCTCCCAGACGAGAAGTTGTTGCTGTTATAGGAGATGGAGGTTATCAAATGACAATACAAGAATTAGGAACCATTTTCCAACAACAAATTGCTGTAAAAATTGTTGTTTTAAATAATGACTTTTTGGGAATGGTTCGCCAATGGCAGCAGCTTTTTTTTGACAAACGCTATGCTTCGACAGAAATGGTCAATCCAGATTTTGTAACAATTGCTAAAGGCTTTAGGATTAAAGCTAAACGAGTCGAAAAACGAGATGAACTAGAAACGGCTATAAGCGAAATGATAAATTCAAAAGAACCATATTTCCTTGAAATTTGTGTGGAAAAAGAAGATAATGTATTTCCAATGATACCCTCAGGCGCAAGTGTTTCAGACATACGTTTAGAATAATATGAAGAATATCACATACACAATATCAGTATATGCAGAGAACAATGTGGGTTTGCTCAATCGTATTTCTGCAATTTTTCTAAAACGCCACATAAATTTAGAAAGCTTTTCCACATCTGCATCAGAAATTCCAGATGTATTTCGATTTGTGATTGTTGTTAATACAGATGCAGATAGGGTTAGAAAAATTGTTCAACAGATTGAAAAACAAGTTGATGTAATTAAGGCTTTTTACCATACTGATGAGGAAACAATCTTTCAAGAAAATGCATTATATAAAGTAAAGTCAAGCTCATTATTCGAAGAACGCCATATTCAAAATATTATCAAGTCAAGTCATGCAACCATTGTTACAGTTTCTCCGGAATTCTTTGTAATTGAATTAACTGGCTTTAGAGAAGAAACTGAACAATTAAGAAAAGATTTGACACCATACGGGCTATTACAATTTGTTCGTTCTGGGAGAATTTCAGTAACAAAAGCAAAGATGGGTATATCAGAAATTTTAAATAAATTTAAAAACACGAAATAGTAAAAATTATGTCAAATTATTTCAATCAATTATCATTGAGAGAGCAACTTCGCCAATTAGGACAATGCAGATTTATGGAATCATCAGAATTTAAAGGAGGTATTTCAGCTCTTAAGGGAAAACAAATTGTAATTATAGGCTGCGGAGCTCAGGGCTTGAACCAAGGATTAAATATGCGTGATTCAGGGTTAAAAATCAAATATGCGCTCAGAGAGGGTGCTATTAAACAAAAGAGAGCTTCTTATACCAATGCAACAAAAAACAACTTTGAAGTAGGGCGATATAAGGAACTAATACCATCTGCAGATCTTGTTATTAATCTAACTCCAGATAAAAATCATACCTCAGTTGTAGAAGAAATTATGCCTTTAATGAAAAAAGGAGCAACGTTGTCATATTCTCACGGATTTAACATCGTTGAAGAGGGTATGAAGGTGCGTGAAGATCTGACTGTAATTATGGTTGCACCTAAATGTCCCGGATCAGAAGTAAGAGAGGAATATAAAAGAGGATTCGGTGTACCAACACTAATCGCAGTACATCCCGAGAATGATCCTAATAGGGACGGACTTGATCAAGCAAAGGCCTATGCATTTGCTACAGGAGGTCATCGTGCTGGAGTTTTAGAATCTTCTTTTGTTGCCGAAGTTAAATCCGACTTGATGGGTGAGCAAACAATTCTTTGTGGCGTATTGCAAACCGGATCTATTTTAAGTTTTAATAAAATGGTAGATGAAGGAATAGATCATGGATATGCAGCTAAATTAATTCAATATGGTTGGGAGACAATCACCGAGGCATTGAAGCACGGAGGAATAACGAATATGATGGATCGTTTATCAAATCCCGCGAAGGTAAAGGCATTTGAATTGTCTGAAAGGTTGAAGAAAATTTTGACCCCTTTGTTTCAAAAGCATATGGATGACATTATGTCTGGACATTTTTCTAAAACTATGATGCAAGATTGGGATAATAATGACAAAAACTTATTGTCATGGAGAGCTGAAACTGAAAAAACAGCTTTTGAAAAAACACCAATTACAAATCAGGAAATATCGGAACAGGAGTTTTTTGACAATGGAATTTTAATGGTTGCTTTTGTCAGAGCTGGCGTTGAACTTGCATTCGACACAATGGTTGCCGCGGGAATTAAAGAAGAATCAGCATATTACGAGTCATTACATGAAACCCCCTTGATTGCCAATACGATCGCTAGAAAAAAATTATTTGAGATGAATCGAATAATTTCTGATACAGCAGAATATGGTTGTTACTTATTTGATCACGCGGCAAAACCTATTTTGGCTGAATTTATGAAAGACATTAAATCCGATGTTATTGGTAATGGGAACAATTTAGGGCATAATGGTGTCGATAATAAAAAGTTAATTGATATTAATGAAATAATACGTTACCATCCTGTAGAGATAATTGGCTATGAATTGAGAACCTCAATGACAGCTATGAAGAAAATTTTGTAAATGCAATCACTTCCATCACTAGAAGGAGTTACCAAAGCGGAAAAAAGGCTTAAAGGTTTAATACGACTCACTCCTCTGGAGTTTAGTAAACGTTTATCTAATATTACTAACTCGTCTATTCTGTTAAAAAGAGAAGATGTTCAGCAAATAAGGTCATTCAAAATCAGGGGTGCGTATAACAAAATTTCATCATTGGATGAGAAAGAATTTAAAAATGGAATTATATGCGCCAGTGCTGGTAACCATGCGCAAGGTTTCGCTTTTTCATGTAAAAAATTAAAAATAAATGGTGAGGTATATATGCCAGCCACAACTCCGCAACAAAAAATAACACAAGTTAGAATGTTTGGAGGGGATTATATTGGTATCAAATTAGTTGGAGACACTTACGATGCCTGTCAAACAGTTGCCTTAAATGCAGCAAAAAATTCCAAAAAAATATTTATTCATCCTTTTGACGATAAAATTGTCATTGAGGGTCAGGCAACAATTGCATTGGAAATGCTTCAACAAAGCTCAAGAAGTTATGATTACATAATCGTCCCAATCGGAGGAGGTGGTCTTGTCTCTGGTATTTTAACAGTACTAAAAAAACTTTCACCAAAAACAAAAGTTATAGGTGTTGAACCAGAGGGTGCTCCAAGTATGAAATCCTCAATAAATTTAGGGAAAAGAATATCACTCAGTGAGATCGATGGATTTGTAGATGGTGCGGCTGTTCGTCAAGTGGGGAAATTACCATTCAAAATTTGTAAAAATCTTCTAGATGAAATTATTTTAGTTCCAGAAGGAAAGGTGTGCCAAACAATTTTGGATCTCTATAGCATGGATGGCATTATTGCTGAACCTGCTGGAGCATTAGCTATTGCTGCATTAGATATGTTAAAAAATATTATTTGTAAAAAGCATGTTGGTGTTTTACTATGTGGAGGTAATAATGACGTTTTCCGCATGCCAGAAATTAAAGAACGTGCTTTAGTTTATGGTGGATTAAAACACTATTTTCTAGTAGATTTTCCACAACGCTCTGGTGCGTTAAAACAATTTGTTACTCAAATACTAGGAAAAAATGATGACATTACCCATTTTGAGTTTTCCAAAAAAAATTTCAGAAACAATGCACCTGCTGTTGTTGGAATTCAATTAAAAAAAGCTGCTGATTTTGAGCTTTTGGTAGAAAGAATGAAAAAGTATAACTTTCACTTCGATTATTTAAATGATAAACAGAGTTTATTTCAATTTTTAATCTAAAATTGCATAAAAAGAAAATGAAAAATTTTATAACTGAAATACCAGACGAATATAAAATTGAGCCCCTGGCTTGCGAAGAATATTTGGTAAATGGTGAAATAAAAAAATGGAAAGGAGCCACATCAGAGGTTTTTTCTGTTATACAAACCGACGGGGAACCTACATTACTAGGAACTATTCCAGACATGGAAACTGATGCTGCTTTGGAAGCTCTAGAGGCTGCCAAAACAGCCTTTAATCGAGGTCAAGGTTTATGGCCTACAATGAAAGTTGGTGAACGACTAAAATGTATGGAAACCTTTGTTGAAAAAATGAAATTCCATCGTGAAGAAGTAGTAAAGCTTTTAATGTGGGAGATTTGTAAAAATAAATCTGACTCATATAAAGAATTCGACAGAACAATTGACTATATAAATGATACTATTGAAGCTTATAAAGATCTCGATAGAACAGCAGCAAAGTTTGACAAAGAAGGAGGTATTTATGCGCATATAAGAAGAGGTCCTTTAGGTGTTGTGCTTTGTTTAGGTCCTTACAACTATCCTTTAAATGAGACTTTTTGTTTATTAATTCCTGCAATCATTATGGGTAATACAGCTATTTTTAAACCAGCAAAACATGGAGTTTTGTTAATAGCGCCATTGCTCAAAGCATTTCAAGAGAGTTTTCCACCTGGAGTTGTAAATATTTTATTTGGTAGGGGAAGAAAAATTGCTACACCAATAATGAAGACTGGTTTAATTGATGTTCTAGCATTAATTGGTCATAGCTCATCAGCTGTCTCATTACAAGATCAACATCCCAATAAGAATCGTTTGAGATTAGTACTTGGTTTAGAAGCTAAAAATCCAGGTATCATTCTTCCTGACGCTGATTTAGATCACACGATTAAAGAGTGTATATCTGGAACTTTGTCTTACAATGGCCAGAGATGTACTGCTCTAAAGGTATTGTATGTTCATGAATCTATAGTTGATGAATTTAATCATCAATTTGCTAAGGCTGTGGATAATTTAAAATTAGGAATGCCTTGGGATGATGCTTTTTTGACACCTTTGCCAGAACCTACAAAGCCATCATATATTCAAGAATTGATTAAGGATGCAATTGGTAAAGGCGCTAAAGTTATAAATAAAAAAGGTGGTCAACTAACTGACAATTATTCCTTTCCTGCAATTTTATATCCGGTCACTGAAGATATGAACCTCTATCAAGAAGAGCAATTTGGTCCCGTAATTCCAATTATTCCTTATAAAGAAATTGATGAACCTCTTGACGCTATGGCTGCTTCGGAATATGGTCAGCAAGTAAGTCTGTTTGGTAGAGATGTATCTAGACTTGCTCCTCTAGTAGACACACTTGCCAATTTAGTTTGCCGAGTTAATCTTAATTCTGCATGTCAAAGGGGTCCGGATGTTTACCCTTTCACAGGAAGAAAAAATTCGGCTGTGAGTACCTTGAGTGTTCACGACGCGTTACGCTCCTTTTCTATAAGAACCTTTTTGGCTTCAAAAGATACACCCTCAAATAATAAAATTTTAGAGCGCTTACTCAACTCAGAAAAATCAAACTTTGTTTCTACAGACTATTTGTTATAATATTCAATTATATTTTCTTTTAAAACTTGAATAAATAAAAGATTGTTCTGTGTTAAATGGAGTTTTATGTATTTTATATTCACAGCCTATTAATTTGAAGCTATCTTCAAAATTACTTTTTATTGTATCACAATTATATCGAGTAACTTGAAGTCCACTACATTTAAGTGGACCACGATCTGAAAATGTACTAATTAATAAGTGATTTTTAACATTCTTTCTTACAACATTCTTATAATAGTCTATATGTTTTGGTTCAGTAAGAAAATGAAAACAAGCCCTATCATGCCAAAGATTATATGTTTTTTGTGGTTTAAAGTTTAAAATATCACATGAAATCCAGTCTATTTTATTTGAGATTTTTCCTAATCTTAGTTTTGCACGATTAAGAGCGTTTTCTGATATGTCTAAAACAGTAATGTTATCAAACCCTAGTTCTAGAAGTGAATCAACAAAACGACTGTCACCACCACCAATATCAATAATAGGTAAACTTTTATCTAAACTTAAACTTTCAATAAATTCTATACTGTAGGATGGATAATCTTCAGTCCAGCTAACTTCAGAAGGTCTCTTTGTTTCATATATATTATTCCAATGTTCTACACTTTTACTCATTTTATAAATTTAACCAATTATTAATTTTTAGTGTTAAACTCCGTGTCCTTGAAGTTTAAGGGGTCTTTATTTTATTGCTATTAAATACCAAAAAATATCAGAGGCAGGTCTACAGTGCCATTGGAGCCTAGAGTTAAAATTCTAAACACCTTGTTGTTCATTGTATTGTATTAGGTTTGAAAAAAAATCTTTTCCTATATCGCATTCTTTCCAAGTTAATTTGTCAATTATATCATCAATTTTAATCTTTTCATTTATTTTTTTATGAGGATCTTGTATTCTTCAAAATTAATTTGTCATCAAATCAATTTTGAAAACATAAAGAAAAAAAAATCTAACTGTATTCAAGTTAAATTTGATTGTCTATTTATTTTGTGACAAATATTTATCCCACATTGAAGCATACAAAGTCCAGCTATATTTACTAATATTTTTTTTTATGTTATTAGAGTATTCTTTATTTTTTCTTTTTTCTAATAAACGAATTATTCCTTTTGCAATAGATTGGGGATCATTTTCAACTACTTCCCCTGTTTTGTCTGTAATGATTGGATTCTTTAATCCATTCACATTTGATATTAATATGGGTTTGTTATAATGATAAGCAATGGGAGTCACTCCACTTTGAGTTCCCGTTATGTAAGTTTGTGCAATAATATCGGCTCCAGAAAACAGATTTTGTATTTGTTTTTTATTCATAAAATTAAAATCAAGAATAATTCTCTTTCTCAACTTAAGTTTGTCCACTAATTTGAAATATTTTTTAGGATTTTCGTAGCATTCTCCTGCAACATAAAGTTTAATATTTTTATTCTTTAGAATTTTTGTACTAAAGGATTTTATTAAAAGATCAAGACCCTTATATTTCCGTATTAAACCAAAAAACAAGACATAACAAGTTGATTGCTCCCAATTAAGTTTTCTACGAATTTCATCTTCATTTATTATGGGAAGAAGATTTTCATTAATAGGATGAAAACCTGACCATATTGGTTTTTTAAATTGATTGTTTATTTGTTTTGCAACAAACTCAGATAGTGTGGTAAAAAAATCAATTTGTTTTCCGAAGAAATTATTTAAACCGTTATCAAAAATATTTTTTTCGTGAGGAATCCAATTATCAACTAAAGCAACTCTTATAATTTTTTTTGAAAGTCTTTTTGCCATCCAGCCGTATGACATTGCTAAGAAAGGTGTATAATATCTGAAAACAACAAACTTAGGAGAACAAGATTCAACATATCTTAAAACTCTTCTCCAATATAATGGATTATAAGCGTGCATTAACTTAGTAATTTTTAATTTTTCTGGAACCATTTCGTTACTAAATTGTGTTTTACCGGGAAATAAAATTTTTGGATAAAGATTCCTAAATGTTAATAATTCGACTTTTCTCCCTTTTTCTTGAAGTGCCAAAGCAAGTTGATGTTGTGTTTCAGCAATACCACCTCGGAATGGATATGCAGGACCAATAAGAAGATAATCCAAATTTTTTTTCACTATTTGGTTAAAGCTAGTTTTCTTTTTGAAATATTATACTTTGCCCAAATACCCACTCCAATTGTAAAAATAAAGTAAATAATTAAAAAATTGGTTAGCCAGAAGTTGGTTTGAAGAATAATTTCTCCTTGCACTAAATAAAACAAAGTTAAAAAAGCAATACCTCTAAAGATTTCAAAATTTGGAGCCCAATTGTAATAGTCCATTAGCGATGTGAAGCCAAATACAATAGTAAAAATTAAAATTCCAAAATTGAGCTGAAATACAGGAGTGAAATTGCTAAAATTAAACAGAAAATAAGCTAAAATCTTAATAAGGACTATAAAATGAAGAGAACCAATTACTTTCCATTTCCAATTGTATTGAGGAGAATATTTATCATTAATATCCAACTTACGTTTCATAACCGGGAAACGAATTTGCATATCTTTTGGACGCCACCCAGTAGGTTTAAACCAAAGTAAAAATTTGTCTCTCCATTTTTCAGTATACCAAGCATCTCTTGCCAATAAAAAAAAATGTTGAAAATTTATCCAAAAGGGGTTCCAGCTCGAAACAGGTTTTAATGTTCCATAAATTGGAGGTTCACTATCTAATTCCTCTTGGAAGGTTCCAAAAACACGGTCCCAAACACAAAAAATTGCTGCTAAATTTTTGTCTATGTATATCGGGTTTATTGCATGATGAACTCTGTGTTGAGAAGGGGTTACAATTATGTATTCCAAAAAGCCCATTTTACCAATGTGTTTTGTATGATACCAAAATTGTGCAAATAAATGGATAGGGGTAAGTGTTGAAATCACTTCTGTAGGTACACCAATAAGTGCTGCTGGGATTAAAAAAATACCCCCAAAACCTAGTAAATTTGAAATACTCTGTCTTAGGGCACAAGCTAAGTTAAATTCCTCACTGCTGTGATGAATAATATGTTGGTTCCAAAAAAAATTTACTTTATGATTAATTAAGTGAACAAAATATGAGGCCAGATCAATACAGATGAAAGCAATGATATAAGTTAAAGGACTGTTTTCGACTTCAAAAATTGCAATTTTTTCAAGGATATATGGGTATGAGATTATAATTACAGCAAGCCCAAGTATATCTTTCAAAATATTTGTTATACCTGAGCTTAAACTTGCTAGTGTATCCATGAACACGTAGGATTGTTTTTTTGTTATGTGGCCATAAAGAATTTCAAAAGTTACTAGAACCAAAAAGCCTGGAATTGCCCAAAGCAAAACCGACGCATACTCATTCATACTTATCTAATTTTCTTAAAATTAATAAATTATGAACTAATGACCCATTCTCCATTTTTTATCATCAGCTCTGCTTGCTTAAATTTTAAACTCTTTGTCTCCCCAGTATTTACATTTTTAATCGTGACTCTTTCGTTTCTACCAATTTTTGGTTTTTCACGAACAATTGTTTCAATAATTCTTTGTTGGGAATTACTAGCTCCTGCTCCAACTGACCTTGCTTTTTCGGCCATTTCCTCAGTATTTAGGATATCATCTTTCGAAGTTTTTAGCTTTTGTTTATTATTTGGTCTTTTAGCTTCTTGAATTGTAGATGCATTTTGGTTTGGAAGACTTCCTTTTATAAGAAAAGAGATAATTTCTTTATTTAATGCACTAATCATAGCTTTAAAAAGTTCAAAGGCCTCAAATTTGTATATTAGCAATGGATCTTTTTGTTCATGCACAGCTAATTGGACAGATTGTTTTAGCTCATCCATTTTTCTTAAATGGTCTTTCCATGAGTTGTCAATTATTGCTAATGTTATGTTACGCTCAAAGTCATTTATCAAACTTTTTCCGTTTGTTTGATATGCTTGCTTCAAATCAGTCACAACATTTAAAGACTTTACACCATCACTAAAGGGTACAACAATTCTTTCAAATTTATTGTCAGGTCTTTCAAAAACTTCTCTTATTACAGGATATGCTGAATTTGCGTTGTCTTGGCATTTATTATTGTAGTGATTTAGTAAATCACTATATAGTTTTTTTGTGATTTTATTTTCGTCAATTTCTTCAAATTCAGACTCACTTACAGGCGAAGTCATTGAAAAATTACTAATTACTTCAAATTCAAAATTTTTAAAATCTTTAGCCGATTTATTAATTAAAACAATCTCTTCACAGGTATCAAAAAGCATATTCAATATATCAAGTTTTAGTCGAGAACCATCAATTGCATGCCTCCGTCTTTTATAAATTACTTCTCTCTGCGAGCTCATCACATCGTCATATTCCAAAAGACGCTTTCTAATACCAAAATTGTTTTCTTCTACTTTTTTTTGTGCACGTTCTATAGATTTTGTCATCATTGAGTGTTGAATCACTTCTCCGTCCTCTAGTCCCATTCGATCCATTACTTTGGCTACTCTTTCAGATCCAAAAAGACGCATTAGGTTATCTTCTAAAGAAACAAAAAATTGAGAACTCCCTGTATCTCCCTGTCTGCCAGAACGACCTCTTAATTGGCGGTCAACTCTACGTGAATCATGGCGTTCAGTACCAACAATCGCAAGACCACCTGCATCCTTTACTTTCTGGGACAATTTTATATCAGTTCCTCTTCCTGCCATATTTGTTGCTATTGTAACTATACCAGGATTTCCTGCCTCAGCAACAATTTCAGCTTCTTTTTTGTGAAGCTTAGCATTCAAAACATTGTGCTTAATTTTTCTTATGTTCAGCATCTTACTAAGCAGCTCTGATATCTCCACAGATGTAGTACCAATTAAGACTGGTCTTCCATCCGAAGCAAACTTGCTTACCATTTCAATTACTGCATTATATTTTTCTCGTTTACTTTTATAGATTAGATCGTTTTCGTCTTTTCTAGCTACAGGTTGGTTTGTGGGGATTTCGATAACATCAAGTTTATATATTTCCCAAAATTCTCCAGCTTCAGTTATTGCTGTACCTGTCATACCAGAAAGTTTTTGATACATTCTGAAATAGTTCTGTAAAGTTATAGTTGCATATGTTTGTGTGGCAGCCTCAATTCTCACACTCTCTTTCGCCTCAATTGCTTGATGAAGACCGTCTGAGTATCTTCTACCTTCCATAATTCTACCAGTTTGCTCATCTACAATTTTCACTTTATTATCCATCACAACATACTCAACATCCTTTTCAAAAAGTGTATATGCTTTAAGTAGTTGATTTAAACTGTGAATACGTTCACTTTTAAGATCAAAATCTTTAAATAACTCTTCTTTTAATTTTGCTTCTTTTTTCGGATCTTTTGTTTTTGATTCGATTTTTGCAATCTCAGCCCCAATATCAGGCAAAATGAAAAAGTTTGGATCAGAATTATCTTGAGAGAGTACCTCTATTCCTTTGTCAGTTAGATCAATCTGATTATTTTTTTCATCAATAACAAAATATAATTCAGCGTCAATAATATGCATTTCACGATTATTATCTTGCATATAATGATTTTCTGTTTTTTGCAACAATTGCTTTACCCCCTCTTCACTTAAAAATTTTATTAGGGCCATGTTTTTGGGTAGGCCCCTAAATACCCTAAGGAGATTAATACCCCCTTCATTATTATCACCTGATTTTATTTTATTTTTTGCCTCAGCAAGCTCATTATTAAGCAGGTTTCTTTGTTTTGTGACTAGGCTGTTTACCTTAGACTTTAAAACATCAAATTCATGTCTATCTCCCCGTGGTGTTGGACCAGAAATTATTAGAGGTGTTCTAGCATCGTCGATTAATACAGAATCTACTTCATCCACGATTGCAAAATTATGTTTAGGTTGAACCAAGTCTTCGACCGTATGAGCCATATTATCTCTTAGGTAATCGAAACCAAATTCATTATTTGTCCCGTATGTAATATCTGCTCTATAAGCATTTCTCCTTTCAATACTGTTGGGAGGGTGATGGTCAATGCAGTCGACACTCAAGCCATGGAATTCAAAAAGTGGAGCCATCCAGGCACTATCACGTTTAGCTAAGTAATCATTAACAGTAACTAGATGTACGCCCTTTCCAGTCAGAGCATTAAGATAAACTGGTAAAGTGGCAACCAATGTTTTCCCCTCTCCTGTTTGCATTTCTGCAATTTTGCCTTGATGAAGAGCAATACCACCAATTAACTGGACATCATAATGAACCATGTCCCAGGTGATTGGTTTACCTGCTGCATCCCAAGAATTAGACCATACAGAAAAATCATTTGTTAGATTAACGTACGACTTTAATTGGGATAACTGTCGATCATAAGCTGTTGCTTTTACTTTAATTTTCGAATTGTCAACAAATCTTCTAGCAGTTTCCTTAATTACAGCGAAAGCCTCAGGAAGTATCTCATTCAAAAAAATGTCAGTATTTTCCTGAATATCTTCATTTAGTTTATCGATTTCTTTGTATAAACTTTCTTTTTCATCAATAGCTTCTGTAGTTTCTACCTCTTTATTAAGTAAATCAACTTTCTCAAAAAGCATTTTGTTTTTTTCAAATAATCGAGATTTAAATTCCTCTGTTTTATTTCGGAGTTTGTCATGGTTTAAACTTTCAAGATCTTTTTGGTATTTATTTATTTTATCTACCAATGGACTTATTTGTTTGAGATCTTTTTTTGTTTTGTCTCCAACAAAAGTTTTAATAATAGTATTTAGTAAGCCCATAATAACTTTTCAGTCAAGTAAAAATAATTAAAAAAAAATGTTATAATAACAGTTACTAATATTCATTCTTGGAATGAATCAATATTCGTCTTCATTCCACAGGTAATCTTCTTCTGTAGGGAAGTCCGGCCAAATTTCTTCAATTGATTCGTAAATATCTTCTTCATCTTCCATTGACTGAAGATTTTCAACAACCTCAAGTGGAGCTCCGGTTCTAATTGAAAAGTCAATTAATTCATCTTTTGTTGCAGGCCATGGTGCGTCGCTTAAATATGAGGCAAGTTCAAGTGTCCAATACATAAGACAAGTTTTTTTTGCAAAAATAAATTTTTATCTAAAAAATGCAATCATTTAATAAAATTTGTTGATAATTAAAAATTTAAATTCATTTTATCAGGCAAAGACTCTTAAATTTATATTTTCTTTAGACGGCCACTAATAGCGATAAGCATCAGAATTCCAGAAATAAATATGGCCCACCGTCCAATTAGATCTCCATAAATAGTGTAGAAGGTCAATTCTGATCTAGGACTAATTTCTCCAACAAGCACAGCTTTTGTATTGTATTTTGTTTTATTTATGATTTCTCCCCTTGCGTTAATGATTGCTGATATTCCCGTATTTGCACTTCTTACAATATCCCTTCGATTTTCAATAGCTCGAAGTCGGGAGTAACTTAAAAGTTGTTTATGTCCAGGAGTCTTTCCCCACCAAGCATCATTAGTTAATATTGCAAAAAAATTTGCTCCTTTTTTGGTAAATCCTGTTACAAACTCACCAAAAATTGATTCATAACAAATTATTGGAGCAATTTTTTTGGAAATAGAATTATGATTGAAAACAGAGCGATTGTTTTGAGTAACCCTACTCGAAACAGTTCCACCTAAATTGATTAGTACGTCTCCTAAAAGTGGTTTTAGAATATTTTTAAAAGGCATATTTTCCACACCTACTACTAATTTTGATTTATGGTACACTTCAAATTCTTTTTCAAATTGCTCACTTAAAGCACTGTTATAGAATTCTAACCACAAATTTTCACGAACTAAATTAGCTGTCAATGATGGTGGTTTCTCTTGAAAATATTTATTGAAAAACTGAATACCAGTTATAAACTCTAAATTTGGATAATCATAAAGAATTTTTTGAATTTCTTTATGAAGTAAACTAGATTTAAATTTGCTTAACTCTTCACCATAACCTTCAGCAAAAAAAGTTTCAGGATTTATAACATATGATGTTTTATTTGATATAAATGCTTTTGAGTCTTTAATAAAATTTTCTAATGACGAAATATTTGATATTTGATATTTTGAACTGTAAGGATCAATATTTGGTTGCATTATTACTACTTGTAATTTTTCTCCTTTATATTTTATTTGTCTAGATAAATAAATAGAAAAAATTATGGGAATTACGATAAAAAGAATTGGGCCAATAGTTTTTTTTATACTAAAATTTAATTTCTTAAAATTAGAACTCTTGATTATTTCATAAATCCATATGTTTAATATTAGAACCCATAATGAACCACCAAAAGTACCTGTATACTCATACCATTGAATCCAATTAGTTTTCTCAGAAAAAACATTACCCAAATTTAACCATGACCAGGAAAAGTCCCACGTTAAGTGAAGCTTTTCAAAAGCTAGCCAACAACAACTAAAAAATATATAAGCACTTCGTAATGGCATTCTGCTCTTGACCCAGTAAAACAACAAAAAAATTATAGAGTAAAATAAACTATTACAAAAATTTGCAAAAAGCATCCCATAAAAAGTAGAATTGTAAAGCCACCACGTTGTAATCAAGTTCCAAATCAAAAAACTTAAATAACTATAACAAAATATTCTTACAGCTTTTCTATGATTAAAATCGTTCCTTACAAGTTTTTCAAGATAGAGTAGTGGTATTAGAGATATAAAAATTAGTAAGGTAAAACCATTTGTTGGCCAGGCAAGCCCAAGTGCTAAACCAGACAATATTGATAAAAAAAGGTATTTAAATTGACTAAACATTTTTACGAAATTAATTTTTTTGAAGCTATAGCAATTATTATCTTGTCAAAAACTTAGAATATTTTTAGTGCAAATATTAAAAAGGAGTATACCTAATACCTTAACAGCTTTAAATCTAATCAGTGGTTGCTTTGCGGTGTTTTTTGCTTTAAAAGGTTTTTTCGAGATAGTTTTTTTTTTAGTACTTCTAGGGACTTTTTTTGACTTATTTGATGGTCTTATTTCACGCCTACTTAAGGTTGAAAATGACTTTGGAATTCAATTTGATTCAATGGCAGACTTAATAACATGTGGAATGGTTCCAGGAATTGTTATGTATAATTTACTCGCTGGAATAGATATTAAGGCTACAAATTTTATTTTTGATCTTTTTGAAAATGAATTAAATATTTCATTTGTGCCACTAGGTTTTATGAGTTTTTTGATAACTCTAGCAACTTCAATACGTTTATCGAGGTTTAATATCACGAGGGATGTTAGAAATGAATTTAAAGGGCTTCCCGCTCCAGTTAATGCTCTATTTATTGTTAGTTTACCATTAGTTATTGAAAATCCCTTGTTAATGGATTTTAGATATTTTATAGAATCCAAAACTACTTTTTTAGTCATAATTATAATCTCGAGTTTACTAATGAATAACAATATTCCTTTTTTTTCATTAAAATCAATATCATTTAAAATTGAAAGTTTAAAAAAAATAGTTCTTATAACTTTAAGCATCCCCCTTTTTTTTATTTTTTGTTTCACTGCATTTCCAATGATCATTTTGATTTATATTCTTATAAATTTATTGATATTCGTTGGTAGAAAATTTAGACATGGTTTTAAATAAAGAGATTCATATTAAAATAGTAATTTCTTTTTTCTAAGTTCAAAGTTTTTACCTAAATAGACTTTTCTTACAATTTTATCCTCAGATAATTCTTGAGGCGTACCAGCTTTTAGAATATTTCCTTCAAACATTAGATATGTTTTGTCAGTGATAGCTAAAGTTTCCTGAACATTATGGTCTGTTATAAGTATGCCTATATTTTTTCTTTTAAGGTGGGCAACTATTCTCTGAATATCTTCAACTGCCACAGGATCGACACCAGCAAAAGGCTCATCAAGAAGAACAAATTTTGGATCTGTTGCAAGAGCTCTAGCTATTTCAGTTCTTCTCCTCTCACCTCCCGAAAGTAAGTCTCCTCTATTTTTACGAATATGTTCAAGACCAAACTCTTTTAATAATGATTCCATTTTTTCTTTTTGTTCAGATTTACTAAGATTTGTCATTTGTAGAACACTTAATATATTATCCTCAACACTAAGTTTTCTAAAAACGGAGGCCTCCTGAGCAAGATATCCAATTCCTTTTTGAGCTCTTTTGTACATGGGAAGTTTAGTTATCTCATTATTGTTTAAAAAAATAGAACCATCATTTGGTTTTATAAGCCCAACAATCATATAAAATGAAGTAGTTTTTCCTGCGCCATTTGGCCCTAATAAACCTACTATTTCGCCTTGAGAAACTTCTAGTGAAATTCCTTTGACAACTTTTCTGCCTTTATAAGCCTTTTCAATTTTTTCTGCCTTTAGTTTCATTATATAGTTTTAAATATTTTGTTGTTTTCTGGTTACAATTCTAGATATCAAAATACTAACTTCATAAAGAATTAATATAGGAATACTTACAATTATTTGACTTGCAATATCAGGGGGCGTTATTATAGCTGATAAGCTTAGAACAACAACTAAAGAAATTTTTCTATTTTTTTTTAAAAAACTTGGTGTAATGACTCCTACTTTAGTTAAAAAATAAACAACAATTGGCAATTCAAAAATTATACCTGAGGCCAACACTGACGCTCGTAATAGTCCAATATAGCTACTAAGATCAAAATCGTTGAAAATTTCACTACTCACAGAGTAGTTTCCTAAAAAGTTTATCGATAGCGGTGTTACAATATAATATCCGAACAATACCCCTAAAAAAAATAATACAGAAGAAATAAAAATAAAACCTCTTGCATTTTTTCTTTCATTTTCATAGAGACCGGGGCTTATAAACTTCCAAAATTCGAATACAATATAAGGGAATGCTAAAATAAATCCTGCCAAAATTGATGTCCATAGATGTGCGGAAAATTGACCTGCCATAGTTCTACTCTGAATTCTGAAAGGCAGCTCTTCTATACAAAAGCTGTTACCTTGACCTATAGTTTGGGATATTGAACAAAACCATTTATAGGTAATAAAATCTTTTTGTTTTGGACCAAAAAGAAGAACGTCAAAAATAAAGTCTTTGAAAATAAAGGCAAAAATTGCTATAAAAAGTATTGCTAATACAGATCTAATTAAGTGCCAACGTAACTCTTCCAAATGATCCAAAAATGACATCTCATCCTTCGGTGATTCAGCACTCATTTGATTTTAATTAATATTTGTTTTGCTTTCTAAGCAAAAATATCAAAAACAATTTGGAATGTTAACTATTTTATCTAACCTTTTACTCTCATTTTTATTAAAAAAGGCTTATAGGTTATCGTTAATTATTTTTATCTTAGAAATAAATATTTCCTTTAAATAATTCAACTCTATTTCCTCTTGATGAAGATTGATGAGCTCAAATTTCAATTAAAAAAACTTTTTGGTTTCAACAGTTTCAAAGGACTACAAGAGAACGTTATTAGAAATCTTTTAAATAGAGAAAACTCCTTTGTTATAATGCCAACTGGTGGAGGAAAATCACTATGCTATCAATTCCCAGCTTTAGTTCAAAGAGGGACTGCAATTATAGTTTCTCCTTTAATCGCATTAATGAAAAATCAAGTAGATGCTCTGCGCGGTATTTCTACAGAAAACGGAATTGCACATGTTCTTAATTCTTCTTTAAATAAAACAGAAATAGCTCAAGTCAAAAATGATATAACTTCCGGTGTGACAAAACTACTCTATGTTGCTCCAGAATCTCTAACTAAAAGCCAAACTATTGATTTTTTAAAATCTGTCACTATTTCTTTTTTAGCTGTTGATGAGGCTCATTGCATTTCTGAATGGGGGCATGACTTTCGACCTGAGTACCGAAACCTAAAATATATTGTAGAACAGTTTGATCAAAAAATACCCATCATTGCCCTTACAGCCACTGCAACTCCAAAAGTACAGGAAGATGTAATGAAAAATTTAGGGATTCTAAATGCTAAAATTTTTAAATCATCTTTTAACAGGCCAAACCTATATTATGAAGTTAGAGCAAAGACAAAAAATATAGATCATGATATCATTCGTTTTGTAAAGCAAAATGTTAGTAAGTCTGGAATTATTTACTGTTTATCAAGAAAACGTGTTGAGGAGCTTGCTCAAATACTACAAGTAAATGGAATTAATGCTTTACCCTATCATGCAGGATTGGATTCAAAATCTAGAATATTTAATCAAGATCAATTTCTAAAAGATGATTGTGACATAATTGTTGCGACAATAGCATTTGGAATGGGAATAGATAAACCTGATGTAAGATTTGTTATTCATCACGACATTCCTAAAAGTATTGAAAGTTATTATCAGGAAACTGGTCGTGCTGGTCGCGACGGTGGTGAGGGACATTGTTTAGCATTTTATTCATATAAGGATATTGAAAAATTAGAAAAATTCATGTCTGGCAAACCTTTGGCTGAAAAGGAGATCGGTATGGCATTGTTATCAGATATGGTTGCTTATGCAGAAACTTCGATTTCAAGAAGAAAATTTATTTTACATTATTTTGGTGAAGAATTTGACAATGAAACTGGAGAAGGAGGTGATATGGATGATAATATGCGTTATCCTAAAAATAAACTTGAAGCTAAAATTGAATTAGAGATTTTATTAAAAGTAGTTAAAGAGACAAGAGAAATCTATAAAGCTAAAGAATTGATTAAAACCTTAATGGGTGAAAATACTGCATTGATCAAATCGCACAAAACAAACATATCATCAGCATTTGGTTCCGGATCACAAAAGGAGTCTTCTTTCTGGAGGGCCCTAATAAGGCAGGCAATTGTTTCAGGTTTTTTGTCGAAAGAAATTGATAATTATGGTTTGATTCGTCTTTCTTCGAAAGGAGAATCTTTTCTCAAACAGCCTGGGAGCTTCTTAATGTCAGAGGACCACAAATATGAAACTATTGACACCACAGAATTTAAAAGTAATAAGGAAAATATAATTTTTGATAAAAGACTTATGCAGATTTTAATTAAGCTTAGAAAAGACGTGGCAAAGGTGAATGAAGTACCCCCATATGCAGTTTTTCTGGAAAATTCATTAGAAGAAATGTGTTTAAAGTATCCAATTACGAACAAAGAGTTGTCAAATATTAATGGTGTTGGTGAAGGCAAAGCAAAGCGATATGGACAAAAATTCGTAGAGACAATTAAAATATACGTTAATGAAAATAATATTACAAGGCCAGACGATTTAGTTGTAAAAAGTACAGGAGTAAATTCTGGATTAAAACTTTACCTAATACAAAATATTGATAGAAAATTACCTTTTGAGGACATTGCAAACGGGAAAGGTATGGAAATTAAGGATTTGATTGAAGAAATGGAATCAATTGTATTTTCCGGAACAAAATTAAACATTAATTATTATTTAGAAGAAATTTTTGATGAGGATCAGTTAAATCAGCTTTACGAATATTTTATTGAATCTGATTCAAATTCGATAAAGCTCGCTGAAGAAGAATTTAAGGGTGAATATGACGAGGAGGAATTAAGACTTTACAGGTTAAAATTTATGAGTGAAATTGCAAACTAAGAACTTTTAATTAATGATATTGATATATTTACTCTAAAGAAAATTTAAATGGAAGGAATATTTGCAAGAATTGAAACTTCAAAAGGGGAGATTCTAATTGAATTAACATATAGACTAACACCGGGGGCAGTAGCTAACTTTATTAATTTATCTGAGGGACTAAAGGAAAACAATTATAAGGAGCTGGGGGAGCCATTTTATAATGGATTGAAATTCCATAGGGTTATTGATGATTTTATGATTCAAGGAGGCTGCCCTCTTGGATCAGGAACTGGTGATCCAGGCTATAAGTTTGATGACGAATTTCATAAAGATTTGAAGCATTACAGGGCAGGTACACTTTCTATGGCAAATTCAGGACCTAACACAAATGGAAGCCAATTTTTTATAACTCATGTTCCAACCAGTTGGCTTGATGGAAAGCATACAGTTTTTGGTTATGTGAAAAAAGGGCAGGATGTTGTAAATCAAATTGTAAGGGATGATATTATCAAAAACATAACAATAGATCGTTATGGAGAAGATTCTAAAAAGTGGGATTCAGTATTAGCATTTGAACAATTTAATAGCCAAGGCGAAATTAGAAAAAAAGAAGCTATTGAATCTTCAAAAAAAGCTATTGCATCAATCACTATTGGTATGAAAAAAACTAAAAATGGATTATACTATTCTATTTTAAAACCTGGGATCGGAAATAGTCCTTTAAAAGGTGATAAAGTTTCGGTTCACTATAAAGGAAGTCTTACTGATGGAACAGTGTTTGATTCTTCTTATCAGAGAAATGAACCTATAACATTTTCATTAGGAGTTGGGCAGGTTATTGCTGGATGGGATGAGGGTATAATGCTTTTAAATAAGGGGTCTAAAGCAAGATTTGTTATACCCAGTAATCTTGCATATGGATCGCAAGGTGCTGGAGGAATTATACCACCTAATGCCACACTAATTTTTGAAGTAGAATTAATTAAATTTTAAGGCTCTATTTCAAGGGTGCCATTTTATATTGCAACCCATGCTCGGATACTGCATTTTTAGTTGACCAGAATTGGATATCATTAAATCAACAGCCTTATGTAAGTCGTAGCCACTTACTTTTGTTTGATTGCCAGGTCTTGACTGATCGTATCTGCCTCTGTAACTTAAAATTAATTTTTTATCGAATAAATAAAAGTCAGGTGTGCATTCAGCTTTATATCTTTTTGCAACTTCTTGAGTTTCATCATACAAATAAGGAAAATTAAATTTTTTTGAAATAGCTAATTTTTTCATTTCATCGGGGCCATCTTGGGGATGGGTAATTATGCTATTGCTAGATATGGCAATAGTTTTTATTTTTTTGTTAAATAATTTTTGTGAAGTATTTAAGATACTATCTAAAAGGTGAATTACATATGGACAATGGTTGCACATAAAAATAATTAAAGTTCCATTTGAACCCTTCAGTCTCAAAAGCTCTTGCATTTCACCATTTACTACGTTAGGTAATTTAAATGATGAAGCTTTTGTGCCTAATGGAAGCATAAAAGATTCTGTTAATGCCATTATTAATTATTTTAATTTTTAAACTCTAATTTTCAATAAATGCTGGAGTTGGTTCCTAAATTTCAATTTTAAAAACAATTAATTACATACTAATTATTTGAAAAAAGATTAATCAGTATTAATTCTGTCAGGAGAATAATCTTTTTGGTGACGCTCACTAATAACCTCTGTACCTCTTTGATCAAAAATAAATGACATTGTTTCATTTAAAAATTCTGAAAAATTTTCAAAATCTTCCTTATAAACATAGATTTTATGTTTTTTATAGTAAAATGAACCATCTTCATTTGTGAATTTTTTGCTCTCAGTAATGGTTAGATAATAATCACTAGCTTTTGTTTCTCTTACATCAAAAAAATAAGTCCTTCTTCCAGCCCTAAGCACCTTAGAAAATATTTCTTCTTGATTTTCACTCAAATTATTTGTCACTTTGTTTGAAGTTTATAATGAATAATTAGCAATTTTATTAAAAAAATTAAACAAAACAAATTATTTGCTATGCTCAGCGTTTTGTTTTTGAAATAATTCTTGATAATAGCCCTTAACCCCCATCAATTCTTGATGTTTGCCTTGTTGAACTATTTTACCATTTTCGAAAACAATAATTTTTTCAGCATGTTTTAATGACGATATTCTATGACTTACAATAATTGTTGTTTTATTTTTTGAAATAGATTTTAAATGTTCTAAGATTTCCATCTCAGTATCAGAGTCGACAGATGAAAGACAATCATCCAGGAGTAATATTTTTGAGTCCTTAAGTATTGCTCTTGCAATTGAAATTCTTTGTATTTGTCCTCCTGAAAGTGTAACACCTCTTTCACCCAGAAGTGTTTTGTATCCATCTAAAAAACTAATAATATTTTCGTGTACCACTGCTTTTTTGCTTGCCACAACTATATCATTAAATTTTGCATTTTTTGATCCTAAACCTATGTTATTTTCAATACTTTCAGAAAATAAAAAATTGTTTTGTGGGACGTAGGCGATGGCTTTACGAAGCTTTTTTAAAGAGTATTTTTTGATATCGATACCGTCAATTTTTATAACTCCACTAACGGGATCATATAAGCGAACTATCAAATTTAAAAGGGAAGTTTTACCCGAACCTATATTTCCTATTATACCTATTGTACTTCCGGCTGATATTTTTAGTTTCACACTATTAACAGCTTTAATCTTTGTCTCAGGATAAAATAGTGATACATCATCGAATTCAATCGAACCCTGAATATAACTTTTTACACCCCGCCCGTCTTTAATCTCAGGAGTCTCCTTTAAAAAATCATTAATTCTTTTTTGTGAAGCCTCTGCTTGTTGGATAATTGAAGTCACCCAACCAACTACAGCAACTGGCCATGTAAGCATATTTATATATATAATAAATTCTGCTAGTACTCCAATAGCAATTTCATTATTAATATATTTTGAACCTCCGACATAAATTACAATTATATTGCTACAACCTATTAAAAGTATCATCAAAGGGAAAAACCATGCTTGAAGTTTAGCCAGAGACATGTTTTTTTGATAACTCTGTTTTGATAAATCTTCAAAACCATCAAAAATTCTATTTTGAATATTATATGACTTTATTACTGAAATTCCAGTGAAACTCTCTTGAGCATAAGATGACATTTTCGATAAAACTTCTTGAACAAGTGTGCTTTTTATATTGATAACTTTACTTAGCTTGTAAATTGTGATAGATAATATTGGTAAGGGTAATAATGCGTAAAGAGTTAATTCTGGGGCAATACTAAGCATATATGAAATTACTATTATAAATAATGAGATAGTATTAATACTGTACATAAATGCTGGGCCAACATACATTCTTACTTTCCCAACATCTTCACTTATGCGATTCATCAAATCACCAGTACGATTATTTTTGTAAAAACGTTGTGTCAGTTTTTGGTAGTGCCAAAAAATTTCATTTTTTAAGTCAAACTCCACATACCTAGAAACATTTATTATAGTTTGACGCATCAAGAATGTGAAAAAACCTGAAATAAAGGTTGTAACTACAATTACCACTATATTAATCAATAAAATACTTTTAATATTATCAAAGTCAGTTTTTTCAGAGCTTATGTATCTTTCAACTGCTGTTAATGAATTTCCAATTAAACGTGGTGCAACTAATGAAAAAATCCGGGCGATAATAGTAATTAGAAATCCTAAAAATAGTTTTGTTCTGTACTTGTAGAAATATTTGTTTAAATATTGTAATGCCCTCATCAGTCTCTCAAAGGTAAACAAATGAAGATGTATTATTTTATTCTTTAAACTTTTTGTTAGATTAAACTCATGATAATTTTTATTGAATTAATTTTACGAAATTAAAGTTCTAAACTATGTTAACTCGGAGGCACATTCGGATAAAAATTATTCAATCTGTTTACTCTTTTAGCTTAGATAAGGGAAAAAAAATTAAAGACGAAATTATTTTTTTTAATAAAAGTATATATGACACATACGATCTATACGTTTTGATACTATCACTTTTCAAAGAAGTCAAAAATCATACTAATGAACAAATCAAGGCTTACAAAAAAAACAACATAAAAAAAGATGAAAATTTTAAAGGACTTAATTATTTAGCCAAAAATAAAGCACTTGAATTTTTAAATAACCATATTGAGCTTGAGAGACAAATCAAAAAGCGAAATTTTATAAAATGGGATTTAGAATTTAAATTCATAAAAAAACTTGTTTTGAAGATAATTAGGTCTGATAATTTTAAAAATAAATCTTTAGTTAAAAATCCTAATTTGATTTCTGACAAAAGCTCTCTAATAGATTTTTTCAAGAATATAATTGCTCCATCAACTTACTTATATAATTATCTTGAAGATCAAAATTTAACATGGGGTGCAGACTTGCCATTAGTAAATACTTTTTTGTTAAAAACATTTAAAAATTTGGATTTTAAGGATCCCAATAACTTAAAATTTCCCAATCCAGAAGAGAAAGAAGAAGATTTAAAGTTTGGAATACAATTACTTAATCTTGTTATTTCTAAAAAAGAAGATCTGCTTGTTGAAATAGAAGGTAAGACACCTAATTGGGACCTTGAAAGAATTGCATTTTTAGATCAAGTTATCCTTAGAACTGCAATTGCAGAATTACTTTACTTTGAAGATATTCCTACAAATGTGACATTAAATGAATATTTAGAGATTGCTAAAGATTATTCTACTCCCAACAGTAATAATTTTATTAATGGAGTTTTAAATAAATTAGTAAAAGATTTTAAAAAACAAAATAGACTAATGAAATCTGGTAGGGGCTTGTTGTAAAAACATTTTTTGTTAATTTTGATAAAATTAAAAAATTAAAGGATGAAAAAAACTCTTTCATATATTCTCACAATTTTTCTAGTTGTATTTATTTCTTGCCAAGAAAGTGCAGCTAAAAAAATAAATAATTCTACTTCAGTTGAGACAATACAGGCATCATCATCAAAATCATCTACTGATTCTGAGGGACCAGTAATGACTTTCAACAAGACTACTCATGACTTTGGAACAATTAATGAGGGTGATAAAGTCACAACCGATTTTTCTTTTACAAACACCGGAAATTCAGACCTAATAATCGTTGATGCAAGGGGTAGCTGTGGTTGTACAGTACCAAAATATCCGAAAAATACAGCAATCAAGCCTGGTCAGTCTGAAACTATTACAGTCAGTTTTGATTCAAATAATAAACCCGGAATGCAGCAAAAGTCTGTAACACTTTCAGCAAATACATCCTCAGGTAGGGAAATGTTAAGAATTAAAGCGAACGTTACACCTGACCCTATCAAACAAAAACAAAGAGAAGCTCAAGCCAAAGCTCGACAACAAAATTAAAATAATCAGTATAATATGTCTGAAGGCTTATCTGGTCAACTACCTTTCCTACTTTTAATGCTTGTAGTCTTTTTCTTTTTTATAATCTTACCTCAGCAGCGTAGGCAAAAAAAAGAAAAAAGCTTTATGAACTCCATGAAAAAAGGAGACAGGGTAATCACTAAGAGTGGACTTCATGGTAAAGTAATGGAATTGAATAATAAAGACAATACCTGTGTTATTGAAACACTAGCAGGTAAATTAAAGATTGAAAGGACAGCGATTTCACTAGAACTCAGCTCTAAATTAAATCTTCCACCTTCTAAAAAATGATTATTTCTTATGCCCGCTAAGAGCGGGTTTTTTTTTAAAATAGTATGTATAAGCTCCTTTTAAAACCATTATTTTTTTTATTCGATCCAGAATTTGTTCATCATACTGTTTTTAAATTAATAAAATTATCAAATAAAATTCCAGGTATTTCGAATGTTGTACGCTCGATTTATGTCATAAAAGACAAAAGATTAGAGCGTCATTTGTTTGGTTTAAATTTTCCTAATCCAGTCGGACTTGCAGCCGGTTTTGATAAGGACGCAAAACTTTATCATGAATTATCAAATTTTGGATTTGGTTTTATTGAAATAGGTACTTTAACACCGAAACCACAAGATGGAAACCCAAAAAAGCGTATGTTTCGATTAACAGAAGATAAAGGGCTTATCAATAGACTAGGCTTCAATAATGAAGGGGTAGAATCAGCAATCACGAGGTTAAAAAAAAATAAGGGTGTTCTTATTGGAGGCAATATTGGGAAAAATAAAACTACTCCTAATCAAAATGCAGTGAAAGATTATGTGTATTGCTTTAATATGCTTTTTGATTACGTAGATTACTTTGTTGTAAATGTAAGTTCTCCAAACACCCCAAATTTAAGAGAACTACAAGAGAAAAGTAATTTAAAAAAACTCTTGTCTACTCTTTCAGATTTAAATAAAAATAAAGATAAGCGAAAACCAATTCTTCTTAAAATCGCACCTGATTTAAACAAAAAACAATTGTTAGACGTTGTTCAAATAGTAATCGATCTAAAGATAGACGGTGTAATTGCGACAAATACTACATTAGAAAGGGTAAATTTAAAATCATCTAAAAAAAATGAAACTGGAGGGCTTAGCGGTTTACCATTAAAAGATAAAAGTACTGAAGTCATAAAGTTTTTAAATGAAAAAAGTAAAAATGCTTTTCCAATTATTGGTGTAGGAGGAGTCCATGAACCAGAAGATGCTATCGAAAAACTCAGTGCAGGAGCTAGTTTAGTTCAAATGTACACTGGGTTTATCTATGAGGGTCCTGGTGTAGTAAAAAGAATTAATAAAGCTTTGTTAATTAGAGATAGAATTTAGTATTTGACTCTTTTAATTTAAATCAAAGTAACTAAATGACTCCCCATTTTTAATGGAAAGAACAGTTTCATAAATCAACTTAATTACATTTTCAACATCATTACGATGGACCATTTCAACTGTTGTATGCATATAACGTAATGGCAATGATATTAATGCAGAGGCTACACCACCGTTACTGTATGCGAATGCATCTGTGTCTGTTCCAGTGAATCTAGAAGAGGCTAGTCTTTGAAAAGGGATTTTTCTATTTGAAGCTATCTCAATAATTCGCTCTCTTAAATTATTTTGAACTGCAGGAGCATAAGAAATTACAGGACCGCTTCCAATTTCAGTATGTCCCTCAATTTTTTTATCAATCATTGGTGTAGTTGTGTCATGGCATACATCTGTTACTATTGCAATATTGGGTTTTATTGTTTGTGTTATCATTTCGGCCCCTCTTAAACCAACTTCTTCTTGGACGGAATTTGTTATATATAATCCAAACGGTAGTTTTACTTTATTTTCATTAAGTAGACGACCAACTTCGGCAATCATAAATCCACCTATTCTGTTATCTATTGCACGACAAATAAATTTATTATTATTAAGTATTTTAAAAGAATCAGGATATGTAATTACACAACCAACATGAATCCCCATTTTTTCAACCTCTTTTTTATCTTTAGCACCTACGTCAATAAAAATGTTTTCTAATTTTGGAACTTCTTCTTTGCCATGTTTTCGAGTGTGTATTGCTGGCCAACCAAACACACCTTCTATGATCCTATTTTTTGTATGAATATTCACCCATTTTGATGGAGCAATTTGATGATCACTACCTCCATTTCTAATGACATAAATTAATCCATTGTCAGTTATGTAGTTTACATACCAAGATATTTCATCTGAGTGTCCCTCAATTACTATTTTGTATTCAGAGTCGGGATTAATTACTCCGACAGCAGTCCCATAAATGTCAGTTATAAAATTATCCACATAAGGCTTGAGGTAGTCCATCCAGACTTTTTGCCCAGTACTTTCATATCCAGTTGGGGAAGCATTGTTTAAATATTTTTCTAAAAATAAAAGTGATTTTTTATTAAGAATACTCATCTACAAATAATTAATTTATCAAAAATAAGAATATTCCGTAACAAAAGTTGTACTTCAAAATATTTGTAATTTTGACCAACAATGGAGTTAATTTTCAAATAAATGAATCGATTATTTCTAAATACGCTTTTAATGATTTTAGGAAACATTATCATTGCTCAACAAAATGGTGAAAACGATATCGAGCCAGAGTTACTCTACAAATTTGAGACAGATTCAATTCCACAGTCAGGAATTCGTCTTAAAGAAGTAGTTCTTTTTCAGCCTTTGAAATTTAAAACTATTGATGAATTAAAAGATTATGTTTTACTTAGAAATAGAACACTTAGAGTTTATCCCTATGCTAAACTAGCTTCAGATCGTTTAGATACTCTTAGTAAAAGATTGAAAGAGATTAAAAGTAAAAGATCAAAGAAAATTTACATGAAGCGTATTGAAAAGTTCATCTATTCTGAATTTGAACAAGAGCTAAGAAAACTTTCAAGATCACAGGGAAGGATCTTAATAAAGTTAGTCCATCGACAAACAGGTGAGACAACTCATTCACTTGTTAAAGATTTACGTAATGGTTGGAGGGCATTTTTATATCAAACAACTGCTTCTATGTTTAAGTTGTCATTGAAAGATACTTATAATCCTGAAACTGTTTATGAAGATTTTTTAATAGAAGATATTTTACAAAGGGCATATGGTGATAGTATTATCGATTTGGATCCAACAGCGCTTACATATAATCTAGACTCGCTTTATACAACATGGAAAGAGCCTAAAGATCCAATTGAAAAACAGTAAGAATTATTTGTGAGTGCAACAATCATCATCTTCGCAAGTACAATATTTTAGGTTGTATACATGTAAAAAACCAAGTGCGATTGACGCTCCATAACTGAAATATTCTTTTAAAGAAAATATTTCAAATGCTTCATTAATAATAGTTGATAAAAGAATAAAGCAACATAACCACATAGCAACTCCTAAAGACCTGTTAGTTGTGTTTTTGTTTGATCTATAGACCGCATATAATGATACAGGGATAATCAATAAACTTGCTAAACGCCACCATATTTCTGGCAAGTCTGTGTAGCTATTTAAAATTGTTGGTTGCGAAATGAATAAAAGGGGGGTAATGGCGCAATGCAACAAGCAAAGCAGACTTGAAATGATTCCCATTTTGTCTGAATTTAATGCCTCGATTTTCATTACTGCAAAATTACTAAAAGAAATTTGTCTTTAAAAATTGAGATTATGTTTTATTTATCTAAAAGAATTAAAAAATATTTGATCTAATTAATGCTATTTTTGATTTCTAATATAACTTCTTATTTAAAGTGTCGGTAGATTTTAAAATGTTGGCAAAGACTTTCTATGGCTTTGAGGATATACTAGAAAAAGAATTAGTTGACTTAGGGGCTAAAAAAGTTATTAAAGGCAATCGAATTGTGTCCTTCGAGGGTGATAAGGGATTTTTATACAAAGCAAACCTTAGTCTTCGAACTGCTTTAAAAATCTTAAAACCCATTTATAAATGCAAAATTGATAATGAGAATCAATTATACAATGTGTTTTATGAATTTCCTTGGGAAAAGTATATGAATATTTCTTCAAAATTTATGATTGATAGCGTAGTTCAAGGCACAATATTTAATCATTCTCATTATGCTTCTCAAAAGGCTAAAGACGGTTTGGTAGACCGTTTTCGCAAAAAATATAACAAAAGGCCTAACGTTGACAAGACATCACCTGATATAAAAATCAATTTACATATTCAAAATAATTTATGTTCAATTTCTTTAGATAGCTCAGGTGAATCCCTTCATAAAAGAGGATATAGGGCTTCAACTAATATTGCACCTATAAATGAGGTACTTGCAGCTGGACTTATTTACCTTTCTGGTTGGGAAGCTAAAAATGATTTTTTAGATCCAATGTGTGGTAGTGGCACTTTTTTAATAGAAGCAGCGATGTTGGCTTCTAAAATTCCCGCAAATATAAATAGGAAAAGTTTTTCTTTTGAAAAGTGGAATGATTTTGATGCTAAGCTTTATAAACTTATCATTGATAGTCAATTAAATAAGGTTATAGACCCTAAAATACTGATAAAAGGTTCAGACAAAGCACCATCAGCAATAAAAAAAACAAAAGAAAACATCAAGAATGCTAAACTAGATAGATTTATTAAAGTAGATCGAGTAGATTTTTTTCAGATAAAAAAAGAAAATAAAAAAAATTTACACCTTCTAACTAATCCACCATATGGACATAGATTGAAAGGTGATATAAAATATCTATACAAAAGTATAGGTGATAATTTTAAAACCGGATTTCCTAATACTGACGCGTGGTTAATTTCCTCTAACATAGAGGCTTCTAAATTTATTGGCTTAAGACCCAGTAAGAAAATTAAAGTTTTTAATGGAAAACTTGAATCTCGTTTATTACATTTCAGAATCTATGAAGGTTCCAAAAAAGTTCACAAGTTTAAATAGTTAGACTTATTTTTTTTTGGATAAAAGCGAAAAATTATAAGTAAGAGTATAATTAAATCCAGCTCCAAATATATTGTCTTGTGTTTTTTTGTTGAATCCTGGGATATAAATGTTATCAAAATTTGAAGGTATTTTATCACTTATCAATCTGTTTAATCTAAGACTTACACCCGAGTATATATTTTTTAAAATTTGAACTTTAAAATTTAATACAACTTCAAACCAAAGTGCATTTAAATCAGATCTTTCTCCAGTTGCAAATCCGTTTGTAACTGGTAAATCAGAAGTTGACCAGTATCTTGTTCGATCGAGTATAGTGTAGCTGTTCAAAATTTGATTGTGTTTGCTTGATCCAATCCTTGCACCTATAGTTATATGATTATTCATACCCTCTAAATTTTCAAGCATGTTGTAATCAAATCCCATTTTAAGATAACTACCATTAGTAGTAAAATTTACTTGCTCTACTTGTTTGGTTGTTTCTAGATTTCCCAATTCTAAAGCGATAAAAAAATCTTCACCAACTTTAAGATCTCCAACAATTTCAAAACCCTCAAAGTCGTTAGATACTCTGGAAAGTATTGTTCTGTAAAGATCAAAACCTACTCTCAAATTTATTGATTTAACTTTTTTTAAATTCAGACTATCATCGATAGGTAGATTATCATTTTGTTGGCCCAAAGAGTAGCCTAGGGATAAAAAGCTAATGTAAAATACCCAAGTGTGCGTTAGTTTCATCTGATATTGTATCTCTTAATATTGTAAAGCCTTTTATCCAGTTATTTCCTGGATTTAATACGCTCACTGGTAGTTTTTCAAGAATATAATTTGATCTAAAACCACATGCTGAGTTTATGAAGCTGTCAAACCTTTCATAATTAATTTGCAATGTATCGATATTTTCCTCTGCAGTCCCTTTGTTTGTAATAAATTCAAATTGTACAATGTTTTCTTGAATTTTTAGCGGAAGAACAATAGAATCCTTTGTTCCCCTTGAGGGAAGTTCTACATTGTTATCTATTGCAAGAATTGAAAATCCTGCGGGTTCTTTTCTTTGAATTTTATTTTCAATGTCAAGCATTAAAATGATTAAATCTGGACTTTCCCTAATATCTTCAATACATATGTCATCTCTTTCGCAGTTTATAACTAGTATTAGAGTCAAAAGTCCTACACAAAACTTTATTAATGGTTTAAACATTTTTTGACTTTAGATGTAAAAGTACAATATTTTCAACATGATGGGTTTGAGGAAACATGTCAACAGCTCGACTAATTTTTAATTCATATTTTTCTTTAATAAGTTCTAAATCTCTTGCTTGAGTTGAACTATTGCAACTTACATATACAATTCTTTTTGGTTCTAATACCATAAGTTTTTTTACTATTTTTTTGTGAATACCACCTCTAGGTGGATCCAAAATGACTACATCAGCTTTACCATGTTTATTAAAAAAAATTTCATCAAATACATCAATCATTTCACCTTCCTCAAAAAAAGCATTGTTAATTTGATTTAGTAGGCAGTTTTCTTTTGCTGCATTTACTGCTTCTGGTATTGATTCAATACCTATTATTTTTTTGCAATAATTAGAGAGATATAGAGTTATTGTTCCAATTCCCGAATACAAATCATAAACTATTTCATCCCTCTTTAAGGCAGCAAAATCTTTAATTATTTCGTAAAGTTTTTTTGTTTGTTTAGGATTAGTTTGATAAAAAGACTTTGGATAAATTTTAAATTTTAATTTATCAATATTCTCTGTTATAAAGTTCTTTCCATAAAAACAGATTATATTTTGATCATAGATCGAATCATTTTCTTTAGAATTTATGCAATAAAGTAGTGATTTTATTTCCTTGAAGTTAACTTTTAGAAAATCAAGAATTAATTCTCTTTGAACTTTATTTTCCTTAAAGAATTGAAATATAACCATAACTTCACCCTTGAGAGTATTTCTGATGATAATCGATCTTAAAAAACCCTTTTTTTCTCTTGGATCAAAAAATTCTAATTGGTTTTTAAGAGCAAAATCTCTAACTGCGTTTCGAATCATATTTGAAGGCTCAGCTTGGAGATAACATAAATTAATATCAACTACTTTATCCCACCTTCCTTGTTTATGAAAACCGAGAGCATTTTTATTGATCGATCCCTTTTTTTCGATTTCATTTTTTGTTAGCCATCGATTCTTTGAAAATGAATATTCCATTTTATTTCTATAGAAATAAGAGTCGGCGGCACCAAGTATTGGTAGTTTTTTTTGAATTTCAACTTTTCCTATTTTTTTTAAATCATTGATAACGCTCTTCTCCTTGTAAACTAATTGCTCTTCATATTTCATATTTTGCCACTTACAACCTCCGCATACACCAAAGTAATCACATCTAGGATTCACTCTTTTTGATGACTTAGTCACCCACTTGATTGGCGCTGCTTCAATATATCCTTTCCTTTTTTTATAGGGATTTACATCAACTATGTCACCGGGGATAGTATTTTTTATGAAATAAACAATACCCTCAGGGGATTTTGCTACTCCCATACCTTTCTTATTAATATCAATTACACGTAAACCTTTTGTATAACTTTTAAATTGTTTCTTCAGCATTCTGTAAATTTAGTCTGGTTAATAAAATAAATAACAATCTCTTCTAGGTTTTTGGGATCTATATTTAGTATTTTTACTTACTAAGTATATGCTCTTGGAAACAATTTCTAAATCAAAATATTTTTTTGATCTTGAATACAATCACGGCGCACACAATTATAAACCTCTGCCAGTAGTATTATCAAAAGGGAAAGGAGTTTATTTGTGGGATGTGGATGGGAAAAAATACTTTGATTTTTTATCGGCATATTCTGCTGTAAATCAAGGTCATTGTCACCCTGAGATAATAGAGGCACTTGAATCTCAATCAAAAAAATTGACCCTAACCTCACGAGCTTTCTACAACGATGTTTTAGGCACCTATGAAAAATACATTACAGAATTATTTAAATATGATAAGGTACTTGCTATGAACACTGGAGTTGAGGGAGGTGAGACAGCAATTAAATTAGCAAGAAAATGGGGTTATTTAAAAAAGAGAATTCCGAAAAATAAAGCTAGAATTATTTTCGCGAATGGTAACTTTTGGGGAAGAACTTTAGCAGCTATATCAAGCTCAGATGATCCTTCATCATATAAAGATTTTGGGCCTTACATGCCGGGTTATGATATTATACCCTATAATGATTTAGAATCGTTAGAAGTAAAATTAAAAAATCCTCATACAGCCGCTTTTATGGTTGAACCTATTCAAGGTGAAGCTGGTGTTATTATCCCTGACCAAGGTTATTTGACAGGTGTAAGATCTTTGTGTTCAAAATATAATGTTTTATTTATTGCTGACGAAGTTCAAACTGGTTTAGGAAGAACTGGGAGAATGTTAGCGACTGATTACGAAAATGCTAGGCCTGATATCTTAATTTTAGGTAAAGCACTCTCAGGAGGTGTAATTCCGGCTTCAGCAGTTTTAGCTGATAACGAAATTATGCTTTGCATTAAACCAGGAGAGCATGGATCTACGTTTGGTGGGAATCCATTGGCTTGTGCTGTTTGCTTGGCTGCATTAAAAATTGTAGTCAATGAGGATCTTGCTGCAAATGCATCTAAGCTAGGAGAAAAGTTTAGGTCATCTATGAAAAACTATTCGAGAATTAGTTCTATTGTTAATAATGTGAGAGGTAAAGGGTTATTGAATGCAATTGAAATAGATAATACTTATGATAACGATATTGCTTGGGAAATATGTTTAAATTTTATGCGTAGTGGTCTATTAGCAAAACCTACTCATGGTAATATAATAAGATTTGCCCCGCCTTTAACAATAACAGATGAACAAATCAATGATTGTATTTCAATTATTAAAAACACTTTAGAGAATTTTGAATCCTAAAATTTTAATATTTTGTGCTAATGAATGTTTATTTTGATAATGCAGCTACAACCCCCATGAGAAAGGAGGTGATAGATTCCATTTCCTCGGTAATGAAAGACTCCTTTGGAAATCCATCTTCTACTCATGCATTTGGAAGAAATGCAAAAAAATATGTTGAAACTGCAAGGAAGAAAATAGCAGGTTTGCTCAATGCTTCTCCCCAAGAAATTATTTTCACATCTGGTGGTACAGAATCGGATAATATGATACTAAACTGTGCAGTAAAAGATTTAAAGGTAAAAACTATTATTTCATCACCAATTGAACATCATGCTGTAATTCATGCACTAGAAGCATTAAATAAAATTCATAAAGTAAATATAGACTATATTAATATTGATAATGATGGTTCAATTGATCTTGAACATTTAGAAATTTTATTAAAAAAAGATAATTCTAAAAAGTTAGTAAGTTTAATGCATATTAACAATGAAATTGGTAATATACTCGATATTAAAATGGTTGGTGAGTTATGTCATGAAAATGGAGCATTTTTTCACACGGATGCAGTTCAAGGAGTTGGCCACTATACTTTTGATATGGAAAATCTGCCTATTGATTTTCTTTCCTCAGCGGCACACAAATTTCATGGACCCAAAGGAATAGGTTTTTCATTTATTAAAAAAAACATTGGCATAGAGCCATTTATATATGGAGGCGCTCAAGAAAGAGGATTAAGAGCTGGGACAGAATCAGTACACAATGTTGTTGGAATGCATAAAGCTTTAGAAATGGCCTATTCAAATCTAGAGTCCGAAAGATCTCACATATTAAATTTGAAAAATTATTTTAAAAATTCATTATTAAATATTTTTCCTGATGTTATCTTTAATGGTCTTTCTAGTAGTACTAAATTTAGCACTTATACACTATTAAATGTTGCTCTACCAATCGATAATGAAAAAGCAAGTCTTTTAGACTTTCATTTAGATTTAAAGGGAATAGCTTGTTCTAAAGGAAGTGCATGTCAATCTGGTAGCACTACAGGGTCACACGTATTAAACTCAATTCAATCTAAAGAACTGCGGAAAAGACCATCACTACGATTTTCGTTTTCTATTTTTAACTCAATAAAGGAGGTAGATTATGTGATTTCTTCTCTAAAAGAATTTACAAATTAGTTGACCTGGTTTAATTCTAAAAACTATTTGGTCTTCCTATAATATTTAATTTTATAAACTGTTTTATTTCCTGCTTGGTCTTCTGCTTCAATTTTCAGGTTATGTAGACTTGTATCGAAATCAAGATCATCCAAATTGTAAAATAATCTATTTTTTTTTGGTTCAAATTCGAGCAAAATCCATTTTCCATTTATTTCGCCATTGTATCTTTTGATACCTGAATAATCATCTGAAATTCTAAAATTTAAAAAACTGTAATCATTTACCCACTGGTTGTTTCTAAAATTCTGAGCTCTGATTTCTGGAGCAATACTATCTCTACTTATTATAAAACTTCCTAATATTTTTGATTTGGCTTCCCAATAGCCTTCATTTATGTCTCCACTTAAAAAAGATGATTTTCCATTTTTGTCTAAAAAGGCTAAAAATGATTGAGAGATTTTTAAACTGTCTTCTTCAGGAATTCTGGATCTTATTGAAAAGGGTTTTTTTAATGGAAAAATATTTTCACCAACTTTTAAAGTATCACCTTTTTCCTCGACTTTCAAATTCACTTCATAAAAAAAACTATTTTTTGGAAAAAAAACAGATTTATCTTCAAATTCGAAATTATACTCATTTTCTTGAAGTATTAAGTTTTCAACATCCATTTCAGGTGAAATAATTTCTGGAATTCCTTTAAGGTATGCCTCTAGATAACTAGTATTTTTGTTGTAATCTCGTATTTGAATTAACAACTGATAAGATTTTCCATTTTCAATAAGAACTTTACCAGATAAAGTTGAATCTTTTAAAAATGATATTTTTTGTTCGGGATGTAAAAAAAATCGATGGATTTTTCTTCTACTACTAATTAATTCATTATAATCTAAAAATAGATTTATATATTTAGAATCATTGAATGATATTTTATTCATTTTATAAGAAAAAATCTCAAGCCCATTCAATTTAGCTTTAGCACTATAAATTCCATTTTTGTATTGCGAAAGATTCTGACGATCAAAAAATTCTAGACCTATATTTAATCTTCCAGCTTCAATAACTCCAGCTGTAGTATAAACACTGTCATTTTTTTTCACAAGCAAAAATTCTTTTCTCTTTTCATTTGGGCCAAAACCTTTATACAAATAAAAACTTTGAATCTGTGGATTTCTGGAATCCTCGACGTATATATTCCCATACTGTATTGGATTGATAGGAATTTGACCATTTGCTTCCCTAAGTTCAAAATGTAAGTGCGGACCAAGAGATCCTCCAGTATTTCCGCTGTAGCCGATTACCTCTCCTTCATTAACTTTAAGTTCATTTTCACTAGGGAATAACTCGATAGAAAAAGATTTTCTGCTGTATTGCTTTTTCTTAAGATAGGATTCGATTCTAGGATTAAATTTTTTTAAGTGTGCATAAACAGATACAAGTCCATCATTATGCTCTATATATAATGCCTTTCCATAGCCGCTTAAACTAACTTTAAGTCTATTAATCCAACCTGATTTTATTGATCGTATTGGTAATCCCTCCCGACCGCGTGTTCTAATGTCTAACCCTGCATGGAAATGATTTTTTCGGAGTTCTCCAAATGTTCCTGAGAGCTGAATAGGGATATCCACTGGTAAAATATTACTTTTCTCATTCTGTGGTAGTATAAAGTTAGAAGTAAGTAAAAAATAAATTAAGTAATGGGTTTTCAAAATTTGTTCCTTCTAGTGTATAAAGATCTTATTTTTTTCAATTCAAATTTACTAAGATTTGTAAACTAAAATTATTAACTAATGATACCTATAAGCTATTAATGAAAAAAGATTCAATAAATTTGTTATCAATAAATCGTTTTGATTGTCATAAATGAACCAAAACCTCCAGTCAATTAAAATTTTAGAACAGAAAATTATAGCACTGCTAAATAAGCTAAAAGAAAATCACCTAAATATTGTCAAATCTAAAGAATTACAAATAGCTCTTGAATTGGAAAACAAGAAACTAAAGGATAAAGTTTTAAAACTTGAGGATGATAATAAATCTTTAAAGGTAGCAAATAATTTACTCGGAAGCAGTGATGGGAAGTCTCAAACAAGAACAAAAATAAATAATTTAATTAAAGAGGTTGATTATTGTATTCAGCAGCTTTCATCAATGAATTAGTATTATGAGCGAAAAATTAAAAATTAAATTGACTATTGCAAATAGGGTATATCCACTTACAATTCCAGTTGACCAAGAATTTTCTCTTAGAGAGTCAGCAAGAAAAATAGAGAGTACTATTAAGCAACTTGAAAAAAATTATGCTGTTCGGGATAAGCAGGATGTGCTTGCAATGTGTTCTCTTCAGTTTGCTGCACAGCTAGAAAAGTATAAAATAAATACATCAACATCATCAACTTACGATGAAGAGAAAATTAAGAATTTAATAGAAATGATTGAAATACACTTAGGTACTTATTAATAAAACTAATGTTTAGCCTGTGCTAGTTTTTTTGATAAACTCAACGAGTTTTTAATTAGAAGAGGTGAGTTTCATTTGTAAAAGAAAGCTGTCTTTGAGCAGATCCTTGATCAATTGTGTAGCCTCAAACTTGATTTTTTGGAGTTTATACAAAAAATCTTTCTGGCACAGGTTTTTTTCTTTTGACTATTTCCACAAACTTATTTTCAGAAAAAAACAAAATGATAGGACTATAATAAAAAATTATAAATTATCCCTGCTATTGCTCCTCCTAAAAAAGGTCCTAGAATTGGAACCCAACTATAATTCCATTCAGCATTTTTATTTTTTCGGGGAAGCAACTGGTAGATAATTCTTGGCCCAAAGTCTCTAGCCGGGTTAATTGCATAACCAGTTGTCCCACCAAGAGCCATTCCAATGAGCCAAACCAAAATCCCAATTGGTAATGCCTCCAATGCTCCTAAACCAAAATTTTCAACTTCAGTACCATTAATTTTAATATTAGGCTCAACAATAAATAATGCACCAAACACAAGCATAAAAGTTCCAATTGTCTCACTAAAAAAATTATTCTTAATGTTCTTAATCGCTGGGCCTGTACAAAATGTGCTCCTCACAGTTGTTTCATCATCAGTTAAACGATAGTGATCTATATATGTTATATAAGCTAACCAACTACCAACCATAGCTCCAGCAAGTTGTGATATAAAATATCCAGGAACTAGAGACCACGAAAATTTTTTTGCAACAGCTAGGCCCAAAGTAACAGCTGGGTTAAGATGGGCACCACTAGATTGGGAAGTAATAAATACACCTACGAAAACAGCAAATCCCCATGCGGCAGTTATTAAAACCCATGGAGTTTGTTTCTCGGCGATGGTTTTATTTAAATTGACATTTGCTACTACTCCTGTTCCAAATAAAAGTAATATAGCAGTACCAATGAATTCAGCTAAAAAAGGGTTTAATATCATATTTTATAATTTTTTACAAGTGATTTGAATGTTTTTAACTCTTGATTAATCCAGGTATTATTTTTTTTCATTTCATCAGCCATTATCATTGCAACCTCTTCTGCTATTTTTTCAGTTTCAGATGAATCTAAAAATAAGCACCTTGTTCTTCGAGCTAAAATGTCCTCGAGTGAAATAGCCATTTCCTCTCTCAAGGCCCATAAAATTTGATTTTTCGTTATATGTAGTTTTTTTGAAAGTGATTGATTTCCAGTTTTAGATAATTTTTTTATTTTTTTAGCTTCTGTACCATAGAAATGTAGAGGGTCTTGCCAATTGGTATTTTGATCAGAACCAAAAATGGGTATTCCCTCAGTTTTACACTTTTTCTCTGATAAGCCACCAACGGTTTGCACAGTATTTACCGTATCTTCCGCAATTTTTCTGTAGGTAGTCCATTTTCCACCTAAAACACTTATAAGTCCACTGGTACTAACAGTAACTTTGTGGTGTCGCGAAACTTCTTTAATTGGCTCACTATTATTTTTTGATGCTGCAAGTGGACGTAATCCAGCAAACACACTTTTAACATCTGAAATTTTGGGTTTTTTTGTCATATAATTTCCCGCATTTTCTAGGATAAAATTGATTTCTTTTTTTAACGCAATAGGTTCATAAGTTGCGCTTTCAATAGGTGTATCAGTTGTACCTACCACTACATAATTATTCCATGGTACTGCAAAAAGTACTCTACCATCTGAGGTTTGGGGTACCATAATAGCATGGGGTCCATTGAGAAATTTTTTTTCTAATACTAGGTGAACTCCTTGTGAAGGCCGAATCATCGGTTTAGCATTTGGTTGATCTAACTTAATTAGTTGATCAGAAAAAACCCCAGTGGCATTAACAACAACTTTTGCTCTGATATTATAATTTTTATCACTTAGATTATCACTAATACTGAATCCATTAATTAGTTCACCTTCTTTTATAAAGCTCTTTACCTCAGCATAATTGATAAGGGTAGCTCCTTCTTTTGCTGCCGTAAGAGCTAAACTAATTGCCATCCTAGCATCATCGAATTGACCATCGTGGTATATTATACCCCCCCTTAACCCTTTTTTATTAACATTTGGAATATGATCAAGTGTTTCTTGTTTATTTAGCAAAGTTGAAGGTCCTAGTCCCAATTTTCCAGCCATCATATCGTAAACTTTTAGACCAAATCCATAAAAAGGGCTACTCCACCAATCATATGATGGGATTACAAAACTTAAATCTCTTACTAAATGCGGTGCATTTTTTCTAAGTATCCCCCTTTCTCTAAGCGCTTCAATTACCAATGAAATATCACCATTTTGTAAGTAGCGTACACCACCATGTATTAGTTTAGTACTTCTCGACGAAGTGCCTTTAGCAAAATCATGTCTTTCAACTAACAGTGTTTTAAGACCTCTATTTGCAGCATCTATTGCTATACCTAAACCAGTTGCACCTCCACCAACTATAGCTAGGTCCCATTCTATATTTTTCGCAATAACATTGAGGTTAAAATTCCTATTCATTTTCTTGAGAATTACTCATTTTTGAAATGCGTTTTTCCCAGTTATTAATAATGCTTAAAGTTTCATCATTTTCTTCGGGATTAAATTCTCTGTCAATCTCCCACACAGAGGATAGTTTTTCTAAAGATGACCAAAAACCACTAGCAAGTCCTGCAAAAAAAGCAGCGCCTAGTGCAGTCGTTTCGGTAGTCTTAGGTCGAATCACATTTACACCGAGTAAGTTAGATTGTATTTGCAATAACAGGTTATTATTACTTGCACCTCCATCAACTTTTAAAGATTTAAATTTAAATTTTGCATCTTTTTGCATAGCTGTGATTATCTCTTTTGTTCTCATTGCTATTGCTTCAAGAGTTGCTCTTGCAAGATGACCCTTTTGGGTTCCACGAGTGATCCCTGTAATTGTGCCTGTTGCATGTGGATCCCAGTAGGGAGCTGCTAAACCAGCGAGTGCAGGAATAAATGTTACACCTCCATTATTTTCGACAGTTTTTGCTAAAAACTCTATTTCAGAAGCTGATGAAATGATTCCTAATTGGTCTCTTAACCATTGAACAGCTGCACCAGCCACAAAAACACTACCTTCTAATGCATAATATGTTTGATTATTAATTTGGTAACCTATCGTGGTTAACATTTTATTTTTTGATTTCACAGGTTTAACGCCTGTGTTCATAATACAAAAACATCCAGTTCCATAAGTATTTTTTAAATCTCCAGGATTAGTGCACATTTGTCCAAATAATGCAGCTTGCTGGTCACCTGCAATACCACTTATTAGAATTTTATCTTTAAATAATCCATCTTTGGTGTAAGCTATTTTCTCTGAACAAGAAACTATTTTTGGTAGAATTTTTACCGGGATGTTAAGAATTTCTAATAACTCTGGATCCCATTTTAGAGAATGTATATTAAATAAAAGTGTTCTGCTAGCATTTGTAACATCAGTAACATGAACCTTTCTTCCCGTAAGATTCCAGATCAACCATGTATCTATAGTTCCGAAAAAAATTTCTCCGTTTTCTGCTTTTTTTCTTAAATCAGGGTCTTGATCTAAAATCCATTTTATTTTTGTACCTGAGAAATAAGAATCTAGAATTAATCCGGTTTTATCGAGGAATAAGTTTGCCTTATCTTTTTTTACAATATCATTGCATATTTCAGTTGTCCTCCTGTCTTGCCAGACAATGGCTTTATGTACGGGAATTCCAGTATTTTTGTCCCAAAGTAATGTGGTTTCTCTTTGATTTGTAATTCCTAGTGCATTAATCTGAGAAGCATTGATATTTGTCTTTTGAAGAACCCCGTTAATGGCCTTAAGTTGAGTTTCCCAGATTTCTAATGCATCATGTTCTACCCAACCCTTTTTTGGGAAAAACTGGGTAAATTCGTGTTGAGATACTCCTACTGCATTTCCTTTTTTATCAAAAATTATGGCTCTTGAACTTGTTGTACCGGCGTCAATGGATAGTATATATTCACTCATTTAGCTAAAATAGAAATTTATATGATTCCCTAGCTAATTAAGTTTCCGTCATCGTCCCATTTTGCTATATCATTTCTTTTTAATGGATCTACAAATTTATAATTCCAATCCTTCTCATAAGAGAAACCATGATCTCTCATTATTTCATCAGGAACCCCATCCCAGAAGTTGGGTTGGTTACCCTTGTAGCCAAGATCATTTATTCCTACTTCAGAAGTAAAGTATCCGGTAATAACTAAATCTTTGAATGTAGAAAAAAAAGCTTCCTCTTTATTTTTTTTCCCCTTAGGGAATGCTACTGAATCTAAAATTGACTTTTGCTCAGATTCGTTGCAATCAATAAAATTTTTTTCAAATTCCTTATTTGATATTATATCTACCCATTTCAAACCGTCTCTAAAAATATCCTGAAATGATGGTGCATCTTTGGCTATAAACTCAATGAATTCTGGAACTTCAGCGTCATCGATATTACCATCTTTATTTGGTGGGACTATTAAATTTGCTAGTACACGAATTTTATTTAATTCTTCACTTGAAAAGAAAACTTGATTCAAAAGTTCGAGATCTCTTTTTAGTTCCTCAGGTGTACGACCATACTTATATTTCCAAACGTTCTCATATATTATTTTTTTCTCTTTTGACAGGCAGCCCTCAAGCAACAGTCCACTGGCTAATGAGCTAATTACAATTGTTTTGATGCTATCTCTTCTGTTCATGGCTAAATGTTTTGCTTTTTTAACTCATCAATAATATATTCAGATGTTCTCCAGGACAGAGCCATTATTGTCCAAGTAGGATTCTTATCTGCTTGTGAAACGAAAGGTCCACCATCAACTATAAAAACATTTTTAGCATCGTGAAGTTGTTCATATTTGTTTACAACTGATGTCTTCGGATTGTTCCCCATTCTTGTTGTTCCAACCTCATGAATTACCTCGCCAGGTGTTAAGAGGCCGTTATCACGCCCTCCATTTTCCCAAAGCATGTGGCCTCCAATATTGTGAACTACTTCTTTTATGGTCTCATTCATATGTTTTGCTTGTTTACGTTCATAGTCTGACCAATTATAGTTAAATCTTAATACAGGTATTCCATATTTATCCTTTTTTTCTGGGTCTATTTCACAATAATTATCAATATTTGGAATGGATTCTCCTCTTGTAGAAAAGCCCATTGTTGAGCCATAATATTTTTTTACTTCTTCACGTACCCTATCTCCGTATCCTCCAACCTCTAATCCAAAAAAACTATTTAAACTGTTAAAATTAAAACCTGTTCCATATGAAGGAGTTCCGAGGCCTCCCCAAATTTCTATATGATAACCTCTTGGAAAATCCAAATTTTTATTGTCAAGCCACCAGGGAGAATATAGGTGCATATTTCCCATCCCATCTTCATTATATGTTTTTCTATTCATTAAATCTGGAATAAAAGCCATATTATTTGTACCTGTTGAATCGTGCAAATATTTTCCAACCATATTGGAGCTATTTCCAAGGCCATTTTCGTGATAAGGGCTTTTAGAATTTAATAAGATCCTGGCACTCTCACATGCAGATGCAGCGAGGACAACAACTTTAGCGTTTATTTTATATTCTTTATTATCATCTTTGTTTATATAAACTACTCCATTTGGTTTCCCTTTTTTATCAACAGAAACCTCTCTTACCATACTGTTTACATATAAATCAAGTTTTCCTTGGGCGTTTCTTTGAGCTGGAAAAACTAAACAAGAGCTGGCTGAAAAATCAGCATATGATCCGCAAGATCTTCCACATTGACCACAATAGTAGCAAACCCCTCTTTCATTGCTTATTCTTTTTGTTAGAATTGACAGCCTTGACGGAATTACTTTTACTCCTGCTTTTTCAGCACCCTTTTTATAATACATTTCGTGAAGCCTTGGTTTTGCTGGGGGAAGAAAAAAACCATCTGGTTCATTGTATATATTTTCTTTTGTACCAGTTACTCCAATTAACTTATCAACTTTATCATAATAAGGTTTAACGTCTTCATATCCAATAGGCCAGTTATCTCCCAAACCGTCAACACTTTTTCTTTTAAAGTCATTAGGACCAAATCTTAAAGAAATTCTTCCCCAGTGATTTGTTCTTCCTCCCAACATTCTACTTCGCCACCAATTAAATTTAGTGTCTCCCTTCGTCTCATAAGGCTCTCCTTCAACTTTCCAATCACCATATGAAGCGTGAAAGTCTCCGAAAGCTCTAGTGGAACCTCGGCCCCTCCGTGGTGATTCGTAAGGCCATTTAAGATGAAGCTGTTGATCTGGATTTGCTGGATCAAAGAAAGGTCCTGCTTCCATTAAAGCGACGGTTAAACCGTTATCAGTAAGTATTTTTGTTGCCATACCACCTCCGGCTCCTGATCCTACGATTACAACATCATATTTCTTTTTGTTTTCGATTATCTCCATTATAATTTATTTGTAAACCGAATCTGATGATATGTTTTTATTTATTTTGTTTTTGTAGAAGGTGTATGAAAAACCTTTTTGTATACTGTATGCACCGACTTCACCATTTATATTTGTAGAAAGGTAAGCAACTTGAAAGTTTGGTTTTACTTTTTGCTTTTCTAATATTCTATTTACAGCTTCTTCACAAGCTTCTTGTGGACTTAGACCGCTGCGCATCAGTTCAACAATTAAAAAGCTTCCAACAGTTTTGATCACCTCTTCACCTAAGCCAGTTGCTACTGCTCCACCAACTTTGTTATCAATATACAATCCAGATCCAATGATTGGTGAATCGCCTACACGCCCTGACATTTTGTAAGCTAATCCACTTGTTGTGCAAGCACCTGAAAGGTTACCTAATTTATCACAACAAATCATCCCAATAGTATCGTGATTTTCAACATTGATTTCAGGTTTATAGTTTTTATTTTTGAGCCATTTTTTCCAAGCTTTTTTACCTTGTTCCGTTAATAGATTTTCTGGCTTATACCCTTGCTTTATGGCAAATTGGCGAGCTCCTTTTCCTGCTAATATTACATGAGGGGTTTTTTCCATAACTTCTTTTGCAAGGGCTGCTACATGAGTTATATTTTCCACAGCCAAAACAGCACCACAATTACCAGTATGGTTCATTACACAAGCATCTAAACTAACAATGCCGTCACGATCCGGTGCACCGCCCTTTCCAACAGTTGTATTTAGCAGATTTGATTCCTCATAAGCTACACCATTAACCGCAGCCTCAATCGCACTAAATCCAGCTTCAAGGGCCTTGCCAGCTATCATATTTGCTTTAGACACATCCCAGGTACTTATAGCATATAAGGGCGTTTCATTCGAATAAGAAGGTTTTTTATTTTTACTCAACCCGGAGATTGTTTCAGGTGCAATTAACAATGACGTTGCACCCAAATAACTCCTACTCAAAAATTTTCTCCTGTTCACTGAAATTGCAAGTTAACAACATTTTTAAACTAATAAAAAAAGGAGAAATAATTATTACTTATTTTAGGGTAAGTTTTTTCTATAATTTAAGCGAGATGAGAGTTGAAGTATGTGCAGATTCCATTGTATCAATCCAAAATGCATTTTCTGCAAAAGTAGATCGTGTAGAGTTATGCTCAGCACTTGGAATAGGAGGTTTAACTCCTTCGTATGGTTTTATTAGTGAGGCTATCGATCAAAGTCTTTTACCTATTCACTGTTTAATAAGACCCCGGCCTGGACATTTTTTTTATGATAAAGAGGAAATAAAAGTTATTGAAAAAAACATATTAAATGCAAGAGAATTAGGATGTCACGGTGTTGTAGTTGGTGCACATAATCAAAATTTCAAGCTTGACATTTCGTTGCTTAAAAGATGGAAAACTATGGCAGGGTCCATGTACATAACATTTCATAGAGCTTTTGATGTTTTAATTAGTCCTTTAGAAGCAATAAATCAATTAATTGATTTGGGTTTTGATTGTATACTTACCTCGGGCCAAAAAGAAAAAGCCGAAGAGGGAATTGAGAATCTTATCTCTTGGAATACTAAATTTGGTTCAGATATTATTATAATGCCAGGTAGTGGAGTCGGAGTTTCAAACTGTAAAAAATTTAAAAAAGCAGGCTTTAAATATATTCATTTATCCGCAGGTGAAGATTTAAAACCAATTCCAATGCCAGATGGAATTAATCAAAACTTGTCTTTTTTAAAACAAACAATTCGACATAGCGACAACCAAACTTTGATTGAGGTTGTTAAATCCTTAAAATCAGTTGAATAAAATCATAACTCCACCTAGCGCTGTAAACAAAAGTATTAGTCTGCGATAACTATTTTCATTTATTTTTTTCACAAGAAACACCCCTGATATTAACCCAAAAATTTCGAAAGGCATTAGCTCTAAACTTTTTAAAAACGAAGCCTTGTTTATAGTTTGCCAAGACCAAATATGAAACGGAACTTTGAAAATATTTATTATAAAAAAAAGCCATGCTGCAGTTCCAATAAATGCATTTTTTGGTAATCGCATAGCTAAAAAATAAATATTTGAAAAAGCCCCAGCCAAATTTCCAACCATTGTTGTAAATCCGGCAAAAATTCCCATAGAACTGGCAAAACTCCAGTGACTTGGAATTTTTTTTTCTTTTCTTCTTTCCCAGTAATACATTTGCCCAACACTAAATAAAATAATTCCTGCCATAGAATATTTAAAAACAATTTCTGATATCGAGGCTCCCCCAATTACTCCAATTAGCACACCTAAAATCATCCATGGTAAAAGCTTTATTATATAGTTCCACTTTACGAAACCTTTATAATAACTTACTGCAAAAATATCACCTAAAAGCAAAAGGGGCATCAAAATACCGGTGGATGCTTTGGCACCGTAGGCTAGTGCAAATCCAGTCACTATTAAGGCTGCTATTCCTTTTATACCGGCTTTTGAAATCCCCAACAGGAATGCACAAAAAGCTGCAACGAAAAATTTATAAATTTCTAAATCAAACAATAAATAAAACTTACACACAAGATAATGTATATTATTATAAACATATTCTCTAATTATAAACAAATCTGTTTTTAGATATTTGCAATAAAAAGGTTGGATTCTAAATTTGTCAAGTCCATTAAATTTATGATACTAAGCACTTTGTCCTTTGCAGTAATGAATGCATTAGTAAAGTACTTAATTAATTATCATACATTTCAACTAGTTTTTTTTCGCTCATTTGGATCTTTAATTATCACCTTTTCAATACTTAAATCGAAAAATATTCCTCTTTTAGGAAATCAAAAAACATTATTATTAATTCGTGGATTAGTTGGAGTTTCTTCCATGATACTCTTTTTTTTAGGAATTCAATCCATAGGTGTCGCTAGCTCAGTAACACTTCGCTACACATCCCCAATTTTTGCCTCAATTTTAGCTGTTATTTTTTTAAAAGAGAAAATTAAAATACCTCAATGGACATTTTTTTTTCTTGCCTTTTTTGGGGTTTATCTTATAAAAAGCTTTCAACCCTTATCATCAAGCATAGGAGTTTTAATGATCTTAGGAGCTGCATTCTTATCTGCAATTGTTTATCTAATTATTTCAAGAATTGGTGATAATGATCATCCAGTAACAATAGTCCACTATTTTATGTTTATTGCCACTTTAGTTGGTGGTATTGGATCTATTTTTTTTTGGAAAACTCCTGAATTCAAAGAACTTCTACTTTTAATTAGTCTAGGTTTTTTTGGCTTTTTCGGACAATATTATATGACCCGAGCTTTTCAAAATTATAAGCCACATTTAGTAGCCCCATTTAAATATGTTGAAGTTTTTTTTACATTCACAATGAGCATATTTTTGCTAGATGAAGCATACGATTTTATTCAAATCTTAGGAGCTGTATTAATAATCGTTGGTCTATTACTAAATATTTGGTATAAATTTAGGTTCAATTAAGTTAAGCCAGCTCCTTAAATCAGAATTATCTAGATAATTCAGCAATTGTTTTGGTATTCATTCTCACGTAATCTTGGTTTCCAGCTTTCTTAGAATATTTAAGTGAATTTTTTGAAGCCTCTATTGCACCCTTTTTTTCACCTAATCCAATTAAAATTAGAGCCTGCTGCCTGTACATCCAATATTTACCTGGATCCTTTTTAATTGCATATGCAATCCATTTTTTGGCTTTCTTAAGATCTTTACCACTTTCTCTAAAGTATACAGCTGCTTTATAATAATCAATTGGAGCCGGATTTTTGCTTAAAGTTTTTTCAATAGTACTCATCGCTTTTTTGTCAGTAGGTACAGTTAAAGGAATATTAATTTCAGTTTTTTCCCAAGCTAACCTTATGAAAGCCCCATCATTTTTAATTGATTCAATTGAAATAGTAAAATTTTCTCTAGGTTCACTTACATTTTTAGTTTTAACGTTTAAACTTGCAGCAATCAATGACTCATCCCATGGTTTAGGTAACCCTGAATTATCAGTTTTATTATAGAAATAAACTTTCCAACTTGTTTTTTCTGGTCTTGTATATATAGAATACTTTCCAGCTTTCAAAGTTTTATTACCCACCAAAACATCATCACTAAAACTTATTAAACTATTATCATTAGCTCCTGTTCTCCAAATTGCACCGTATGGTATTAAGTCTCCCATTATTTTTCTTCCCCTCATAGAAGGTCTTGAGTAAGTTATTTTAATTTTAGTTAACCCTACAATTTGAGTAAAATTAGCTATTTGACTGGCTTGTGGTGTTTGAACTTGTGCTAAAGTAGTAGCAGATAATAAAAAGATTAAAAACTTAAAAAAATTCATTTTGTTTTTTTATAAATATAGATTTTTACTTGTAAAATTTCAAGTTTCATCTTCACATACAATTTTTTGTTGAAAACTATCCAAAATAAATGTTTAATGAATATCAAAAATACTTAAACATTTTCTATATTTGTTAAAAACAAAAAGTTATGAAAATTTATCGCCTAGAAGCGATTCAAAACTTACCCATTTCTCAGAAGGAGGCATGGACCTTTTTGTCTGATCCGAAAAATTTAAAACAAATTACCCCAGATTACATGGGATTTAAAATAGTCAGTGGTCTGTCAGAAAAGATTTATGCAGGCCAAATAATACAATATATAGTCACCCCAATTCTAGGCATACCCACAAGGTGGGTAACTGAGATAACCCATGTCGAAGATGGTAATTATTTTGTTGATGAACAACGTTTCGGACCTTATGATTTGTGGCATCACAAACACTTTATTAAACCAATTGAAAGAGGAGTTGAAATGACTGACATTGTTGATTATAAAATCCCGTTTGGATTTTTAGGAAGGCTTCTACATCCTTTGCTTGTATTTCCCAAACTAAAGGAAATTTTTGAATATAGAAAAAAAGCGTTGATTGAAATTTTTGGACCATATTCTAAATGATTAAAGATAAAAACATATTAATTATAGGTGGTAGCTCTGGCATTGGTTTAGCTTTAGCAGAAATTCTGTCCCCCTCAAATTCGGTTTTTGTAGCTAGTAGATCAAATGAAAATTTGAGTAGCTTAAATTTAACCCATCTATCTTATGATGCAACATCTGCTGAATTAGATACTTCAGTATTGCCTGACGAACTACATGGATTTATTTATTGTCCTGGAAGTATAAATCTACGACCCTTTAAGGGGCTCTCAACAGAAGCATTTGAAAAAGATTTTCAAATTAATGTTACTGGTGCCATTAACTCATTAAAAGCAGTTTTGTCAAGGTTAAGCGCTAGTGGTAATGCTTCTGTTGTCTTTTTCAGTACAGTTGCAGTACAAACTGGAATGCCTTTCCATAGTTCTGTAGCAGCTTCAAAAGGTGCTTTAGAGGGGCTTACACGCTCACTGGCTGCAGAATTTGCACCTAAAATAAGAGTAAATGCTATAGCGCCATCTCTTGTAAATACACCTCTTGCTTCAAAATTTTTAAATAATGAATCTAAAATTGAAAAAGCAAATGAAAGGCATCCTTTAGGAAGGATAGGTAACGCTAAAGAGATTGCTCAAGCTGCAGGGTTTCTGCTTGGTCCAGAAAGTAGTTGGATGACTGGAAGAGTTTTACAACTAGATGGTGGAATAGGTAACCTTAAAACATAATTTGATTGGAAAAATATACTCTTTTTTGGTTTAGGCGTGACTTGAGAATTGAGGACAACCATGGTTTTTATAAAGCCTTGAATGGAAAAAATAAAGTTATACCTATTTTCATTTTTGATCCAAACATCTTAGACAGACTGCCAAGAGAAGATGCTAGAGTTGAATTTATTTTATTAGCCTTGGGTGCCATAGATATTGCTATGAAGAGGAACAGGTGCAATGTTGGAGTATATCATGGTACCCCCGAGGCTATTTTTAGTAGATTGATCGATCAATTTCAAATTGAAGAAGTTATTTGTAATGATGATTATGAGCCCTATGCCACTGAAAGGGATAAAAAAGTTAAAATATTTTTAAACAGAAAAGGAGTAGAATTTAAAGCTTATAAAGACCAAGTAATCTTTGAAAAAAATGAAATTGTTAAGGATGATGGAAATCCATACAAAGTTTATACACCATATTCAAGAAAATGGTTATCATCTTTTAAAACCCAGCTCCCAGAAGCATATCCATCTGAATCTTTATTAATCAATTGTTATTCTGAACAAGAACTTCCCAAAATAAAATTAGATCAGTTAGGATTTAAAAGTAGTGTTGTAAATCAACCCAAATATTTTTTTGACAATCAAATTATTGATGACTATGAGTCAACCAGAAACTTTCCTTATTTAAATAAAACTTCAAGAATTGGAACAGCACTGAGATTTGGTACGATTAGTATAAGAAAAGTAGTAAAAAAAGCAGCCAGTAGACCTAATAAAACTTTTTTGAAGGAACTTATTTGGAGGGAGTTTTTTATGCAGATTTTGTGGCATTTTCCTCACACTTGCAATGAAAGTTTTAAACCTCAGTATGATAGAATAGAGTGGAGAAATAATGAAAACGATTTTGAAAATTGGTGTTCAGGTAATACAGGTTTTCCCCTTGTTGATGCAGGCATGAGAGAATTAAACAAAACAGGTTTTATGCATAATCGTGTGCGCATGCTAGTTGGTAGTTTTTTATGTAAGCATCTCCTTATTGACTGGAGATGGGGTGAAGCATATTTTGCAAAGAAGCTTTTTGATTATGAGATGTCAAGTAATGTTGGTAATTGGCAATGGGTAGCTGGTTGTGGTGTCGATGCGGCTCCATATTTTAGAATTTTTAATCCAACAGAACAAGTAAAAAAATTTGACAAACAATTGCACTACATAACTAAGTGGGTGCCCGATTTTCAAGAAATATCTTATCCAAAACCAATAATAGATCATAAACTAGCACGTGAACGTTGTTTAAAAACATATAAAAGCGCTTTAAATTCTTAATGAAGCACGTATTAAAAACAAACTTACCTACGAAAATTTGTCTTAATTGTGGGTATCCTTTTACTTGGAGAAAAAAATGGGAAAGAGATTGGAACAATGTTAAATATTGTAGTAAAAGATGCAAAACAAAAAAAAGAATGCCTTAATATGGCTAAGAAATGATTTAAGAATTAGCGATCATTTTGGTTTTTATAATGCCTCAAAAAATTGTGACAAGGTTTTTGCTTATTTCAGTTTTGAGCCAATAAATTTTGAAAATACTGAATGGGGATTTAAAAAAACTGAAAAATTTAGAACACTTTTTTTAATTCAAACTCTAACATGCCTAAAAGATGAATTGAAGAAAAAAAATATTACACTTATTGTTGATATTAAATCAGCATTGTTTGGTATTCCAAAATTTATTGATTCTCTAAAAATAACAGATTTGTTCTATCAAAATGAGTGGACAAAGGAAGAAAATAATATTTCAGATAATGTTAAAAGGTCAATATCAAAAGAAATTAAAATACATACTTATTATGATCAATTTTTATATCATCCAAAGGACATTTCATTTCAACTCGATGCATTACCTGAAGTGTTCACAATTTTTAGAAAAAGTTGTGAAAAAAACTCATTGGTTAGAAAAGTTTCTCCTGAAATCAAAGCATTTCCTAAAACAAATCTTCTAGATGAAGAGTTTACTATACCAACGCTAAAAGATTTTGGTTTATCAGAATTTTACCATGTTCCTTTTTCTGCTTTTCCATTTAAGGGTGGAAGTAAAAGCGGTCACAGTAGGCTAAAGAATTATCTGTGGGATACTAAAAAAATATCAACATACAAAGAGACTCGTAATGGTTTAGTTGGGAAAGACTACAGTTCTAAATTTTCTCCATGGTTAGCAAACGGATCATTATCAGCAAGAGAAATCTACTGGCAGATCAAGGATTTTGAAAGTAAAGTGAAAAAAAATCAATCAACATATTGGATGATTTTTGAATTGATTTGGAGAGATTATTTTAAGTATGTCTCACTTAAACATGGAAATAATATTTTTAGGCTAGATGGTATTTTAAAAAAAAGATACAGTTGGAAATCTGACCATAAAATTTTAATGTCGTGGATTAATGGAGACACTATTGAACCATTTGTGAATGCAAACATGATAGAATTAAAAAAAACTGGTTGGATGAGTAATCGAGGAAGACAAAATGTGGCTTCTTTTTTTTCTAAGCATTTGTTTATGGACTGGAGGATCGGTGCTGCATATTTTGAATCCCAACTAATTGATTACGATGTGCACAGTAATTATGGAAATTGGATGTATGTTTCTGGAGTCGGAAATGACCCAAGAGATCGCAAGTTTGATATATCCTGGCAATCAGAAAAATATGATCCACAAAAACAATTTCAAAAATTATGGATAAAGTAGAAAATATTGCTTCAATAGTTTTACCTAATCAATTATTTGAAAAATCACCAGTATTTTCAAATGATGCCCCTATTTACCTAGTTGAGGAATTTTTATTTTTTAATCAATACTCATTTCATAAGCAAAAACTTTTTTTTCATAGATTATCAATGAAAAAATATGAACATTTTTTGAGGGGTAAAGGAATTTATGTACAATACATTGATGCATCCGAAAAACTTTCAGATCTTAGAAATTTAATTGAAAATATATCAAATAAGTATGACATAATACAGATTATAGACCCAAATGACTTCCTAGTCGAAAAAAGGTTAAAAAGAGTTTGTGTAAAACATAATATTAAATTAATCATACTAGAGAATCCGATGTTTTTGTGTAACAAGAGTGATTTAGGTTTCTTTAAGCCTGATAAGAAGAAATTTTTTCAAACTTCTTTTTACAAATCTCAAAGAGAAAAATTCAATATTCTTGTCGATATTAGTGGTGGACCAGAGGGTGGAAGTTGGACCTATGACACCATGAACAGAGAAAAATATCCAACAAATAAAAAGCCTCCTGAAATCATTTCTATAAATAATAAAACCAAACTTCTGTCAGAGACATTTGAGTATATAAGTAATAACTATAGCAAAAATTTTGGCACACTAGAATCAGAATTCTTTTATCCTACCGATTTTGACCAATCAAAAAAATGGTTTAATGATTTTTTAGAAAATAGATTTACAGAATTTGGACCCTACGAAGACGCTATTGTTGATAGTGAGAGTTTTTTAAACCACAGCTTATTATCACCGCTTTTAAATACTGGTCTTCTTGATGTAAGCTATGTCATAAGTCATACAATAGAATTTTACAAAAAAAATAACATACCATTAAATTCATGTGAAGGTTTTATAAGACAAATTTTAGGTTGGAGAGAATTTATTCGAGGTATATATTTTGCAAAAAGTGTAGAGGAAAGAACTAAAAACTATTGGAATTTTAAAAGAAAAATTCCTGATTCATTTTATGATGGATCAACAAATATTTTACCCGTAGACATATGTATAAAAAAAATTTTGAAAACTGGTTATGCGCATCACATAGAAAGATTAATGATAATAGGTAATTTCATGTTACTTTGTGAATTTGACCCAGATGAGGTATATAGATGGTTTATGGAAATGTTTATTGATTCATATGACTGGGTTATGGTTCCAAATGTTTATGGTATGAGTCAATTTGCCGATGGGGGATTAATGTCAACAAAACCCTATATAAGTGGAAGTAGCTATATTCTTAAAATGAGTAATTATAAAAAGGGAGAATGGACAATCATTTGGGACTCTTTATTTTGGAATTTTATTGATAAAAGAAGAGACTTTTTTATCAAAAATCCAAGAATGAGGATGTTAGTGTCTAATTTTGACAAAATGAATTCACATAAAAAGAAAGAACTGCTAGAGACAGCTGACAATTTTCTTCAAAATCTTAGATAACCACTTTAAGACATGATAAACACTAACAAACCAGTTGTAATTGTATGGTTTAAAAGGGATTTACGTTTAGAAGATAACGAGGCAATAAATTCAGCATTAGCGAATAATAAGTTGGTATTACTGCTTTATGTTTTTGAGAATTCTTTAATTCAAAACAATCATTTTAGCAAACGCCATCTGAATTTCATAAAACAATCTCTTGAAGACTTAAACCAAAGATTGGCGAAATTTAATACTGAAATTTTGACTGTTTGTGGTGAGGTACAATCAAATTTTGAAAAACTTAGTAAATATTTTTCAATTAAAAAAGTTTATTCTCATTATGAAACTGGTATTGATATTACGTACAAAAGGGACAAAAAAATGGCAAAATGGTTTGCTGAAAATAAAATTAGGTGGTATCAGAAAAGACAACAAGGGGTATTCAGAGGAATCGCCGATAGGAAAAATTGGTCAAAATTAATGAATTCGTTTATAAATCAACCTATTAAACCCATACCGGAAATGAAAAATAAATTGGTATCATTAAAAACTTTAAAACAAATAAAAAATAAATTTGATGTATTAGAATTAAAAACGGAATATTTAAATGATGTTCAACTAGGGGGTGTTACAAAAGCAAATAAATACTTAGAATCTTTTTTTAAAAATCGTTATCAAAATTATCAAAATCACATATCAAAACCAGATTTATCACGTAAAAGTTGCAGCAGGCTTTCACCATACATAAGCTATGGGAATTTGTCGATAAGACAAATTTTTCATCGAATAAAAGAAAAAAAAGTCCAAACTAAGAACAGTTTTGCTATTAGTGCATTTGAGTCTCGTTTAAGATGGCATTCTCATTTTATTCAAAAGTTCGATATGGAACCCAGCATGGAGTTTTTAAGTGTAAATAAAGGTTATCACAAACTTTTAAAACCTATCAATAAAAAATTTATTAAAGCATGGGAAAGGGGAAAAACAGGAGTTCCAATAGTTGATGCATCTATGCGATGTTTGGTTAAAACAGGGTATTTAAATTTTAGAATGCGAGCTCTGATTGTTTCTTTTTTTGTTCATCAGTTATGGCAACCATGGCAAGCTTGTTCAGCATTTCTAGCGAGACAATTTCTTGATTTCGAACCCGGAGTTCATTTCCCTCAACTTCAAATGCAGGCTGGCGAGACTGGAATTAACACTCTACGTATCTATAACCCTGTTAAAAACGGAAGAGAGCATGATCAAAATGGAGAATTTACACGTAAATGGTTACCAGAACTTAAATCACTTTCAGATAAATTAATTCATTCGCCATGGTTGATTACTCGTCTCGAGGAAGAAATTTTTGAATTCAAAAAAGGAATTGATTATCCTAATCCTATTGTTAATCTAGAAGAGTCTAGGAGATTTGCTTCGGATACACTTTGGAACTTAAAAAACGATGTAATAGTATTTAAAGAAAATCAGCGTATTTTAAAAAAACATACTTCTGGGAAAAGTGTAAGTAGCTAAAAATGAAAAAAAAACCAGCGCTTTCAAACGAACAAATTGATAGAATTATAGAGATGGCATGGGAAGATCGCACCCCTTTTGATGCAATTTTAATACAATTTGGATTAAATGAAAAAAATGTAATCGATCTAATGCGGAAAGAGCTAAAAATAAATAGTTTCAGGCTATGGCGTCAACGTGTTCAAGGAAGAAAAACTAAGCATAGTAAAGTTCGTTCAAATGATGTGAATAGATTTAAGTGTTCAAGACAAAAAAATATTAGTAATAATAAAATTTCCAAGCGAAGGCAATAATTTGGATTAAAAATTAGTCTCGGTTTCACAGAAAATCAAAAAATATGAAATAATCTAATTACAAAAAGACCTCACAGCTATTTATTAGGTAACAACTCTTTTAATCTTTGCACCTAACTTTTTTAATCGCCCATCTATATTTTCATAACCCCTGTCTATTTGCTCGATATTATGGATCGTGCTTTTACCCGATGCTGAAAGTGCTGCTATAAGAAGTGATACTCCGGCTCTTATGTCAGGAGATGTGAGTGTTGTTGCTTTTAATTGAGATTCAAAATCATGTCCTATAACAGTTGCACGGTGGGGATCACAGAGAATTATTTTAGCTCCCATATCAATTAGCTTATCAACAAAAAACAAACGGCTTTCAAACATTTTTTGATGTATTAATACACTGCCTCTGGCTTGACTGGCAACAACTAAAATAATGCTTAATAAATCAGGGGTAAAACCAGGCCATGGGGAGTCAGAGATAGTGAGTATAGAACCGTCAATATAATTTGTTATTTCATATCCATTTTTGTGGGCAGGGATAAAAAGATCTTCACCATGCTTTACGACATTTATTCCAAGTTTTTTAAAAGTACCTGGAATAATACCTAGTTGATTCCAATTTACATTTTTAATTGTAATTTCACTTTTTGTCATAGCAGCTAAACCAATCCAACTACCAATTTCTATCATATCTGGAAGAATAGTGTGCTCAGTACCATATAGCTTTTCAACACCATCAACAATTAAGTAGTTTGAACCAATCCCACTTATTTTAGCTCCCATTTTATTTAACATCTTGCATAATTGTTGAACATATGGTTCACATGCGGCATTGTAAATTGTTGTTCTACCACTGGACAAAACAGCAGTCATAATAATATTAGCTGTCCCAGTTACAGATGCTTCGTCAAGAATTATATCTGCCCCATTTAACTTATTTGCCTCTACATTGTAAAATGAGCTCTTTTTATTTTGTGAAAACTTTGCACCCAGTTTTATAAGACCTTCAAAATGAGTATCTAACCTCCTTCTACCTATTTTGTCTCCACCAGGTCTTGGCACAGAACCTTTTCCAAATCTAGCAAGTAGTGGTCCAACTATCATGATTGATCCTCTTAATCTTTGTCCATCATCTTTAAAATTATTTGAACTTAGATAATCGAGATTAATATTATTTGAACGAAATCTATAACTACCCTCACTAATTTTATCAATTTCAACCCCTAAATTAGTGAGTATTTGAATAAGCTGATTGACATCAAGTATATTAGGTATATTATTTACAACTATTGGTTCCGAAGTTAAAAGAGTAGCGCATAAAATTTGTAGGGCTTCATTTTTTGCTCCTTGAGGCTTTATCGAACCTTTTAGGGGCTGTCCTCCTTCAATAATAAATGATTCCATCTATTTTTAATATCGTTTTCTATTCCTTTTCCTTGGTTTACTGTGGTTACTGCTAGGCCCACTTCCGTTTTTATGTTTGAATCGAATTAGATCAGCCGAATCACTTAAAGGTAGTTGTGAAGCTGCAACTTTTAGTTTTCCTTCTGAAAGTTCTTCTAGGTGGGCAAGTATAACAGTGTCTTCAACTGTATCTTTATTCCAACTTAAAAAGTTTTTTTTCATATGGTTAGCTATTGTGAAAACTAAGACATCTTTAAGTTCACCGTCTTCCCAACCAATCGCAGCGTCAATCATACGTTTTATATTATTTCCATAGAAACGATATTTTGGAAAGTTTTGAGGATAAGGCAACTTACCTGGTTTCATGTCCAACAACTCTTTCTGAGGTTTTTCAAATGGACAATCAACGTCAATATCAAAGTCTGCCATGATGAAGAATTGATCCCACAATTTGTGCTGGAAGTCTGCTACATCTCGTAGGTGAGGATTTAAGTTTCCCATAACACCAATTATAGCTTTAGCTTTTTTATTTCTCTCTTCAGGATTAGTCTCCAATTTAGCCTGTTCTATCATAATATGAATGTGTCTTCCATACTCAGGTATTACAAGCTGTTTACGCTTAGTGTTGTATTTTAAAGTATCCATTAGGTGATTGTGAATGTGTTCTTTAAGTAGAAAAATATATTGCAAATTAGTAAAATCCTTTGAATTGCAAACTATATTGATTAAAATTAGAGAGCTATAACTCCTTTTAGCTTACTGCAAAATTTGTAAATTTCAATTACTTCTTTTGGAGAATTCATGTTTACTTTTATACTTAAACTAGTAAATTTTTTCTTCGATGATTTTTTTTCAAAAAAAAAGGCTTTTTTTGCTGAAAAAATTGATTTTAACTTACTCAAGTTATCCGATTCAGACTTTACTATAAATTTAAAAAAATAAATTCCAGGCCAGTTCTGTGATTGACTCAGTTGATCAAAAAAGCGTGAATAAAATTCTTCTTTATTATCATTTACATTCAACATGAGGCTTACATTTGTATAAATATACTGGTTTTATTATTTACAAAATGACAAATATTCGCCGGATACTTATTACAGGAAGTCCAGGATCAGGTAAGACAACACTTATAAAGGGTTTAAAAAGTAGGGGCTATGAGGTTTTTGATGAATTCTCAAGATCACTTGTAAAAAGTCCTGAAAATGAAGAAGGTGAAAATTTATTTTTAAAAGATCCAATAAATTTTAGTGCAAGATTATTGGAAATGAGAATTAAGCAATTTAATGACGCAAAAAGAATTAAAAAAGCAAAGAATGATCTAGTTTTCTATGATAGAGGGATCCAAGAAATTTTTGGATACTTAAAGGCAATCGGTTTAGAGAAATCATCATGGAATCAAAAGCTGACTCATTATCGATATGATATTGTTTTTATAGCTTCGCCATGGCAAAAAATTTATATTAATGATAGAGAAAGGTTTGAAACATTTAAAGAAGCAAAAATTTATTATCCTTTTATCAGGGATTCATATGAAATTATACATGAGCTTATTGAAATCCCCAAAATCGATATTGAGCGTAGGATCGATTTTGTAGAATCTTATGTCATTTGAATGCATATAATTTTAATTTTTAGGAATGTTAAAAATCGAAACTATCAAAATGCTGAAAATAAATCTCTAACTAATTTGGTAGCATGCAAAATTTATTAAATAAGAATGCTAATGGAAAACATTAAAGAAGCGCTCAAAATTATCTTTTTTGGCACACCTGAATTTGCAAGATTTTGCCTACAGGAATTATTATTTAGTAATGAATTTATTGTAAAGGCAGTTGTTACTGCTCCTGACAGAAAGGCAGGAAGAGGTAAAAAATTTAAGAAATCAGCGGTAAAGAATTATGCAGAAATTAATGGATTTACAATTTATCAACCCGAGAATCTAAAATCTATTGAATTTGTAAATGACTTAAGAAAAATCGGTGCTGATGCATTCGTTGTTGTAGCTTTCCGAATGTTACCTAAGCTAGTATGGAGTATTCCTAATTTAGGGACTATAAACCTTCACGCCTCTCTTTTGCCTAACTACAGAGGAGCAGCACCAATAAACTGGGTTTTAATTAATGGAGAAGAGTCAACAGGAGTAACTACATTTTTAATAAACGAAAAAATTGATACTGGTTTAATTCTAATGCAAGAAGAAATTTTTATTAGTAAAACTGATAATACTGAAATATTAAGTAATAAACTACTAAAAATAGGAGCTCCGATACTAATCAAAACCTTATTAGGTCTTAAAAAAAAGATAATTGTACCAGTGTCTCAAAAACCAAGTGGAAATGAAAAATTAGCTTTTAAGTTAACAAAAGAGAACACTATGATAAATTGGAATAATTCTTTAGAACAGATTAAAAATTTTGTCAGAGGTTTAAGTCCATATCCTGGAGCCTGGACAAATTTAATCGTTAATGGTTCATCACAAAGAATAAGAATTTTTGATGCTGATCCAGTATACGAAACACATCCACATCAAACAAATCTAATTGTAATTAAAGGGAATAAAATTTATATTTCACATACGGAGGGATTTTTAAATTGTAAAGAAATACAGATTCCAAACAAGCGTCGTATGGATGCAAAAACATTTTTAAATGGCTATAAATTCTCAAAAGACAGTTCCGTTTTATAAAAAATGACCTTCCATTATTAACAAATGACCTTACTTATTAACAAATAAGTCATTTTCCCTAGCTTTTTTAACAGTTACACGAAAATCCATATAAATTTGTTAAATAACCTTATAATAAATAAAATTATGAACAAAACTGAATTAATTGACGCGATGGCAGCAGATGCTGGCATCTCAAAGGCAGCAGCTAAAAAAGCTCTTGAATCTCTTATGGGAAGTGTATCGGGAACTCTAAAAAAAGGGGGACGTGTTTCGTTAGTTGGATTTGGATCATGGTCTGTTTCTAAGAGAGCTGCACGTGATGGTAGAAACCCTCAAACTGGTGCAACTATAAAAATTGCTGCCAAAAATGTTGTGAAATTTAAAGCAGGTGCTGAGTTATCAAGCACAGTTAATTAATCCTTCAAAAGCATACGAAAAGGCTCCTTCTAGGAGCTTTTTTTTTATATTTATTTTATGAATCAGGGTAAATTGATAGTCGCTACTCCGTCAATACTAGGTGATTTTAATTTTCGTAGATCGGTTATTTTACTTGCAAGTGAAAAGAATTCTGGAAGTATTGGTTTCATATTAAACAAAAAGACAAGCTATAAACTTGATGATGTAGTAGAAGATATAAATATAAAATTTCCATTGTTTTATGGTGGACCAGTAGAACAGGATAATCTATTTTATTTACACAGGATGGGTAATCTAATACCAAATAGCATTAGTATAAATGATTCTCTCTTTTGGAATGGTGATTTCAAATTTGTAATAAAACTTGTCAATGAAAAAAAACTTTCAGTAAGCGATATTCGTTTTTTTTTGGGTTGTAGTAGCTGGACGAAAGGGCAGTTAGGAAAAGAACTCAAAGAAAAATCGTGGGAGCCATTTGAAATTAGGTCGCCAAAAAATATAATGAAAATGAAAATTGAAAATATGTGGCAAGAGTGTATGGTCTCATTAGGTGGAAAATACTTATTATGGTCAAATGCACCTGAAAACCCGAATTTTAATTAATTCAGAAATGATTCAAATTTCTCCAAAAGGATTAGTCCTTTATCTGGTGAATATGTAGATTTTTTATAGTTTGTGAGACATTGTAAACCCTTTTCAAGTGAAACAATGAAAATTTCTTCGGATTTTTGAAGTTCAAACGGATTAATTTCTTTTTCTAGAACATTATATTCTTTAGCATTTTTTTTTATCCATTCTAAGAATACCTGTCTTAGAACAAAATCTTGGCATCCAGAGTATAAACTAGGAGTTTGTATTTGATTCGATTCTAATAAAAATATTGAGCCATTAAGTGTTTCTGTAATTTTCTTTTGATCATTTATAAGGATAACATCGTCTAGACCATTTTCTATTGCGTACATACTCGCAATTAAGCGTAAATCAATATTTGTTTTTGACATGTTAGATAAGTTGTGTGAATACATTAAAATGTCTTTGTACAAATCAACTTGATAATTTTCAACACCTATTTTAATTGGATTTGTATCTGAAAGACTTAATATAAAACTTGTTTGTTTAAAATTCTTAATGAATTGAAACCTGAAAAGAGCATTTTCAGTTTTGCTATCAATGGAATTAAAAAGTTTAAGCAACTCTCCCTCTAATTTTTCCATTGTAAACGAAATTGGAATTTTGCATCTGTATCTTCTGAGACTTGCTATGATCCTAAAATAGTGTTTTTCCCAAAAAAGTATTTTACCATTGGAAATACGAACGTTCTCAATAAAAGAAAAGTTTTTGTGTAAATCGAAAATTAGGTCAGGATCAGCATCAATTAATTGAGATACAATTAAGCCATTACAATTAAACATATTGGATAAGTTTAACTAGAACCCAAAATTTGCTTTAAACTGGCAATCAAGTTATCCCACAACATCTTAGATTCCTCTAATTCATCTTCTTCTGCGAAATCTGTAATTATCAACGAAACGTCGTTTGTTAGGTCATCAACTTGAATTTTGAATTCAAAATAATACTCATTATTTTCTTCTTCGTCGATTTTCCACTTAAAGCGAACACGTTCGTTATTCTTTTTTTGAATTAATTTTGCACTTTCCTCACTATCATCCCAAATAAAGGTAAAATTTTCACCTCTTGAATTTACATCATCTGCAAACCACTCTCCAAGACCTGATGGTGTTGATAAGTATTGAAAAAGCATTTGTCTTGAAGCATGAAAATCGTATTCTATTGAAAAAAGTTGTTTAGTAGTCATTTATAAAAATTAGAATCCCAATATATTGAAAATTCGATTAGAAGTACGTTTATTTCAAAATATTTTCAAAAGGTTGTAGGTAGAAAATTATGTTTCTATATTAGAGAATTAAAAAATGGCGAGATAGCTCAGGCGGTTAGAGCGTCGGATTCATAACCCGGAGGTCGGGAGTTCAAGTCTCCCTCTCGCTACTCTATTTACTTTAGGATTCCTCCCTAACGCAAAGAAAATTAGATTTCAGATTCTGAAAATAAAATATTTTGTAAAAACAAACTCAAAAATACAGTTGCTAAAGCACCAATGAGATTAAGCCATAAAAACCCAATCTTATCGATAGAAAATAATATAATAACGAAAACTTCTGATATAATAGCTGCCCAAAAGACAGCTTTTCCTTTTACATGGGTATTGAAAATACCTATTAAAAATATGCCCAAAATTGTTCCATAAAAAATTGAGCCAATTATATTGATTAATTGAATTAAATTTTCAAAAAGGTTCCCAAAGCATGCAAAAATGATTGCTATTAATCCCCAAATAAGCGTGAATGTCTTAGATACTTTTAAGTAAGTTGTCTCAGTTTTATTTTTGTAATTTCTTTTATACAAATCAATTGTACTAGTAGCGGCTAGAGCATTTAATTCTGATGCAGTTGAACTCATCGATGCTGACAGTATTACAGCAATTAGTAGACCTATTAAACCAACAGGTAGATGAGATAAAATAAATGATATAAAAATATAATCCTTATCATTAGTCTCTTGTTTCGGATCTGACCTACTGATAATTTCTCTGGCAATATCTCGTTGTTTTAATTCTTTTTTTCTTAAGGCATCAATTTCTTTACTAGAACCATTGTTAAGCAAAAGGTTTTTAATTTGTTTTTGGGTTTCTAAATTTTCAATTTCCAATTTTGAAAACTCTTCAATTTGTTTTGATTCTTTTACTGTCAAAATTGCTTTCGGATTAAAATTTAATGGAGCTGACTCAAATTGATAAAATACAAACACCATCACTCCTGTGAAAAGAATGAAAAACTGCATAGGAATCTTCAGAAAACCATTCATTATGAGCCCCATCTGACTTTCTCTTATAGACTTACCAGATAAATATCTTTGAACTTGTGATTGATCTGTTCCGAAATAAGAAAGAGATAAAAATAAGCCCCCTGTTATTCCGCTCCAAAATGTATATCGGCTTTTTAGGTTAATACTAAAATCAAAAAAGTTTAGTTTTTCAGCTTTTCCAGCAATACTTATAGCATCAAGAAATGAAATTTGATTTGGGAAATTAGTTATAATGAAATAGAACGCTAGAAACATTCCGGAAAAAATGATAAACATTTGAAGTTTTTGTGTCATGTTTACAGCTCTTGTACCCCCAACCAAGGTATACAAGATAACTAATGAACCCACAATTAAAGCAGTAATTCTTAAATCCCAATTCAACACAATACTGAGAATTATAGCTGGTGCATAAATTGTAATTCCAGCTGCTAAACCTCTTTGCATTAAGAATAAACTAGCCGTAAGAGTTCGAACTCTTTTATCAAAACGGTTTTCTAAAAATTCATAAGCAGTATAAATTTTTAATCTGTGATATATTGGAATAAAAAACAAACATATGATTACCATTGCGAATGGTAAACCGAAGTAGAACTGTATAAAACCCATCCCATCATTAAATGCTTGACCGGGTGTTGATAAAAATGTAATAGCACTTGCTTGAGTTGCCATTACCGATAGGCCAACAGTCCACCATCGACTCTGATTTCCAGCTTTTAAATATTCATTTATGTTCTTTGGATTTTTATTTTTCCAAATACCGTAAAAAACGATAAAAATTAGTGTACCTATGAGAACTGCCCAATCTAGAGTTTGCATTAATATTTGAAATTAACTGTAAGAAGATAAAATATAACGAGGTAAACAATATTTGTAATAATTAATACGAAATATATATTTTTTTTCATTGCCCGTATGAAATAAGATTTAGAAAAAGGCGATAGGCACCAGGCACACCTAATGGAAGTTGACGAAAGAAACTTAATCCTGTAAAAATAAATTTACCTTTTCCGCAGTCGGCGACAAGTAGGCTTCCTTTTTTTTCTGACTCACCTTTATCACTCATAGATAATAATGCTTCATATCTTTTATCCCAAGAATTTGCAAAATATAGACCACGCTCTTGAACCCAATCGTTAAAATCTATTTCTGTAATTTTATTCGGCTCTTTAAGTAGAATATGTTCTTTATTTAAAATAGTTACATGTGCGTTTTCATCAGTTACTCTTTCACGGGAAATATTAATTCGAAAAGGTGCTAGGATTGAGGAATCAAAATTTCGACTCGTGTTATATTGAATAATAATAGTCCCTCCTTGCATTGCAAAATTCCATAATATTTGATTTTTAAATGCTAGGTCATTATGAACATTAAATGCCCGTATACCTACAACTACTGTTGAATATTCTAAAAGTGACTCTAATTTTAGTTTATCGACATCAAACTCCTTTACTTTAATTCCAACATTTCTTAAACTTTCTGATATTTTATCACCCGCACCTTTGATATATGCAATTTCATTAATCTTAGTTTTTAAATCTATTTTTGAAACAATTGTTTTGTTTGGGCTTAAGAGAAATTGCTTTTGAATATGTGGATAATTGATCTCTTCAAGTGACATTTTATATTCTTTATTTTCACTTTTAACAATTGACTTTAAAATCGTTTTGGAATTTCCATTGGGCGGTATGACTCTAAAGATAAACTCTTTGGATGTACCAGACTTTTCAATATTTACTATTTGACTTTTTGGAGAAAATTCCCAATTTTCGGAACTCATTAATGAAACATCACCGGAGAAATTATTTACGTTTGAATTTACTCTCACAGTAATATTTTTCGGCTTTTCATTTGAAAACAAAATAACATCGTTTTCAATTTCTGAAGTCACTCTAGGTAGAATTTGGAAATCTTGCACGACTTCACCAATAACTCTATCAGTTTTACGATAGGTGAGAGGTATTTCAATTGGAATTTGAACTTCTTGGATTTTGAAATTAAAATATATTTTGATTGGATTAGGCGTTTCAGCTAGACCTATTAGATTTTTATTTTTCACCTTATAATTTCCTAAATCTTTTTCCTCTAACAACCAATACGGGGTTGTTACAGCATCAGTAATTGATAAGTTTTTGTTTACATTCCAAACCTTATTGTTTGATAGTTTTTTTGACACATCAATATTTAAGGCTCCATCAACATTAATAAGTTCTATTTCGAAATTACTGGAATTTGAAGCTATAAGTTCAGTGGATATTTTGGTTTTATCGACTCCTGATTCTACACTAGAATTAAATTGCAACCTTAGCCCTAAGCAGCCTTTAATTATATCCCTAACTTCTTTTAATTTAATTTTTTTCCAATGGTTATTTTCAATTTTACTAATTTCTTTATACAAATTTGCAAGTAATAAAATAGAATTACTAGGCTCTTCAAAATCAAAATCTGCAATAATTTGATTTATAAGTTTTTCAATCTTTTTTCCATCTATAATTCGACTCCATGTTGTATCTGTTTGATCAAAAGGATTAGAATTTAAAAGATTATCTCCATTAATTAACTCTAGGTACTCTAATTGTTTCCCTATACTTGGTGAATTACCGAACCCTTGCGATTTATGTTGACTTCTACTCAAAGCAGCAACTTCTTCATTGGTTTGTCCTGTTAAAAAATCAATTGGATTACTATCAATTGGGATAAATTTACTTTTATCGACTCTTCTAAATTGTTCCTTTCCTCCATATGCCCACCAAGATGTATTATAAAATTGACGCTTTGGTTTCCAAATATCGACTTTAGATAATTGATCTGGAAAAGCTGATGGATCACTTGCAAGCTGAAAAGCTTTTTTACTTAATATTGCTGAACTTGTATGGTGTCCATGTGTAGTTCCCGGTGTTCGATGATCAAAACGATTGATTATAATATCTGGTTTAAATGATCTTATTAAATAAACAATTTGCGCTAATATTTCTTCTTTATTCCAAATTGAGAGAGTTTCATCTGGATGTTTTGAGAATCCAAAATCATTTGCAGTTGTAAAATACTGAATTCCTCCATCAATTTTTCTAGCTTCTAAAAGTTCTTGTGTGCGAATAAGACCTAGGCCTTCTCCAAGTTCTGTACCAATTAAATTTTGTCCTCCATCACCACGAGTTAATGACAAATATGCTGTTCTAGAATAATAATGATTTGAAAAAAGAGAAATTAATCGTGTATTTTCATCGTCAGGGTGTGCAGCAATATAGAGTACAGATGAAAGAGTTTTTAGTTTTTTTAGTTTTTTATAAATTTCCGCGCTGTCTTGACATAGTAAAATGGAATAATTTAGCAGAAAGATGAAAAGTAGTCTTTTTTTCATTTGAACTTTTATTTTAATCCCAATGAGTCACGATAATTCTCCTCACCGAGATTATTTAATTTCCAATAAGGAAGCTTAACAGTTTTTATAACTTTTGCCTTTGTTACTTGCTCTGGAAATCTTAAATCATACTCAGCCCACTCAATTATCCCATAGGGCCTTACATTTTTAAAACTTATAGAATGTTTTCTTTGAAGTTCAGGATAAATAATTAAATATGTATTAATTCCTTCTTTTTGAACAATTGAAGCTTCCGCTTCATAAAACTTGATTTTTTTGTGATTAAGTTGTAAATATTCAATGGAAGGTAGGATCAAAATCTTTCCTTTAGGAAGAAGTTCTGGCTGTGTTCGTATTAATGTCCAAATTTCATCTTCAGTTAAGTTGTCTTTTAAATTTATATTTTGGTCTGCCTCATCTTCAAAATATGAGTGACTCGAAATTTTTAGATTTCCTCTACGGTTTAACTGGGTATATGATTGACCACACCATTCCTGAATTGATGATGTTATCTTAACCAATGGCTTTTTTTTCTCAAGACGAGAAAAAATACTAGTCATTATAGAGTAGGGGTAAACACCTGTCAAAAAGTTTTTAGTTCGATTTAATTTCAAAATATTTAGGGTTGATGAAGATTCCTTGTTTGCTTTGACTTGTTTATTGGGTAAAAAGTCCTCGGTTACATAGATCAAAACCGAGCTTCCCTTTCTGTTTTGGCCGTATCGATATTGATTTAATTCATAACTAGTTATTTCTGCAGTTCCATCAAACCAATAATTTTTAAATTCTTGATCTAAGAAAATATTTTGATCAATTGATTTTTCCAACCCTAATCGATTACAATTGATAACTAAAATCGAGCATAAAAGAATTATTTTTTTCATTTAATTAAGATATTGGGAATATTATAAAATCATTTAATTCTGGTTTACAATTTCATTTATTTTTTCATACACCTGAGCGACAGGTAATCCTATAACATTTGTAAAACTACCTTCGATATGGATTATATTAATAGTACCAAAAGAGTCTTGAATGCCATAGCCACCTGCTTTATCAAATGGTAATCCAGATTTAATGTATTTTTCAATTTCCAAATTTGATATTTTTCTAAATGTAACTTTAGAAACTTCATGAATTATTTCTAGTTTCTGTTTTTGCAAAAAGCCTACAGCAGTTATAACCTCGTGTGTACTATTAGATAATCTTATTAACATATCTTTTGCTTCAGACACATTCTTTGGTTTACCCATAAACTTATTTTCGTGCCAAACAATAGTATCTGCTGTAATAATTATTTCCTTTTCATTTACAATATCTAAAAAAGGAACTGTTTTTTTTTTAGTGATATGACTAGCAATTTCAACACCATTAAGTCCGGTCGGAAAATCTTCATTAACGGGAATCACTTTATTTTTAAAATCTAAACCCATTTCTTTAAAAAATGCTTTTCTCCTTGGAGATCCTGAGGCTAAAATAATTTTATATCCATTAAGACTATTCATGTTTCGTGTTTCAAACGTCATATGTACTTACCATTTTTCTTGAACTCTAAGAACTTGTTCTATAATTTCCCGTACACAACCCTTACCTCCTTTTTTATGGGAAACATAATCTACAACTGATTTTACATCTGTTACAGCATCTGATGGGCAGCAGCTAACTCCTACTTTGTTTATTAAGGGTATATCTGGAATGTCATCACCTATATATAATATTTCATCTGGTTTTAGTTTATAATTATTAACTATCTCATTGTAAGCTGCAGATTTTTCGTGAGCGCCTAGATAAATATCTTTTACCCCTAAAGCCTGAAAACGATTACGAATACCTTCATTCGTACCACCAGAAATTATAGCGATTTTAAAACCCTTTATCATGGCATATTTCATAGCATAACCATCTTTTGTATCTAATGTCCTATACATTTCACCTTCAGTAGTAACGATAACTTTTCCATCTGTAAGAACTCCATCTACATCGAATATAAATGTTTTGATTTTGAATAATTTTGACTTATAATTTTTTTCCATTATTTCTTTGGATTTCTTTAGTTAACAATTTGTAGATAGATCTAAGATGAGGCTTTTTTAATAGTCTGAGATGTTGCGTTATAGTTTTTTTGTCATTCCTTATAGCCGGTCCTGTTTGAGCATCTAGAGGGCTTAGCTGATCTAATTTACTAACTGTTTCAAATAATAAGGGTTTTAAAAGCTCAAAAGAGAGTCCTTTTTCAATACATAGCACCTCTGCTTGAGCGTATAAATAATTAGGAAAATTATTAACTAGAACAGCTGCTAAATGAAGTTGTCTTCTTTGATCAGAATTGATATGCAAACAATTAGCACCAAAGAAATTTACAAGCTTTTCTAATATCATGTAATCATTTTTTGTTCTAGACTCAAGACCTATGGAAATAGATGAAAAATCAATATTTCTTCCTTTACTGAAAGTTTGAATAGGATAAAAAACTCCTCTGCGGCTTTGTTTTATTTTATTTATTGAGATACATCCTGAAGTGTGAACGACAAAAGAATTTTTAGGAAGAATATTTGAAACTTTTTCGATAGCATTATCTGAAACTGCAAGAATATAAATATCAGTTTGTTTTAGTTTTTTAGCATCATTGGTTATCGTTATACCCTCATTAGTTTTATTTTTTTTTGATGAGCGGATATACCATTGTACAAATTGAATTTCTTCAATATATGTAAGTTTCGCATATAGCTGCGTACCTAATTTTCCTGCACCAACAAGAGTTACTTTCATATAGTATGCAAAAATACAAAAACGCAAGTTTCATTTTGTTTAAAAGAGCGAGATGTGTCTATAAAATTTTTTAATCCAAAAGCAAGTAATAATTTGCTATTCAAGTGTATATTTGCAATCTGAATGATGATGATGTAAATGATTAAAGGCAGGATATTAGACTTTCTATTTTCTAATCGACTTACTGCCCTCCTTTTCATATTATACCCCTCAGCCATGGCTATTGGTACTTTTATTGAAAGTTGGTATAGTACAGATACTGCCAAAATTTGGATTTACAATGCCTGGTGGTTCGAGTTTTTAATGCTCCTTATGGGTATTAATTTTATTGGTAATATTTTTAAATACAGATTACTTAGAAAGGAAAAATGGGCTGTTCTATTGCTCCATATTTCATTTCTGATGATACTAACTGGAGCCTTTATTACTAGATATATTGGATATGAGGGTGTTATGCCAATTAGAGAGGGTGCAACAGAAAATGAAATTCTTTCTGAGAAAACTTACCTTACTGTTTTAATAGACGGTGAAATCAATGGAGAACTCCGCAGAAAAAAATTGGAAGATGATTTGTTACTATCAGAACATGTTAATAATCAGTTTGAGTGGTCAAGCGATTTTAATAGTCAGCCATTTCAAATTAATTATGTTGATTACATCGAAAATGTTACTGAGGGCTTAGTTTTAGATGATAAGGGGAATAGATATCTTAAAATTGTCGAAGCCGGTGATGGTACACGACACGATCATTATATAAAAGAAGGTGAAATAGCAAATATTCATAACATTCTATTTACACTAAATAGCTATCAAAGTGGGGCTATAAATATTACTCTCAAAGATGGATTATATTCAATTAACTCACCTTTTTCAGGAGAGTTTATAAGAATGTCAGATCAATTTCGAGGAAATTTGAAATCTGACATTGAGACCCCTTTGCAATTTCGCTCTCTTTATTCAATTCCAAACTTTCAATTTGTAATACCTGAACCTGCTCTTCGTGGCAAACTTGATATTGTAAAAGCTGACACTCAAGGAGAATCAATTCAGAACGCACTTCGTCTGGAAATACAATCTAATGGGGAAAGCCAGTCTATTACATTATTAGGTGGAAAAGGAATTACAAACAACCCTAAGAAAGCTTCTGTTGGAGGGCTTGATTTTTATTTAAAATTTGGTTCTCTACCGATTAAACTCCCGTTTGCATTAAAACTAGATGATTTTATCGCAGAAAAGTATCCTGGGACTGAAAAAAGTTATTCTTCATTTATGAGTAAAGTCAGAGTTGAAGATACAGAATCCTTCGACTATGATATTTATATGAATCATGTATTGGATCACAAAGGCTATCGGTTTTTCCAAGCATCGTTTAATCCTGATGAAAAGGGAACAATTCTATCTGTAAATCATGATTGGTGGGGAACATACATTACTTATTTTGGCTATATTTTTCTTTATTTAAGTATGATAGGTATTTTTTTTGTTGGAAAAACTCGTTTTCAAGACCTTTCAAAAGCTTTAGACAAAATAAAAAAGAAAAAGAGTGCTTTAACTACTTTAACTGTTTTGTTAATAATGCAATCTTTTCAGCTTCAATCCCAAAACTTAGAGAATTTTGAAAAGAATGCTTTTCTTTTTGATTCGATTATAAAATCTGACGCATTTTCTAAAGAACATTCAAATAAATTTGGTCAATTAATAATTCAAGATACAGGAGGAAGAATGAAACCAGCAAACACCTTTTCTTCTGAATTATTGAGAAAAGTCAGTAAAAAAGACAATTATAATGGTTTAAACTCTGACCAGGTCTTACTTTCAATTATGAATAACCCTACAATATGGTATAATGTGCCTCTAATCTACCTAAAAAGGGGAAATGACAGCATAAGAAAGATTATAGGTTTAAATACAGACATCAAATATGCTCCTTTACTTTCATTTTTTGATAAAAAAGGTAATTACAAATTGGCGATACCTTTAGAACAGGCTTACAGAGCTTCTGTTCCAAATCAGTTTCAAAAAGACTTTATCGAATTAGACCGCAGAGTAAATCTATTATATTCAGCTCTCGAGGGTAAAGTAATGAGAATTTTTCCAATACCGGGTGATGTCAATAATAAATGGGTCTCTTACCCAGAATTATCAGATTCAAATTTTAGTGGAAAAGATTCATTATATGTTCGTAATATCTTACCCCTTTATTTTCAATCTCTACGGTTAGCACAAAAGGATAATGATTACGATCAAGCTAATAATTTATTGGAAAGTATATCAGGATTTCAAAAAAGATTTGGTGGTTCTATATTACCCTCTAAGGATAAGATAAAATCAGAAATACTTTACAATAAATATGATATTTTCAAAAAGCTTTTTAGTTGGTATATATATGCGGGTACTTTATTTTTTATCGTCTTAATTATTCAGATTTTTAAGTCTAACAAGCTAATTAAGTTGTTGGTTAATGTATTCAAATTCACATTATTATTTTTATTCTCATTGCACACGATTGGACTTATTGCTAGATGGTTTATATCAGGACATGCCCCGTGGGGAGACGCCTATGAATCGATGATTTACGCGGCATGGGCAACTCAATTTTTTGGATTGATCTTTGGACGAAAATCATCTTTAACTTTGGCTTCTACAGCCTTTGTTTCGGGTATGATTTTGATGATTGCTCATTGGAATTGGATGGATCCCTCAATCGCTAATCTTGTCCCAGTTCTAGACAGCTATTGGTTAATGATCCATGTTGCAGTAATAGTTGGTAGTTATGGACCATTTGCTTTGAGCATGATTATTGGAACTGTAGCTTTACTTTTAATGTTATTAGCTTCCAAAAAAAATAGTCAAAAAATTAAATTACAGATTAAAGAACTAACAATTATAAATGAACTCTCACTAACCGTTGGTCTAATAATGCTTACAATAGGTAACTTCTTGGGTGGAATGTGGGCTAATGAAAGCTGGGGTCGCTATTGGGGTTGGGATCCAAAAGAAACATGGGCTCTTATCAGTATTATGATTTATGCTTTTGTTATACACATGCGATTAATACCAGGCCTCAGAGGGACTTGGATTTTTAATTTAATGAGCGTAATTGCATTCGCAAGTATCTTGATGACTTATTTTGGTGTAAATTTTTATTTAGTCGGTTTGCACTCTTATGCTAGTGGGGATAAAATAATTACTCCAAATTTTGTTTACTATTCAATAATTTTAATATTCTTATTAGGTCTCGCTTCTTATTTGAAGTCAAGAAAGCTATATTCATAATAATCAGGTATTTAGTTTTAAATAAATTTCTTATGTTTTCAATTAAAACTAACTTTAAAATAAAAAATGATACTTAAATGGCTTTTTTATTCAATTACAGGTTTGTTACTATGTGGATTTGGATTATCGCTCTTGGGTGAGGCAATTATATTTAAAATTGAAAAAAACTTCGATTGGTTTTATTTGGGAACTCTTGCCCTAGTGGTATTTAATTCAGGAATATGCTTAGTTGGTAAAGCGATAATAGTTAGAATTGAAATTAAAAGGCAGCGATAAATTCATCTTCATCACTTCCTTTAATAATTTCTTTGAAGGACTTTTCTATTATTGAATTTGCCTCATTCTGCTCAAAACCTAATCCAATAACAAGGCGGTGCATTAACTCTTTTTCTGCTTCATCTGCAATATTGTCAGCAAAGACCATACGTGAGAGATCATAGAGACGCTCTAGGCGTTCACGTTTTAAAACAGGAGGATTGATTTTATATGAGTCAATATTTTCAATTATATGTTTAACCTCGTCTTCATCTATTTCAAGATTTATAGCAGTACGATTGATAAAAGCTTGTTCCTCTTTAGTTATCTTTCCATCGGCGAGTGCTAGGCGTACTATTGCGGCAAAATGATCACGATTTTTAGATTTAAATTTTTGAGTATATAATTCTGAAATAGACATAGTTAAAAGTTTTGTCAAATATAAAAAATGGAATTGGTAAGGAAAATTTAATCATAATTTTCATTCTATTTATGTCGTTTAACTTCGATCATCCTTTTTAAATACTCATAATGATCTTTATTTTTTAAGTTTGATGTTCTTGTAGATTTCTTTACATTCTTATAAATTAAATTTTGGATGTTTAAAAGTCCAGATTTTAAACTAGGATTAAGTTTCGTTTCTTCTATTAGATTATTTAGTTTCTCTAAAAAACGAATTTGTAGAACCATAAGTGAATTATCTAATTTTTTATTTATATCATATAATGATAGATAGAGTTGATAAACTAGTTCACTGGGATCTAGTGCTTTACCTTTAAGGGTATTACTAGTAGATAGTATTCTATTTAATTTAGAATATTCTAATAAGTTATTTAAGGCGCTGTATTGAATATTCTGAATTCTTTCTAGAATGCCATCTTGTTTTATTTTAGAAATTAAGTCAGGCTCCATTAACCATCTTTGTGTAGACCAAAGGTTCTTATCAAGAAAAATTAATGCACTGATTTGTTTATTGTAGTCGACATTTATAAAAGGTATTCCGTTTTGACCCTTAAAAAGGAGAGTTTCATTAACTCCCCCAATAATTCTAACAACATGAAAAATATATCGTTTATAGACAGATAACATCTCATTATATAACTCATTTAGGTCGTTATATGAATTTCCCTCTTTTGTTGTCCATTCGTCTAGTTTTGAAGCAACAATTTTTAAATTATTTAACCCATAATTGCTCGCTTTTATTGGATTATCGCCGATATTTTCTGTTTGTACATTTGGATCAATACCACTTGTACCATACATAAAGATTGGGTTTAAACTCTTTTTATCCACAAATTTTTTTAAAAAAACTTTTTCCGTTTCTAAAGTTTCCTTTGGGAAAAATCTATATCCCCACCCTATAGCATAATCATCATAAGGTCCTAATTTTCTTATGAATAATTTGTTATTATCATTAGGCTGTGAAACGTAATTGAACCTTGCGTAATCCATTATTGTCGGAGCAATACCCATTTTTTTGGTAAAGTTGTCTGACCTAAGTGAATCAACTGGATATGCAGAACTTGATTTCATGTTATGTGGTAAACCTAGGGCGTGGCCTACCTCGTGAGAAATAACTCTTCTTATCATAAGACCTATGTCTTTTTCATCTGTATCTAAAGTCCTTGCTTTTGGATTCGAAGCCCCAGTTTCTAGTAAATATCTATTTCGATAAGATTTGAGATTGTTGTGATACCATATTACATCACTTTGAATTATCTCACCAGATCTTGGATCCACAATACTTAATCCCCTTGCATTTCTTGTAGTTGAAGCAACATAATGAATTATTGAGTAACGAATATCCTCCAAACTAAAATCTTCATTTTCTTCAAGGCTTGGTGAATCTTTTGCCACAATGGCGTTTTTAAAACCAGCATTTTCAAATACACTATTCCAATCCTCAACTCCCAATTTAAAATATGGTCTCCATTTCAAAGGTGTAGATTTGTCTAAATAAAATGTGATTGGTTTAATAGGTTCGACTAGTTCTCCACGCATATATGCATTAAGATCGGAGGGTTCTAAACGCCATCTTTTAATTATTTTTATTTCGGTTGACTTTAAGTCTTGACTACTATAATCATATTTTTTTATGTTTAGCCAACCTATTCTATCATCTGCATATCTCAAACTCATTGGCCTGTTAGGCAGTAAAATAATTGAGTGATTTATTTGAAAGCTTATAGTATTTGTAAAATTATTCCTAGGTGGTTTTGAAGATTTAAAAGTAAGTGTGTGCCTTATCTCTAAATTTTTAGGATAACTTTTTATTGTATCTAAAAAACTTCTTTTCTGATCAATTCCTCCAATTGCATATTGTTTTTTCTCTGAGGAACTTAAAATATTAAATCCGGGAGAATCCTTATTAAAATAATTGGTAACGTCAATTAAATATTTTTTTCGCTCTAAATTCTTAATTTGAAAAGCGGCCAAAATCGGAGAGAAGTTATTTTTGGTTACACTTTGTGAAATAGGGTCTTTTTCATCAGCAATATTTAAATAGCTTTTTTGAGTTAATAAAATTTTTTCTTTTTTTTTGATAAATTGAATAAGTTGTTCACTAGTTTTAGAGCCTGCATTTTTATATGCCTGAAAATCTGAGGGTGATTTTACAATACGTGTTACCATTAATAGATCCTTAGTTAGCAAACTATCATTTATTTCAAAATAAACCTTCTCTTTGTTTTTATAAACTATTATTAAACCATTTAACTTTTCAAAATTTACAGTTAAAGAGTCAATAGATTTATTTGTATTTTTTTTATCAGAGTCAGCAACTTGTGACATTGAAATAAAAAAACTTAGATGACTGACTACGATTAATAGTTTAAAAAATTTCATCACTTTTTCTTATGTATTATCAGAAAAAAATATATCTAATCGATTGATTTTAAGTAAGCTTATATGTATTTTTAATTTAAACAAATACTTATGAAACCAAATCTATCTATTATCATTTGCATTTTTTTTCTGTTTTTATCTACAACATTTGGACAGAAAAGTAAGACAAAAAAATCAAAATCTATCCAAGAAGTGTCTTTAGATGCTTTTAAATTAAGAAATGTAGGACCTGCTTTTTTGTCAGGAAGAATAGCTGACATTAAAATACATCCTTTAAATAAAAATATATGGTATGTGGCTGTGGGATCTGGTGGCGTTTGGAAAACAGAAAATGCAGGAACAACGTGGAAACCTATTTTTGATGATGAAACTTCATATAGTACGGGCTGTGTAACTATAGACCCAATAAACCCTGATATTATTTGGGTTGGTACAGGTGAAAACGTGGGGGGCAGACACGTGGGGTATGGTGATGGAATTTATAAAAGCCTAAATGGAGGAAAAACTTGGGAAAACATGGGTCTTTTTAAGTCTGAACATATTTCAGAAATAATTGTTCATCCTGATAATTCCAATATAGTTTGGGTCGCAGCACAAGGACCACTTTGGACTAAAGGTGGTGACAGAGGTCTCTACAAAACAATAGATGGGGGTAAAACATGGAAAAAAACACTTGGAAATAGTAAATGGACAGGTGTTACTGATATTATGTTGGATCCAAGAGATCCTGACGTAATATATGCAGCAACTTGGGATAGACACAGAACTGTTGCAGCGTTAATTGATGGGGGTCCAGGAACTGCAATTTATAGATCTGATAATGGAGGAGAAAGTTGGTCAGTTTTAAAGAGTGGTTTACCCAATAATCCTGATTCAAACGATGATGGAGTCGTAGACGATGATGACTCACCAACAAAAAATATGGGTAAAATTGGTCTTGCAATTTCTCCTCAAAATCCTGATGTAGTGTATGCTGCGATTGAATTAGATAGGTCTACAGGTGGTGTTTACCGGTCGGAGAATAGAGGTGAATCATGGAAAAAAATGTCGAATACTGTATCAGGTGCTACAGGACCGCATTACTATCAAGAATTATATGCAAGTCCGCATAAATTTGACAGACTTTACTTAATGAATGTAAGAGTACTAACCTCTGAAGATGGTGGTGAAACCTTTGAACAGTTGAAGGAGCGAGATAAGCATTCTGACAATCATGCGATTGTTTTTAGAGATGATGACCCAAATTATATAATGATTGGAACCGACGCAGGTATATATGAAACCTTTGATTTGGCTGAAACATGGAAATACCACAAAAATTTACCTCTTACCCAATTTTATAAAGTTGCTGTAAACGACGCTAAACCTTTCTATCATATTTTTGGAGGAACTCAAGATAATGGATCTGCTGGAGGGCCCTCTGCTACTGACGAAATAGAGGGTATAGCCAATAAACATTGGTACAAAACACTATTTGCTGATGGTCATCAATCAGCAACAGATCCGGTTTACAATAATATTGTCTATGCTGAAACCCAGCAGGGAGGTTTGTATCGGATTGATTTGACTAGTGGAGAAAAAGTCTCAATCCAACCACAAGCAAGTGATGGTGAACTGCATGAAAGATTTAACTGGGATGCTCCAATACTTGTAAGTCCGCACAAGCCTTCAAGGTTGTATTTTGCTTCCTACCGAGTCTGGAAGTCAGAAAATAGGGGAGACGATTGGATTCCAATTTCGGGAGATTTGACTCGAAATGAAAATAGAATTGAACTTCCAATAATGGGAAGAAAACAGGGATGGAATAACGCGTGGGATGTTGGTGCGATGTCAAATTATAACACTATAACATCTTTGGCGGAGTCTCCAGTGGAGGAAGGTCTTCTTTATGCTGGGACTGATGATGGATTCATACAAATTTCAGAAAATGGGGGTAAAAGTTGGAGAAAAATACCTGTTACTAATTTAGGTCTTGCCCCAAGAACTTTTATAAATGATATAAAAGCTGATTTATTTGATGCTAATACCGTTTATGTTGCATTAGATAACCATAAGGAGGGAGATTACAGTCCATATCTATTTAAAAGTACTGATAGGGGTTTAACATGGAGATCTATTTCTGGAAATATTCCTTACAGAACCTTAGTTTGGAGAATGGTGCAAGATCCAGTTAAAGAAAACCTCCTCTTCGCAGCAACTGAGTATGGTATTTACACTTCTTTAAATAGTGGTAGCTCTTGGCAAATTTTAGAGGGTTCACCAACAATTTCATTCCGTGATCTTACAATTCAAAAACGTGAAAACGATCTTGTAGCTGCATCTTTTGGTCGTGGATTTTTTGTATTAGATGATTACAGCGCTTTACGGGAGTTCAGTGAAACAAATCTCGATAAAAAAGGAAAATTATTTAAACCTAGGCCAGCTAAATGGTATATACCAAAAAGTATAATTGGAAACACGGGATCAGACTACTATTTCGCTAAAAATCCTACCTACGGTGCAGTCTTCACTTATCATCTATCTAATGATTACAAATCAAGAAGAGAGCTTAGAGAAACCAAAGAAATGGAATTAAACAAAAAAAATGTTAACATACCATTTGTAGGATGGGAAAATTTGGATTCTGAGCAAATTGAGATCGAACCACACGTAATATTGACAATCAAAGATGTTGAGGGTAATATCATTAATAAAATTACCAAAATAGCATCAAAAGGGAGTCACAGAATATCCTGGAATATGCAACATTTCAATCCATTTTCAGTTTCTCCTAATGGTGTTTCTGGTTCAATTTATGGTGGTGGTGCTATGGCAACACCGGGTAAATACGTCGCCGATTTACACTTAAACGTTGATAACAAAATTACCCATCTTGATGGTCCAGTAGAGTTTGATGTAGTACCCATAAGAGAAGGCGTTTTAAAAGGTGTTTCTTACCAAGAATATAATTCTTTTAGAGAATCAATGGGAAAACTTACACGTGAAATAAATGAGTTTCAGGATATTTTCACAAGCGCTAAAAACAAAACAGAGGCATTCTCAATAGCTCTGAAGAATACAGCTTCCTTACCTGGAAACATTGAAAAAAACCTCAAACAGCTTCAAAAAGAAATTTTTACTTTAGACGTCAAGGTTAATGGAAGCCCTTCAAGGGCAGAAATGGGTGAGAAGAACCCACCAAACATTAGAACTTTTTTCTATAATGCAATGAATGGCTTACGAAGTACATATGGACCAACAGGTTTACATAAAAGTAGTTTAGTAAAGGCTAACTCTTCTCTTGAAAAGCTTAGAGCCCAAGTTGATGAAATTAATAACGGATTAATGGCTGATATTGAAAAAGAATTAAAAAACTCAAACTCTCCATTTATTTCGACAAAACTTTCAACTTGGTAATTAATGTTAAAAATATTATCTAGGCCTCTCAGTAATAGTGGAGGTAAGTTCAAAGCATTCTAAATCAAAATATGAGATAGATGCCAATAAATGGTCAAAAATATCTGAGGTTATTCTTTCATAATTAACCCAGGCTTTGTCATTACTGAAGGCATAAATTTCAATTGGTATACCTTGTGTAGTTGGAGACAATTGTCTGCACATTATTGTCATTTCTGTGTTAATATTTTGATGTGAGTGAAGATAACTTTCTGCGTAGTATCTAAAGAGTCCCAAATTAGTAAGATTTCTTCCATTTACAAGGACACTTTTATCAATCTTTTTCTGTTTATTAAAGGATTCAATATCATTTTTCTTTTTTATAATTAAATTTTTAATCAATTCAATTTTTGCAAGTGAATCTACTTCCTTCATATTGAGAAATCGTATACTGCTAATCTTAATTAATATGGAGCGTTTTATTCTTCTGCCTGAGGACTCATTCATACCTCTCCAATTTATAAAAGAGTCTGAAATTAATTTGTATGTTGGTATCGATGTAATTGTTTTATCAAAGTTTTGTACTTGAACGGTAGAAAGACTTATTGATATAACGTCGCCATCGGCATTATTACCTGGCATACTTATCCAATCACCAATTCTTACTGTATCATTCACAGCAATTTGGACACTAGCTACAAAACCCAAAATGGTATCTTTAAAAACAAATAACAAAACTGCTGAAAGAGCTCCGAGAGCAGTTACAAAACTCCAAACATCTTTTCCAGTTAAAATTGATAGAATCAAAATAACTCCGATAAACCAAAGAAATATCATGACTACCTGAAGATAACTTTCCAGTGGTTTATCTTTTAGTGCAGGAATTGTCTTAAGGTAATCGCTAATTGCCCTTAATAATGCCCTTACAATGACAATTAACACAATTATTGAAATTGCTTCTATAATATTTCTTGTCGCTACAAAAACTCCATTATATGAATTCTCAAAAATGCTAGGCATATTTATATAAAGGAAAAGAAGAAAAGGTATATAGGATAATAATCTAGGAGCTTTATTCTTTATGAGAAAGTCATCAAAAGATGACTTAGTCTTTTTTGCTAGCTTATTAAAAATTAATATTATGATTTTTTTAGCTATTAGAAAGATAATTGTTGCTAAAACTAAGATTGAAAAAGACAATAGTAATAATGTGAAATTTTTTGACCACAAGTCAGAGAGGCCTTGACTTTGGAATAATTTTATTAAATAACTTTCAATCTTTAGGAAATCCATTTTTTAAAAACCTTTATTTTAGAATTTTAGTCTTTCTTCTTTTTAAGATCAATTCACCTTTTTTTTCTATTGCCCTAGCTAAAGCCTTAAAATCTCTTTCATCAGTTAGAGGATTCATAAGAACTGTTCTTAGATATCTTTTTCCTCTAAATATACAGGATGTAATATAGAATTCCCCCGAGTTAATTAAATCATAACGTATTGCAAGTTGTTCTTGATTATTAATAATTTCAGGTTTGTATTGAAAGCAAAGTATGTTAGACTCAGGTATGTATGGACAATGGAAACCGTCATAATCTTTTAAATAACTGTATAGATCCTTGGCCTGCTTAAAACTATTCTCTATAAAATTTATAAGAGCTTGTTGGCCTTCAATTGCAAATGTCCAAAATAGTTTAGTCCCTAATGCAGATTTTGTGCATTCTATCGTAAAAGGCATGGAATCCATTCCAACAACATCATTTTCATGAAAAACATAACTACCCTTCTGTTGGAAGCTTTTCCACATTTTTTTTTGATCTTTAAAAAGAACTGCTGTACATAAAGAAGGAACTCTTAACATTTTGTGTGCATCCCAAATGAGTGAATCTGCTTTTTTTAAGCCCTTCAGTTTATGATCATGTTTTTTTGAAAGTAATGCAACACTTCCATGAGCACCATCTACATGAAACCATATTTTATGTTTTTTACAGAAATTAGCCATTTCATCTATAGGGTCAAAAAGTCCTGTAGAAGTGGCACAGGCATTTGCAATCAGTGCCATAACTCGATTACCCTTATTTTTTGTACGAGTAAAAACTTTTTCTAATTCAGAAATAATAATTTTCTCATTCTCGTCAACTGGAACAGGTACAAATGCTTTTTTCCCCATACCCATAATTGAAAGAGCTCGTGAAATAGAATAATGTGAAGAACTTGGTCCCATAACAACCAAATCATTTGGATTTCCTTTATCCCAAGCTTCTGGTGCGATAGCCGCTCTGGCTGAAGACAAGGCTGTTAAATTAGCAATTGATCCACCATGAGTGAGTATGCCGCTTCCATTTTTGGCTAATCTACCAAATTCATAAAGATCATTTCCTTTAAACCAACCTACTTTAGAAAGCATCCAATTTATCATAAAACTTTCAAGTGTAGATCCTGCAGGCCCCATTTCATAGAGTGAGCTAGGATTATTTATAGTCCCATGAATCCAATCTGGAATTCCTGCTAAATCATGCGGAACTGCAACTTGATGTCCCATGTACCTTGAACTTTTTAAATGATTAGTGTTTTTAAGATAATTATACACGAAGTTTTTTAGGTCATTTTCATCCTTAAAACCCTTTTCAAATAGGTGCTTTACTTTTAAGGATTTCGCAATCAGTTCAGGTTTATTTTGGTTTAAAACAGAGGTTTCTGTTGAAATACTTTCAATTATATATTTTTTTAACGCATTTGCGACAATTTCTTTTGCTCTAGTGAAATTTAAATTATTCCTCATTTCTAAAGCAAAATTAATCTAAAACAATTTTTAAATAAAAATATTTGATGGTAAAATGATTTTATTAGAATCCAAATTGCCGCGGTAGCCAAAGTGTAATTTGTGGAAAAAAAGTAATTAGCATCAAGGACAGAATCATTGCAATAAAAAGTGGTAAAAGTGGCTTAATAACCTTTTCGATACTAGTTTTGACAACACCAATACCTACAAATAAAACTGATCCCACAGGAGGTGTGCACAATCCAATACATAAATTTAACACCATCATTATTCCAAATTGTATAGGATCAATTCCAATAGATTTGATAATTGGAAGAAATATGGGAGTGAAAATTAATACAGCAGGAGTTATATCCATAAATATTCCGACAAATAGTAATATTAGATTAATCATCAGTAATACAATTAATTTATTTCCACTAATGTTTAATATAAAAAGACTTAGAGCTTGTGGAATATTCTCAAAAGACATTACCCATGACATACATATCGAACAAGTAACCAAAAGCAAAACGATGGAGCTAGTTTTTGTTGAACTTAAAATAATACTTGATAGTTCATTAATTTTAATTTCATTATAGATGATCCCGAGCACTAGAGCGTACAAAACTGCAATAGCTGAAGCTTCGGTTGCAGTAAAAAGACCCATTACAATTCCACCTATTACAATCAATAGTAACAACAAACTTGGTAAAGCATCAATAAAACTTGAAACAACATCTTTAATATTACTTTTATTAGAGGTTGGATATCCCTTTTTTTTGGCCCAAAAGAAAGCTACAACCATTAGAAAAAGACCAGTCAAAATGCCTGGGATGTAGCCTGCAAGAAATAGTGCTGCAATTGAGACTCCACCACTAGCCAAAGAATAAATTATCAATACATTGCTTGGAGGAATAATTAACCCAATTGTAGATGATGTGATATTCACTGCAGCACCATACTCTTTATCATATCCTTCCTTTTTCATTTCAGGGCCAAGTATACTTCCCATTGCTGACGCTGAGGCCATTGCAGATCCTGCAATAGCACCCATTAGCATTGCTGAAATAATATTAATCAATGCCAAACCACCAGGTAAACTACCTACGAGTGTTTTAGCAAAGCGTATTAGACGATGTGCAATTCCACCATTTGACATTAATTGACCAGCAAGAATAAAGAAAGGAATTGCAAGTAATGCAAAACTATCCAATGCTGTTGCCATGCGTTGTGCAATTGTTGTAGCGGTTATTATGCTTGGTAAGCTTACAAATAATGATAAAAAAGATGAGATTACAATACTCCACGCTATGGGTGTTCCCAAACCTATAAATAATAAAAAAGATATAGTAAGAACAAATACTCCTAAAAACTCCATAACCTAAAATTCAATGTTTGATATTTTGTAGAAAATAATTAGTATGCCACTCACGGGAATAATTGTGTAAACTAAACCTAAAGGTATTTGAAGTGATGGTGAATACTGTTCTAATTTTAAAGTGATATATACTAAAAATAGTCCTCCTACAACCATGACAAAAAAAGAAAAAATTATTATTGAGAAACTGATGCACTTATATATAATTTTCTGATACTTAGAACTAAGTTTCCTTGAAAAATAGTCAATTGAAACATGCTCATTTCTACCTGAAACATATGCTGCTCCAAGGATTCCTAGCCAAATCATAGAATATCTTGCAAGTTCATCTGTAAATGAGCTTGGATTTATCAAAATATGACGAGCAAAAATTTGCCAAATAACATTTATGACCATTATTCCGAAAATAAAAATCAAAAGTTTTTCAACAACCTTATTTATTTTGTTTCTAACCTGCCTCATTACTAATTCTTTCTATTAACTGAGCCATTGTAGAGTCTTTTTCAAAAATTTTATAAATCTTTTTGGTTAATTTTTGAAAAGCTTTTTTCTCGGGATAAGAAACCTTTACTCCTGCGTCAATAACTGCTTTTAATGCATTTTTTTCTGCCTTTTCCCAAAGTTCCCTCTGATAAGATACCGATTTATTGACTGCCTCTTTAAGCCAATTTTTTTCTTCTTTATCTAGGCGATTCCACATATTCACACTAATAATTAAAATATCTGGTATCATGGTATGCTGATCTATAGAATAAAATTTGCATATTTCGTAGTGTTTTGATAAGTAAAAACTAGGGGAATTATTTTCTGCTCCATCTACTACGCCTTGCTGTAAAGCTGTGTACAATTCGCCCCATGAAATTGGAGTTGGTGAGCCACCTAAATTTTTTACCATATTAATTGCTGTAACACTTTCTTGAACCCTGATTTTTAGACCCTTTAAGTCTTTAGGTTCTGTTACCGGATGATTTTTAGTATAAAAACTTCTACTACCTGAATCGTAATAGCATAGACCCTTTAAAAAATATTTTTCCATTTCTTTTAATAGTTCTGTTCCTATTTGACCATCAAGAACTTTAAAAAGATGTTTTTTATCATCAAATAAAAAGGGTAAACTAAAAATTTTCAATTTAGGTGCAAAGTTTTCTAGTACTGCTGCAGAGACTTTGGTCATATCTAAACTTCCGATTTGAAGAAGTTCTAAACATTCACGTTCACTTCCAAGTTGTTGATTTGGATAGATCTTAATTTGTAATTTTCCCTTAGAAAGTTTTTTAAGATTTGAATTTATATTCAACATAGCAAGGTGAACTGAATGATTAACATCTAGTCCATGAGCTAAACGAATTGTTTTTACGTTTAATTTTTTTTGGCAGCTTATAAAGCATGTAATGAATATAAACAGAACAAAATAAAAGATATTAGTAATAAAGATTCTGCGATATCTCAAAGAGTAAAATAATTTTTAGCATTATAGTAACTTAGATCGGAAACAATTTTTCCTATCATAGAATAATCTCTAGGTAAATGACCTCTTTCAATATCATTACCAAATAAATTACATATTAACCTTCGAAAATATTCATGTCTTGGAAAAGATAAAAAGCTTCTCGAATCGGTTAACATGCCAATAAAACAACTTATCATTCCAATATTTGATAAGGTATTAATTTGATCTGTCATACCTTCTATTTGATCTAAAAACCACCAAGCAGAACCCCATTGTATTTTACCTTTAATGCTACCATCATTAAAGTTTCCCAACATTGTTGCCATAACCTCATTATCTGCAGGATTTAAATTGTAAAGAATAGTTTTTGAAAGTTGGTTTTTTTGATCTAGGGCATCCAAAAATTTTGATAAAGTATTTGCTATTGGGTATTGCCCAATTGAATCCCAGCCACTATCAGCTCCAAGCAAGTTATACATTCGACTATTATTATTCCGCATAGCTCCTAGGTGAAATTGTTGAACCCAATTAAATTTGTGATATTGTTCACATAAAAACGTAAGAATTGCAGTTTGAAACTTTTCAACTTCTTCCAACTCTAATATTTTCTTATTCCTACTTTTTTTGAAAATATTTTCAATTTCAGAAAGACTTGTCTTTTTATAAGGTAAGTATTCTAATCCATGGTCAGATAATCTACATCCATGCACATTAAAAAAATTTATTCTTATTTCCAGAGCCTCGCATAAATGTTCAAAACTTCTTATTTTAATCATTGCAGAAGTTTCAAGATCATCTAGATATTTATTAAAGTTTACATTTTGGATATGAATAAATTTATCAGGGCGAAATGTTGGACTCATTTTGGTATAATGATCTGTTTTGCTGTATTCTATGTGATATTTTAAGTTATCTTGAGGTTCATCAGTTGTGCAAACTTGTTCAACTTTCATTTTTTTTAGTAAAGACAGACAGCTAAATTCAGATGAGGTTGTCATTTTATTCGTTTGATGAAAAATTTCCTCTGCATTTTTTGCAGAAATTAAATTTGAAACGCCAAAATACCGGTAAAGTTCTAAATGGCTCCAATGATACAAGGGATTTCTTATCATTTGTGGAATTGTAGAACAATATTTCAAAAACTTTTCTTTTTGAGAGGCATTCCCAGTAATATATTTTTCACTAATTCCAAGAGTTCGAAGCGCCCTCCATTTATAATGGTCTCCTTCTAACCAGAGAGAGGTAATCGAATCATAAATTTTATCCTCACAAATTGCTTTAGGGGATAAGTGATTATGGTAGTCAATTATAGGTGAATCTTTTGCATAGTCGTGATAAAGTATTTTAGCACTTTTTGATTCTAAGAGAAAATCTTCATTTATGAAAACCTGATTAGTTAGAGATTCACTCATTTTAAAATTTTGAGTTAGACTTTTGGTTCCCATCCGGGAGCATATTCACGCTTCCAGTAATTGTCCACAATACTATTTAATATTTTTCCTGTTTTTGTGTCAATTTGAAGTGTCTTTCCTGAGTCTTGAGCCAAGTTTGCTAAATGACATAAGTGAGTTGATATACTAGCATCTTTTATCTCGGCATTTAATGACTTATTATAACGAATAGAATCGAATAAATTTCCAACATGATTTTCATCTAAACCACCTTGTCCTCTTGTATCAATAGTTTTACTAACTGCACCTTCTTTTTCATGCTTTATTAAATTCCCACCCAAATCATACAATTTGTAAAAATTACGATCTAATTGAATACTACCTTTACTACCATAAATTGTAACCCCCCTACCTGGCTGTTTGGGTTGAATTAATCCTCGACTATGGCCGGTCCATGTAATAAACTTCCCATCTTGATATTTGAAAGTAACTTGCTGATTATCAACAAATTCCCAGTCATCTTGGTAAGAATATTTTCCTCCAAATGAGGTTACGCTTTTAGGATAATTAACTCCTAATGCCCATCTGCAAATGTCGATTTCGTGAGTTCCATTATTGTGTACTTCTCCTGTTCCCCAATTTCGAAACCAGTGCCAATTATAGGGGTGTATATTATCCTTGTATGGAACTCTTGGAGCTGGTCCTTGCCAAAGGTCCCAATCTAAAAATTTAGGAACTTGGACTATTTTACCTATGCCAATTGATCCTCTATTATTTGAATAATATGCCTCGCCTTTATATACATCACCAATTATACCATTTCTTATCTCATCAATTGCTAGAATACTTGTAATGGCTGACCTTTGTTGATTACCCATTTGAATTTTAGTGCCATACTTTTTTTGGGCGACTCCTAATAATTCGTTTTCATATAGATTGTGGCTACATGGTTTTTCAATATAAACATGTTTACCTGCTTGCGAAGCCATAATTGTCATGTGAGCATGCCAATGTTCAGGTGTTGCAATAAATACAGCATCTAAATCTTTATTTTCAATCAGTTTTCTGAAGTCCTTCTCAATTTTTGGAACATAACCAATATTCTTTTTACACCATTTATTGTTATCTTCAATGATTATATCGTCAACGTCACAATTAAAAATTATTTTTGAATTATTTTGACTATTTATTGCAGCAGCATGAGCTTTTCCTCTGCTTCTAACCCCAACTACCGCACAATTTATTCTATCATTTGCTCCAAGAATATTTTTACCGATAAAGAAATTAGAACTCGAGCTTGTTAATCCTATTGTTCCTAAAGAGGTTTTTTTTATGAAATTCCTTCTTGTATTGCCCATTTATAAATACCTGATTTTAATATTTTTAAATGAAACTTGGTCACCATGATCTTGAAGGAGAATAACGCCTTCTGACCAGAGACCAAAATTGTCCCAAATTTTGTATTTACTTTTTTCAACCAAAGCCTGAAAGGATTGACTAAACCTGTCAAACTCAACAATTTTCACATGATTAAGCCAATGTTGTACATTACCATTATTTACTACAATACGGGCATTATTCCATTTACCTACACCTTTAAAATCTTTCACACTCTCTCCAGGAACTCTATTTTCTGCTCTAATTAGGTCATATAAAGAACCAAGAGCTCTATTACCATTAACTCCGAGCTTGGCGTCCTCATGCCTTTGATCGTCAAGTATTTGAAATTCTAGTCCAATTGCAGAGCCATCTTCTTTATTAAGTTCTGGCTTGACTAAATATTTTATACCACTATTAGCACCTTCTGAGATTAAAAAATCTACACTTAATTCAAAATTTCTGAATTTTTCAATTGTAATAATATCTCCACCATTTCTAGCTTCTTTTCCATCGGAGGCTTCTACTGTAATTATTCCATTGTTTATTTTCCAACCATTTTTAGGAAATGAACTTAATTTTGCTCCTCGCCAACCATTTGTTGTTTTACCATCCCATAACATTTTGAATCCTAAATTTTTTTCTTCTTCAGTAAGCATTCCATCTAAGTAACTTATTTGAGGTGCTTTATTATCTGCTGACATTCTATTTATTTCAAGATTTTCTGTGAGTATCCTAACATTTTTCCAACGCACTTTTTTTCCTACTTGATCAGAATTAGATATGCTATGCACTTGAAAAGCAATAAATCCTTTTAATGTAGTTTCATCGACTAGATTAGAAATTTCTATGCCATTAATGAAAGACTTTATTTGATTTCCAATAGCTTCAATACGATATGAATTCCATGTCCCGTTTATAAATGCATTTTTACCAGTTGGGTTTCTTGATAAAGGGTAAAGCCAGCCTCTTCGAGCTTCATCGTATATGCCACCTGCCCACTTTCTTTGACTAGTTTCAATCTCACATTGATATCCGTGGACTCTACCATTCATATAACTTTTAATGCTTTCACTTCGAAATTGAACCCCAGAATTTAGCCCATAATCTAGAAGAACATCAAATTCGAGTATAAAGTCGTCATATTCAGCCTTAGTGGCTAAAAAACTATTAGGTGTATTGAGTTTTGATATTCCTGTAAGAATACCATTTTCTAATTTAAAGTCTGCTTTGCCATTAAGTTTGACGAATTGTTTTAAACTATTGTCTTTAAATAGATACTTCCATTCTGATTCCTGTGCATAAAGGGTAGAAACAAAATTAAATAAGAATAAAAGTAAAAAAAGATGATATTTACTTAGTATTACGTTCAAATTGTTTAGTGTGAGTTATATAATTTAACAACCTAATATAGCAAAAGTTTTTTGTTAAATTGCAGATACCAAAAACTGTAATTTATTCTAACTATTTCAAACAATGGACTCTCGAAGAGACTTTTTAAAAAAAACTGCGCCAGCTATTGCTTTTCCATTAGTGAGCTCTAACTCTCAGTTGTTTTCAATTTTTAAGAAATTTCCTTCAAATAGACTCAATATTGGTGTTATTGGTACAGGAGACAGGGGCCAAGGTTTGATGAGATTAATAAAAAATATAGATGGTATCGAATTAGTTGCATTTTGTGACATACTACCATTTAGAATTAAACAAGCTTCTGCAATAGCTCCAAAAGCAAAAAAATATAAAAGTCATTTAAAGTTGTTGTCGCATAAAAATTTAGATGCAGTAATTATAAGCACCCCACTAAATACGCATTGTAGCATTGCTTCAGATGCTGTTGACGCCTCAATGAACATTTATTGTGAGAAGACAATGGTTAAAGGTGATAATGAAACTATTGAGCTACTGAAAAAAGTCAAAAATAACCACAACAAAATATTTCAGACAGGACACCAATATCATAGTTCAAGACTATATTCTTATTTAGTTGAAATGATTCAGGCTGGCGAAATTGGCAAGGTTAGTTCAATTCAAGCTCAATGGAATAGAAATGGAAATTGGCGTAGACCAGTTTCAAATTCAAAATATGAGCGTCAAATAAACTGGCGTATGTATAGAGAATACTCCTATGGACTTACAGCTGAATTGAGTTCGCATCAAATTGATTTTAGTAATTGGCTCTTAAAAAGTAGTCCACACAAAGTTGCAGGATTTGGTGGAATTGATTTTTGGAAAGATGGTAGAGAGACCTATGACAATATTCACTTAGTTTATTCATATCCAAATGGAGTAAAAGCTTCATTTACTTGCCTAACTTCAAATGCGAAAGATGATTATCAAATAAAGGTCATGGGGGAAAATGCTACGATCCTGATTGATCACCAGAATGCTTGGAAATACCCAGAAGGAAAATACAATAAAATAATTAGTGATGTTGACGGAGTGTCTGGAGCTACAGCAAGCTGGGAAGAAGGAAAAGGGAATAAAATTAATTACAATCATAAGGATCCTACAATTCAGGCTCTGGAAGATTTTCGCTCATCTATAATTAATAATACGACACCTTTATCTAACGTTAATACAGGTGCCGCTGTATCCTTCGCAGTTCAAATGGGAATTGATGCTATGGATAAAGAGCAAGTTATTTCATGGAACACAAAATATAATATTTAGAATGTTTGATTTAAAAGATAAAGTGATTGTTTTAACTGGATCTACCGGTGTATTAGCTTCCGCTCTAGCAATAAGTTTAGCCAAAGCGAAAGTAAAGCTTTTTATTTTAGGTAGAAATAAGAATTTGTTACTTGAATTAAAAAAATCAATTGAGAGATATACGGTTGTTGAATATTATGTTGCTGATGTTTTAGAAAGATCTGAATTAGAAACAGTTTGTGCTTCTATTGTAAAAAAAACAGGACGCATAGATGTTTTGATTAATGCTGTTGGAGGAAATCTTCCTGGAGCTGTAATACCTGACGAAAAATCTATCTTTGATTTATCTGAAAAAGATTTTGATAATGTTGTAGACTTAAACTTGAAAGGTACCATATTACCTTCAATTGTTTTTGGAGAAGTTTTATCCAAGCAGGGTAGTGGAAGTATAATTAATTATTCTTCTATGACGGTTGATAGAGTAATTACAAGAGTTGTTGGTTATTCTGCCGCAAAAGCTGCAATGGAAAATTTTACAAAATGGATGGCAGTTGAAATGGCATTAAAATTTGGTGACGGGATAAGAGTTAATGCAATAGCTCCTGGTTTTTTTATAGGAAAGCAAAATAAAAGTCTTTTGTTAAATGAAGATGGAAGTCTAACTGAACGTGGTGAAAAAATTATTAAGAATACACCCATGAAAAGATTTGGAAAACCTGAAGAATTAAATGGTGCTATTCATTTTTTATGTAGTGATAGCTCAAAATTTGTTACTGGTATCGTTTTGCCAGTTGATGGAGGATTTAGCGCATATAGTGGTGTTTAATTTTATCTAATAAATGAAAGAATCTTTTAGATGGTATGGGCCTGATGATCCTGTTGGATTGAGCGACATAATACAATCTGGTGCAACGAATGTTGTTTCAGCACTTCATCAAGTTCCAAATGGATCCGTTTGGGAAAAAGATTCTATCAAAGCATACAAGGAAATCGTCGTTAAAGCTGGACTTGACTGGGAAGTTGTTGAGTCAGTCCCTATCCATGAGGATATTAAACGCCGTGTAGGCAAATATAAGCAACATATTGAAAATTATAAGAAAACAATTGAAAACCTTTCGAAATGTGGTATATACAATATTTGCTACAATTTCATGCCAGTTCTAGATTGGACACGGACACATTTACACTACCACATGAAAGATGGCTCAACAGCATTATACCTTGATAAAACTGCTTTAGCTGCATTCGATTTATTTATTGTAAAAAGAAAAAACGCAGAAAAGCAATATAATGAAAATAAAATTTTAGAGGCAAAAAAATATTATGATATCCTCACCAAAGAGGAGGTCGAAACACTTTCGATGAGTATTATAGCTGGTTTACCTGGTTCAGAAGAGAAATATTCTCTAGAAAAATTTAGAAATCAATTAGAATATTATGAATCAGTTAGCAAGTCTGATTTACAAAAAAATTTAATCTACTTTTTAGAAGAGATTATACCGACTGCAGAAAAATTTGGTGTAAGGATGTGTATTCATCCAGATGACCCTCCATTTGATTTGTTCGGAATACCAAGAGTTGTAAGTACTTATGAAGATTTAAATTTCATTTTTAAAGCTATTCCTTCACTTTCAAACGGCTTAACATTTTGTACGGGTTCACTAGGAGTTCGTCCTGACAACAATCTGATAGAAATTTTTCACAAATTCGCGGAACGAATACACTTTCTTCATCTAAGAAGTACAAAACGAGATGATAAAGGTAACTTTTATGAAGCTAACCATTTAGAGGGTGATTTAGATATGTTTCAAATAGTCAGAGCAATTTTAATTGAAGAAAAAAAGAGAAAAAAAGTTAATCGATCAGACTGGAAAATTCCAATGAGACCAGATCATGGGCATCAAATGTTAGATGATTTAAATAAAAAAACAAATCCTGGGTATTCTGCGATAGGAAGGTTAAGAGGATTGGCTGAAATCCGAGGACTAGCTCTAGGAATTGATAAAACATTATTTTAATCAAGGTTATTGAGTAAGTGAGGAAATTAAGGTGGATTTTTGTATTTTAATTTAAACTTTTAGCTATGAAGAAAAATTTATTAATATTAATCTTTTTTATAAATCTAATTGGGTTTGCTCAAAACCAGTATTATGAAATCCGCAAATACGAACTCCCATTTAATTCTTCCGAGGATAAACTTCATGAATATTTTTCAAAAGTTTTAATACCAGCTTTAAACCGTTACGGCGTCAAAAATATTGGTGTTTTTAAAACTCTAGGCGATCCCATACCCAAGGAAATTTATCTATTTATTCCCTATAAAAATGTCTTACATTATGGAAATATCTTAAAAGAATTAAGTAAGGATAGAACCTACTTGAACTCACGTAAAATTTATGACGGAGTACCAGAAAGTAAAAAAGTTTACAACCGATATCATGTATCTTTTTTGACAGCGATTGATGGACTTCCAAAGCTGATAAAACCTAAACGGGGATCTAATTTATTTGAATTGAGGATTTATGAAGGTTATAGTGAGGATGCTGTTAGAAGAAAAATAGAAATGTTTAATAAAGATGAACTAAAAATTTTTGATGATACAGGATTATATTCTGTTTTTTTTGGAGAGCAAATTTCAGGGCCATTAATGCCCTCACTTACTTATATGCTAGCTTTTGAATCTATGGAGGAGAGAAATACTAATTGGAAAAAATTTTCAGCAGATCCGAATTGGAAAAGGATTTCTAATTTAGACAAATATTCAAAAACAGTTTCAGATATCAAACGCACTTTTTTGATACCATTAGATTACTCACAGTTGTAAAAAATTAAAATTTTAGAGTTTTGGGGAGATATTTAGATACTAAATCCTCATAGTAAGGTCTTAATGCATTACTATCAGGAGGTACAGGTGCTTTAGAATACAAATCGTAGGCATTGAACTTTCTTACCCAATCAAACATTTTTAGATCAGTATCACTCATAAGATAATCGTATGCATGTTCTTTGTGTTGAGCATAAAATGAATGATATCTTATCATATATAGAGCTTCTTGGGGAAGATAATCCTTTACGATTTGGTATAAATATTCATCATGACCCCAGCTCATTTTCACATTATCTAATCCACAATTTTCTTTGTAAATACCGAATTTTGTATTGTATTCGGTATTACTGCTGTCTGGATTTAATGAAAAATATTCTGAATGAACAATTGATTTTGAGAATGAGCAACCAACGGGAAAAGTATCACCAACAACTGCCCACTGTGGTTCGCCAAAAAGACAGAGTACTTTACCAACGTCATGCAGAAATCCAGTCAAGACAAACCAATCAGGATGACCGTCAGATCTAATTGCTTCAGAGGTTTGCAACAAGTGTTGTAATTGGTCTAATTCTATATCAGGGTCACTATCATCAATTAAAGTATTTAAAAACTCTACTGCATCCCATAGTGACATTTCTCGCTCTTTGAATTGTAGAAATCTATTTTCTTTTTCACAAACAAAATCATAGGATTGATATTTATGGTTGAGTTTATAAAACTGTCTTACAGTTTCTGCTCTTTCAGAGTTTTGATAATCTCTGAATTCCTTATGAGATTTTTCATTTTTATTTTCAGGATAACGTTTGATCAAGTCATCTTCCCAATGTTCTATGCTTCCAAGGGGGTTCAAGTTATTTAAATCCATATCTAAAATTACAAAAATTAATACATATTAAATAATTCAAATTTCATGTCAACTTTAAAATTGTATTTTTGCAATTGAAAAAATTGTTTTGAATTTATCATTCCGCCTCAAGAAAGACATTCTATATAGGTTTAGTTGTTTATTTATAAGCATGATAATATACTCCTGTATTGATCCAATTGAGCCTATTTTTGACTTTCAAAGTGATTTACTTATCATTAATGGTTTAGCATCTACAGCTCCAGGTTCAACCTCAGTTAAGGTAGAAAAAACTAAAATTGAATTTGGGGATTATGTAAGTGAATTTGTTTCAGGATGTAGAATAAGACTTATAAATTCTTTAACAAAAGAAGAAATAACTTTTGTAGAGGAAGATCAACTGTATAGGGTTTCGGATGTCTTTAAAATAAAACCTGGGTCAAAGTGGGAATTAGAAGTCACCCTGCCAAACGGTAATTTATATAAATCAACTTCTGAGGTTACCCCTTTTGAAGTTCCTATACTAAGTATAAAAGAAAATTTTAATTTGGAGATGACCTACGATGAAGGGATAGGTGGATATCTTCCAGGAAATGAAATATCTATCGACTTTCAAGACCCACCTGATGATGAAAACTTTTTTCTTTATCAATATAAAGCTTATGAAAACGAAATATATTGTAAAGTTTGCGAATACGGAGTATTACGAAACGGGGAATGTTTGTCTCAATTTGATAATCCTCGACTTACTAAAGATTATTATACCTATACATGTAACTCTAGATGTTGGAAAGTTACTTACAATGACGAAATTATTGTCTACAGTGATAAATTTACAAATGGAAAGAAAATTTCAAACCTTATAGTAGGTAAATTACCATATACTTCAAAACAAAATGTTCTAGTTGAAATTCAAAAACTAAATATTTCTGAGGACTCATACAAATATTATAAAACAATTAAGGATTTAGTGGATAATAATGGTAGCCTTAACTCCCCACTACCAACTGCATTAATTGGAAACTTTACTAGTATTTCCAATCCTGATGAAACGGTTTTAGGGAGATTTATTGCTGCTTCAGCTGTTACTAAATCAATTTTCATAAAACGTGACAACAGAACAGAAAGAGTCTATGGCAACTTTCTGGAGCTACAACCAGAGGTGCTTGGTGATCCGATACCAAGTCCTCTTACTTATGAGTATAGTTGTGATGAATCACTATTCAGAACAAAAAATCTAGATTCAAAATTTTTAGAATATTTTGAAATTAGCAGTTTGGTTAATGACGATATTGATGGAGACGGAATTGAAAATAATTCAGATAATTGTATTTCCACATCCAATTCGGACCAAAGGGATTTAGATTTTGATGGAATTGGAGATGAATGCGACAATGATGCAGATGGTGATGGATATATTTTATATTATGAAAATTTTTGCGGGTCAAGTGACTTTGACTTTCAAATTACCCCAGATGATAATGATATAGATTTAATACCTGACTGTATTGATGAGGATGATGACAATGATGGCTATATAGATGAACATGAAATTTTTTCAGATTCTGATCCCTTAGATCAGAACAGCTTACCACTAGACAGTGATAATGACTATTTACCTGATATTGTTGAGAGACAGATTACGAGAACTAATCCAAATAATCCCGATACAGATGGTGACGGATATATTGATGGTCGCGAGTGTTGTCCTAGAAACCCTAATAGAAACTAAATTTATAAAAAAAGTGAAATTTTTAAACTTTACATTGTGCATAATATTCTTATCCATCTCAACTTTTATGTATGGACAAGATTATGCTTTAACAGTTAAAGTTGTTGATGTATCGGATAATTCGCCTTTGGATGGAGTCACGATTCTTTTAGATCCATGTAATTGTGGAGGCATAACTAATGCAAATGGTATATTTTCAAAAAAACTCAAAAAGGATAGCTATAGTCTTCAAATTGACTATCTGGGCTATGGATCAGTTTTAATTAAGAAGAATTTATTCAAAAATGAGACAATATTGATTTCGATGGAAGTGCAAGAAGAAGAACTTTCAGAGGTTGTTCTTCTAGCTCAAAAGAGATTTCAAAGTACAGAGACCCCTCAGATGGGTGTAATTGAATTGAACAGCAGAGAATTGGTAAAAATTCCCACAGCTTTAGGTGAATTTGATGTTCTTAAAAGTTTAACACTAATGGCAGGTGTAAACAATACTGGTGATGTTAGTAATGGTGTTTCAATAAGAGGAGGGTCTTTAGATCAAAATCTACTGTTATTTGATTCAGCACCTGTATTTAATCCAACTCATTTATTTGGTTTATTTTCTGTTTTTACACCAGACTTAATTTCTTCAGTGAATATTTACAGAGCTAACATTCCTGCTAAATATGGAGGAAGAATAGCTTCAATTCTAGGTATAAAAGCAAAAACTCCTTATTCTGATAAATTTAAATTAGAAGGTGGAATTGGTTTAGTGTCTAGTCGTCTTTCAATAACGACACCTATAATTAGCGATAAGTTGATGATTATTGCTGGCGGAAGAGTTGGATTTAGTGATTTGTTTTTTCCTATTATTATTCCAAGATTAAAAAACACAAAGGCTAATTTCAATGATACTACTGTTAAATTATTGTACATACCGAATTCAAATAATCAATTTACTTACACTAATTTCACGAGTAACGATTTTTATCAACTTGACTTAATCTCATCTGTTGAGAATATAATATCGTCTTCAAATCAATATGATTTTGGAACTAGAAACCATACTTTGAAATGGCTACATACCTTTAAAAATGAAACTAATCTTGCAGGGACTTTAGTTCAAAGCTTGTATAGACCTAAAAACTTATTCCCTGAGATTGATTCTGACAATGTAATTAGTTTTGAATCTAAGATAGATTTCACGAGTGTTAAGTTAGAATATCTAAACAATAAAAAGACAGACTTTAATTTTTATTCAGGCATAGAAGTTAATAGATATCAAGTTTTCCCAGGTAACTTAAACCCTGGATTTGGCAATAGTATAAATCCTGTCAGCCTAAGTAAAGAGGACGGATATGAGACATCTTTTTACTCTAATTTAAATTTTAATTTGGGTCAAAGGATTAGTTTATCATCTGGGATACGACTGACTCAATTTTCGTTGTTAGGTCCATATGCTGAATCTCAATATGATAGTAATAACCTAGCTATTACAACAAATTTTTTTGATAATAATGAGCTAGTAGTGAGTTATTTTAATCCTGAGCCAAGGTTTGGATTGAATTATAAATTAGGTGAGAATAGCTCTATTAAGGCCAGCTACGCACGTCTTTTTCAATATATTCAAAACATATACAACACAAATACTCCTCTCCCAACATCAAGATGGAAAATTTCAGACCGTTATATTCTTCCTCAAAAAAATGATACTTATGGATTAGGTATTTATAAAAATTATCCTAAGTTCTTTATTGAGCTATCTCTGGAGAGTTACTATAGAAAGACTGAAAATAATCTCACTTATAGACCCGGGGCTGATTTTTTTCTATCTGAATTTTTAGAAAGAGAAATAAGTCAAGCAAATGGTAATTCCTATGGTATTGAGCTTAGCTTTAAAAAGACGTTAGGAAAATTTAATGGTGTTATAAATTATTCTTGGTCCAGAAGTTTATTAAAGACAAATGAGACAAGGCCAGAGTATAAAATAAATAATAATGATTGGTTTATTTCAGATTTTGATAGACCGCACACTGTGAATGCTTCTATAAATTTTGAAAATGATAAATACAATTCAATTAGTTTTAATTTTGTTGGTCAGTCAGGAAGACCTTACACCATTGCGAATGGAATTTTCGATAGACAGAATGTACAAATACCTATTTATCTGAGTAGAAATAATTCAAGATTACCAACATACCATAGACTCGATTTTTCTTGGAAAATATCGTACAGTAAAAACCCTAATCGAAAATTCAAGGGGGATTGGATTTTTACAGTCTACAATTTATATGGAAGAAAAAACCCGTTTAACATTTATTATACACAACGAAACGGAATAGTTGATGCGGATGTTTTTCTAGGTAGCCCACTTGGCTCTTATGAGTTGTCAGTACTAAGAAGTCCTCTTGTTTCCCTTACATATAACTTTAAATTTCAATAGACAATTCTATTTTTTAAAAAGTCAACACAATTAAAATTCGATTTCAGTTGGAACATTAGCTTTTAAATTTATAAATTTCTCAGTTCCATTATAAATTACCTTTTTTTGTGAATCATCTTTTGATATCAAATCTAGTTTTTTAAGGCTATTGTTTTCCCATTCTATGCTAACTGTTATATTTCCTCTTGCTTTTAAACCCCTTACAATTCCGTTTTCCCAACTATTTGGTAGTGCAGGTAAGATTCTAATTATATCCGATTCGTGTGATTGCAATAGTGATTCAGTAACACCAGCTGTATATCCAAAATTTCCATCGATTTGAAACGGTGGGTGTGCATCAAAAAGATTAGGGTAAATAGATTTTTTTAAAAGCAGTTCTATATGTTCTTGTGTCATTTTCTTATCCATTAAACGAGCTGCGCAATTAATTAACCATGCCCGACTCCAACCTGTACCAGCACCTCCATTTTCTAGTCTGTATTCTAAAGTTTTTCGAACGGCTTTGAACAAAGCTGGTGTTTTTGTTAATGTGACTTGATCGCCCGGATGAAAACCATAAAGGTGAGACATATGTCTATGGCCTGGCTCTAACTCTTTGTATTCTCGATCCCATTCTAAAATTCTACCATCTGTTCCTAACTGAAAGCCAGATCTTAGTATCTTAAGCTGCTTTTTAATTTTTAATGCTAACTCATCATTAATGCTTAGCATTTTACTTGCTTCGAGATAGTTTGTAAAAACCTCATTAATAACCTGCTGATCCATGGCAGTTCCGAGACAACTTGCCACAGCGACCCCATTTTTATTGATATATCTATTTTCTGGTGAGGTGGAAGGAGCTGAAATTAAGCTTCCATCTCTTTGATCTTCAATTAGCCAATCGCTATAAAAGAGCGCAACTGATCTTATGACAGGGTAAGCCCGATTTTTTAAAAAATTGAAATCTTTTGTAAACAAATAGTGCTGCCAATAGTGTTGGGCCATCCAACCTCCAGCACCAAAGGAAACACCCCAATATGCAGTTGGAGCTCTAAGCCATGTTGGACCCCATATATCGGTAGCATGAGGTAAAAATGATCCTCTAGTACCGAAATTTTTTCTTGCTGTTTCTTTGCCATTTTGAATAAGACGATCTACAAAATCAAATAAAGGCATGTTTAATTCATCTAGTTGAGTTAGGTTTGCTAACCAATAGTTCATTTGAAGATTAATATTTAAATGATAATCTGCATTCCAAGGAGCATTGATATGTGGGTTCCAAAGACCTTGAAGATTCGCAGGCAGGGTGCCTGATCTAGATGATGATATAAGCAAATACCTTCCAAAGTGAAATAATGTTTCTTGTAGCTCTATATCTGAGCCCCCATTTTTTATTGCCTCTAATCTCTTGTCTGTAGGAATTTTTTGTAAACTATTATCCGTAACTATATCGAAAATCACTCTATTAAAAAACAACTGGTGGTCTTTAACATGCCTTAACTCTAATTCGTTAAGACTAAAACCCTCTAAATTTTTTAGTTGTTTGATGTTTTGAATTTGATAGCTATCGTGATAATATGATGAATTAGAGACTATGAATAGCTTAAGTTCTTTTACTCCCTTAAAAGAAACAGATTCTCCTTGAGCTTTAAGCGTTCCTCCAATATTTTCTGCCTTTAATTTAGTCTCAAACTTAACGCCTTTAGTGATAGGCGCAGCTTTTGAGTCAAATCTCCCTTCACGCTGAGTTATCTCACCATTCATTATTAACAAACTGTCTTTAACAAAAGTTATTGCTGTTGGAAACCCTTTGTCATTTCTTCTTCCAAGTTTCACCTCTCCATTTAAACCATTTGGATGATCGCTTTTGATGAAATAAACAATGGCTTGATCTTTTGCTGAAATAAAAACTTTTTGTGAAACTGGATACCCGTCAGCTTTATATTTTACACTTGCAATAGCTTTATTTAAATTCAAAGAGCGTTTATATTCAGTAATGTCGTTATGCTCGAAATTTATTATTAAATCGCCAAGGGTTTGATGAGATCGAACTATTGTCTTGTTTGAGAATTTTTTTACTAGCATAGAGTCAGCTTTCTGATTTTCGTAATTGAAAAGCATTTCTCTGATTTCTTTAAGGTCATCAGCATTCCCTTTTGGATGCTCCCATCCCATATCTTTGGGCCACAATGAATCGTCATTTAATTGGATCTTTTCATTTTTGGGATTGCCAAAAACCATAGCCCCTAATCTCCCATTTCCAATTGGTAAGGCCTCCTCCCATTCGTCAGCAGCTTTCTCAAACCAAATGATTTGTTCTTTCTCATAAAGATTATCACTTTTATTTTGGCATCCTCCAAAAAATAAAACAATTAATAATAAAAAGTGATAAAAAAAATTTTTCATAAAACGTGACTTGACATAATTATTAAAGTTATATTAAAAAATTAGAATTTATATGTAGACAAATTTTTAAATATTTAAACGTATTTTGAATGTATTAATGGAAAAAATGGGGTCAAAAAAAATTATTTGTTTTGGTGAGGTCCTTTGGGATCATTTTCCAGATGGTAAAAAATTGGGGGGAGCTCCCTTTAATGTTACAAATTCACTCAAAAATTTTGGGGCTGATGTTGATTTTATTAGTAGGGTAGGAGATGATGATTTAGGCAATGAAATACTAAAACTCATGCAAAATAATAACATCTGTACAGACTACATACAAGTTGATCCTTACCATGTGACTGGAAAAGTTGCGGTAAGTTTAGATAGCAGTGGTTCTGCAAAATATAATATAATTAGTGATGTTGCATGGGACTTTATCGAGCCTAAGGAGGAGATTTTTGAATTAGTTAAAAATTCCTATGCCCTTATTTATGGGAGTTTAGCTGCAAGATCTGATTCATTCAAAACATTAGACTCTCTATTAGATTTGGCAAAGTTCTCTGTTTTTGATTTGAATCTGAGAGCTCCACACTATAATCTAATTTTAATAGAAAATTTAATGAAGCGCTCAGATATGCTCAAGTTTAATGATCAAGAACTTTTGTTTGTAGCTGATTCAATGAATTCACCCTTCAGCTCAATTAAAGAACATGTGAAATTTATTTCAGAAAAAACTAATACGGATATAATCTGCGTTACAATGGGAAGTAAAGGAGCTATTCTGTATCATACTGGGGAGTGGTTTAATTGCAATGGATTTAAAGTTAATGTTGTTGATACTGTGGGCGCAGGAGATTCATTTTTGGCAACACTTGTATTTAATTTAATTTGTGAAAATAATTTGAATGATGCACTGGAGAAGGCTTGTGCAATGGGTGCACTTGTTTCATCACATTCTGGTGCAAATACAAAAATTTCCGAAGATGATTTATATGAATTTATCGATAAAGGTTTATAGGTTTAATTTGCTTAATATTGCTTCTTTCTTATGAATAGAGTATTAATAGTTTTTTTAGTTTGTTTTTCATTTTCACAGATAAATTCACAAGACTTTAACGGAAAAGAATTGTTGGAAAAAGCAATTTCTTATCACGATCCTTTTTCAAATTGGGGCTTGTTTAGTGCTGATTTTGTTGTTAATATGGAATCACCGAATCACCCAAAAAGAAAAAGTAAAATAAAGATTAATTTACCATCTGAAATTTTTAGACTTGAAGTTCATCAAAATGACAACATTCGAATTTCAAAGCTCGAACAGGGTAGGTGTTATTTAGAACTCAACGGTAAATCGGATTTAACTAGTGAAATAAAAGAAAGCCATAATTTAGATTGTAAAAGAGCAATTTATTTTCGTGACTATTATACCTTCTTATACGGTTTACCAATGAAGCTCAAGGATCCAGGTGCAATAGTTGACCCATTTGTTGGGGAAAAAAAAATTGGTCAAAAGGAGTTTTGGGTTTTGAAAGTTACATATGATAAGTCTGTTGGAACAGATACATGGTATTTTTTATTTGACAAGAAAACTTTTGCATTGAAGCAATATCAATTTTTTCACGACGAATTAAAAAATGACGGAGAATATATAATCTTAGAAGATGAAATTATTGTTGGAGGAATAAAAATGCCAAAAAATAGGAGTTGGTTTTTAAATTCGAACAATCAATTTTTAGGTATTGATAGGTTGAGTATTAATTAAATGAATAAAAAAATGAAAAATATAATAAATAATAAAAGGTTTTTTATGCTCATTTTAATGAGTATAAACACACTAATTTCTCAAGAAATTGTTGGTAAATGGGACCTTGATGTGGAAATGGATAAAGGTATACTTCCTTCATGGTTAGAGGTGAAAGAATCAGGAACAAAAGCTTTAGTTGGCTATTTCGTCGCACATAACGGAAGTGCACGTCCTATATCTGAGGTCTTTTTTCATAATGGGATTATTGACTTTAGCATTCCCCCTCAATTTGACGGTCTAAATGACTTACATTTTCAAGGAATTTTAAAACAAGGTAAACTAAGTGGTGTAATTTTAGATAGTCAAGGTGGGGTTAATAAGTTTAGTGGAGTAAGAGCTCCAAAACTTATTCGATCAATGGATGTGAATTGGGGCAAGTCTATTTCATTATTTAATGGCTATAATTTAGATGGTTGGAAATCCTCTGATCCTGAAAAGAAAAATCAGTGGACAGTTAAAAAAGGTGTTTTACTAAACCCTAAGTCAGGGGTAAATCTTATTACTGACAAAAAATTTGAAGATTTTAAATTGAGTATTGAATTTAGATACCCAAAAGGAAGCAATTCTGGAATATATCTTAGAGGTAGATATGAGGTCCAAGTAGAAGACAATTACGGTTTGGAACCTGAATCTACATTATTTGGAGGTATATATGGATTTTTAAAACCGAATCAGATGGCAGCTAAGCCTGCAGGGGAGTGGCAGAGATACGAAATTACTTTAATCGGTAGAAGAGTAAGTGTTGTAGCAAATGATAAGAAGATCATTAATGATCAAATAATACCTGGTATTACTGGTGGAGCTCTTGACAGCAAGGAGGCACTGCCAGGGCCTATCATGCTCCAGGGAGATCATGGAATAATTGAATACCGTAATATTAAAATCCAACTCCCTTATTAAGCCTATTTAGTTTTCTTAATTCCATATTTTTCTTCATAAAATTTATAAATCTGAGGATATGGGCCGTATTTATGTTGTTTGGGACTAAAATTATCCTTCCAAGGACCATAAGGTGTTGACATTGGTTTTAATTTTTTATCCGGATAATCATACTCCTTATTTATTTTTTGGGGTCTGGGAAAACTATTAATGTAGCCTGCAACATGGAAAGCCTCCCTATCGGTGAGTTTTGGATTCTCCCAAGTTGCTTGTTGGTATGGCATATTATTTTTTATAAAAGCTGCAGCAGTAAGAACTCGATTCATTCCTGCTCCATCATTGTATGAATCAGATCCCCATAGTGGTGGATATTGGTACCCTTTTTTTTCATTTTGATACATTACACCCTGTCCATTTTCGCCGTGACAAACCACACATTCTTTAAGATATATTGATTTTCCTTTTTCTAAATTTACTGCTACAGAAGGAAATTCGATTTTAGGATACCCTTTAAAATTTTTTGAGTTAAGTTTTGGTAAGCCATAATCTAACCATTTCATGTATGCCAAAATATATCTCATTTGGACTGATTCTTCAGGAAGTGCTTTACCATTCATGCTCCTTTCCATACATCCATTTATTCTTTCAACAAGACTGCCAGACTTGTTCTCTCTACCACTGAATTGAGGGAATCTTTTATAAATACCAATCCATGAAGCTGCTCCTGATAAAGTACCTCCATTTAAGTGACAATTTGTACAAGACAGATTGTTTCCTGCATATTTAAATTCATTATTTCTGTTTAGCGGGCCAATAAAATTTGAAGTAGAGTCTAGAATAAGAAACCCCTTTTTTACCTCACTACTAGCAGTTGGATTATTTAATACGACAATGTTGGGGTCCCATTCAACAATTTCTTCTTCAGAAATTGGCTGCCAAATTTCATCAAAATAAATTGATCCAATTAAAAGTGAAATTATTAGTAAAAACAAAACTCCTATAAGAAGCAAAAGATTTTTAATTAGGCCTTGAATTAATTCCATTTAAAATAATAACTGAATTCTAATATATTTTTTTGTAGAATCAGAAGAGTAGTATTTGATTTATAATTTTAATTAATTTATTTGTCGTTCCGAAAATATAAAAATATGAAAATTGAAGGATAGATTTTGATACCTATTTGAACAGAGGTTATTTTGATAAAAACCTAAATTTAAATTTAAGTAACGAAAAATTAGTAGTTTTAATTTGACAGTTAATTATACAATTAACTTATAAATTTAATTCAGCAACCATTATATGAAGAAAATCTTACTTGTTTTTTTTGCAGTTTTTTCAATAAAAACTAATTGTCAAAACCTCCTAAATGACAGAGCCGAATGGTTCGTAAATGATCGTTTTGGAATGTTTATTCATTGGGGACTTTATAGCGGTGCAGAAGGAAACTGGAAGGGTGAAAAAGTCAGATATGATAATGACTACGCTGAATGGATTCAATACAGAAATCAAATTGATAAACGTGAATATGTAAAACTTTCAAAAAGGTTTGATTGGAACAAAATTGATCCAGAAGAATGGGTTCTTTTAGCCAAGAAAGCAGGAATGAAATATATCACTATTACTGCTAAACATCACGATGGATTTGCAATTTGGAATAGTAGAGCGAGTGATTTTAACATTTACAACTATAGTAATCCTAAAAGGGATATCATAAAAGACTTGTCTGAAGCATGCAAAAAGCATAATATGAAGCTTGGTTTTTATTATTCACATTGGACTGATTGGGAACACCCCTTTGCTTGGGATAATTCAAAAGAAATTTATTGGCTTGATAAAGATAAGTTTGATATTTATTGGCAAGAAAAAGTAATACCTCAGATGAAAGAGCTTTTATCAAATTATGGAGAAATTAGCATGATTTGGTTTGATATGTGGCTCCACCATGACCAAACTATTGTTACAAAAGATCAATTACTGCAACTAAAAAATTTAATCAGAGAAATGCAACCTAATTGTCTGATTAATTCACGCTTGGGTTTATCTATTGAAGAAGATGATGATGTTGATTTTAGAACACTTGGTGACAATCAGCTGGGAGAATATAAATTAGATTATCCATGGCAAACCCCTGCCACTGTAGCGCATTCTTGGGGTTACAGTAAAAATGAAAATGAATGGAAATCTACTACATCAATTTTAAGATCATTAATTGGGAATGTTAGCCTGAATGGTAATCTGATGCTAAATATCGGTCCAACATCTGATGGATCAGTACCTTACGAGATAAGAAAAAGATTTAGTGAGATAGGGGAATGGTTGAAATTTTATGGTAAATCTGTATATGGTGCTGAAGCTTTTGACCTACGACGTAATTTGCATGACTGGGGACTTATCACCTACAAAGATAACAAGCAAGGCAAGCATAATGTCTTTTTAAATATTTTTGATATAAAACCAGGAAACAGACTTAATGTTACTGGTATTACACAAAAACCGTTGAATGCTTTCCTTATTTCAAAAAAATCAAAGATTAAATTGAACTTTGAATTCAATAAAGCTTTTTTACAAATTAAACTCCCAACTGACTTACCCGATCCTTATGTTAATTTAATAGAATTAGAATATGCTAAAAGACCGTCTGTTGATATCGACCTAGTTGCTAAGGCAAAATTTAATGGTTATTCCTTAAAATTGTCAAATTCAAAATCACATGAAGGGAATTTTATTTCAATCAAATCAAAAAGAGAGGGATCCATTCCAGCTAACATACAAGTAAATGATTCACTTAAAATTTCGTGGAAAATTTTTATAGATCGACCATCAAAATTTAATATCGATACTTCCTACAATTTTCAAAAGAAAATTACTGAGGGATATATGACAGTAACTATGAATGAAAAGTCATACAAACACCGATTTAATTATACAGGTAAAACAGTCGGAGAGCCAATTGAAGATTATATAATAGACAAATTTAAATCATCCACAATAGGAATGATCAACTTTGATAATGTAGGATTTTATGATGTAGAATTAAAAATTAAAACCTCTACTCAAAATCCTATACAATGGCAGTGGCTATGGCTTGAGAAAGTGACTGATTAATTTTATTTTAATTTATGCTTTAATCAGATTTCCCAGGTATGTATTTATTTGTCATAAAAAGTATATTTTTTTTAGGTGCCTATATTGGTTAAGCTCTAATGAAAAATAATGTGTAGTATAAATAAACTTATGGCCAAAAACCATCCCAATCTCTTGGTCATTGAATTAGCAGGTTGAAATAGAGAAAATAATGAATTCAGAGCACCATTACTTCCAACAAATGCAAACGTTAGTCCAGATAGAATAACCAAAAAAGCCCGGACGAAATAATTCATATTAGGAAATAAAACTTCTAAACCTATATTTGTTGGAAGTGTCAAAAGAAATGCAGCAAGTACTGATTTTAAATTTGGACGTATAAATAAAACAGCACTGCAAATCAACACCACAATACCACAATTAATGTAGTATCTCAAATTATTTAAAGTGTGTGTAAAAGCTGAATTTGGGTTGTCGAATTTTAAGTAAAGTAAGATGAGTCCCATTAATAGAGCAGTGGCCAGGCTAAATAAAATGGCTTTTCGACCAGCAGAAATTTTCTCTTGGTCATTAGCTTCAGGCTTAATATACATTGCATAAATGTCAGTAGACCACAAAGTTGCAATGGAGTTAAACGTAGAATCTACCGTACTCATTAGTGAAGCAAACAAACCACAAAGAATAACGCCTTTTACACCAACGGGTAAATAGGTTTTTACTAGATATGGGAAAGCAAGGTCTGGTTCCACTAAACCATCTCTTAAAATACCATAAAGAGCAATACCTGGAACAATTATAATCACGGCCATCAAGTATTTTATCAAACCACCTACCATAAGACCTGTTTGCGCGTGACTTACACTTTTTGCAGCTAATGCACGTTGCATAATTGTTTGATTAGCACACCAATAGTTAATGTTCAAAAAAAATAAACCGAAAAGATGTGTCCAAGGCAGGGTTAGATGATTGGCGGGGAGATGTAAATGCATTTTATTAGGTGTTATTGTATATAATTTATCCCAGCCTCCTAGATAACTAATGGCAGTGAAACAAACAAAAATACCTCCAACTAGAAGCACACTAAACTGTATAATATCTGTTCTAACTACTGCACTTAGACCACCAAAATAGGTGTAGATAGCAGAGAAAACTCCCAAAAAAATAATCAACAACCCTATACGGATTATTCGGTTGCTATGTAGAAAAAGAAACTGTTCCTCAAAAACTATATCTGCCGCATAAGCCCCCCAAAATAGGGCAGCTCCAAGGGTTACTGTAGCAAAGAGCACCATGTTGGTCAGGGAATAAAACAAGGCAATACGATTGCCTAATTTTTTTGCTATGAACTGTGTAATGGTGGTGATTTTTTCACGAAGAAAGAGTGGTACAAAAACGAGAGCACCCAGCAGTATACCTTGTACTGAATTAATCTCAAGATTTGCTTGGGCTAGTCCATACAAGTAAGCTGAGCCCATCATACCCAAAAATTGATACCCCTGAATGTTGGTGGCAACAGTAGAAAGTGCTATAGAATACCAGGGTAAATTCCGAGAGCTTAAAAAGTATTCATCCGCTGTGCTTTCAGAACGAATTTCCCCTCTCAGAGCAACATACATGATGACAACAAAGTATAAAAGTACTATAAGAAAATCGATCATGACTTTAATTTCTTGGACCCCTTCCAAGGGGACTTTTTGGGGTATCTTTTGGAATACGTCCAAAAACTTCAGGCAGGGATACAGTTTTTAGTCGTGGCAAAACGTATTGTGCAAAGAGTTCACATTCTTTTTTATGAGGATAACCAGAAAGAATAAAGGAGTGAATGCCCATTTCAATATAACGCTCTAATTTGGCAACAATTTGACCAGGGTCGCCTACCAATGCTGCACCACAACCTGAGCGAGCCAAACCTATACCTGTCCAAAGGTTGGGTTCAGCATAATATTTTTTGTCAGCCTGCGCACGAAGTTGGGATTGGCGTGCTACTCCTAATGAATTCGAATCTTGCGATCGATTGCGAAGATCATTCCCAAGATTAAGATCAAGCTTTGACAATAGTCCATCGGCATATGCACAGGCTTCTTTTTCTGTTTCACGAACAATGACATGCACTCTTAGCCCAAATTGAACTGTTCGCTCATAGAGTGCAGCTTTTTCACGCATATTGTCCATTAATTCTTTCAGTTTTTCTTCAGTTTCTGGCCACATTAAGTAAACATCACAATGTTCCGCACATAAATCAACACCTTCAGAAGAATAGCCTCCAAAATAAAGTAATGGGCCACCGTTTTGCTGATAAGTCTTTATTGGTGCCGTAGGTAATTTAAATTTATAATAATCACCTTGAAAATCAATTTGATCTTGTTTCCAGGCTTGCTTTAAGATTTCAATAACCTCTCTTGAGCGTGCATATCGTTGATTTGAATTCAATTTTGTTCCTGGTAAATCAGAGGAAATAATATTGATCGTTAGTCGCCCTTTAAGCATATGATCTAGCGTGGCGATACTTCTCGCTAGCATAGGAGGATGTAATTCTCCACAACGAACAGCAGCTAAAAAATTAATTTGCTCAGTTAAAGGAGCCATACCTGCCACAAATGCTAAAGCGTCTTGTCCTACTTGATAGGAAGATGGACATAATATATTTCGATAACCTAATTGATCTGCTGTTTTGACAATGGATGAAGTATTTTCCCAGCTACTTTTATATGCAGAGTTTCGGTTTCCTAAAAAATCGTCATCTCCATCGCACAAGGGCGCAAACCAAGAAATTTCTGCTCCATCAATTTGAAATGGGATATTTAAGTTCATTCGAACAAGGTTAATGAAAATTGGCCTTTTCTCAAAAGCTTAAATAAGAATACTTCTAGATAGAGCATAATTTTAAAAGTTACAAATGCTAATTTATACAAATGCAGATATGACTTAGTGTTATCAAATATGTACTTCGAAATTTTTCTATGGTTGTTCTAATTGATATTCTTTGTCATACAAATCCAACTGATTTCGTCTCCATCTTGCACCTTCTAAGAATAGAATATGAGGTGTTGAAACATCCCAACCTCCTAATTCTTTAAGCATCGATTTTACCAAATCCGAGTTTTCTATAGCTATGTTGTCTTGTTCTGAAGGGTCATTGTCTAAATTGAATAATAATGGTAATCGGTCTGGTAAGCGAATCAACTTCCAACTTCCTTTTCTTAAGCCTGCACTAATAGTAAAACGCCACATCATGGTTTGATGGGGTAGTCCTTGAATTTCTTTGTTGACATATGGAAAAATATTTACTCCATCTAATTTATCTTTCTTGTTGATTTTTCCTCCTGCCAATTCAATAAAAGTTGGCATTAAATCTAAAGATGTGATTGGATTGTTATAAATACCTTTTTTTAATTTTTCAGGATAAGAGATAACAAATGGGACACGAATCCCACCTTCTAACAAAATCCCTTTGCCACCATTAAAGGGAGCATTGATAGAACCATTATTTTTAGTTGGTCCACCGTTATCACTAAGGAAAACGATTACGGTGTTCTCGTAGATCCCTTGTTTTTTTAATTCCCTTACAATTCTACCCACATTTACATCCAAACGATGGATCATTGCTGCATAAGTTCTTCTTTTTTTATCTTTTATGTGAGCATAAATCTTCAAATCTTCATCAATGGCTTGCATAGGAGTATGGGGTGCATTGAAAGAGGCGTATAAAAAGAAAGTCTTGTCTTTATGCCTTTTTATAAAGGCCACACACTCATCGCCTTTATCGTCTGTTAAATAAGTTAAGGTTTGAGGTTTTTTATAGTTTGAGATAATTGGTTTATCATACTTTGCTCCTCTATATTCTGATGGAAAATAGTTATGTCCACCTCCTAGATATCCCCAAAACTCGTCAAATCCTCTATTAGTAGGATAGAATTGCTCCTTTTCTCCCAAATGCCATTTACCAATCATTCCATTTATATACCCTAACTCAGAAAGTCTATCAGCGATAGTTTTTTCAGAGACTGGGAGGCCTGAATATTCAGGATTAAATTGAGGAAGTACAGTAGTTAAATTATTATCATATCCAAAATTCACTTGATTTCTCCCTGTAATTAAGCCTGCTCTAGAAGGAGCACATACTGGAGCAGAAACGTAAGCTTTTGTGAAGATCATACCAGAATCTGCTAAAGCGTCAATATGCGGTGTTTTGATTTGAGTACTTCCTGTAAATCCTAGGTCTCCATAGCCTAAATCGTCTGCTAAAATAATTATGAAATTAGGTTTTGTTTCTTCATTTTGCTGGGCTTTAACCCATCCGCTTAATAGCATTAAAATTATTAATACTCTCCTAATATTCATATATATAATTTCTAAGGAATCGTTACCTATATTTTTTTGATCATTATAATTCAAATTTATGACTGATTAATTTAAATTGCATATCGAATTTTATAAATAAAACAAGATTCCAAAATGGTCTCTACTGTGAAAAAGAAAATAATTTAGGTAGAGATTATCTCTTCTTTTCTTGATAATAAGAAACTTCAACAGGGTGTTGAGTTTGATTTTGTGGAGTCGGCGGGATTCGAACCCGCGTCCAAACAAGTGATAAAAAAGCTTTCTACAAGTTTAGATTTCGTTTAATTTTCGAATCTGCACTGACCGAAAACCACCCATACAGATCTTAGCATCACAATTGAAAAATGCTGTTGATGCTCCAGCATTTCGATGTTGACCTTTATGGTGCCTCATGACAAATCGCCGTCAACAAGGGCTATTTAGAGACATCTTGCTTTCCAGCCTTGCTGGAACTTGGCATTAACTTACTATGATTCAGTTATTATGCAGCTAGAGCGTAGTTATTCTCGCCATTTAAAATTGTGAAATATGAGATTTACGAGCTATAATTCAGCGCTCGACCTGCTTACTCTTTAATTCGACTCGCTGTCAATACCAGTCGACCCCTGAGTTTTCAATGAACTTTTGAAAAAACAAAATTACAAATATTAAGACAAAAATCATTTTCTAAATGACCTAATTATTGATTTCAAGAAATTTTTAAAAATCTAATTTTTAGCAACTACCTCTTCAAGTTTACCGTTTGCACATTGAAAAATTTTTCCTGGAAATTTTACGATCATATTGTAATCGTGTGTTGCCATGATTATTCCAATACCTCCCTTGTGCAATTCTTGAAAAACTCTCATGATTTCTTGACTTGTTTCAGGATCTAGATTTCCGGTTGGTTCATCTGCCAAAATTAAATCAGGATGGTTGAGTAATGCTCTTGCAATAGCAACTCTTTGTTGTTCGCCACCAGAAAGTTCGAAAGGGAATTTATTTTTATTTGATTTTACATTCACCATTTCAAGGACTTCATTTATTCTTTCAGAAATTTTTCTTTTCTCCTTCCATCCTGTTGCTTTTAGAACAAAGGACAAGTTATCATATAAGCTTCTATCATTTAAAAGCTTAAAATCTTGAAATACAACTCCTAGTTTTCTTCTTAAATCTGGGATTTGTTTTTCCTTTAATCTGTTGAGATCGAATCCTATGATCGATCCTTGTCCTTCAAATAGTTCCAGATCACCATAAAGAATTTTTAAAAGGCTACTTTTCCCTGTACCAGTTCTGCCAATTAAAAAAACAAATTCACCTTTCTCTACACTAAAATTTATGTTAGAAAGGATAATATTATCGTCGTTTTTGATAGTTACATTTTTAAGACTTACCATTATTTGATTATTGAAAGTAAATTTAATTTATTTGAATTATTCTTCATTACATTGTGAATAAATAAACATATATATAAAGAATCAAGCTTTTAGATAATTAGTTAATAATTTAACTTTATAATTATGAATGGATCAACTAATTTTTTAAAAAAATTTAGACTGTGCCTACTATTCATTTCCGTTCAAATTCAAAGTCAGATTTATAATGATCAACTAAATTTAGAATTATCAAGTCATTTTTTTGGACTTGAGTATTTTACAGCCTCTTGGCAGGCTAGTGTTTTTGAAGAAGATTTTTATTTACCCCACCTTGCCCAAGAGAAAATAGAATTTAGCAAGCTTTCGAATTCATTAAGATTGAATTATTCTGGTGCTGAAAAAATGCTTTCGCTTTACAAAGAGGAATTCCCCAACAGTAGTTTAAATGACAATATAGATCTAGACATAGCAAACTTTTATTTTAAAAATGAAAAATATCGTTATGCATTAAAATGGTTTAATAGAATTTCTGAAAAATCTGTGCTTAAGTTAGATCGTGCGGATTTTAACTTTAATAAAGGGTATTCACTTTTTTCAGCTAAAAAATATAAGGAAGCAAGACCATTTTTCGAAAAAGTTAAAGATGATAAAAAATATCAGTCTGATTCACATTATTATTTAGGATACATTGCATACCAATTAGAAGATTTTGACTCTGCTTTGTCCTCTTTTGGTAGAATCTCGGATCCTACTAAAAAAGAGGATTTAGACTATTTTCAAGCAGACATGAATTTTCGTTTGGGTCGATTTAATAATGCAATTGATTTAGCTAAAAAAGCCCTAAAAAATGCTAATAGGCAAGAAAAATCACAGCTTTCAAAAATAATTGGAGAAAGTTATTTTAATCTTGGACTTTATTCTGAAGCTATCCCTTTTTTAGAATCTTATAAAGGTAAAAAAGGGAAAATTAGAAGTACTGATTTGTACCAGCTAGGTTACGCATATTTCAAGGAAAAAGAGTTCATAAAAGCAATAAGTGAATTCAATCAAATTATTGGTGAAAATAATGCACTTTCGCAAAACTCTTACTACAACCTTGCAGAATGTTATTTAAATACAAATAATAAATCTGCTGCTTTAAATGCTTTTAAAATTGCATCTAATATGTCATTTAACCCTGATATAAGTGAAGATGCTTTTTTGAATTACGCTAAACTGAGCTATGAGATAGGTAATCCATTTGAAGATCCTCCAAAGGTTATTGTCAATTTCCTTAAACTATATCCAAAAAATGAAAATCAAGGTCTTTTAAGAGAGTTATTGATAAGTTCTTATACAAGAGCAGGAAATTTTAATGCAGCAATTGAAATTTTAGAAAACGACAATAGTTTCAAAAATAATAATACTTTTCAAAGAGTATTAATCCTAAACGCAGTTAATAAATATAAAAACGCAAGTTATTCTGAAGCAAGTCAATTACTTAGGCGATCTTTAAAATTGAAAGAAAACAAAAATTTAGAAGCATATGCTTTGTATTGGCTAGGAAGATCAGAATATGAGTTGAATGAGTTTGATAAAGCATTAGATACATTCAAACAGTTTAAAAGAAATCCAAAAAAAGAAACGGTACCCAGTTTTAAACGACTTAACTACGATATGGCCTATGTCTATTTTAAATTGAAAGAATATGATTATGCACTTCAATATTTTAAAAATTTTGATTTGGCCAATAGTTCATTTGATCCATCTTACCAAAGAGATACTTATTTGCGGATAGCTGATTGCCATTTTGCTTTGAAGCAATATTGGCCTGCAATGGAAAACTATAATACGTCTATTGCCTTAAATCAAAAATTAGGTGCTTACCCAAATTTTCAAAAAGCCATTAGTTATGGATTTGTAGATCGAAATTTTAAAAAAATATCTACTCTAGAAATGTTAATAACAGCTTACCCAAACGATGATTTAATTGATGACGCTTTATTTGAGTTAGCCTTAGTATATAGCGAAGAAAAGCAAGAGGAAAAATCAATATCAACTTATGATCAATTAATAGAGAGTCATAAAATCAGTCCTTACATAGGTAAAGCTGCACTTAATAAAGGCCTTATTCTATATAATCAAGAAAAATATGAACTAGCTGTAAGAGTTTTAGAAGATGTGGCATTATCTTTCACTAAATATGAAATAGGCCAGCAAGCAATAACTACACTTAAAGAAATTGCTATTGATCAAGCAAAGGTAAAGGATTTTAATAATTGGATTAAAAACAATAATCTAAATCAATTTAGTGATATTGAGCTTGAAAAAATACAATTCATTTCAGCAGAAAAACAATTTCTAGATGGTAATAAAAAAAATGCTTTTAAATTATTTGAAGAATATTTAGAAATCTATCCAAAAGGAGCTTATGTAAGAGGAGCCTCCTACTATTTGGCAGAGTTGAATTTTGAAAATGGACTCAATGATAGGGCTTTGTTTTTTTATAAAACATTAATTGAGGATAAAGTTTCAGCTTACACAGAAAAAGCTCTTGTTAGAATTATTAATATTCTTAAGGATGATTCAAAGGAATCTGAAGCAATATTTTATATGGAAAGATTATCCAATATAGCCTCATTTAAACAAAATAAGCGTTTTGCAAAATTAAATTTGATGAAAGCATATTTTGCTACTAAAGAATATCAAAAGTCTTTGGAAGCCTCTGACAATGTATTGGATTTCGATGATTTAGAAAATCCTATTAAATGGGATGCATTAACAATTAAAGCTCGTTCCTCATTATTTCTAAAAGACAGCGTAGGAGCTTCTAATATTTACTTAATTTTAGAAAAGTCACCAGATGAGCTTGTTGTCGCTGAAGCATTATATTTTAGGGCAAACCTTTTAAATATAGAAGGAAAATATGACCTTTCTAATGATGTAATTTCACAAATATCTGTCTCTACTAATCAGAGTTCAGTTTGGAATGCTAAATCCCTTTTATTACTTGCAAAAAACTATTATTTATTGAATGATCCTTTTCAGGCAATTTTTGTTCTTGATTCATTAATAAAAAACTTTGAAACGTATGATCAGATTGTCTCTGAAGCTTTACTTCTAAAGACTAAATTTGAAGGTTTATTGAAAAATAAAAATCAAAGTGATGATGGATAGGAATAGATTGATTGTATTTCTTTTTATTTTGTCAATGTCTATTTCTGATGCCCAGAAAAAAGAGAGCTCTATTGAGACGGAAAAAGTAATTATAGTAAAATCGTTTACACCGAGTCTTTCAGATGCATTTAAAATTAAATCGGATCCATCTATATCTGACTCAATTTCAAATGCCAAGTTTGAGCTAGTATATGATCTCAAAAAAATTCCTGTAATATCAACCTTTGAGCCAAATAAAGCCACACCACTAAAATTAAAACAAAAGATATTGTATGATCCTTTTAACACTTTTCTTAGTGGAGCTTTTGGAAATAAAAATCAATTATTTTTTAATATTTCAAGTCTTGTTGAGATAGATCGAAGTCAAAGAATTGGATTTAGTTTTTATAAAGATGGTTTTGAAAATGACTTAGATAATACAGTACTGAGAAGTAATCAGAATTATAATGAAATTGGTTTTAACCATAACCTTAGAAGTAACCAATACAATGTAAATACCCAATTTAAGTTTTCTAAAAGCTTAAATAATTATTTTGGAGTAAATGAAAATGTTTCGAATCAGAGTTTTATTAATTTAATCGATCCACAAATAAGAAGAAATAACTTAAAAGTAAGATCAAATTGGAATTGGTATGATTATTTTTTTAACAACTTTATTTTGCAAGCTAATTTGTCAACTGACAATTTTGATTCAATAGAAAAACAGATTGGTTTAAGTGCAAATTTTGGGTCTGAATTAGCTAGAAGTAACTTCAAAGGTAAAATAAAAATCCAGGGTTTAAATACAAGATTTGTTAGCTCGTATTTCGAAAAAATTCAAGAAGAATATTCGCAAGCTCTAGGTTCTTTGATTGTATTTTGGCAAAATAATAGTAATGATTTCAAATTTAAGATTGGAGCTGGAGTGAGTTATTTATTGGGCATTAATCAAATTTCTAATAACCTTATTTATTATCCTGAAATTGAAATTTTATACCAAAAAAAAGAAAATAAACTTACTCCATATTTAAATGCCTTTGGGGGAGCAAAATTGAATTCATATAGTTCTCTTTCAGATGTAAACCCTTACTTGGCACCAACAACCACTTTAATTCCAATTTTTAATAAGTATAATATTCAACTAGGAATGCGTTCTCGATTAGCTTCGGTATTGAATTTTGATCTTGGATTAATTTTCGATGAGGTTGAAAATTTTAATTATTATCAAAGATTACCCTTTGATAATGAAAATGAATTAGAATCTTACCGACTATCCAGTGCGTTTGAAAGCAAATACCTTGATTTGAGTTTTTATGGTTTTAATGCTTCAATAATTATAAATATGATAAAGGATAATATTATTCGTTTTGAAGCTAGCTATAGATTTTTTGATACTCAACAGGGAGAGATTTTGTGGAATATCCCATCACTTCAAGCTAATTGGGAGAGTCAGATTAAATTTAATGATCGCTTGGCGTTTTCCTTTAAAGGTTCTATGTGGGGAGACCGCAGCGCTTCACTGACACCAATATTTTTAAAGCAAGATTTATCAAATGATTTAATAATAAATGAAGAAATTCTTCCAATCTTTATTAGATCATCCGCTCATATCACCTATAAATTAACTAAACAATTTGATCTCTTTTTTAAAGGGAAATTTAATTCAAATGGAATCCATGGCCGATGGTCATATTATCCCGAGCCGCCACTCCTAATTTTAGGAGGCATAACCTATAAATTTGATTTTCAATATTAATCTTAAAATTATTAATTTATCGAACTTCTCAAATTGGTAAGTAAGATTGATTTTTCTAAATTTGGCATTCAATAAAATAATTTATTTCAAAAAATAGATTAATGTTAAAATGCTCACCTTATTATTTGCTAATAATGGCTGTCTTATTGCTTATCTCATGCCAAAATGATGCAGACTTGATAGTTCATAATGCATCTATATATACTATGGATGATAAAATGGAAAAAGCCACTGCTTTTGTAGTAAAAAAAGGAAAATTTATTGATGTAGGTGGGGATGAGATTTTAAAAAAATATTCAGCAAAAAAAATTTTGAATCTTCAGCAGTTACCAGTTTATCCTGGATTCATAGACTCTCATTGTCATTTCCTTAGTCTTGGTTTAAGTTTGCAGCAAGTTGATCTTGTTGGTACTAAGAGTTTTGATGATGTTATTAATAGAGTGTTAAAATATTCAAATGGAAAAAAATTGAAAGCTATTTTAGGAAGAGGTTGGGACCAAAATGATTGGAGAATCAAGGATTTTCCAAATAAAACAATACTCGATAAATTATTTCCTAATATTCCAGTTGCTCTGCGAAGGATTGATGGTCATGCATTATTAGTTAATCAAAAAGCTTTAGATCTTGCAGGTATTGATAAAAATACATCAATACCTGGAGGAACAATCGTAAAAGAAAAAGGTCTACTCACAGGATTATTGATCGATTCCCCTATGAAATTAATTAATGCTATTTTACCTGAGCCATCTACTGAGGCTAAAGTTAAGGCTTTAAAAGAGGCTGCAGAAATAGGTTTTGAAAACGGACTTACAACAGTTTCAGTAGCAGGATTAAATAAAGAAGACATTTATATAATTGACAGCCTTCATGATAATGGAGAATTAGATATGCGGGTATACGCAATGATTTCAAATACAGAAGAAAACATGCAACATTTCTTATCTAGAGGTCCAATTTTAAAAAGTAAATTGACAGTGCGGTCATTTAAAGTATATGCTGATGGTGCATTGGGATCAAGAGGAGCGGCCTTAAAACACGATTATAGCGATCTAAAATTACATAAGGGTAAATTCATTACACCAAAAGATTCAATTAAAAAATTAGCAATAAAATTAGCTTCTACACCTTTTCAAATGAATACTCATGCTATTGGAGATGATGCAAACAGTATTGTATTGGAAGCTTATAACGAAGCCTTAATTTCATCAGAAGATCCAAGATGGCGAGTAGAACATGCTCAGATAATAGATACGGTAGATTTAAAATTGTTCAATAAAAAAATTATTCCTTCTGTTCAACCAACTCATGCAACAAGTGATATGTATTGGGCTAAAGACAGATTAGGTCAGAAGAGGCTTGTAGGAGCCTATGCATATAAAGTACTTTTAGAAAACTCAGGAACTATAGCCTTGGGTACTGATTTTCCTGTCGAGAAAGTTAGTCCTATTTCAACATTTTTTTCAGCGGTTATTAGACAAGATAAATACTCTTATCCAAAAGGAGGGTTTTTACCAGAAAACAAATTATCTAGATTGGATGCATTAAGGGGAATGACAATTTGGGGAGCTTATGCCAATTTTGAGGATCAACAAAAAGGATCAATAGAAATTGGAAAAGTAGCAGATTTTATCATTCTAGACAGAGACATAATTACTGTTCCAAAAAATAGAATTTTAAATACAAGAATAGTAGCTACGGTCCTTAACGGTAATGTTGTTTATAGCAATAGAATTAACTAAAGAATATCATTAAGTAAATACTATTAATATTTTAGGTTATATTCTAACCAAAAAGTTTAAATTTTTACTAAATAAAGCTAATAAAGTTAATAAAATTAATTATTTAGTATTTTTAAGTTAAATTTTTAAAATACTTGTACTATTTTTACTTAAAAAAAAATCATTATGTGCGGTATTGTGTGTGCTTTTGATTTAAAACGTAAAAGCAGTTTACTTAGACCACAAATCTTGAATATGTCTAAAAAATTAAGGCATCGAGGACCAGATTGGTCTGGAATATACGATGACGCTAACGCTATTCTTTCACATGAACGCTTAGCTATAGTTGACCCAACATCTGGAAAACAACCTTTAATTAGTCCATCCGGGAAATTAGTCCTTGCAGCAAATGGTGAAATTTATAATCATCGCGAATTACGTTTATCTTATGAAAGTGACTATAAATTTAAAACAAAGTCAGATTGCGAGGTTATATTGGCTCTATATGAAAAAGAGGGAAAAGATTTTGTTGAAAAGTTGAACGGGATTTTTGCTTTCGCAATATATGATACTAGCAAAAACGAATATTTTATAGCAAGAGATCATATTGGCATAATACCACTATATATGGGATGGGATAGTGATGGAACATTTTATGTTTCCTCAGAATTAAAAGCTTTAGAAGGTGTATGTAGTAGGATTGAGTTGTTTCCACCGGGTCACTACTTATATAGTAATGAAAAGGAGATGATTAATTGGTATAAACCAACTTGGACTGATTATAAAAATGTAAAAGATAATACAACTTCTATAGAGGACCTTCATGATGCATTGGCAGATGCAGTTCATCGTCAACTAATGAGTGACGTTCCCTATGGAGTACTCCTCTCTGGTGGTTTAGATTCATCTATTACTTCCGCATTAGCAAAAAAATTCGCATCAATGCGAGTTGAAACTAATGATATTCAATCCGCATGGTGGCCACAATTACATTCTTTTTCTGTAGGACTAGAGGGCTCTCCAGATCTCGCTGCTGCTCAAGAAGTAGCTAAAAAAATAGGAACAGTTCATCATGAAATTAAGTTTACAATTCAGGAAGGTCTAGATGCTATAAATGAAGTTATTTATCATTTAGAAACTTACGACATTACTACAATTAGAGCATCTACTCCAATGTATCTTATGGCAAGAGCAATTAAATCCTTAGGAATTAAGATGGTCCTCTCAGGGGAAGGAGCAGACGAACTTTTTGGAGGATATTTATATTTTCATAAAGCTCCGAATTCTAAGGAATTTCACGAAGAAACAGTAAGAAAATTGAACAAACTTCATCAATATGACTGCTTAAGGGCTAATAAGTCTCTTGCAGCCTGGGGTATTGAGGGTAGGGTCCCGTTTTTAGATAAAGAATTTATTGAAGTAGCCATGAGACTTAATCCCAAGGACAAGATGATAAATTCAAATCGTATGGAAAAATGGGTATTAAGAAAGGCTTTTGAAAAATATTTACCAAAAAGTGTGGCTTGGAGACAAAAAGAACAATTTTCAGATGGTGTTGGCTATAGTTGGATTGACACATTAAAGGATCTTGTTGAGAAAGAGGTGTCGAACGACCAAATCAATAATGCCCAGCAGCGTTTTCCAGTCCAAACACCGCAAAATAAGGAAGAATTTTATTATCGAAGTATTTTTGAGTCTCATTTCCCAAGTGATGCTGCAGCACTAAGTGTTCCTTCAGTCCCTTCCGTGGCTTGTAGTACTCCAATTGCTCTTTCATGGGATAAGGCATTTCAAAATCAAAATGACCCTAGTGGTAGGGCAGTTGCTAATGTGCATGAAAAAGGATACTAGTTGAATTCTAATTTTTAGTTTTAAGCGACAAAAATGCTATCTTTTTGAACACTTTTGTGTTGATAACTTGCTCAATAATTACAAGGGATTCCCATCATATTCAAGGTGCTAATAATTATATTTGTAAAACAACTTTTTAGAGTTGTTTTTTTGACAAATAATGGATCAAGAAATTCAAAAAAATAAGTATTCAGCAGACAGTATTCAGGCTCTCGAGGGAATGGAACACGTGCGAATGCGTCCCTCAATGTATATCGGTGATATAGGACTTAGAGGACTTCACCATTTAGTATATGAAGTAGTAGATAATTCTATAGATGAGGCATTAGCTGGCCATTGTGATGAGATAAACGTTACAATCAATGAAGATAATTCAATTACGACAAGTGATAATGGAAGAGGCATTCCTATTGGGGTTCACAAAAAGGAGGGAGTTTCTGCACTTGAAGTGGTGATGACTAAAATTGGTGCTGGAGGCAAGTTTGACAAAGATTCATATAAAGTATCAGGTGGTCTTCACGGAGTTGGTGTTTCATGCGTCAATGCATTGTCTGAATCTTTAATTGCAAAAGTATATAGAGATGGAAAGATATGGCAACAAGAATATACGAGAGGTAAACCAAAAGCACCAGTCACAAGTATAGGAAATACAGATCAGAGGGGTACTGAAGTAACTTTCAAACCTGACCATGAAATTTTTAAGCAAACATTAGAATTTAATTTCGAAACGCTTTCTCTCAGAATGAGGGAACTCTCATACCTCAATAAGGGAATCAAAATCACCATATTGGATAAGAGAAATAAAAATGATGATGGAGATTTTATTTCAGAAACTTTCAAATCTAAAGAAGGCTTGAAGGAATTCATTCATTATTTAGACGAAAATAGGGAACCTATTATAGGAAGTGTCATATCGATGGAAGGTGAAAAAAACATGGTTCCCGTCGAAGTTGCGATGATCTACAATACATCTTTTACTGAAAACTTACATTCATATGTTAATAATATAAATACTCACGAAGGAGGAACTCATCTCTCTGGATTTCGAAGAGGTTTGACAACTACTTTAAAGAGGTATGCGGAAAATTCAGGTCTTTTAGATAAACTCAAATTCGAGATTTCAGGAGATGATTTTAGAGAGGGTCTTACTGCAATAATCTCCGTTAAAGTTGCCGAACCCCAATTTGAGGGTCAAACAAAAACCAAACTTGGAAACAGGGAAGTAACATCAGCTGTATCCCAAGCGGTTTCGGAAATGCTTGAAAATTATTTGGAGGAGAATCCAAGTGATGCCAAAACTATTGTTGATAAAGTAATTCTTGCTGCACAAGCCAGACATGCAGCAAGAAAAGCCCGTGAAATGATCCAAAGAAAAACAGTAATGAGTGGGGGAGGTTTACCTGGTAAATTATCTGACTGTTCTGAACAAGACCCTTCTTTGTGTGAAATCTTTCTGGTTGAAGGAGATTCAGCTGGTGGTACAGCAAAGCAGGGAAGAGACCGTAATTTTCAGGCCATACTTCCTTTGAGGGGTAAAATTTTAAATGTTGAAAAGGCAATGCAACATAAGGTTTTTGAAAATGAGGAAATACGAAATATTTATACAGCACTTGGTGTTACTATTGGAACAGAGGAGGATAGCAAGGCTCTAAATATAGAGAAATTAAGGTATCACAAAATTGTAATTATGTGTGATGCAGATGTAGACGGAAGTCATATCTCAACTTTAATATTAACTTTTTTCTTCCGTTATATGAAGGAACTAATTGAATTGGGATATATTTATATTGCAACGCCTCCCTTATATTTAGTTAAAAAAGGGCAAAAAAGTGATTATGCTTGGAGTGATGACCAAAGAGATAGATTAATTCAAGATTTTGGTACAGGGACATCAGTTCAAAGATATAAGGGTCTTGGAGAAATGAATGCAGAACAATTATGGAATACAACAATGGATCCTGAGCGGCGGACTCTGCGAAAAGTAACGTATGATCCAGAAGATAAGAAAGCAGATAAAGTTTTTACAATGCTAATGGGTGACGAGGTTCCACCACGAAGAGAATTCATCGAAAAAAATGCTATATATGCTAACATTGATGCATAAATTTTTGAGTAAATAAACCTTATATTTAAAATAAATGAAAGTTACAGTTATAGGTGCTGGGAATGTAGGTGCTTCTTGCGCAGAATATATTTCACAAAAGGAAATAGCCAGCAAAGTAGTAATTCTTGATATTAAAGAGGGGTTTGCCGAGGGTAAAGCTTTAGACCTTTACCAGACAGCTACTACACTAGGTTTCAACACATCAATTAAAGGTGTAACTAATGATTATTCTGAAACTAGAGGAAGTGATGTAGTGGTAGTCACCTCTGGAGTACCTCGTAAGCCAGGAATGACTCGTGAAGAATTGATTGGAATTAATGCAGGCATAGTTCAAAAGGTTTCTGAAAACGTATTAGAACACTCACCCAACGCAATTATTGTAGTTGTATCTAATCCAATGGATACGTTGACCTATTTAGCTTTGAAGGCAACAGGTTTGCCTAAAAACAGGATTATTGGAATGGGCGGCGCTTTAGATAGTTCTCGTTTTAAAACATATCTTTCCCTAGCTTTGGACAAACCTGCTAACGATATTCAAGCAATGGTAATAGGTGGACATGGTGATACAACGATGATTCCACTTCATAGGCTAGCTACCTATAATGGCATTCCTATTTCACAATTTTTAAAAGAAAAAGTTATTCAAAAAGTCGTTACAGATACAATGGTAGGTGGAGCTACATTAACAAAATTACTGGGTACTTCGGCTTGGTATGCCCCAGGTGCATCTGTAGCTTATTTAGTTGATAGTATTCTAAATGATTATAAAAAAATTATTCCATGCTCTGTATTTTTGGATGGAGAATATAATTTGGAAGATATATGTATTGGAGTCCCATGCATTATTGGTGCTAATGGTGTAGAATCAATTATTGATATTAAATTGAGTCATTCTGAGCAAAATTTATTAAACGAAAGTGCAATCAGGGTTAAGGAAATGAATTCTGCTCTTTCAAATTTTATTTGAAAAGGAAAATAAATTATTTCATTAATATTTATATGAGTTGCCAATTCATAGGTTTAGTCATATATTTGCACGCCTCATATTAAAAATGTAAACACGTATGCAAAACAATTCGTTGGTAAGAGTATTCGGTATTTTATTTGCCCTTGTAAGTATCTACCAACTCTCTTTTACATTTATTACGAGCAGTATTGAGGAAAAAGCTGAAACCTTTTCTAAAGAACAGGTTTCGGAAAGCACTCCTAACTATCTTGAATTACGTGATCAAAAGGCTATATCATATTTAGACTCAATTGGTAATAATCCTATTTATGGATTTACAAGTTATAATGACGCTAAAGAAAAGGAATTAAATAAAGGTTTAGATCTAAAAGGCGGTATTAATGTTATACTACAAATATCCATAAGAGATATCCTTAATGGTTTAGCTGAAAATTCAAAAGATCCAGTTTTTAATAAGGCATTAGATGAAGCAGATATTTTACAAAAATCTTCTGATGAACCCTATGTTGAGTCTTTTTTTAAATCTTTCGAATTAGTTAAAGGTGATTCGAAATTAGCATCACCTAACATGTTTGCCAATCGTACACTTAGTGATGAGATCAATTTTGAAATGAATGATCAAGAAACCAAGACTGTCATCAGGAAAAAAATTGACGAATCAATTGTTTCAGCTTTTGAAGTTTTAAGAAAAAGAATCGATAAGTTTGGTGTAACTCAGCCAAATATTCAAAGGCTTGGAAGTACAGGACGTATTCTAGTAGAATTACCTGGGGTAAAGGATGTAGATAGAGTACAATATCTTCTTCAAAGTACTGCTCAACTTGAATTTTGGGAAACCTATAAAAACGATCAATTAGTTAATTTTTTAATAGAAGCTAATAACTTGTTAGCTAAACAGATAAACATTAAGGAACCTAGAAAGGATGGTTCTGAAAGTACCGAAACTTCAGAGATTGACGAACTCCTTGCAGATGTTGCTGCTCAGGACACTATTGCGTCTTCTATTAATCCAATTTTAGATAAAGTTGTAGGTCAGGGATTCCAAGGTGGACCTGTTCTAGCTCAATTTTCTACAAGAGACAGAGACATTGTAACAAGCTATCTCGACAAACCTGAGGTAAGAAGACTTTTACCACAAGAATATCGTTACACGCGATTTGTTTGGGGGAAGCCTCAACAGGATAGTGATGTTATTGAGCTTTTTGCCCTAAAATCTAATCGATCTAATTCTGCACCGCTCAGTGGAGGTGTAGTAGTAGATGCTCTTCAAACTTTTGATCAATTAGGCAATCCTGCAGTATCCATGCAAATGGATTCAAGAGGAGCTCGGATATGGGAAAATATGACAGGAAAGGCATACAATCAGGGAAGTAACATTGCAATAGTTTTAGATGAGATTGTATATTCTGCCCCTGGAGTTTCAAATGGAGCAATATCAGGTGGACGATCGGAAATTACGGGAAATTTCACATTAAATGAAGCTACAGATCTGGCAAATGTTTTAAGAGCTGGAAAGCTGCCTGCCTCAGCAAATATAATTCAGTCTGAAATCGTTGGGCCCTCGCTTGGAAAAGAGGCAGTTCAAGCAGGTATTTATTCGTTTCTAATTGCATTAATAATTGTTCTTATATGGATGGTTATTTATTATGGAAGCTCTGGAATTTTTGCTGACATAGCTTTACTCCTTAATATACTTCTCATTTTTGGAATATTAGCCGGTCTAGGAGCAGTACTAACTTTACCAGGAATTGCAGGTATAGTTCTTACTATAGGTATATCTGTAGATGCAAATGTGTTAATTTTTGAAAGAGTAAGAGAAGAACTAGATAAAGGAAAGGGTATTCGTAAATCAATTTCAGATGGTTTTAACAATGCCCTATCTTCAATATTAGATGCAAATATTACAACTGGCTTAACAGCACTAATTTTATTTATTTTTGGTACAGGGCCCATCAAGGGTTTCGCAACAACACTTCTTATAGGGATTGGAACTTCATTATTCACAGCAATTTTTATAACAAGAATTCTTGTAGATTCAAGAAATGATAAAGGCAAGAGGATATCATTTTCTACAAAATTGACAAAGGGTTTTTTATCTAAAATAAATATCTCATTTTTAAAAAGAAGAAAAATAGCCTATATCTGTTCTTCTGTGCTGATTTTTATCAGCTTATTTTCACTTGTTAAAAATGGTTTAAATCAAGGGGTTGATTTTGTAGGTGGAAGATCTTACACAGTAAGATTTGATCAACCCGTAAATCCTACAGAAATTAACTCTATACTAAATAATACCTTTGGAAGCGCAGAGGTAAAAACTTTTGGAGAAGAAAATCAGCTTAAAATTACAACTAAATATAAAGTAGATAACGAAGGTGTAACCATTGATGAAGAAATTCAAAATATGCTTTTTAAGGCTTTGATATCATTTTTACCTCAAAATATATCTTATGACGAATTCGTTAAAGGTAGTTCTGAAAAAAATATTGGAATAATGTCTTCAATAAAGGTTGGACCGACAATAGCAGATGATATAAAAAATAATTCATTTTTAGCAATTATAGGCTCATTAGTAGTTGTATTTCTATATATTTTAATCAGATTCCGAAAATGGCAATTTTCTTTGGGAGCAGTTGCAGCAGTTTTTCACGATGTATTAATTGTTCTAGGGATTTTTTCTATGACATATACTTTCATGCCTTTCAACATGGAAATTAACCAAGCATTCATTGCAGCCGTGTTAACTGTAATTGGCTATTCACTTAACGATACGGTTGTGGTTTTTGACAGAATAAGGGAATTTTTAGTTGAAAAAAGTAAATCAAGCTTTGATTTCACTGTAAATAGCGCACTAAATAGTACGCTAAGTAGAACCCTAAACACATCTTTAACCACATTACTAGTTTTAATTGCTATTTTTATTTTTGGAGGAGAATCTATAAGGGGATTTATGTTTGCGCTAATTATAGGTGTTATTGTTGGGACATACTCTTCTGTTTTTATTGCGACACCGGTTATGTTTGATACTCAAAATAAAAGAATGCTAGATAAGGAAAACAAATAGTTTTAAAACCTAAGTTTTTAATCTGGCTAAATTTTTACACCCCAAAACGTGTTTACTGTTTTATTATCTTTGGTTGTCTAAAAATTAAGTAAAAACCAAAAAGAATCAAAGGGATACTAAGCCATTGACCTGTCGAAAGTAAACCCAGTATATCTTCTAAACCTCCTTGACTTTCCTTTAGATATTCTAAAACAAATCGTATAGTAAACATACCAACAAAAAATGATCCAATAAGATATCCCTGTCTATCTTTTTTATCAGATTTGTATGTTTTCCTTAAAAACAAAAATAAAAAAAGGTAACAAATTGATTCATAAATTTGGGCAGGATGCCTTGGAAGAGTCTCCCCTCTATTTAGAAATACCACTCCGAAATCTGTATTACTATATTTCCCTACGATTTCTGAATTAAAAAAGTTTCCTAAGCGGACTAAACATGCACCAAGGCAAACGGGTATGGTAATTCTATCTAATAACCAGAGTAAAGAACGCTTTTTAAATTTCATCTGATAAATATATAGACCAATTAGACTACCTATGACAGCTCCGTGACTAGCAAGTCCTCTAAATCCAGAGAATTTAAAACCATCTGGTGTTTCTTTTATGGGTAATAAAATTTCAAGTAGGTGATCTTTGTAATAGTCCCAACTATAAAAGAAAACATCACCAAGTCTTGCACCTAAAAGAATTGATAGTACCATATAAACAAATAGTGATTCCAAGTATTCTTCAGATACATTTTCATTTGAGAAGATTTTTTTCATTATGTAATAGCCAAGGCTAAAGGCTATTATAAACATTAAACTGTAGTAATGTATACCAAAGTCCCCAATTTTAAAAAGTGTTTCACTTGGTGCCCATTCAATTTTTATTAGATGCATAATAAATTATTAAGTAGTAAATTTAGTTAAATCCATAGTCAATCTTGATAAATGATTAAGGAATTGGATCATAGCCTGAACCTCCCCAAGGATGGCAATTTACTATTCTTTTAATTGATAAATAAACTCCTTTTATAAGACCATATTTTTTTAGCGATTGTATAGCATACTCTGAGCAAGTTGGTGAAAATCTACAAGTTGGCGGAAATAAAGGGGAAATAATATTTTGGTAGATTTTAACTAGAAAAAAAGCAGGTAAAATAAGAATTTTTTTAAGCATTTTATGGCTAATTTATTTTATAGTTTGTTCCATTTTCAGTATCACTTAATTCAATTTTTAATTCGATTAATGATTTTCTTATGAAATCCGAAATTTCAAAGTCTTTCTTATCTCTTGCTTTATTTCTGACTTCTACTAGTAAATCCAGAATTTCTTTATTTTTCTCAAACTTAGTATGATTTATAGAGGGCTTTGAAATCCTAAAACCTAAAACGTTATGAATGAAATCGTAAATAGATTTTTTAAGAGTCTCTAAATCTGAAACGCTAATACTTTTCTTTTTATTTCTTACAGAATTTATAAATTTTACTGCATCAAATAGATGCCCTATTAATAATGGACTATTAAAATCATCATTCATCGATGAATAGCATTTTTCTCTCCATGATAAAATATCAAAATTTGTAGTTTTCGATGACGGGGTTATTTTTTCGATTGTGTCTAAAGCACTCAGAAGACGATTATAGCCCTTTTCAGATGCTTCTAATGCTTCTTCACTTATATCTACTATACTTCTGTAGTGAGCTTGCAACATAAAGAATTTAATTACCATTGGTGAAAATGCTTTTTTAAAAAAAGTATTTTTTCCATTAAATATTTCATCTGGTAAAATATTATTACCAGTCGATTTAGCCATTTTTTTACCATTAAGAGTAAGCATGTTTGTATGTAACCAGTAATTTACTGGTGACTCTTTTTCAATTCCTTCCGCTTGTGCTATTTCGCACTCGTGATGAGGGAATTTAAGGTCCATACCACCTCCGTGGATATCAAATTTTGTACCTAAATATTTTATACTCATAGCTGTACACTCTAGATGCCACCCAGGAAATCCGTCACTCCAAGGTGAAGGCCACCTCATAATATGAATTGGTTCAGCCTTTTTCCATAATGCAAAATCTTGGGGATTCTTCTTATCACTTTGACCATCTAAGGCACGCGAGTTATGGATAAGTTCATCAATATTTCTACCACTTAGTTTACCATAAGGGGTATCTTTATTAAATCTTTTTACATCAAAATACACTGATCCGTTTATCTCGTATGCATAGTCTTTTTTAACAAGTTTTTTGATTAATTCAATTTGTTCTAAAATATGTCCACTTGCAGTTGGTTCAATACTTGGAGATAGAGTATTAAATAACCTCATTATTCTTCTGAAATCCAAAGTGTATCGTTGAACAATTTCCATTGGTTCAATTGATTCTAGGCGAGCTCTTTTTGAAATCCTATCTTCACCATCGTCAGAATCATTTTCTAAATGACCTACATCAGTTATATTTCTAACATATCTAACTTTATAACCTAAATGTATGAGGTAACGATATATTAAATCAAATGATATGAATGTTCTGCAATTACCCAGATGAACATTACTGTAAACAGTCGGCCCACAAACATACATACCAACGTGTTTGGGTAAAATAGACTTGAATACTTCTTTTTTTCCACTTAAAGAATTATATACCTGAAGTAAATTACTCATTAAAATCAGTTTCGAGATTAATATAATCTAAAAACTCACGTTTTTTTTCTTTAATTTTAAAAACTCCGCCAAATTCACTTGTCACAGTGCTACTTAAAATATCTCTAATCCCTCTTGAGTTTACACATAAATGTTTTGCATCTACAACACAAGCTACGTCTTTTGTTTTTAATACATTTTGCAGTTCTGTAACAATCTGTAATGTTAACCGTTCTTGTACTTGAGGGCGTCTGGCGTAATAATCAACAATTCTATTCATTTTTGAAAGTCCAACAACAGTTCCTTTAGAAATGTAAGCAATATGTGCTCTTCCAATAATTGGAAGTAAATGGTGCTCACATGTTGAGTAGACTATAACATTTTTCTCAACCAACATTTCTCCATATTTATATGAGTTGTTGAATGTTGACGATTTAGGCTTTCTATCTGGATGCAACCCGCCAAAAATTTCTTTAACATATGCCTTGGCTACCCTTTTGGGTGTACCTTTTATGCTATCGTCAGTTAAGTCCATTCCTAGTGTTTCAAGTATAGAGTGAACATGTTTTTGAATAATTAAAATTTTCTCTTCGTCGGTTTTTAAAAAAGCATCATCTCTAAGCGGTGTATTTACGTTTGAAGAAAAATGGTCTTCTGCAGAATCTTGTTGATTGTCAGGAATTATTTTTTCAATTTTCATAAGCCTAAAATAGCTACAAATATACTGAATTTAAAAGGAAATGAGATTTTTAGTAAGTCTAGAATTTTATATTATAACTTAATGTAAGTTCTGTTAATTTATTTTCTAAATCATATTCGTCTGTCAATCCTGCCGAAAATAATTGCAGATTTTGATTTTGGGTTGACTGAACAAAAGACAAACTAAAATTACTTGATCCAAAATCAAATCCTATTCCAAAAGAAAATGAATTATCATTTTTAAAAATATTCTTTTTATTATTTGATCTTTGATAGTATCCTGCCCTAATGCTAAGATCTTCTATCCTATATTCACCTCCAAATTTAATTGTATTAATTGAAGTAAAAGCCTGTTGAAAATCAGAGGTTAATTCATTTAGATATGAGCTAATTGATTCGGAGTCTAATTTAATATTAGATAGGTTTTGATTATTATATTCAACAGAAAGTAACCCTTTTTTATTTAAAATATATGCAAAACTTATACTCGACTTTGATGGAACTCTTAATTCATAAATATCAAAAGAGTTAATAACATTTGGATCAACTATTTCTTTTATAGACAGTCCTTCGTCAAATCTAAAACTGCTTATTTTTTGTTTAGTCTCGTCAGTAATATTTATCCATTGCGGACTATCATAGCTCAGGCCTAATCTGAAATTTTCTAAGATAAGAATGCCACCAAGCTGAATGGATATGCCTCGACCAAAACTTAACAAAGAATTTTCAAAGTTCACGTTACTGACCCCTGAATTCAAATCATGTTCTTTTTCATAAAAATCCTGAAGATTACTGAATTCAATTTTGTGTTGATTGACATTAAAGCCTAGATGTAAGAAATCTTTATATAGTCCACTAAAATTAAAGCTAGTTTTTCTATGATAGCCTTCATTTAATTGATTTAAAAGATGATTGAAATTATCAGATTTTATATTTGACACATAAGTGATTTCGGAAGAATTATCTGTTAAAGGATCAATTATATAGGATTGATAACCCAGAAAGGCCTGTTGAGCGCCAAAACCTATTTCTTCACCTAGATAGCTGTAAATATCTGAAATGTTTTCATCACCGTATAACTGAATATCCTCAAGTGCAACCCCATCTGCATAATGAAGAAAATAATCTGATATACTCTTTTTTCCAGGTCCAACAATTGAGCTCCTTTGATCAAATGTTGTAACCCTATTTACACTTATTGAACCACTTATTTTTTTCCATGGACTCTTTTCATTCGTATTATTAAAAACAAATACAGCACCAAATTGATCAAAATAAAAATCTTCACCTTGTAAAGTTCTTGGCTGGTCTGAATAAATTCCTTTCACATTTCTTGAACTATAATTTATTGAAGCTCCAATTTCGTTGTATAAAAAAACTGATGAGCCTGCGGGGTTATTAGCTATGGAGGATAAGTCACCTCCTAAAGCACCAAAAGCACCTGCCATTGATTTATATCTTGCTGAACCATTCAGTGATGATAATGTTAAAAAATTTAAGTCATTTAAAGTTTGGGAGTTAACTGGATTAAAAAACAGTACACCAAGCCCTACATATAATAAGTTTCGCATAAAAAGTATTTCAAATATTTAATGCGTACTTCCCCTTCCCCCAGATGAATTACTTCTTCCCGAAGAGGATCTATTAACGCCACCAGAATTAAATGTAGAATTACTTCTACTAGCATTGTAGGATCTGTTGTAAGAGCGATAATTAGTCGAATTTTGTGGTTTTACTGTATTGTTTCTTCTAACGTTATCATTTCGAATCCTTGTATTATTTCTATTACCTCTATAAGAGCCTTTTTGTATACGTGAGTATGAGTATGAGGGACTCCGACTATAGTTATTGGTCTGACTACGAACTTCTTGAGGACTTCTCATAATAATAGAAGGAGTTCTATTTAAATTTCTTTCGACTAAACGATTTTCTGTTTGTAGTCTTCTTGAACCAACTGATCTTTGATTTGGTGTTTTTAAAATATTTCGATTATTCTGCGAGAGACTAGACGATCTATTTCTACTTATTGTATTATTGAAATTTCTGGAATTTCTTATTGAGTTATAAGTCAAATTACTTTTTATTCGACTTCTGTCATAACCTATAGATGAAATTCTTCCGATTGACCCGCTTCTTCTACCAAGATTGAATCTAGTAATTGTTTTTTCGATGTTTTTTTGTCTTGAATTTACTCTATCTGATCTATTAATTAATTGTGAATTAGAATTTCTATTAGACCTCTCACCTCGACCAGAGCTAATTCTAGCTATTGTAGTTCTGTATGTACTCGATTCACCTCTTCTTCTGTTATTACCATAATAATCATTAAATTGGTTATAGTTATAATATCTATTAAACCAATTATTTCTGCTTCCAAAACCAAATCCTAATCCGTATGGATTGTAGAAGCTGCCAAAGTAATTGTATGGGTTATAAAACGTATCGTATCCTCTAAACCTCCAGAAGTCAGCATATCTCCCATAGGGACTCCACATCGGGAAATTTGACCAAGGACTTATAAATCCATTGAATCCAAATTGGAAGGGAGTGTTAAAGTAATTGTTCCAAAAGGGAGAATAATTAAATGCAAATCCAGATAGACCCCATAAATAATTTGGATTATTATTGAACAAGATAACCTCAGTTTGTGATGGATTTTCTCCCCATGGTATTTGACTATTATTCAAGTCAGAATTTTTTTCATTGGGGTACTCATTTGAGCTATAGGAATCAATATCAGTAAAAAAAGTATTATTTCCATCTGAATTTAAGTATCCACTTTCGGCAGCATCTCTAAAATATTTTTCGTAGTAATCGCCATTGTTAGCTGAATTATTTATATTATTTGCTCTACTATTTCTCGATCGATATATACCGTCACTATCATAGTAAGATGAGCCTTGAAAACTTCCACAGCCGCATATAATTAAACTTGATACAAGTAATAAATGTTTTTTGCTAATTCCTGAAAATATTTGAAATGTTTTCATAACGTTTCGTTTAAAATATTTGCTACAAAAGGTTTAATTTTGTCATGTAATATAACTACACTTTCTTTAATTCAAATTCTATGCCAAAAAAATTAACATCAAGAGATGAAGATTACTCAAAATGGTACAATGAGATTGTAATTAAAGCCGACCTTGCCGAAAACTCAAGTGTTAGAGGGTGTATGGTTATTAAACCCTACGGCTATTCTATATGGGAAAAAATGCAGTTTGAGCTAGATCAAATGTTTAAAAAAACAGGTCATCAAAATGCTTACTTCCCTCTTTTCGTACCTAAAAGTTTATTTGAGGCAGAAGAAAAAAATGCTGAAGGATTTGCAAAAGAGTGTGCTGTTGTGACTCATTATAGACTAAAAAATGATGAAAATGGAAAACTTATAGTCGACCCAAATGCAAAATTAGATGAAGAGTTAGTTGTTAGACCTACAAGCGAGGCGGTAATATGGAATACATTCAAATCTTGGGTTCAGTCCTATCGCGATTTACCTTTGTTAATAAATCAGTGGGCTAATGTGGTAAGATGGGAAATGCGTACTAGACTTTTTTTAAGAACGTCAGAGTTTTTATGGCAGGAAGGACATACAGCTCATTCCACAAAACAAGAGGCCATAGGTGAAGCCAGATTAATGAATCAGGTATATGCTGATTTTGTTGAAAACTTTATGGCTATTCCTGTAATTCAGGGAGTAAAGTCAGCTAGTGAAAGATTTGCTGGTGCTGAAGAAACTTACTGCATAGAGGCTTTAATGCAAGATGGAAAAGCACTTCAGGCTGGTACTTCCCATTTTTTAGGTCAAAATTTCGCAAAAGCATTCGATGTAAAATTCACAAGTGATTCAGGTAAATTAGATTATGTATGGGCAACATCTTGGGGGGTTTCGACTCGTCTTATAGGTGCATTAATTATGACACACAGTGATGATAACGGTTTGGTTTTACCTCCTAATCTTGCACCATATCAGGTAGTAATAATTCCAATCTATAAAAATTCTGTTGAGCAAAAAAGTGTTGAAAAAGTAGCTGATAAATTAATGAACGAATTGAGGGCCCACAATATAAGGGTAAAGTTTGACAATCGTGATAAACTTAAGCCAGGCTTTAAGTTTAATGAATATGAGTTGAAAGGTGTACCATTGCGAATAGCAATTGGACCCAATGATATTAACCAAGGTACAGTCGAAATAGCAAGACGCGATAATCTTTCTAAAGAAACTGTAAAACAGAAAGAGGTTCTTAGTCTTATTAAGAGTAGATTGAATGAAATCCAAAACACACTTTTTTTAAAGGCAAAAAAATTTCGTGAAGAAAATATCACTTTTGTTGATAATTTTGAAGACTTCAAGAAAACTTTAGATAATAAAGGAGGCTTTATATCAGCACATTGGGATGGTACAAATTCAACAGAGGAAGCTATTAAAAGGGAAACTAAAGCAACAATAAGATGTATACCCTTAGATACAAAAGAGGAGAACGGTGTTTGTATTTATAGTGGAAATCCGTCAAACAAAAGGGTGCTTTTTGCGAAAGCTTACTAACTCAAGAAATGTTTTATTATTTCTCTACTGTAATAGTATTATTACTCTTGTTTAATAATATTATTACATGTAAATTTGCGCTCTAAAATTATGGCCCGTTCGTCTATCGGTTAGGACGCCAGGTTTTCATCCTGGAAAGAGGGGTTCGACTCCCCTACGGGCTACTATTAGTTAATTAATTATATGGCAAATCATCAATCTACACTTAAACGAATTAGATCAAATAATAAAAAGAGAATACTAAACCGTTTTCAACACAAAACAACCAGAAACGCAATTAAAAAGCTTAAAAGTATTAGCTCAAAAAAAGAGGCTATAAAATTGCTACCAGAAGTTATATCTCTTATTGATAAATTATCTAAAAAAAACGTAATACATAAAAATAAAGCTGGTAATTTAAAATCTAAACTCACAAAACACGTTATTTCACTAAAGTGAGTAAATCAAATTTACAATCATTATAATTTATGAATTCATTGAAATTAGGAATTCTTCGTTATTCTGGGTCCTTGTAAATTTGTCATTAATAAATTCCATCGCCTCAACTGGGTTCATGTCAGCTAAATATTTCCTCATTATCCACATGCGTTTTATTGTGTTTTCATCGAGCAATAAGTCATCGCGACGGGTACTTGAGGAAACCAAATCAATAGCAGGGAAAATTCTTCTATTTGCGATGCGTCGATCTAATTGGAGTTCCATGTTACCTGTACCTTTAAACTCTTCAAAAATAACTTCATCCATTTTTGAGCCTGTCTCGGTTAATGCAGTGGCAATTATAGAAAGTGAACCACCATTCTCAATATTTCGTGCTGCTCCAAAAAAACGCTTTGGTTTATGTAAGGCATTTGCGTCTACTCCACCACTTAAAATTTTACCTGAAGCTGGTTGAACTGTATTGTAAGCTCTTGCCAAACGTGTTATTGAATCCAAAAGTATAACAACATCATGACCACATTCGACCAATCTTTTTGCTTTTTCTAAAACAATATTTGCAACTTTTACGTGTCTTTCAGCTGGTTCATCAAATGTTGATGCAACTACCTCACCGTCGACATTTCTTTGCATATCTGTTACCTCCTCAGGCCTTTCGTCTATCAATAAAATTAGTTGATATACTTCTGGATGGTTAGCAGCTATTGAATTTGCTATATCCTTAAGTAACATTGTTTTACCTGTTTTGGGTTGTGAAACTATCATCCCACGCTGACCTTTACCAATAGGACAAAATAAGTCCATAATTCTAGAGGAAATTGTACTCTGTTTTTCCGCAATTTTAAATTTATCTTCGGGGAATAGGGGTGTGAGATGCTCAAACGATACTCTGTCCCTTACAACTTTAGGGTCTAAGCCATTGATTTTATCTACTTTTATCAAAGGGAAATATTTTTCACCTTCTTTAGGGGGCCTTACCGAACCTAGGACTGTGTCTCCTGTTTTTAGTCCAAATAATCTAATCTGTGACTGTGACACATATACATCATCTGGGGAAGATAAATAGTTGTAATCAGATGATCTCAAAAAACCATATCCTTCTGACATCATTTCAAGAACACCTTCAGTTGCAACAATACCATCAAATTCAAAGTCTGGTTGCCTATATCTACTTTTATTGTCTTTATTGTGATTATGTTCTAATCTATTGTTTGGTTTATTTTTTTGAGAATTATTTCTTGAAAAATGGCCACTATTTTGATTTTCTTTTTGATGATTACTTTGTCCATTGTCAGGGTTGATTTTATTTCTTAATTTCTGTACAGGCAAGATTTTGCTTATTGTTTTTTTCTCAAAATCAGCCTTATTGACTGATTTTAATTTTTCTTTGTTTTGAGGAGCTTGCTTTTGATCATCTTCTGGTTTAGAAGCAATAAAATCAACTATTTGGTAAATCAAATCTAGTTTTTTAAGACCAGCCGAACCCTTCAGTCCAATATTCTTTGCTATACCCTGTAATTCTGATAATTTCTTTGTTTTAAGATTTGCTAATTCGTACATTAAGCTTAGTGATTATTGTTAAAATCTGAAATTGGTGTCAGACTTCGATATTAAAAGTGTTGTAGATAACAATAATACAAATTTTATTTAAAATATTGAGTTTTAAAAAAAAATTAATTTTATAAAAAATTAAAATGATTCAACGCATACAGACAGTTTATTTATTTTTAAGTTCATTTCTATCATTCTTCATTTACAAGTATACATTCAAACTATTAGAAAGTACAATTATAAGTAAATCTCATTTTTTTTTGATTTCATCAATAATTTTATTTTTCATCATTTTTTTATATAAAAAAAGAAGTCTTCAATCATTAGTTTGTTTATTGCTTATAATTTCAAACTTGGTAGTTTTTTTATTTGTAACATATTACTTTTTAAATAAGATTTATCTCGATTCAGTTTACACTATACCATTTCTGATAATCGTCAAAAAGTTTCTTATTGTTTTGGCTCGTAGGTCAATTACAAGAGATGAAAAATTAATTAGATCAATTGATAGGCTTAGATAATTTTTGACTGTTATTAAGTTCAATTATATTTAGGTTTTTGATTTTGCCTTCATCTAAAGTAAACTTTAACATTGTCCTTTTTTTGTGAAACCCACTTATACCTGCTGCACCAGGGTTAAAATGTATGTGACCATATTTTTTATCTCGCATAATTTTTAATATATGTGAGTGACCACAAATAAATAATTTTGGACTATATCTATGGATTATTTCTTTTGCATTATTATCATATCTACCAGGATAGCCAGCAATGTGAGTTATAACAACTCTAATTCCTTCACATTCAAAGACTAAAAATTTTTTAGTTAGCTCACGGACCCTTTTACAATCAACATTTCCATAAACTGCTCTAGTTGGCTTTAGTGATTTCAATTTGTCAATTACAATTGTATTTCCGATATCTCCTGCGTGCCAAACCTCATCCATGTTTTTCACATATGATAGAATATTCTTATCTAAATAGCTATGTGTATCAGAAAGGAGTAAAATGTTTTTCAGAGAAATAAGTTTAAGTTAGTTAAACATACTAAAAAATTTAGTCCGCAATTTAGTTTTTATTGTGTCAAAGAATTAATTCAAACTATATTTGATTCAAAACAATGAAGGTGCGTTTTTTTATAGACTTTTCATATAGAGGTACAAATTACCATGGTTGGCAATTTCAGTCAAATGCCATAACTGTTCAAGAGAAAATGGAGATTGCGATGTCAACATTATTAAAAGAGCCGATAAAACTTACTGCATCTGGCCGAACAGATTCTGGCGTTCATGCTAATAAAATGGTCGCTCATTTTGATATTAAATTTGATTCAAAATTGGCCAAGAACTTTTCATATAAACTTAATCAATTTTTACCTGAAGATATCTCAATAAACTCAATAAAAAGAGTAAAAGATGACGCACATGCAAGATTTGATGCAATATCCAGGACGTACGAATATTTTATTAGCTTAAAAAAAACGCCCTTTGGAAACGATTTTCATTATTGTTTGGAACAAACATTAGACTTAAATTTGATGAAACAAGCTGCTAAGGTACTTTTAAAATACGATGACTTTGAGTGTTTCTCAAAGACGAAAACAGATGTCAAAACATTCAAATGTAAAATAAGCTTTGCAGAATGGACTCTTTTACGGAATGGTTACAAATTTAAGATAACAGCTAATCGATTTCTCCGTAATATGGTCCGTGCAATTGTAGGTACATTGTTAGACATTGGTTTGAAAAAGAAAACTGTAGATGATTTATCAAAAATAATTGAAAATAAAAACAGATCTTTAGCTGGCTTTTCAGTCCCAGCAAAAGGATTATTCTTAAAGGATATTAAATACCCAGATAATATTTACTTAAGTAATGAGTAATTTAACCGGTAAAATTTTTGATTTTGAACTTTTTAAAAAATTAAAGGGCTTTATATCTCCTTATAAATTAACTTATCGTTTTGTTGTTTTTGCTGCTATTTCACTTTCATTTTTTTCAACTTTAACACCTTACTTTTTAAAAATTATTGTTGACGATTACATCAGGCTAAAAGATTATTCAGGAATGTTATTTTTTATCATTCTTATGCTTACAACATTATTGCTAGAAGTTATTTTTCAATTTCTTTTTGTTTTTTATGCTAATTGGTTAGGACAAAGCGTAATAAAAAATCTAAGGCTAAGTTTATTTGATAAAATTATAAATTTCAAAATGGCATATTTTGATAAAACAGCAATAGGTCGTTTAGTTACAAGATCAGTGAGTGATATTGAAACAATTGCAAGTATTTTTTCCCAAGGCTTATTCATGATAATTGCCGACTTATTAAAAATGAGTCTTGTGATACTTGTTATGCTTTATGTTGACTGGGAACTATCACTGATAGTTTTTTCAGTTCTTCCGATAATCATTTATGCAACTAGACTTTTTCAAAAGTCTATGAAAAAAGCTTTTGAAGAAGTTAGATCTCAAGTTGCAAGTTTAAATTCATTTGTTCAAGAGCGCTTGAGCGGAATCAAAGTAGTTCAAATATTCAACAGAGAAAAAATTGAGTACAAAAGCTTTCTTGCTATTAATGAAAAACATAAAAAAGCATGGTTAAAAACAGTTTGGTTTAATTCAATTTTTTTTCCAGTTGCTGAAATTGCTTCATCTGTAACTATTGGATTAATTGTTTGGTATGGTGGAATGAATGTTGTCTCTGATGGAATGATTTCATTAGGTGTTATTTTTCTTTTTATTCAAATGTCACAGATGTTATTCAGGCCATTAAGGCAAATTGCGGATAAATTTAACTCATTACAGATGGGTATGGTTGCTGCCGAAAGAATTTTTCGAATTTTAGAAACCAAAAGTAGCATAAAGAATAATGGTAGTTTGGTACCAAAATCGATTCAAGGAAAAATTAGTTTTGAAAAATTGAAATTTTCATATGTTCCTGGAGAGACTGTGATTAACAATTTTTCTCTAAAGATCAGAAAAGGTGAAAGAATTGCAATTGTTGGCGCTACAGGTTCAGGAAAATCAACAATAATTAATTTGCTTTGTAGGTTTTACGATTTTAAATATGGCGACATATTAATTGATGATATTTCTATCAAAAATTTTGATCTTTTTTCGTTGAGAAATCATATCTCAGTAGTGTTGCAAGATGTTTTTCTATTTGCTGACAGCTTATATAACAACATCACACTTTTCAATGAAAAAATTAGTAGGGATAAAGTTGTAAATGCATCTAAGGAACTTGGTATTCACGAATTTATTGAATCACTACCAGGTGGCTACAATTATAATGTAAAGGAGCGTGGAATAATGTTATCTGCAGGCCAGCGACAATTAATTGCTTTTTTGAGAGCTTATTTAATAGATCCTTCAATTTTGGTTCTTGATGAAGCAACTTCATCGGTTGATAGTTATACCGAAGATTCAATTCAACGGGCAATCAAAACAATAACAAATGGTAAAACATCTATAATGATTGCTCATCGTTTGACGACAATCATGAACGCTGATAAGATTGTAGTTTTAGAAAATGGTAAAATTGTTGAGCAGGGTACTCATGAAGAACTGATTAAAGTCTCAGGTGGGCATTATTCAAATCTTTATGAAGTACAGTTTTCAAAAAAGCTTTCTTCCACATAAATTTTTATTCATTTAGATCCTGAATTAATTTTTCCTTCAACTCCTCAGGAGATTTAATTTTGATAAATTCACCATTCTTGACATACACAAGCTTTCCAGTTTGCTCAGAAATGACTATCACTAATGAATCTGTCTTTTCAGAAATTCCAAGTGCTGCTCTGTGCCTAAGACCATATCTAGAGGGAACATTTGGGCTATCACTAACTGGTAAAATAACTCTTGTGGCAATGATTTGGTTGTTTTCTATCAAAATAGCACCATCATGTAATGGACTATTTTTAAAAAAAATACTTTCCAGGACTTGTGGGGTTAGTTTTATTTGGGTGAAATTACTCTCATTTAGTGTGAAGTCTAAGGAATTATTTTTTTGTAGTACAATTATCGCTCCCGTTTTCCTCTTTGACATTTCTGAGCAAGAATTAATCAGAACGTTTATATCTAAATTGGATGATTCTCTACCTTGATTCAAAAATTTAAAATAACGAATAACATTTCGTCTATTTGTAAAATTTGTTGATCCTAGAAGTAATAAAAACTTTCTAATTTCTTGTTGAAAAACTACAATAAGTGCAAAAAAACCTACACTGATAAATTTTCCTAGCAAGTTACTTAACACATCCATATTTAACAGATCGGTTAGCTTCCAAATAAGATATACTATGACTATACCTATAAAAATATTAATAGCAACAGTTCCCTTAACTAATTTGTACAAGTAGAAAAGTAAAAGAGCTACTAAGAGAATATCAATTATATCGACGAAAGAAAAATCAACAAAATCTGCAATATTCAACGCATTAAATTTTCACAAAATTAAAAAAACTATTGGAGTGATTTCCACAATGTAATACATTCTTTCGCTTCTTTTACATCATGTACTCTTAAAATTTTTGCACCTCTTTCCAAAGCCCATGCATGAATAGCAGTTGTTCCATTCAATGCAAACTCAGGTGAGGTATTTAATTTCTTATAGATCATTGACTTTCTTGAAAGACCTACAAGAATTGGATAATTAAATTTTTCAAAATCTCTAAGATTTTTTAATAATTCATAATTATGTGACTCGCTTTTACCAAATCCAAATCCAGGATCGATTATTATATTTTTTATCCCTAATTTATTTGCATATTTGATTTTTTTGCTCAGAAAATCAATAATTTCTCCAGTTACATTATCATATTCCGGGTTTTTTTGCATTACATCTGGTTTTCCTTTCATGTGCATCATAATGTACGGAATATCATATTTACTCAATATTGAAAACATTTTATCATCAATACTTCCAGCAGAAATATCATTAATGATACTAATACCCATTTCAATTGATATTTTTGCTATCTCGCTGTTATAAGTATCTATTGAAAAAAAAACTTCATTAAATTCTTTTAAAATTTCATATAGGTAGGGGAGAAGAAGTATTTTTTCATGTTTAGGATCTATGATTTTACTCCCTGGTTTACTTGAGTGAACACCAATATCAATGAAATGAGCCCCTTCTTTGATCATCTTTTCGCATTGGTACAAGCATTTTTTTAAACTGTTGTATTTTCCTCCGTCATAAAAAGAATTTTCTGTTAGGTTTAGGATACCCATTATTTTGGGTGACTTTAAATCAATTATGTTACCCTTAATGTTAAGTAAATTGGATGTGTATTTCTTTTTAATAAATTTTGAATGTTTTAGAGATTTTATTGAAATAAATTAGAAATTTATATCAAATTTAATTAAATGGAGGGTACCGATAAAGAGTACAAAAAAATTGTTGTTAAATGCCGCAAATTGTTTAAAAAAAAATTAAATGATTATGGTACTTCTTGGAGAATTTTAAGATTAACTTCACTTACTGATCAAATATTTATAAAAGCACAAAGAATAAGGAATATACAAGTCCTGGGGAAAAGAAAAGTTGATGAAGGTCAAGATTCAGAGTTTATAGGCATTGTTAATTATTCAATTATCTCACTGATACAAATTAAATTAGGTATAACTGAAAAACCAGATTTGAACACAAAATCTGCAATAGAATATTTTGATAAGGAAGTAACAAGGACGTTTGAATTAATGAAAAATAAAAATCATGATTATGATGAGGCATGGAAAGATATGAGAATAGCTTCTTTAACAGATTTAATTTTACAGAAGCTTTTGAGAGTTAAACAAATTGAGGAAAATGATGGAAAAACATTCGTTAGTGAGGGGATTGAGGCCAATTATCAGGACATAGCTAACTATGCAATATTTGCACTTATTCTTTTAAATAATAAATGAATTACATAGTTAGTAAAATTTTACAAGGTTTTTTTTCTTTGTTCGGTGTAGCGAGTTTAGTTTTTTTTATGTTTTCTGTACTTCCGGGCGATCCTGCAGAAATGATGCTAGATAAAAACCAAACTAGTGATCAAATTGATATTTTAAAGAATAAATATGGGTTTAATTTACCATTATTAGATCAATATTTATTCTATTTAAATGATCTATCTCCATTATCAATACATAGTAATATAAAAAATGAATTTTCTTATTACAACAAAGAAATCTACGGCGGAATATCTTTGTTTGAATATAGAAAAAAGGTGATTGTTTTAAAATACCCATATTTGAGGACATCCTATCAAAGAAGAGGAAAGACAATTTCTTCAATTTTATATGAAACTTTACCAAACACTGCCATACTTGCATTATCTTCAATGATTGTAGCAATTTTAGGGGGTTTCTTTTTTGGTATTACTGCAACTTTATTCAGGGATCATTGGATTGATCGATTTTTAACAGTTTTTAGTAGTTTAGGTATGAGTGTACCTTCCTTTTTCAGCGCAATTTTATTTTCATGGTTTTTTGGTTACTTACTTCATTCCTACACTAATCTAAATATGACAGGAAGCTTATATGAGTTGGATGATTTTGGAGAAAAATATAATATAGTAATAAAGAACTTATTACTTCCTTCTATCGTTTTGGGCATACGTCCTTTAGCAATAATAACGCAATTGGTAAGAAATAATTTGATAGATGTATTATCACAGGACTACATAAAAACTGCTCTATCAAAAGGGCTTACTAAGTATGAAGTAATTTTTAAGCATGCATTGAGAAATTCAATAAATCCTGTAATCACGGCAATTTCCAGTTGGTTTGCTTCACTTTTAGCAGGTGCAATTTTTGTTGAATATATATTTGGTTGGAAAGGTCTTGGAAAAGAGATTGTTGGAGCATTGAATAACCTTGATATTCCTGTTGTAATGGGTTCAGTTTTAGTAATTGCATTAATGTTTATTATAATTAATATTGTAGTGGATTTAATATATGTTTACCTTAATCCAAGAATTAAAATTTATTGATAATGCGAGACAGAATTGTTGCAGGAAATTGGAAAATGAATAATGATTTTCACGAGACAGAAAAATTATTAGATCAATTAAAATCATATCCTGAGCCTCCTGACGTAAAAATCATGATCGCTCCATCATTTACCCAACTTTATCAGTCTGTTCAGTTACTAAAATCAACAAATATTTCTGTAGTAGCACAAAATATGGGTGTAGCTCCTTCTGGTGCCTACACTGGAGAAGTTTCTCCCAAAATGCTGAAAGGAATAGGAGTTAATACAGTAATTATAGGACACTCCGAAAGGAGAGATATTTTTAAGGAAGACGATAACTTTCTGACTAAAAAAATTAAAATTGCAATAGAATCAGATTTTAAGGTTATTTTTTGTTTTGGAGAAAAATTAGAAGACAGAGTATTAAAAAATCATTTTGAAATCGTAGCAAATCAGCTTAAAGTAGTCCTTTTAAATCTTTCAGATAAAAACATGATGAAAATTATATTGGCATATGAACCGGTCTGGGCAATAGGAACGGGAGAAACTGCGTCAGCAGCACAAGCTCAGGAAATGCATTCTTATATTAGAAATATAATTTCCATACATTTTGATTCAAAAGTTGCTGATGACGTTCCAATTTTATACGGGGGGAGCGTTAAACCTAATAATGCAAAAGAAATTTTCAGTGAGCCTGATGTTGATGGAGGATTAATAGGAGGTTCATCTCTAAATGCTGAAGATTTTATTAATATTGCGAATTCTTTTTAGAATATTAAGACATTGATGATTAAGATTTAAGAAATTTGACTACAGAATGACTTACCTAGGTCCCACTATTTCAAGGGTTAAAGAGTCCCCAAAAACTAATCCAGAAGAACTTGAACAGATTGATGTTTTAGAACAAAAAGAACATCAGATAATATTATTTAATGATGATGTAAATACATTTGAACATGTTATTGATTGTTTAGTTAAAATATGTGATCATAACTATCTTCAAGCTGAACAATGTGCATATATAGTTCATCACTCTGGAAAGTGCTCTGTTAAGTCTGGTAGTTTAGATGAATTGATCCCTAAATGTAAAGCACTTCTAGAGGAAGGCCTTAGTGCTGAAGTTGTTTAAGATTTGATTTTTTTCTTTCAACAAAAAGATCGTAATTTGCAAAACAAAGTCAGCTTTGCATTAGAAACTTTACGTTGGTAATTTTCTAAGCCATTTTGATGATTAAAAAAAATGAAAATGAAGTATAGAAATTTAATTATCACCCTATTTATGATTACGTCACTTAAAACATTAGGTCAGAAAAATATAGATACCACAATTTATCAGTTTAAAGTTGAAAATATTGAAGGAGAGGAATTCAATTTTGATTCTCTTAGAGGTAAAAAGATTATGATTGTAAATACAGCATCTAGATGTGGTCTAACTCCTCAGTATAAAAAATTACAATCTCTTTTTGAAAGGTATAAAAGCCGAAACTTTGTTATCGTTGGTTTTCCAGCAAATAATTTTTTATTTCAGGAGCCAGGTACCAATCAAGATATAGAAGAGTTCTGTCAAAAAAACTATGGTGTTACATTTCCCATGATGAGTAAAATATCAGTCAAGGGTAAGAATATGCATCCATTATATCAATTCTTGACTGAACAGACAAAAAATGGAGTAATTAGCTCAAGAGTTTCATGGAATTTTCAAAAATATTTAATAAATGAAGATGGAAAACTGGCAAAAGTATTATCGCCTAGGACTCAACCTGATGATCCTACAATAGTATCATGGATAGAAAATTAATTAAAAAAAAAACAAAATTTAAAACCCAATGTGTTCATGCTGGTGAATTAATTGATAAAGTCAATGGAGGTTCTATTTCACCCCTTTATATGGCAACCTCGTATAAATTTAACGACGTAAAAGAAAATCAATATCCCCGATATTTTAATACACCAAATCAAAAAGCCCTAGCAGACAAAATAGCTGCACTTGAAAACGCTGAAACAGCTATTGTATTCAGTTCAGGTATGGCGGCAATAAGTACTTCTCTTTTATCTAATTTGAAATCAGGAGACCATGTAATTATGCAAAATGACTTATATGGTGGTACAAGGAATTTTATCAAAAAAGAATTTCCAAAATTTGGAATTGAATTTAGCTTTACATGTGGTAATTCTTCTAAAGACTTTGAAAATGAAATAAGAAAAAATACTAAAGTCATTTACATCGAAAGCCCAAGTAATCCTACACTGAAAATTATTGATTTAGAATCAATAAGTGATTTAGCTAAAAGCAATAATACTATAACAATTATCGATAACACTTTTGCTAGCCCGGTTAATCAAAACCCTATTGAATTTGGAATTGATATAGTTATACACAGTGCTACCAAGTATTTAGGAGGACATAGTGATATATCTGCTGGTGCTATTGTTAGCTCTGAGGCAATGATTAGAAATATTTTTGCTAGTGCAAAAAATTTTGGTGGAAACTTGAGTGATTATACTGTTTGGCTTCTTGAAAGAAGCATAAAGACTCTTTATCTACGAGTTAAAGAGCAAAATAAGAATGCATTAAAAATTGCTAATTTCCTTGAAAACGAAATCTGGATAGATAAGGTTTATTACCCAGGGTTAGCTTCACATCCAAAGCACGAACTAGCAAAAAAACAGATGAAAGGTTTTGGAGGGATGCTTTCCTTTGACTTATCACCAAAAATAGATTGTAAAAAATTTCTTTTAGGACTTGAACTTATAAAACCAACTATGAGTTTAGCTGGAATTGAGACTACAGCTCTAAGTCCAAAACTTACCTCACATTCTTTATTGTCAAATAAAGAACGATTTGAACAGGGAATAAACGATCAAATGGTAAGGCTATCTGCTGGTATTGAAGATTACGAAGATTTAAAAGATGATATTATACAATCTATTAAAAAACAAACTTAATGAAAGTTGATATTTTAGCCTTTGGTGCTCATCCCGATGATGTTGAGCTTGGATGTGGGGGAACAATAGCTTTATCTATTGCTCAAGGTAAAACAGTCGCAATAGTAGATTTAACTCAAGGTGAATTGGGTACTAGGGGAGACATTCAAACTAGAAAAAATGAAGCTAAAAAGGCATCAGATATTCTAAAAATTTACAATCGTGAAAATCTAAAACTTCAAGACTGTTTTTTTGAAAATAATATAAAAAGTCAACTTATTTTGATTGAAAAAATTAGGGAATATCAACCTAACATTGTTTTATGTAATTCAAGAAAAGACAGACACATTGACCATGGCAAAGCAAATCAACTAGTAAATGATTCTTGCTTTCTGAGCGGTTTGAATAAAATCGAAACATTTGATAAAAATGGTAAAAATCAATTATCATGGCGACCAAATATTGTTTTAGAATACATTCAGTGGAATGAAGTTAAGCCAGACATAGTAGTAGACATAACTGGATATTTAGATCAAAAAATTGAAGCAGTTAAAGCTTATAAAAGTCAATTATTTGATTCTAATAATACTGAAAGAAATACTCCAATAAGTTCTGAAAATTTTTTAAATAGCGTAACGTACCGAGCACAAAACCTGGGAAGACTAATTGGTGCTGAAGCAGGTGAAGGTTTTACATCTAAACAGTTGTTAGCTGTCAATGAATTGGATTCTCTAATTATTTAAATATGCAAAAAATAGTTAGATGGGGTATTTTAGGTCTAGGGAATATTGCTCAAAAATTTGCAGATGATCTTAAGTTGGTTCCTGATTGCAAACTTGAAGCAGTTGCCTCTTCAAACTCTGCTCGCGCTAGGAATTTTGCTAATACTTATAAAGTTAACTGTTTTTATGATAACTATGATGATCTTTTTAAAGACCCCAAAGTTGATATAATTTATATTGCTTCCCTTAATAATAATCATTATAAACATTCTATACAGGCAATAAAAAATAATAAAGCTGTTTTATGTGAGAAGCCTTTAGCAATTAATAAATCACAAGTTGAAGATCTACTTCACCTTTCGAATGAAAAAAGTGTTTTTCTGATGGAAGCTCTTTGGACTAGATTTAATCCTGTCTTTGATCAATTACTTACTTGGACTTCAGAAGGACAAATTGGAAAAATCAAGTGCATCTATGCTTCTTTTAGTTTTAACGCTACGAACAGACCAGATGATTCTAGATTATTCAATCTTGAAAAGGGTGGTGGTAGTTTATTGGATATTGGTATTTATCCACTTTTTCTTTCGTATCAACTTTTAGGATATCCAAGCTCCATCATTTCTAATGCAATAAAATCAGAAACAGGTGTAGATAATCAAATGGCAATAATTCTGCGTTATAAAGATTCGCAAGCTTTATTATATTCAAGTTTTTTACACAATGAGGATATGTCTGCCAAAATTTGTGGAGAAAAGGGAGAAATATATGTTGATTCAAGATGGCATGAATCAAAAACCATAACACTTTCTAATAATTATAAAATCACAAAAAAATTTGAGTTTCTTGGTAAGGGATATGTTTATGAAATATTGGAATCAAATAAATGCCTCAGGGAAAAAAATATTGAATCAAGTAAATGGTCACACAAAAACAGTTTAGATCTTGTTAAGTTAATGGATACTATTAGATCACAGAATGATATTATCTATCCAAATGAGTAGTTTAATTTAGAATTAAATTTCATATGAATGAAATTTAGTAATATATATTTGATCTTCAAATTTTGTATAAAATCTGTTATATTTGAATTTATAAACGGTGGTTGTAGCTCAGTTGGTTAGAGCGCCTGATTGTGGTTCAGGAGGTCGTCGGTTCGAGACCGATCTTCCACCCAGAAGGGATTCCTTAGAATCCCTTTTTTATTTGGGATTAAACAACTGCATCCTCCTAAAAAAGCCAATACAAGTATAAGAACGATTTACACTTAAACTTACGAAAAATAGTGTGATTTTGGCACGCTTTTTTAGTCGAATTTCATTCGAGACTAATGATTTAAAAAATGACCGAGACTTAGATTATTTTGCTCTTATGTTAAAACAGAAATACGATTCTCTAGCCTAAACCATAGGCATATCCTCTTCATTAAGTTTAGTGACTAATTTGTATATTTATTATTATTAATCATAAATCAATTTAAAATGAAAAAAATATTTTTTTTAATACTTCTAATTCCTCTATTTTCTTTAGCTCAATATGTAAGTGCTGATTTCATTGTTTTAAATGAAGGCAAAGAATCTGACTATCATCAACTTGAAAAAGTATGGAAGGCTTATCATCAAAAATCAGTTGATTCTAATGAAAAAATTGGTTGGTCCGTATGGAAAAGAACACCTAGACAAAATGACAATGAAAATGCTGCACACTACGTTGTATTTAATCAGTTTTCTTCCAAGGAACAAATGGAAAATTTTATGAAAAACTGGAGTATGAATAAAGCCATTACAATAATGAAGAATGGTATGAAAGGGAAAATGTCATCAAAATCAGTAGATAGAATTGTTAAAAACGGTAATAAATTAAAAAAGGAAGTTAGGCAGTACACTATCCAGCTTATTGACGCAACACCTTTAGCTGGTGGAAATCTTAAAATAGGTGACAAAATGTATTTTGGAACTATGAGTCAAAAATTAGATGACTATGAAAAGTATGAGTCAGAAGTTTGGAAACCAGTATTTGAAAGAGAAATTCTTAGAAATAATCATAGGTGGTGGGCAGTAACAAAAATTGTAAACAGGAATGATCTTGCCTATCAAAATGCAACACATTTTGTCTGGAATATTCCAATCAAAGATCCAAAACCTTTTATTGAAGAAGAAGACTACAAATCAAATAAACTACAAAGCATGATGGATGAATTTAGGCAAATGTCACCAGCTAGCGAATTAACTTTAGTATATTTAACAGAATAGTATTCGTAGTTTAATGTTTTTATACCCTCCCTTAGGAGGGTTTTTTTATTGAATAAAACGTATTCAATAACTTATTTGTATATTAATTAATAATTTTTAAAAACTTTATGAAAAAGACCATATTTATTTTAGCATTTTTAATAATTAACTTATCCTTTAGTTTGAAAAATTCAACGAACAACTACACTATAAATGTTATTGCAGAAAGTCGAAACAATTATGAATTATCTGGTAGTGATATCATTGGCTTAGTCAAAGGAAGCGACCCTGAACTAACATTTTTAGTTGGTTCAAAAATTGTTTTTTTGATAAATGCTCCAGGACATCCGTTTTATTTAAAAGTAAGACCTGGTACAGGTAAAAAAGATCAAATAGAAAATATCGAAAATAATGGAAATACAAAGGGATCTATCTCATGGGTACCTCAAAAACCAGGCAAATATTATTATCAGTGTGCTAAACACAAAAATATGGTTGGTGTAATTAATATTCGGTAAATATATTCTAATAATAATATTAAATTTCTAAACACTGATCCCATCCAACAATCTCAAAATAAAGTTGTATTTGTTCAAGAATAGTTTTAAAAGTCTGAAAAAGATTATAAAAATTATTTCTTTTTTTGGCGATACAAGGTAGAACGCCTGTTACCATTATCGAATTCAACCCTATTTTTAGATATAATTTTAATTGTATTAATATCTTCTGCTAGTTTTTATTAATTCCCAAGTAATTATTTCTTCTTTTTTGTCATAATTAATTATCTCTGCACCTGACCTAAGGTCACCGGTGGGTGTTTCGTATATATCGAGTCCGTTTTCTGCGATTGTATTAAAGCAGTATAATTTTTTTTATCGCATCATTGCCCTTTAAGAAACTCTTCAACATTGAAATTTTGTGCATTAATTTTGAAAGTTGAAAAAATTAAAAATAAAATCATTAAAACTTGTTTCATGTTCTAATACAATCATTTTGGTCTCAATCATAATAATTTTATTTTGGCAAAAATATTTATTTAACTTGATTATTAAATGCAATCTTATTTGTATGATCTGGATTCTATTAAGATTTCAATTTTGTATATTGTAATGAACCTAAATGAATTTATAATGAAGATAAGTCTAGTTTATTATGTGTTATTATTGTTTTGTTTATCATGTGCAGCGATAAAAAAAACTGAAAACGACCCTTTTATTGGAAAGTATAAAATGATTGTTTTTAATGTCGATGGAGTAGGTGATGTACCTGCAGTTTTAACTATCGATAAGGAAAAAAAAATATACAATTCTCAAGTTAATTATAAAGTTTTTGATGAGGAAAGAATATTAGATGTAATAGCAACTTACCCTATCGACAGCTCAACAATATTAATTGAATCCCTTATAGATGGATCCCAATGGGATTTTGAATTAAATTTTGAAAATTCAAGCTTTTCCGGCTTTGCAGGCGGTATTTTTGAAATTGAAGGAGAAAAAATTGAATAAATAATTTTTTATCTTAAAAATTACTTAGCAATTATAATATTTCATATGAAGGCTTTGTTTACTGTTTTAACTTTTTTTATGCTTTGTATTGTTAACGCACAGGAAAAAATATCTTTAAAGGGATTAACAAAAAAAGAAATAAATGCGATAAAAAAGGAAGTAAAAGAGAAAAAAAGAATCGCCAAGCTTTCAAGCATGGGAATTAATGAATGGGGAATTGATGAGAATGTACAAACTTGGTATCTCGCGTTAAAATATCACTTCCCTACTGCACCACAAGCTAAAGGTATACCAATATTAAGACAATATCAAACCCTTACTCAAGAGTCATCTAAAACTTTTCCATTATGGATAATAAATGGGCAGCAATTCAGTTCTCCACCTCAGGGTGTTCAGGCGTTATCTCCTCATATTCGAAAAGTCAAAATATTAGTTAGCGCGGCCGAAACCAATAGATAGGAAAAACAGGGTAGAGCAGGAGTTATAATGTTAACAACTTTTGAATTTCAATATAAAATTTTTTTCATACTCACATTACTAGTAAAACGACCAAATTTATCTCTACGCATTTCAAGCTGTTTTGCTTTATCAAATTCCTTTTGTGTGTATTTTTTTCCATCAATGTAAATATGAGCTACATTTTTAGGAAAAATAATATGTAAAAGTCTTCTTTTCGACATACATACAAATTACAAAAAAAAGAAATATCAATTATCAGTTATATCTCTTATAAATACAAGCGATATAAGATTTAATTATAGATCTATTAGATATTAATATTTAATTAGATTGATTTTTTTAAAATCTTAAACAAAATTTGCATTGATTCTACAGTCAGTGGGGTGAAGTAATGTCGTTGATTGATGTAAGATGATGACTTCATTATTGAGTCCCCACTTTTTACAATACTTGTTTGAATTTGTTTGATTTAATTGGTTTGTTTATGTGGGAATTAAAATTGCTATGAAAAAGTCTTTTTAATTTAATTCCCACTCTTTTTCTGTAACACAAATTGTTTTTAAAAAAAATAATAAATCCTTTCAATTTTCCTACATTTTTTATACTTTTATTTTGCAATTAAATTATAAACATTATTTGTAATCCCTAAACCAATTTGTTTTAAGCCGCTTTCATGCGGCTTTTATTTTATCACATAATCTTTTTCTGATACTTCAGACATTCTAAAATATCCAAATGCAGAGTTATTAGAATTTTCCAGACTAAATATATTACCTTTTAAATTAACTGGTGTACCTACAAAAGGTCCACCTTGTTGAGTATTTTGTAAGATAAGAAGATACCAATAATTATATCCAAAATTTGATAATCCAAATTGACGAACTTTTACTTGATCACCTTTTTTAAGTTCTGAATCTAAAAGAAATCCATAATATTCACCTCCGCTAGTAAAGTCATCTCTAAAAATATTATACTCTGGAAATTCTAATCCTGCGCTTGTAAATTCAAAATAACTAAAATTATTTTCCTCCATTGGATCTAAACAATATGCTTCTAGTTGAACAGCCTCATTTCCAAATAATTCAACATATTCTTGCTCGATTCTATTTATACTGCTTACAGTCTTAAGTGATTCTTCACCTGTATAGGTTTGATTTTTGTATTGAATCTTTATCGTATATGTATTTTTTGTATCGTAAGGTATAGTATCTATAGGAATATAGTATCCACTATTTTCTTCGGTAAATTGATAAATTTTTCCATTTTCGTCCTCTATATAAATGCTAGCTCCAGTCGCAGGTTTATAGGTTTTTTTAAAATATGGACTACTTAGGGACAGATTGACTTTTTGTTCCGTTTTATTTGATTCCTTTATCCAATTAATATAGGCGTCAACAATTAAGACTTCTTTTGAATCATTCAATGGAATTTCAACTACATCTTCGCAGCTAAAAAAAGTAAGATTTGCAATAAATACCAATAATAATTTTTTCATGATTAAAACTTAAAATTATAAGTAATCGAAGGAATAATGCCAAAAATAGCTAATCTTATGGCTTCGTTATTTCCATTATTTATGTTTTGCTGAAATCTAATTGAAGCTGCATTTTTTCGATTATAAATATTGTAAATTCCAAAAACCCATTCACCTGCTCTATTCTTTGGCTTATAAATTGCAGAAATATCTAAACGATGATAAGAAGGAAGCCTGCTACTATTTCTTGCTTCATAGTTTGGTATTGAAAACCCTTGAAATTGATATTGAGCATTTGGATATGTTATTGGCTGACCAGTTTGGAATATGAAATTAAAATTAAGATTCCATCCTGAACTTACTCTATAATTTGAAACGAAAGAAAAATCATGAGTTTTATCATATGGTGTAAAATACCAATTACCGTTGTTAATTCCTGTCTCTTCTTCTGTTCTTCCAGGAGTTCTTTGTTCAGATTTGGAAAGAGTATAAGCTAGCCATCCGGTTAACTTTCCTTCATTTTTTTGAAATAAAATTTCAATTCCAGAGGCTCTTGCTTCACCATTTAACAAAACTTGTTCAATGGCGTCGTTGGCAATTAATTCGGCACCATCAATGTAGTCAAGACGATTTTTAATTTCTTTGTAAAACACCTCTGCTTGAAGACTAAAAATTTTATTATTGAAAGTTTCAAAATAACCAGCTGCTATTTGATTTAGTAATTGCGGATCAATGTATCTTCCACTCGGAGCCCATACATCTATAGGTGTTGGTGAATTGGTATTTGAAATCAAATGTAGGTATTGAGCCATACGATTATAGCTAATCTTAAATGATTTGTCAGCAGCAATCTCATATGCTAATGCGAAACGTGGTTCCAAATTAGTAAACTGTTTTATAACCTCACTTTTAGAATATTCAATAAAGCCTAAAGGAGTTGCTTCTTCGTATATCTGAACTGAATTAATAAACAAAAGGGGGTTATCGTTTTCATAAGTATTAATTTTTTGACCAAGTCTTAAAAAGTTACTTAGTCTTAGACCAAAATTCAATTGAAGTTTAGTTAAAATTTTGTAGTCTATGCTACTATAAAGGGCATTTTCCACAGCAAATTTATCCTCTAGTTTTTGATTTTGAATAGTAGAATTTTCAGTTGTAGGCTTTATTAATCCTGGATCAAATTTATAATAGATGCTATTTAGACCATATTCAATTTTAAGTTTTTCATTCAAATAATATTTTAAATCATATTTTAAATTAAAATTGGTTATCCCAAGATTCCAATCAAATTCCGCCAAACCAAAATCTAGAGTGTAATCATAATCTGAGTATATCATCGAAAGATTTGAAAATAACTTATTAGAAAATAAATGATTCCACCGAAAATTTGCAACTGAATTTCCATATGAAAGGTCAAATAAATTATCAATATCAAAAACATCTCTTCCAAAATAGCCAGAAAGAAAAATTGTGTTGTTTTCATTTACTCTGTGGCTTAATTTAGTATTAAGGTCGTAAAAATAGGCCTTGTTGTTATCGACAGATTCTATAAGAGGTAAAAATAGATGTGCGTAACTGCTGCGACCTCCAAATAAAAACGAGGTGGTTTCTTTCTTGATAGGACCCTCTAGTAACAATCTACTGGAAATCAATCCTAATCCACCCTGACTATTAAATTTATTCTTATTTCCTTCTTTTTGAAAGATATTCAATACAGATGAAATACGTCCACCATATTTTGCAGGAATTCCACCTTTATACAAGCGAATATCTTTTATTGACTCTGGATTAAAAACTGAAAAAAATCCAAAAAGATGGGAAGAATTGAAAATTATAGCCTCATCAAGAAGAATTAAATTTTGATCAGCTCCTCCACCTCGAACATTAAAACCTGATGCTCCTTCTCCAGCATTTGTGACTCCGGGTAATAAAGTTATAGTCTTAATTACATCTGTTTCTCCTAGAACCGCAGGAATTTTTTTAATTGTACTTATAGAAAGCCTGTTAACACTCATTTCTGGACTTCTAAGGTCAATAAATTCTGAACTTTCTTTTATAATTACTTCATCAAGCATTTGAATCTCTTTTTGTAATTTAAAGTCTTGACTGAAGTCTGATAAAAAAATTAAATCAATCTCCTGATTTTTGAAACCCAAGAAGCTTATTTGAAGTTTATAGTCACCTCTAGGGACAGTCAATGAATAAAAACCATAGTCGTTAGTTGTTGTACCAATTTTAAGATCAGGAATAATTACATTAACGCCTATCAATGTTTCATTATTTTCGTTGTCTGATATATATCCACTAAGTGTTACCTTATCTTGACTATATAAACTTGTTTGATTATACACCACAAAAAGAATACTTAGTAGAAAATGAAAGTTCCCTTTGTTTAGTGATAGATTATTAAACATGATCATGTTGATATATACCGTAAAAAACTCGATTCGCTATTGAAATCACTAAAATCAAATGTTTTTAGAAAAAATTTTCAAAGCAACTTAACTTAAAATGATAAGCCAAACCCTAAATTACCTATCAGTATCCCACCGCTATTGACACCAGGTATTGGCGGAATCTCCTCTATAAAGTTATCTGAGATTCCATTTGCTGTTGCGTTAAATTCAACTGTATTTTGTATACTACCGAATCCATAACCAACTTCAAAGCGAAAGTAAAAGCTGCCTCCTGTTTTTATTCCTGTTTTGATATTTGTTGTGTTGAATTTTAAGTTTGTTGAAGCATCACCGATCGTGCTTTGACCATTTTCATTAAATTCTAAATTATAAAAATTTAGAACAGTATTGAAATCACCTCGACCAAGCGAAATAAAAAATCCGTTTCCTTTTCCGTTAAAATAAAAATTTGCACCATACTCTAAATATGAAAAATCAGTTCCAACATTGTCAATATTTATATTTAATCCACTGAAATCTAAAAAAGGAGCTACTTTGTTATTAAATATAGGAGGTAGGAACTCAACCGAACCCCCAATCACATTGGGAATTCCTAATTTTACTCCAAAATTAATTCTACGAATCTTAATGCTGTCCTCTATTTCATTTATATACTCTTCATCTTGAGATTGTAAGTTTTGGCTAATTAAAACTCCAATCAAAATGATTAATAATTTAATCGATCTGCCAACCATTTTTAGTAAATTTTTATTTTCTCTTCTCTATTAGCTAGTTCCCATGCTGTATGGAAAATTAACTTAGTTCTTTTCTCTAATGCTGAATATAGTATTTTATCTGCAGTATCACTTATTTTATGATAGTCTTCGTGAGTACCACTAAAATAAAAAATGACGGGGATGTTATTTTTTGCAAAATTGTAGTGATCACTTCTATAATAAAATCTATTCGGATCATCTTCTTTATTATATGCATAATCTAATTCTAATTGTGTATATTTTTCGTTAATCTCCTCTGAGATACTATGCAGCTCAATACTTATTTTATCTGATCCTATTAAGTAGATATAATTTGGATTATTTGAATTTCTTTTTGGATTGATTCTTCCAATCATATCAATATTTAAATTAGCAATCGTGGAGGGTAGGGGATAGAGCGGATTTTCAGTATAAAATTTTGAACCAAGTAGACCTTTTTCTTCTCCAGTAAAATGAAGGAAAACAAGACTTCTTTTTGGACCTTTTCCGTCATCAAATGCTAGTTTAAATGCTTCAGCAATTTCTAGTAAAGCGACAGTTCCAGAACCATCATCATCAGCTCCATTATAAACATCCCCATTATCATTTGTCCCTAAGTGGTCTAAATGCGCTGAAAGAATAATGTATTCATTCGGAAAATGACTTCCTTTTATAACTGCTGCTACATTTTCAGTTTTAACTTTTTTCTTATTAATTAAGAGTTCCATTGATTGGTAATAGTCATTCGTACCTTTAGCAGGATAAATATTATTTGATTTGTAGTAGTCCCTCAAGAAATCACAAGCCCTTTTTTGACCAAGTTCACCTGTACCCCTTCCCCTGAAATAATCGGATGAATAAACATATAAAAGCTCCATTAATTCTTTATTAGTAATTGTGTCTGAATAATAGTTTGAGTCAGTTACTAGTTTCTGAGAATTACTCCAGAATTGACACAAAAGAAAAATTAAATAAAATTTTTTCATTCCGATCTAATCCAATATTTGATAGATTTAATTAACAGTAACTAATTTACTTCTAATTTTTATAGAAGAAAGAATCCCATCCCAAAGTTTAATGCGATTTTCTAATGCTTGTTTTGAATAAGAAAGAGCTTCTTCCCATTTGGTTTTGTCATTCTGACAAAGCTCCTTTATCATTTCTAGTGCCAATGGCCCGTGTTCTCCTGAATCTACTTCAATGTGCCTTTCAAAATAATAAATTAAATCAGAAAGATCTTTATTTGTCGAGACCTTTAAATTTTTTATAATTTCAATAAACATGTCAGGTATCAAATCTTCTCTACCGAAAGTAAATACAGCAGCGATAACATGTGGTTTTTCAGTTTGAATTACTTCAAAAGTGAAATCTACAAAGTTTTTTACATACTTTGGTAATGATGATTTTTTAATTATATCAAAGATATTATTACCAGATCTGGCTTCATTTATAAGGTCGTTTATCTCCTTCGTATTTGCCTTAATATTTTTCATGGCATCCAAGTACATTTCAAAATGACTCATAGGGATGCCATCTCGATTTACATCTGACTCTTCTCCCCATACAATTTCATTTATAAGCCTAGATGCCTTAGGAAAACCAGATGGATACCATGGGATTTGGTTACAACTTAGAATACTTTGCAGTTTTTTCAAAAGGGACATAAAATCCCAAACTGCAAATACATGAGACTCCATAAATATTTGAATATCATCTAATGATTCAATTTTATTATAAATGGAATGTTTTTTTAATTTAATTCGTAGTGGAAGCAATTCACTTTCTAATCTTTCTATCATCATCAAAAACTTTGTTCTAATTGCAAATATATCGATAATTTTACCTTAAATGGATTTAAACACGATTTTACTTTTCATTGTTAGTAGTATTGTTCTTACACTATCTCCAGGGCCAGATATTTTGTTTGTAATTTCTACAACTATTTCTCAAGGTCTTAGATGTGGAATTAAAGTGAGTTTAGGTTTGTGCTTTGGGTTAATTGCACACACTTTTTTAGTAGTTATTGGCCTTGCAAAATTAATTGAAACGTTTCCCTTTATAATAAGAGCAATTGAATTAGTTGGAGCCTCTTATTTAATATTTTTAGCTATTCGCCTCTTTTTAAGTTTAAAAGAAAACTCTATCATTAATTCCAAAAACCAAGCAAAAAAACAATTTTTTATTACAGGACTAATTATGAATCTTAGTAATCCTAAGGTAAGTCTGTTTTTCTTAAGCTTTTTTCCTGGATTTTTATTTTCTAGTCTTATACCGTATAATATCCAGTTTTTAATTTTGGGCATGATCTTCATGTCACAGGCAGTCATAATTTTTTTATTCGTCGCGTTTTTAGCTAATTATTTGGGCAATTCTTTAAAAGTAGTTGTTGCAAATCAAGGCTGGACAATAATGCAAATGATTGTCTTAATTTTTATTTCTGTAATAATTATTTATCCGTAAATCGATCGCCTTAGAATTTTATTTGTGTTGTTAAGTAAAAATTTCTATTTGGTGATGGTATAATACCTGGACCAGGATATCCAGTTGCTCTTCTTGTAAAATATATCTCATTTAATAAATTGTTTACACCTATTTCAAATCTAAATATGCCTTTCATATAAGATGTAGATATATCTATAATTTCATAGCTTGGAATAATTCCTACGACACCACTTAAATTTCCATCTATTGCATTAGAGGAATCTGAGAATTGTTCTGAAAGAAAACTGTATTGTGCATTAAAAAAGTAATTTTTGTAGCCAACTCTTATTCCAGTTTTTAGATTTGTTTTTGGAACAAACTCAACTTTTTTTCCAACAACGCCTGGTGTTTCAGACGTTGTATACTCTGAGTCAATCAATGAAAGGTTTATAAATGTATTTAAAAGTAAATTTTGGTTATCAAATTTTAAAAAATCTTTAATATTTAAATCAATCAATGATTCAACACCAAAAATGACCGCATCTCCCACATTACCTCTTTCAGCTTTTACGCTTCCATCATTAAATTTTCTTTGCACGAAGCCTATTCTATTTTTATAATCTAATCTAAATAAGTTTACATCAAATGATATTAATTTCAGATTTTTAGCTCTAACTCCTAGATCAGTTGTAAATCCGTTCTCATCAGAGATATTGGGATTGATTATATAGGCAGGATTTATTATGCTTATGTCGGCAAATGTGACAGACCTATAATTTTGAGAAACATTCCCATAAAGCTCAATTTTATTAGAGAATTTATAGCTGACTCCTAAACCAAGCAGCGCAAACTCTCTTTTTCTTGTTTCAGCGGATGGGATTACTCTATTCAATATCACATTTCCTGCTGCATCAGTATTTATTTTAGAATATTCACCAAATGAGGAAGTTTCAATGAATTCAAATCTGATACCAGGAGTCAACGATAATTTTGAAGATAGATAAAAAATATTTTCACTAAAAAACGCTACGTTTTTATTTGGATAATTATAATTAGATTGTTGATTATAATTTGGAAAATCATCTAAGTATAAATTAAAATCAGCATCATTTTTATTTGATCCTGGGCCTTGCATTGAAGTATTATTTGATTTATAGTATTTACTACCTATCAAAAAGACTGATTTTGTTTTACCCAAATAATAACTTTTTAACCACCTTAATTCTGCGCCAAAGTTTTTAAAATCACCTTTAATAAGATCTCTTTCTTGAAGAGGATCAATTTGACTAACGCGATTAGATCTAAAACCTATTGAGTTTCTTTGAGCATCAAGACCAAATAAATTCAAGCTTAGATTTGACTCTTTATTAAAAGAATGTTCAAATTTAAAGTTGTATAAGAGCCAATCTAACGAAAACCAATTTCTAGATCTATTACTTTGAAAAGGGTCGTCTAAAAACATTTGATCTGAAAGACCACCTCCTTGGTGAGCTAAATAATATAAATAAGTTATTTCCGCTCTGACTGATGTTTTTTTTGTGAAATCGTAACCGGTTTGTATAAATATATTTGACGATTTGAAATCTGAATTAGGTCTAAAGCCATTACCGGTTTTTCCATTGAAATATCCAATATAATTGAATTTATTATTTGTTCCGGAAACCATTGTAAAGTTTGTATATAAATTATTCGATCCTATTGTATTTCTGGTTATAAAAGAAAATGGTTTGTTTGGGTTTGGTTTTTTTATCTTAAAGTTAATGAGCCCTCCAAATTGAGTTCCATACTGTAATGAAGCAGCTCCTCGTATTATCTGAATTTCTTCAAGTGCCTCAGCAGGAGGAGTATAATAGCTTTCAGGATAGCCAAGAACGTCAGCGCTTATATCATACCCATTTTGACGAGTATTAAAGTTTGATGTTCTGTTTGGGTCAAGACCTCTTCCACCAATATTCAACTGTAATCCGGCATCATCGTTCTGGTAGATATTTAGCCCTGGAATTTGATTATAAATTTGTCTTGAATTATTTGCCGCCAAATTGGCCATAGATTGATCTATTAAAATCACTTCAGTTTTTTTACCTGCGTAAATTTCTGTTTTTTCATAATCACCCATTTTCTTGAGTAGAAAAACTTCTTTGCGTTTTGCGCTAACAATCACCTCTGAGAGCTCTTCAGTTTTCATTTGTATATTTAGAAAGAAATTGCCATCCCTAGAAAAATCAATATTTTTTCTTACGGTAGGATAACCCTCGAAAATAAAAATTAATTCGAGTTTATTTAAATTTGTGATGAATTCGAATTGGGTGTTAGGTAAAACTTTTAAAATAAAGCCTTTATTTTTCTCGTAAACACTAATCTCATTTTTGCTATCAAAATTTTCATTTATTGAAATTTTCCCTTTTACAGTTCTTTGACTGTAAAGACTTGTAATTAGAAAAAAGATTAAAATATTAAAGCCCCTTAATTTCATCATTTAATGGTAAAATCCAATCTTTATTAAAAAAGGATTCTGTTTTAGTTAATAAATCTACATCAGGGTTAATAAATCTTTGACTTGATCTACCGTTTAATGCAACGAAGCTATCAGTAAATATTTGAACGTTTTCCATCCCCTTTTTTTTAAAATGGTCTCCAAGATAGTGAGCATATTCTAAAATAAAGTCTGGTTGGAAACTCATCTGCTTTATCTGAAATGGAGTTAAGAAATTTTCATTTCTTACATAGAAAAATTTACCAGTAATGCTGTCCTTGATTTTAAATCTAGTGTCTCCTCTTTTTTCAATTAACATGACTCTCCATGAAAATCTGTAGCCCTGCTCGTTCCAAAAAAGTTCACCTGGATAAAGGGAATATCTGAAAGGGATTAACAATTGAATAAAAAGGAATGTCGATAAGACTACAGGGACAAATGTTGAATAATGAATTGAATTAGAATTATTTTTTTTCACTAATTCAAAACTTTTAATATTTAAAAATATTATTAGCTTTTTAACAACGCTTTCAATTTTATTTAAAATAGTAATGTGGACTTTGGAATCAAAGAAAATTACTGTGCCAAAAATCATTATGTATGGGAACATGCCTATGGCAGGAAAAAAAACTTTTGTTAAAACATGAAAAATGATTACAAAAAAAAAGGCAATATATTTTGTTCTAGAATAAAGTAAGAGAAAAGGAATACAAACATCATAGATCATTCCAAACCAACTTGCCATGTAGTGAATTGATTTTTGCTGTAGTAATGTTTGACCAATAATTGGTAAATCATATTTTGATTTTAACCATATAGATAAGGGTTGGGCTTCAAGTAACCAATCCGAATTAATTTTTGCAATACCTGCGTAAAAATAAACGATGCAAATAAAAAACTTTAAAGAATCAACTGCCCAAGAGGGCACTTTTTCAATTTTACCACCCACTATTAAATTATCTACAGAAAAAAAACTACCTGCTGGTAGAAAGCACATTATAAACGATATGCAACTTGTTAAATAGTAATGATTCAAATATGTTGTTTTGTCAATTAGCTCAACATAGGTGAAAAGAATAAAAAAGCTAATTATTGAAATTCTGTATCTAAAGCCAATAGTTACAAAAAGGGAGGCAATAAGACATAAAATAAAAAGAATATAGGTATAATTACCAAAATCCTGAACCCACTCAAAACCGAAATACTTAAAATGAAAATTGGGTTTAATATAAAGAGATTCAATCCACCCTTTGGACCAAAACCTTATAACTGAAAAGAACATCAAACTACCAAATGCGATCCTAAAAAAAGCTAATGTAGCAGCATGAGATTTCTTCTCATTTAAATAATAACTGATACTTCTCCCCATCCAAAAGTCTTCATTACGAGATTTTGGTTGCAAATTTAATTAATCTCCGTCAGCGTCTGCATAATCAACGCTAATATTTAGCGACTGAAGCATATCAACTTTTAAAAACACAACATTTGCTTGAATTACATCATAAGTGATGAGCATTTGTAAATTTTCATCAGTTATTTGTTGACTGAAATTTGTATTTAGTTCTGAAAGCTTATCTTTTATCTTTATTAGTTGCTCATTTATTTTTTCACTTAACTTATCTTCTTTTTCAGCTTCCATATAATCCAAGTAATCACGTATGCTTAAATCGGAAATCTCTGCATCATTTATACTTCTTCCATTAAAAAAATCATCTATAGCATCTGTAGCTTCAAGAGCAAGAATTTTTGAATAATTTTTCCCATAGTAAGCCTCGACTCTATCAGGCAAGGGATTATCTGAGAAAACACCAGCTGGTATTCCAATTTTATTTGCGCGATATCCTTTTTCAAAGTAAAATATAAAATCGTTTACTAACTTATTTATACTTGAGGTAGCTGTATTATCTGTCGAATTAATAAAAGACTCTCTAAATTCAGTATTCCAGCTTGATCTAACATCTGTTGTTAAAGAAATCATTTTTTCGACAACATCTATCAAATATTTTCCATATTTCAGATTTTCATTTGAATATTTTAAAATTATTTCCTCCTCATTTTCCCCAATTCCAAATAATAAATAGTCAATACTATTAAGACCTTGTGAGGAAAAATTTACTGATTCATCAAGGTCATAATTTTGATTAGAGATATTGCTTTCAATTTTGTTGACATTTGCAGGATATAGGTTTACCCTATTTTTGTAATAGATTTCTTCCGCCAGACCAATATCAAACATTTCAACATATTGCCATTTCAAAAAGCTTGCTAACCAATCCTCTTTGACTTTAGAAAATGTTTCCGATGTTGGAGCATTAACAAATGTTTCTGTTGATTCTTTGAGAACTGTTAATGATGAATTGAAATTATCTAATGATGGTAGTATTATATTATCAACCCAATTAATAAGCATGTTTTTGTGGTTGTATGATGGTGTATCATCAGTTTGAGAATTATCACTTGAACTATTATTATCGCTTGAACTATTATCCGAATCCGAGTTCGTGGGAGTATTAATAGTAGTGGTATTATCTACCTGCTGAATATCTTCTTCCATTTCACTGGAGCATTGAATTGCTAGGAAGATTGTTAAAATTGGTGTTATTAAGCTGTACTTTTTCATATCTATTATCTAAAATTAAAAAAAATACAAGTGCTATGAAGTTTCACAGCACTTGTATAAACGCATTTGTATTAAACAGATTTAAATAATCTAAAACTAATTCTCATTCAAAATCTATTGGTTTATGGTCATAGCGTTTTATGGTAGCGTGAGGCCTGTTGCCTGAGCAACTTCGTCAGCCATCGTATTTAATTCTTCTGCATTTCTATCCCAAAATCCGTTACCAGCAGAAAGTCTATCTAAAAGCGAGTTTACTTCAGTATTTGTCATATATGGGTTTCCGTCTGAATTTTTTGTAAACTGTAAACCTAGTATAAATCCATATCCTTCAGATAAAGCATGATGAGCATCTGCCCACATACCATTTGTAATATCTTCTGCTCCATCTCTTAAATATGACTGTGCTTTGTAACCTATAACTTTTGAAATTTCCGCAGATATAATTGCTGCTTGCTTATCACGCTCTTCATAGTCTTTTGCAACAATTGCCGCTCTTCCAGCTATAAAAGCATTATATATTTTTTGAGAAATCCCTGCTTCGTTTGCTTGCGAATTGATTTTACTAAGGTACTTATTTAGGTTAGCTGTGTCTTTCCCACCTGCTGCATTTCCTAAACCTGGTTTGAATTGACTATCAAGTCCATATAGATAACCAAAGCCTTCGTCCCAATAGTGTTCCATTTTTGTAATGTAATTTTCAGCTTGATCATTCTTATATCCATAAATGCCGTTGTCATTATCTTCTCTTGCACCGTCTAATTTTGAAAAAGAAAGATAATTGTTAATAATTTGATCAACTTGGAAAGCTCCGATAAGTCCTTTTGAAAAAAATTGATTTAATTCAAATCCCTTAGCATTAATTTTTACAGTTCTACCTGTTGTACCATCAGGTTTGGTATCAGTGTACGATCCAGCAACGCCTGCAGATGCCGTTGTCCCTGCGTTTACTGCTGGTGCAACATTTGCAGTAAAATCTTCTATCCAACCATCAAAAATTGGCTTCACGGTCGCTGAGGCAACTGGTGAAGAAGCAGTTTTATTCCCAACTTTTTTTCCACTTGCATCCAAAGTAGCATCATCAAAACCCGTTCCAGAGTTAAACATGGTATCTAATTGGTCCTTTGTTTTAGCAGCATCATTCATATGGTCTTTAAGCTCAGTGGCCATTTTTAACCTTGCTGTTTGTCCAGTGTAATAAACTGTTTGTAAACCGTTTCTAGTAAATGAGTATTCTTCTGGTAAGACATAAACATTTTGTATTTCTGTAACAGTTTCTGTTTCTGTCACAGTTACTGTTTCGGTAACAATTTTTTCCACTTCAACTATTTCTGTAATAGTTTCTGTTTCTGTACAACTAAATGCTAACAAAACAGCCGTTATACATAATAAAATTTTCGTTTTCATTTTTCTTTATTTATAATTAGTCTAAATTAGTGTGCTAAACTAATTAAAAATATTTCAAAAAAAAAATTATTTAGAATAATTATAAATAATAAATAGAATGTGACATCCCTTCTAATCAGAGAATGTTAATAAAGACTAATTAAAAAATGAAGAATGATGCCCTTTTTAGTGTGGTAGAAAAGTATAACTTTTTGTTATAAATTTAATTATTTAGTAGATTAACATATAAATTTACTACACTTAGATCTATTTAGAGATATAAAAGGAAATAGTTAGTAAAAGCCTTAAATTTCGTATATTTGTATGCAATTAATTCAAAATTAGTTGCAAATGACATCTACTAAAATTGTTGGCCAAGGTTTTACATACGATGATGTTTTATTAGTTCCAGCTTACTCAGAAAAATTACCCAGGGAAGTATCTACGATATCAAATTTCAGTAGAAATATACCATTGAACATACCTATAGTCTCTGCAGCTATGGACACGGTAACTGAAAGTGAAATGGCTATTGCTATGGCTCGTGAAGGGGGTATTGGCGTCTTACACAAAAATATGACTATTGAAGAGCAAGCTGAAAATGTTAGATCTGTAAAACGTTCTGAATCAGGAATGATTTTAGATCCTGTCACTCTACCTGTGACTGCTTTAGTTTCAGATGCTAACACTTTTATGGAAAAATATAAAATAGGTGGAATTCCGATTGTAAGTTCAAATAGAGAGTTAATAGGAATTGTAACAAATCGTGATTTGCGTTTTGAAAAAAATAGTGAGAGACCAGTCAGAGAGGTGATGACAAGCACAAATTTAATAACTGTAAATGAGGGAACTTCACTTAAAGATGCGGAACAAATACTTAAAAAACATAAAATTGAAAAATTGCCCGTGGTTTCTAAGGAAAATATTTTAGTTGGATTAATTACCTTTAGAGATATTACAAAACATACTACAAAGCCGAATGCAAACAAAGATAAATTTGGTAGATTACGAGTAGCTGCCGCTGTCGGAATTACAAACGATGTCATTGACAGAGTTCATGCACTTGAAAGTGCAGGGGTAGATGCTATTGTTGTTGATACTGCCCACGGACACAGTAAAGGAGTAGGTGATGTGGTTAAGAAAATAAAATCTAAATTTTCAAATCTAGATTTAGTTGTTGGAAATATTTCAACATCCGAAGCTGCAAAATATCTAATTAAAATAGGGGCCGATGCAGTAAAAGTTGGAATTGGTCCTGGTTCAATATGTACCACAAGGGTTATAGCAGGGGTTGGATACCCACAACTCTCAGCTATTTTAGAAGTAAAAAAAGCACTTAAAGGAAGCGACATTCCTATAATTGCAGACGGAGGTATTAGATATACTGGAGACATTTCAAAAGCAATAGCTGCAGGGGCTGACTCTGTCATGTTGGGTTCGCTGCTAGCAGGTACAAGAGAATCTCCTGGCGAAACTGTAATTTATGAAGGGCGAAAATTTAAAACATATCGTGGAATGGGTTCAGTAGAATCAATGAAAAATGGTAGTAAAGACAGATATTTTCAAGATGTTGAAGATGATATTAAAAAACTTGTACCTGAGGGAATAGTTGGAAGAGTTCCATTTAAAGGAGATTTAAACGAAAGTATACATCAATTTATTGGCGGATTAAGGGCAGGAATGGGATACTGTGGAGTTGAGGATATTGAGTCATTAAAAGAAAAAGCAAAATTTGTTTTAATTACAACATCTGGAATCAAAGAAAGTCATCCTCACAATATTAATATAATTAAAGAAGCACCTAATTATAGTCCAAGTTAAGGCGTAACAATTTTAAAGGTTTTTATCTCACTTAAAGTAATTACCCTTATAATATACATGTTGCGCGAATCCAATTGAAGAGCAAACTTGTAATCAGCTAAATTTTGAGCGGTAATTGTTTTTATTTTGTTTCCTATAATAGAATAAATTTCAATTTTTCCAGGCCCACTAAAACCGTATAGGTAGAAATAACCATTATTATAAGATACATTTTTATCTGTTTGTATTACATTTGCAGGTGTTGAAATATTAGTGTAAAAAGATCCTTTTGCAAATGCAATTGATGAAGGAAATAATAAAATTAGAAGAAGTAGTTTTCTAATCAAAAGCTCCAAATTTTAACAAATTTAATACTTTTTTACTAGTTATTAAAATTTTTTTAACAATATAAATAACACTTTATCAAGCACTTAAATAGTTTATCAAAAAAAAATAATAAATTGTTAATAAATAATAATATATAACCCTCTTTATTACAATATGCATTTTTTGACACAAACATTTTTATATTCATTTATTTTTGTTTTCGCTTCGGTCTCGTGCAACGATTTTATGCCTGATCAAAAAGACATGATTGCGAGGGTAGGTTCTAATTATCTTTATAAAGACGATTTGGTTAAACTATTGGGAAACCCTCAAGGTTATTCTGATAGCCTAGCTAAAACAAGGAGTTTGATTGATAATTGGGCACGTAACCAGCTACTCATACAACAAGCAAAAATAAATCTTCCCGAGGGTGATTTACAGGAATTAGAATTTTTGGTAGATGATTACCGTAAAAACTTGTATGAAAATACATACCGAAAAGCCGTAATTAATAAAAACCTCGATACATTAATTAGTGATTATGAAATGCTTAATTTTTTATCAGATAATGAAGAGCTTTTTAAATTAAAAGCTCCATTATTTCAAGTAAGATACATTCACCTACCGCCTGATAATGTTGATCAATTTGAGATACAAAGAGGCTTCCAGCGGTTTAATGCGTATGATAGAAAATTTCTTGATTCTTTATCGTTTCAATTTTATAATTTTATACTTTCAGATTCTATTTGGATAGATAAAAGTAATTTAACCTCTAGGGTTTCATTTTTAAATCGTAAAAATTTGACCAAATACATTAGAAAATTAAAGTTTTTTAAAATAGAAGATTCTTTGGGGGTACATTTATTCTACTTAAGAAATTTTTTAGAAAAAGGAGATATTGCTCCCAGCCAAGTAATCAAACCAACAATTAAAAATATTATCTTAAATCGAAGGAAAATTGAGTTTATTAAAAAATTTGAAAAAGATATTATACATGATGCTATCAAATCAAAAAATTTTGAGGTTTATTAAAATAATATTTTTAATAATTTTTGTTACTGAAATTTTAAAAGCTCAGGACAATAGAATTAAAGTTGATGGAGTATCAGCTGTGGTTGGTGATTATGTAATATTAGAGTCAGATATAGATAAAACTTTAGTAGAGATGAAATCACAGGGCATACCAACTGTTGGTGTCACTCGCTGCCAATTATTAGGTAAATTAATGGAAGACAAACTTTATGCTCACCACGCTGTGCAGGATAGTTTAGAGATTAGTACTGAAGAAATATATAGTTCTGTTGATCAGATTATAGAAAATTTTACTCAACAACTTGGGAGTATTGATAAGGTATTAGAGTTTTATGATAAGGAAGATGAATCCAGCTTTAGACAAGAAATTTTTGAAATTAATAAAATTCAAAAACTTTCGTTGTTGATGCAGCAAAAAATTGTTGAAGATGTAGAGGTGACTCCAGAAGAAGTACGTATTTTTTTCGAATCTATACCAAAAAATGAACTTCCAATTTTTGGAACTGAACTCGAAATTTCTCAAATAGTTATTGAACCTGAAGTAAGTGATAATGAAAGAAACAGAATAATTAATCAATTAAAAGTTTTTAGGGAAGATGTTTTAGAGAGAGGATCAAGCTTTGCATCCAAAGCCATTTTATACTCCCAGGATCCTGGATCTAGATCTTCTGGAGGTAAGTATACACTCCACAGAAAACGCCCGCGAATGGTAAAAGAATTTAGGGACGAGGCATTTAGTTTGGAGGAAGGTGAAATTTCCCAGCCATTTAAAACTGATTTTGGCTGGCATATTCTGAGGGTTGACAAAATTAGAGGTCAAGAAGTAGATATAAGACATATCCTTTTAACTCCAAAAATTGAGCCAAATCAATTAAAAGAAGCGAAAGGAAAATTAGATACCATCAGAAAAAGATTAATTGAAAATGATATAAATTTCAAAGATGCTGCTTTGGCTTATTCTGACGAAAAGGAAACAAAATTTAATGGAGGCGTCCTTATTAATCCTCAAACAGGTGATACTAGGTTTGAACTTACAAATTTAGATCCGATACTTTATAGCCAAATTAGAAATTTAAATGATGGGCAAATTTCTCAGCCTCTAATTGAAGAGGAACGTTCAGGACTAAAAAAATATAAAATTTTGATGGTAAGTAATCGATTTGATGAGCATGTGGCAGATTATTCTTCGGACTACTCTAAAATTAAATCATTAGCCTTAAAGGAAAAGCAGCTAAATTTAATTCAAAAGTGGATGAATGAAAAAATTGAGAGTACTTATGTAAATGTCAATAAGGATAGTAAAATTTGCAGCTTTGTAAATAACTGGATAAAAAAATAATTACTTGAGATATTTTAGTGGAACCCACAACATTCCAAAGCATTCACTTTTATCTTTATTTATGTTTTTGTGATGTATCTTATGGGCTCGCCTTATGCCTTTTGCATACTTATTGTTAGTATTTCGAAAAATTTTGAACCTTTGGTGAATAAAAATGTCATGAACTAAAAAATAGGTAAGACCATATAAAAAAATTCCAATAGCTATTGGTAATCCAACCCAAACACTGTATTGACCCCATAATAGAGCAAATCCAAAGCTCACAATGGCATAAAAAATAAAAAAAAAGTCATTACGTTCGAACCAAGAGTTGTGATCCTTAATATGGTGATCTCTATGAAGTGACCACAGAAATCCATGCATTATATATTTATGAGAAAACCATGCTACGAACTCCATAATTACAAACGTTAATATTATAGTAAAAACCCAAAGAATTTTCATTATCATTATAACAAGTTTAATCTGTACTTCAGGTAACTTCGCGCAAACACTGTCATTTTTTGGTAATTTGGGACTCTAATCCTATTTTTTTGTATTTTTCTTGATGATGTGCTTTTTAATTTTGCTAACAATTTAGTGTAATATTTATATGCAGTATAAACACCGAAACGAGCTTCGGATGGTAGCTTAAAAATTCCACTTAATGCGTGTGCAAAATCAGTTTCAATTTCTTTAATTATAATAGATTTTGTTTTCTCATCAAATTGGGAAAAATCAACATTTGGAAAATATACCCTTTCAAGATTTTGAAAGTCATTTTTTAAATCTCTCAAGAAATTAACTTTCTGAAATGCGGAACCTAATGCCATTGCAGAAGACTTTAAATTTTCGTAATCTTCTTTTTTTCCCTTGACGAAAACTTTTAAACACATCAATCCAACGACGTCTGCAGAACCATAAATGTATTCTTTGTATTCTTTGTCTGTCTTATATATGTTTTTATTTAAATCCCAACGCATACTTTTTAAAAATGCTTTAATTAGTTTATGATCTATATCAAAAATATTAACTGTTTTTTGGAATGAATTTAGTATAGGATTTAAACTTATCTTTCTGTTTATACTATAAAATAGGTCTTCTTCGAACCTATCAAGTAGTTCTTTTTTGGGATAATCATGAAAAGTATCAACAATTTCGTCAGCAAAACGCACAAAGCCATATATATTATAAATATGATTTCGTATTGATGAATCCAACATTTTGGTTGCTAATGAAAACGAAGTGCTATATGAATGAGTAACAATTTTACTACAATTTTCGCTAACAGAATCGTAAAGTGATTTCATTAAATCAACATTTGTTTAAGATAAAGCTAATACAAATTTAGCTAAATGCGATAAAAGATTAAACTAAAACGTCTTGTGAGAAATATTTGAATATAAAAGATTCTACAGATCTATACATCTCTATCTTTTCTGGCAGTGCTTCTTTATCAATGGCAATTTGCTGTGGTCCAAATAAAATTAGCTTTGAATCCTGATTCTCTAAAATTTTATTGTAAAAATTGTGGAGGTAAGGCATAATTTCATCTTTACTAGGTTCAACAGTAATGTAGCTTACAAAATAATATTTAGTTTCATAAGAATAAAGAGTTTGAAGGCTTGAAGTTTGTAGAGATTGACCTAAAAAAATAGTACGATATCCTTTTGAAAGTATTAAATAATTTAGGTAAAGTATTCCTAGCTCATGGATTTCGTTTTCAGGAAGGAATAAAACAAAAATTGGATGGTTTTCCTGATCAAATTTATTTTTTTGCAAATATTCTGTCTGTAGATGAATTTTTTGTTTTACTAGATTGGTAATAAAATGCTCGTGTGATGGAGAAATTGCTCCTGTTTGCCATAAAATTCCCAATTCCTTCATCAAAGGCATAAAGATGTTAAGAAATAGGTACTCAAAATCATGATGTTGAAGAATTTCCTCATAGTTCGTATCAAAAAGTTCATAATCAAAATTAATCATGGCAAGTTTGAAGGCATTAATAGAGACCTGCTCAGAATTAGCTTTGAGGGCTATGCTTCGAACAAGTTTTGGAATTTCATCAGACTCTAGGCTTGCAATTTTAGAAATTTTGAATCCATGGTTGTACAACAAAGTTACATTGAGAAGCTTTCTTAAGCTATCAAGGCTATATCTTCTAATGTTTGTATCAGTTCTTTCAGGCTCAAGAAGATTATATCTTTTTTCCCATATTCTTAAAGTATGAGCCTTAATCCCAGAAAGATTTTCTAAATTTTTAATACTGAAAGTGCTTTTCACCCTATTCATACGTTCAAATACCATTATAAAAGCTTAAACAAATATAAGAAAAAAATTAAATGGAAGCAAAAGTGCGCACGAGAAGACTCGAACTTCCACGAGATGAATCTCACTAGCCCCTCAAGCTAGCGCGTCTACCAATTCCGCCACGTGCGCGGAAACAGTGACTTGGCTGGGTCTCGAACCCAGGACCCTCTCCTTAAAAGGGAGATGCTCTACCAACTGAGCTACCAAGTCTAATATGTAGTGATTCGGCTGGGTCTCGAACCCAGGACCCTCTCCTTAAAAGGGAGATGCTCTACCAACTGAGCTACCGAATCATTAAAGCGTGCAAATATAATATCAAATATCAATTTATCATTCTCATTTAATATAAATTTATACTGTATTTTTTTTTATGGGTTTGAAAAAAATCATTTTGGTAGGTTATATGGCATCTGGTAAATCTGCTGTTGGCAGAAAGCTTCATGAACAGCTAAATTATGACTACTATGACTTAGATAACTATATTGAAATAAAATATGGAACCAGTGTGGAAAATATTTTCAAAACCAAAGGCGAACTTTATTTCCGTCAAATTGAGCGTAAGTCGCTTGAGAATATTATTACAATAAAAAAAAATCTAATTGTTTCTTTGGGTGGGGGGACGCCATGTTATTTTGATACAATTGATTTTTTAAATTCAATTAATGAAACAAAAACATTTTTTTTAAAGGCGACGATTAACACAATACATGAACGACTTAAAAAATCAAAAATTAAACGCCCCTTAATTTCACATTTAATTGAGGAGATGGAGATTAAAGAATTCATTGGGAAACATTTGTTAGAACGGAATTTTTTTTATGAAAAATCTGAAAAAAAAATATATACTGATAAAAAAACAGTTAATGCAGTAGCAAATGAAATTATTAAAACGTTAGGTTAAATAAATCCCTGCATCAGGACCTTCTAAAATAACACTTATATGTTCGTTTATTGTTGTTGACAGTGAAATTCCTTTAAAATCAGCTTTAATCGGGAACTTTTTATGATTTCGATTTACCATTACCGCAGTTTTAATTGACTTAACTTGAACTTTTAAAAAATAGGATACTGCATATATTAATGTACTTCCAGTATTTAAGACATCATCCACCACTACAATAGAACTATTTTTAAGTTCATCTATGGCTTTATCAGATTTTATATTATTGAGAGGATTTTTTTTATCAATTTCTAAAGTTACGAATTGAACTTCTAAATCGCTAATTGATGATAACGATTTACCTATTAATGAGCTAAGTCTCTTTCCTTTTTTTCCAATACCCACAACGTAAATTATTTCTTCTTCAAAATTATTTTCATAAATCTGATGAGCAATTCTTTCTATACTCGAGTGTATGTCGTTTAAGTTTTTGATTTTATTGCCTAATGATTCCAAGATTCAAAGTAATTTAAATTGTTATTAGTTTTTCAAATCTAGACCATCAATTTCCCTGCGCTCTTTTTTTGTTGGTCTACCTTTTCCAGAGTCCCTTTTTATCCCAAAGGAAAACTTTTTGATATTTTCCTTTTCTATTATGCTTTTGTCCGTTATTTCTTTAAAATAAAGATTAACTAATTTTGGTCCTACTCGGTTTTTAGGAAAGGCGATAATTTTATATTCCCTCCAAACCTGATTTTTCCGTATCTTGATTTTATCAGCAATTAGAATTCCTTTAGAAGGCTTAATTATTTTGTTATTTACTTTTACATCACTTTTTTTACAAGAAATGCTAGCTAAATTTCTTGATTTAAATTTTCGAACACACCACAAAAATTGATCAACACGCATTCCTATAACTCTAATTTAAGAAAAAAGCAAAAATAAAGTAAAATTGTATCTTCGATATTAAAAATATTTGATTCTTGAAAAAAACATATGCAAGCTTTTTAATTCTTTTCATTTCATTTTTTTCATGCAAGAAAGAAGAAAATGTAGTTGAACCTCCTAGGGATGTTGCTGAACAAGTCTCTAGGGAAGAAATAGAATTAGAAGAATTTTTATCTTCACATTACTATAATTATGACGAATTCCACGATAGCGATAGTTCAGTAGAGATAAAAATTGACTCTTTATTGCAATCCAACTCTGGAAAAAAACCCTTAATTGATCAAGTAGTAAAACAATATGTAAAAGTAAAGACCTCGAGTGGTGATTTAATAAACCACCCAATCTATACTCTTATTGCAAAAGAAGGATCTGGCCAATCACCGTCAAGAGCGGATTCCACCTACGTTTCATATAAAGGTATTTTGTTAAATAAAAGTCAATTTGATAGATCCTTTGAACCAATTTGGTTTGATTTAACAACGGTAGTAAGAGGCTTCAGAGAAGGACTCGGGGTCTTTAAGTCAGGTGAGTTTATTGTTGATCAGAATAACATAGCAACATTTTCTAATTATGGGCAAGGAATTATATTTATGCCTTCAGGACTTGGATATTATAATAATAACTCTGGTGCTATACCAGAATATTCACCATTAATTTTCATAATCAATTTATATTTAGTTAAAAAAACAGATCATGATGGAGATGGAATACTTTCAGGGTTTGAGTATGATAATGACGGAGATGGTTTACCTGATGATACTGACGATGACGGATTAGTCGACTATCTGGACGCCGATTAATTATAATTTATATGACAATCCAACGCTCCAAATATTTGACTGGAGATCAATAGTCCCGCTGATTGGAATATTACCTTTATCTAGGAGAGATAATTCATTTGCATTTAGACCTCTGTCATACCTAATGTCAGCATTTAATGGACCAAAATGAAACCGAATACCTAAATGAAGTCCTAAATCTGTTTTCTCTTGAATTTCAGATAATTCAATCTCATCAATTTTTGGTTTAAAATTAAATTGAAAATTTGGTCCGCCAAATGCGCTTAGTATTGGCAATAATTTGAATCCTAAAGAAACCGGTAATTCTAGTTTGGATTGATTTAATTTTAAAGAATTGAAATTTCTGTTTTGAATCGAAAATTGAAACTCAGGTCTTATGTAAAAAAATAATAATTTTAGAGAAGAATAACCACCAAAAAAATATCCTGTAAGGTTTTCTTTTATTTTATCTTTTGAAGACAAATCTATTATTGCATCTTTAATTTGACCTGAGGCAGTTATATTTACACCACCTTTAATTCCATATTCAAATTGGGAAAAGGCTACTGTTGATATCAAAATAATTAGATAAAAATATTTATTAATTTGGTTCATAATTTTTTAGGTACGCTTTTTTATTTTTAAAACTTTACGAATAATGGCGTCTTTGTTTAACCCATATTTTGCCATTAGTTCTACTGGTGTCCCAGATTCTCCAAAAGTATCTTGTATAGCGACAAATTCCATGGGAGCTGGATAATTTGTTGCAAGTAAACCCGAAATACTTTCACCCAGGCCGCCTATGTAGTTGTGTTCCTCAGCACTTACAATACATCCTGTTTTTCGGACAGATTTTAATATAATTTTTTCATCTAGAGGTTTTATAGTATGTATGTTAATCACCTCTGAGTCAACACCATAATTTTTTAATTCAATTGAAGCCTGTAAGGCCTCCCAGACAAGGTGACCTGTCGCTACAATTGTTACATCATAACCTGGCTTGAGAAGTATTCCTTCACCTATTTTAAAACTAAGATCTTTTGTTGTAAAATTAGGAACAGAGGGTCGTCCAAATCGCAAATAAACAGGGCCTTTATGTCTTGCTATAGATATAGTTGCAAGTTTTGTCTGGTTAAAATCACATGGATTTATCACAACCATCCCAGGAATCATTTTCATTAGTCCAATATCCTCTAGTATTTGGTGCGTAGCTCCATCTTCTCCAAGAGTTATGCCAGCGTGTGAGGCGCATATCTTGACATTCTTATTTGAATATGCAATAGATTGCCTTATTTGGTCGTAAACACGTCCTGTGGAAAAATTAGCAAATGTACCAGTAAAGGGAATTTTACCTCCTATTGTTAAACCAGCCGCAATCCCCATCATGTTTGCCTCGGCTATTCCGACCTGAAAAAAACGTTCGGGATTTTCATCAATAAATTTTTGCATCTTTAAAGATCCAACAAGATCTGCACACAGTGCAACAACATTGGGATTAATTCTTCCTAGCTCAGCTAATCCCTCTCCAAAACCTGAACGCGTATCTTTATTTCCAAGATTTGAATATACTTTCATTTAGATTTTAGATATTAGTAATCCCCAAGTGTCTCTTTGTTTTGGCTTAATGCGATTGATAATTGTTCATCATTTGGAGCTTTTCCATGCCATGCATGTGTATGCATCATAAAATCAACGCCATTTCCCATTTCTGTTTTCATTAATAGCATAATTGGTTTTTTGAAACCAAGTTTTGATTTGGCAAGTTCAATTTTTTTAATAAGTAGTGGTATGGAATTTCCATTCTCAATCTCATAAACTTGCCAACCAAAAGCTTTAAACTTATCTTTCAAACTACCCATCGGAAGAACATCATCAGTACTCCCGTCAATTTGTTTACCGTTCAAATCAACTACTGCAATCAAGTTATCAATTTTTTTAGCTGCTGCAAACATAATAGCTTCCCAATTTTGCCCCTCTTGCAATTCGCCGTCACCCAATAATACATAGATAGTTTTTGGGTCGTTATTTAGTTTTTTTGATAAAGCAGCTCCTATTGCAACTGAAAGACCTTGTCCAAGTGAGCCTGATGCAATTCTAATTCCAGGGAGACCTTCATGTGTCGTGGGATGTCCTTGTAATCTAGAATTTATATGCCTAAATGAGTTAAGTTCATTCACTGGAAAAAATCCTTTTCTAGCTAAGACACTGTAGAAAACTGGTGAAATATGTCCGTTGGATAAAAAGAATAAGTCTTCGTTTTTTCCATCCATAGAAAATGGTAGAGAATATTCCATTTGATTAAAGTAAAGTACAACAAAAAGTTCAGCACAACCTAATGACCCCCCAGGATGCCCTGAATTTACTTTGTGGACCATTCTAAGAATATCTCTTCTGACTTGGGTTGTTAAACTTTCTAAAAAATCTAAATCTATCATACCGAGCAAATGTAACTTATGTCAAAGCATTATCAAAGGTCAATTTCCAAATTTTCTTATGATATTTCATTAAGTAATTAACAATCATAATATAGGTCATCTTTCTTTAATTAACATATTATATTTGCAACTAATGAAATTCCAACTTACAAAATCTGATAATAAAACAAATGCGAGAGCAGCAAAATTAATTACTGACCATGGTGTGATCAAAACTCCCATCTTTATGCCAGTTGGAACTTTAGGAACTGTTAAAGGGATTCATAAAAAAGAATTGCAAAAAGATGTTGATGCTGAGATAATTTTAGGAAATACTTACCATTTGTATTTAAGGCCTGGTATGTCTACAATTAAAAAATCAGGAGGGCTTCACAAATTTATGGGCTGGAATCGACCAATTTTAACAGACTCAGGTGGATATCAGGTTTATTCACTCTCTGCAAATACAAAAATTAAAGAAGAGGGTGTAAAATTTAAGTCTCATATAGATGGCTCTTATCACTTGTTTACACCAGAAAAGGTTGTTAAAATTCAAAAAAATATAGGAGCTGATATCATAATGCCTCTAGATGAGTGCACCCCATACCCCTGTAACTATAAATATGCCAAGCAATCTATGGAAAGAACACATAGATGGTTAAAAAGATGCTTAGATGAGCATTATAGACTACCCCCTAAATATGAACATGAGCAAACTCTTTTTCCAATTGTTCAAGGAAGTGTTTTTTCAGAACTTAGGAAAGAATCTGCTCATTTTGTTGCTTCACAAAATACTTTTGGAAATGCAATAGGCGGTTTATCGGTTGGAGAACCAGCAGATGAAATGTATGCAATGACAAATGCTGTCTGTGAAGTACTTCCAAAAAATAAACCTCGTTATTTGATGGGCGTTGGTACTCCAATAAATTTATTAGAAAATATTGCCCTAGGAATAGATATGTTTGATTGTGTTATGCCAACAAGAAATGGAAGAAATGGAATGATGTTTACGTCAAAGGGAACTATCAATATAAAAAATAAAAAATGGCAAAATGACTTTTCCCCGTTAGACAGTTCTGAATATTCCTATGTTGATAGGGATTATTCTAAAGCATATGTAAGGCATTTATTTAGTGTTAATGAAATGCTTGGAAAACAGATATTATCACTTCATAATTTGAGTTTTTATTTGTGGTTGGTTCGCGAGGCTAGAAAGCATATATTAGACGGAAGCTTTCATAGCTGGAAAGAAAAAATGGTAAAAAATATGCATCAACGATTATAATTGAAAAAAATTGATTTATATATTATTAAACGCTATATAGGTACATTCTTGGTAATGATCTTGTTGTTTATTCCTATTGGAATAATGGTTGATATTGCAGAAAAAGTTGATAAGCTGAAAGAAAAAGAAGTACCACTAAGTAGCATTTTGGAATACTATATTGATTTTACATGGTATTTTGCAAATCTTCTTTTTCCCATTTTCTTGTTTCTTTCAGTTATTTGGTTTACGTCAAAACTGGCTAATAACTCCGAAATTATAGCAATTTTAAGTTCGGGTATCTCTTTTTTTAGATATTTAAGACCCTTTTTAATTAGCGCATCAATTATTGCTGTTTTTTCATTTTTATCCGGAATGTTTATTGTACCTAAATCAAACAAGGGATTTAATGATTTTCGCTACAAGTATTTAGTCAAAAAAGAAGCTAGAGATACTGATAAAGTATATTTACAAATCAATGAAAATGAATATATCTATGTAAATAATTATGACCCTGTTCGCAAACAAGCGTCAAATTTTACTTTAGAACACTTTGATCAAAATAATTTAAAATTCAAAATTGCTGCAAGAAGGATCCGTTGGATTGAAAAAGATAGTATTTTCAGATTATCTGGTTACAAGAAAAGAATATTTAATGGAGATCAAGAGATATACGAGGATATTTTAAGAAAAGACACAATATTTGATTTTAGAATTAATGACTTAGCGCCTGTGAATTATATAGCTGAAACACTAACTTATGGTCAGCTAAATAAATTTATTTATGAAGAAAAACAAAGAGGATCTTCTCTTATAAATAATCATTTGTTAACTCGACACAAAAGGTGGAGTATCCCGATTTCATCATTTATTTTGACTTTAATTGCTGTTGCTGTTTCTTCTTTTAAACGAAGAGGTGGTATGGGTGTTAATTTGGCATTTGGTATAAGTTTAGGGTTTCTTTTTATTTTTTTTGATAAGATTTTTGGTGTAATGGTCAATAAATCAACCTTTTCTCCATTTCTAGCAGCCTGGTTGCCTCTAATTCTTTTTGGTTTTTTAGCTTTCTTTTTATTGCGTCATGCTAAACGATAGAAAAAAAAATTTACTTTTATATCATTTCATCGTTTTTCTATATGGGTTCACGTCTATATTAGGTGAGCTAATTTCTCTACAAGCCTTGCCAATTGTAATTTATCGAATGTTGATTGGTGCTCTAGGTTTGGCTATTTTGCTTTTGGTTATTAATCCAACTCATTTTAGGGTAAATAAAAAGTTTTTAAAAAAAGTCTTTTTTTCTGGAATAATTATAGGTGCACATTGGATGACTTTTTTTTATGCAATTAAAATATCTACGATTTCTATCACTTTGAGTATGATGTCAGCTGGAGCTTTAATAACAGCATTAATTGATCCAATTTATAATAGGAAAAAGATATCACACTATGAGATTTTTTTTGGATGCATTACAATCATAGGTGTTATTATAATTTATAGAGCTGAATTACAGCATTTAATAGGAATTACCATTGCATTATTTTCAGCTTTTTTATCATCCTTATTTACAATTCTTAATCGCACCTTAGTAAGAGAAAATAATTTTATGACATTATCCTTTTACGAATTATTAATAGGAGGAGTGGTTTGTTTAATTTTTTATCTTATAACAAATGGATATAAACCATCAGATTTCGAGTTGAAAGGTAACGATTTGTTATGGATTTTAATTTTAGGATTTATTTGTACGACCTATGCTTTCAATGTATCGATAAAAGTCTTGCGATATCTTTCTTCTTTTACTGTTATGATGATAATCAATCTTGAACCAATCTACGGTATAATTTTATCTATTTTAATTTGGAAGGATGAAGCTTTTTTAAGTTTAAACTTTTATATTGGATTTTTTATAGTTTTGTCATCAATTTATCTGAATTCCATCTACAATAAAAGAAGAGTAGAGAAGAGCTTAAAATAATTTAATTCTAATTGTAAAGAATTTTTACATTTGTTTTATAATTATTGTGTATGGAATATTTAGAATTTGAATTACCAGTAAAGGAGATGCATGAACAACTTGAAAAATGCAAATTAATTGGTTCAGAAAGTAATATTGATGTTTCTGATACCTGCCTTCAAATTGAAAAAAAACTTGAAAAAGTTAAAAAAGAAATTTACGGCAATTTGACAGCTTGGCAAAGAGTTCAATTATCCCGTCACCCTTCGAGACCTTACACTTTGGATTATATCAACTCATTAACAAACGGAACTTTTTTAGAACTTCATGGTGACCGTAATATAGCTGACGATAAAGCAATGGTTGGAGGCCTTGGTAAAATAGAAAATCAATCATTTATGTTTATTGGAACCCAGAAAGGCTACAACACAAAAACTAGGCAATACCGAAATTTTGGAATGGCAAATCCTGAAGGATATCGTAAAGCCCTAAGATTAATGAAATCAGCTAATAAATTTGATATCCCTATAGTTACTTTTATAGATACTCCCGGTGCCTTTCCTGGTTTGGAGGCAGAAGAAAGGGGACAGGGAGAGGCAATTGCAAGAAATATTTATGAAATGATGTCATTGTCAGTCCCAATTTTTGTTGTTATTATTGGAGAAGGTGCTTCAGGAGGAGCCTTAGGTATTGGTGTGGGGGATAAAATACTTATGCTTGAAAATACTTGGTACTCTGTTATATCTCCTGAATCATGCTCATCAATATTGTGGAGAAGTTGGGAGCACAAAGAGACAGCTGCCGAAGCTTTAAAATTGACTTCGAAAGACATGTTACAAAATAAACTAATAGATAAAATTATTAAAGAGCCATTAGGAGGTGCACACTACGACAGAGAAACTACATTCAAAAATGTAAAAAAAGAAATTCTAACAGCATTTAAAGAAACTTCTAAAATTGATTCAAAATCTCGGGTGGATCATCGCCGTAAAAAGTTTATTGGGATGGGGAATGTTTTAGAATAATTACGAGTTTTTAACAAAAACTTATTACTTATAAACATCTTTATTACATAGATTGGGGATAATCATTTTGTGTTATCATAAATAAAATTATTTATTTTAGTCCGATGGAAAAGAAGAATCCTGAAGGGCTAAAAAAAATTATTGAACCAACTGTAATAAATCTACAAAAGGGAAAAATACCCCCACAAGCAATAGATTTAGAAGAAGCTGTTCTGGGAGCTATGCTAATTGACAAAAAAGGTGTAGACGAAGTTATTGACTTATTACAGCCTGAGGCTTTTTATAAAAAAGCCCATCAATTTATTTTTGAATCGATTCATAATCTTTTTCATGACTCACAGCCAATTGATCTTCTTACTGTCTCATCTTCACTAAGAAAAGTAGGAAAACTTGATCAAGTTGGAGGTGAATTTTACCTTGTTCAGTTGTCCCAAAGAGTTGCCTCATCAGCTCATATAGAATTTCATGCACGTATAATTTTACAAAAATTTATTCAGCGAAGTTTAATAAGGATTTCAAATGAAATTATAGAAACTGCATATATGGAAAGTACAGATGTTTTCGATTTACTTGATCAAGCTGAATCTAAGTTGTATGACGTAACACAAGGGAACATAAAAAAATCCTCAGAAACAGCTCAAAATCTTGTTTTAGAAGCAAAAAAACGTATCGAGGATATTTCTAAAAGAGAGGGTTTAAGTGGAATAACTACTGGTTTTGAAAAACTTGATAAATTAACTTCGGGCTGGCAATCCAGTGACTTAATAATAATTGCTGCAAGACCAGGTATGGGTAAGACTGCATTGACTCTTTCGATGGCTAGGAAAATATCTGTTTCAAAAGGAATTCCAGTCGCATTTTTTTCTTTAGAAATGTCATCAGTTCAACTAATTACTAGATTAATATCTGCTGAAACAGGTCTATCGTCTGAAAAATTGCGGACTGGAAAATTAATAGATCACGAGTGGCAGCAACTAAACATCAAAGTAACCGATCTTGAAAAGGCCCCATTATTTATCGATGATACGCCTTCTCTATCAATCTTTGATTTAAGAGCTAAAGCCAGACGACTTGCTTCTCAACACGGAATTAAGCTTATTATTGTAGACTATTTACAACTAATGACTTCTGGAGTCAATACTAAAGCCGGAAATAGAGAACAAGAAATTTCAATAATTTCTAGAAATTTAAAATCCCTGGCTAAAGAACTTGATATTCCTGTAATAGCTTTATCACAATTGTCAAGAGCTGTAGAGACACGAGGGGGTACCAAGAGGCCGATGTTATCTGATTTAAGAGAATCTGGGGCAATAGAACAGGATGCTGACATAGTTTCGTTTATATATCGACCCGAGTACTATAATATAGATGAATGGGATGATAATGAACGTACTCCCGCACAAGGCCAAGCAGAATTTATAGTAGCTAAGCACAGAAATGGAGGATTGGACAGCATCAGAATGAAGTTTGTCCCACATTTAGGAAAGTTTGAGGATCTTGAAACGTTTGATAATCCATTTGAATTTCAATCCAAAATGAATCCTAATAGTGATGAAAGAATAGAACCACGGAATTCACAAAATTCTGATAGCTATAACTGGGATAAAGATAAAAATGACCCTGACAGCGACAAATTATCTCCATTTTAAGTATCTTTAAATATCGATTTCCATCAGATAATCTGTTTGCAAATCATTTCCCAATAAAAAATTATATTTTCCAAACTTCTTAAAACCCTGTTTTTTATAAAATTTGATTGCTTTAAAATTTTTTTCCCATACACCTAGCCATAATTTTTTATAACCACTTTCTTTTCCAATTTTAAAAATTTTAGTTAAAATTTTTTTCCCTATACCTACACCTTGATATTCTGTGATTAAATATATTCTTTCAATTTCAAATCCATTATTTAGATACATTTTTTCTCTTTGCGACTCTTTAAAATTTAATTTTGTATAACCAATAGTCTTATTTTTTTTTTTAATAAAGTAAAATTTGGTATTTGGGTCACTTGATTCCTGTTTTAATTTTTTAAAACTCATTTTATTTCTAAGATATAAACTCAAGTTTTCACTTGAATTTTGAGCTCCAAATGTTTGTTTAAATGTTTTTATAGAAATTGATCTCAAAAGCTTGAGGTCATCTTTTGTGATTTCTTCAAAACTTAAATAGGTCATCTTTTAAATTTTTATACCATGGACTTTGAGATCATTCTCTAATTGTTTACAATTTTTAAAATGTATTGTTTTCATGTCAAATTGATTAGCTGCTTTTATATTTCGAATGTTATCATCAATAAAAATAGATTCGCAAGCGTTTAAATTATACCTATTCAAAATTATTTCATAAATATCTGAGAATGGTTTTCTACTTTTTTCAGTCCCAGATACAACTATTCCCTCAAATAAATGTAAAAAATTGAATTTTTTCAAAGCGATCGGAAAAGTTTCTGCACTCCAATTTGTTAGAGCTAAAACTCGAAATTTATTTGTTTTTACAATGCGTTTTAATATGGTCACAACTTCTTTAATCTCGCCACCAATCATTTCTTCCCATCTGCCATAGTACATTCTAATTTGTTCTTCATATTCTGGAAATAAACTAATTCTATCCTTGGTCGCTATATCAATTGGATAACCTGCATCTTGATTTTCATTCCATTCAAACGTACACACTTTTTCATAAAACACTTTTAACTTTTCTTTATCACCCTTAAATTCATTTAGAAAAACATAATCAGGATTCCAATCAATGAGTACTCCTCCGATATCAAAGATTATGTTTTTAATATCCACAGTGTTATTTTTTTTCATCATTTTGATTTGTTGTCATCAGAAAGGCCTTTAAAAATTCATCAATTTGACCATTCATTACACCATCTACATCAGTAACCTCGTATTGTGATCGAACATCCTTTACTAGTTTATATGGATGCATTACATAGTTTCGTATTTGTGATCCCCACTCAATTTTCTTTTTTTCAGCTTCAATCTTATCTCTTTCAGCAAATTTTTTTTGAAGTTCTAACTCATATAGTTGAGAACGTAAAAGTTGCAGTGCTTTATTTTTATTTTCTAGTTGTGATCTAGTTTCAGAATTTTCAATGACTATACCACTGTTCTTGTGACGAAGCCTAACAGCTGTTTCTACTTTGTTAACATTTTGTCCTCCAGCACCACTAGCACGCATTGTCTCCCATGAAATATCTGAAGGATTAATATTAATCTGAATATTATCATCAACTAGAGGATAAACATAAACAGATGCAAAAGATGTATGTCTTTTCGCATTACTATCAAAAGGTGAGATACGAACTAATCTATGAACACCATTTTCTCCTTTAAGCCAGCCAAATGCAAATTCACCTTCTAACTCTAAAGTTACGGTTTTTAATCCAGCAACATCACCAGCTTGATTATTCAATTCTCTTATTTTAAATCCTTTTTTTTCAGCCCACATTAAATACATCCGCATTAACATTTCAGCCCAGTCACAGCTTTCAGTACCACCTGCTCCGGCAGTGATTTGTACTACAGCACTTAAGTTGTCTCCCTCATCTGAGAGCATGTTTTTAAATTCAAGATTTTCGAGAAGCTCCAATGTATCATTATAAGTTATTGTAATTTCTTCAGGATTAGATTCACCATTTTTAGCAAATTCCATATAAACCTCTAAGTCTTCAATTTTACTTTTTAGTTCTTTAAAACTAGTAACCCATTTTTTAAGGTTACGTAATTTTTTCATGTGCTTTTCGGCTTCCTGAACGTTATTCCAGAAATTAGGAGATAAAGATTTTTCTTCTTCGTTCTCTATTTCAATTTGTTTTGAGTCAATGTCAAAGATATCGTCTTAGTGCACCAAGGCGATCGATAATGTCTTTATACTGTTCGTTAGTAATCATTTTTAAATTTAAAAAAAATAATAAACTTTAAATTTAATCAATAATACCAACTCTTCTTACAAGTATATTTTGATAAATTCAATGTTATTAGTTTTTATTAAATTTATTTATATAAAAGGGCCAATGAAAATTAAAATATTTGTATGCTTTATCTTATTCCTGAATTTTAATATCAGTTCAGCTCAAAATAAAGGCAAGTTAAAATCAAATAGATTTTCAGAAAAAATTCAATCATTTTCTGGTCTTTTTGATTTCACTTATAACCATGATAAAGATTTAATCTATTTAACAGTTAACGAGCTTGAAAAAGAGTTTCTTTATGTTAACAGTCTAAGTTCTGGTATGGGTAATAATGATATTGGATTTGACCGAGGGCAACTTGGGGACCAGCGTATTGTATATTTTTCAAAATTTGGAAACAAATTGATGCTTATTCAACCAAACCTTGATTATCGTTCAACATCAGAAAATCCTCAGGAAAAAAAATCTGTAAATGAGGCTTTTGCAAGATCAGTACTTTTCGGTTTTCCTATAATTGAAATTTCTGAAAGGGGATATATAATTGATTTAACTCCCTTTTTGATGCAAGATGCTCATGGTGTAGCCAATCGATTAAGTCTTATGGGTGAAGGTGATTATGAAATAGATCCTACTCGTTCTGCAATTTCTTTATCTAGGACCAAAGCATTTCCAAAAAATATAGAATTTGACATAATGTTAACTTTTTCTGGGACTCCATCTGGCTCATTAATATCATCTGTCACTCCAAGCCCAGATGCGATTACACTAAATCAGCATCACTCATTTGTTTTATTACCTGATTCTAACTACAAACCACGTCAATTTGATCCTAGATCTGGAGCAAATGCATTAACCTTTTTTGACTATACTACTCCTGTTAGCAGATCTACAAAAAAACAATATCTATTACGCCATCGTCTAATAAAAAAAAATCCATCTGCTGCATCTAGTGAGGCTTTAGAACCTATTATTTATTATTTAGATAATGGAACTCCAGAGCCAGTCCGTAGTGCCCTAATAGAAGGAGGAATCTGGTGGAATAAAGCTTTTGAAAATATTGGTTTTAAAAATGCATTTCAGGTAAAAATGTTACCTAAAGATGCAGATCCATTAGACGTTCGATATAATGTTATTCAATGGGTGCATCGTTCTACAAGAGGATGGAGTTACGGATCAAGTGTAATTGATCCTCGGACAGGTGAAATAATAAAAGGGCATGTAACGTTGGGTAGTCTTCGAATACGACAGGATTTCATGATTGCCCTAGGACTTATTGATCAACCTTTTTTAGAAAATAATAACAAAGAAAATATTGCACTTGAAATGGCATTATCTAGAATCCGACAATTGTCAGCACACGAAATTGGTCACACACTTGGCTTCGCTCATAACTTCACGGCAAGCTCTAATTTAAGAAGCTCAGTCATGGATTACCCTCATCCTAATATTAAATTTATAAATGGAGAAATTTCTATTTCTGAGGCTTATGAAAAAGGAATAGGTGAATGGGATAAAGTTAGTGTAGCTTATTCATATAGTCACTTTCCGAAAAATATAAATGAAGAAAAAGCTCTTGATTCTATTTTGACGAAAAGTGCTCTAGATGGACATCGCTTTATAACTGACAAAGATGCGAGACCTATTGGTGGTGCACATCCCTACGCTCACTTATGGGATAATGGTAATAATCCGACATCAGAACTTACACGCTTATTAGAAATTCGAAAGAAGGCACTTGAAAATTTTTCCATAAATCATCTAAGAGATGGTGAAACATATAGTACACTTGAGGATCGAATGGTTCCAATTTATTTGCTTCACAGATATCAAATGGAAGCTGTTGTAAAATTAATTGGAGGAATTGATTATGATTATGCGGTAAAGGGATTACAAAAATATAAAGTGAAAGTAGTTGATGGTACAAGACAAAGGAATGCTTTGTTGGCCTTTCAAAAAGCTTTATCTCCTGAATCCCTAGCTATTCCTGAAAAATTCCATGATCTCCTTCCACCGCGTTCTTTTTTCAATCCACGTACCAGAGAAAATTTTTTAACAGACACAGGTATAACATTTGATTATCTTGGTATTGCAAGCAGTACGAGTGAGAACTTTATAAAAATGTTACTTCATCCAGAACGTGCAAACCGATTAGTCACCCAATATGGTTTTGATAGTAATCAACTTTCTTTGAAAGAGACATTAAATAACCTAATAAGCTTACATTTTAAGGCTAAATATAGAAACAAGCATTTTCAGCAATTAAACGACATAGTAAAAAATAATATTCTTAAGTACATAATAATGCTCGGTCTTCAAAAAAAAGCAAATCCAATAGTAAAAGCAACTATTTTTAATCAACTCATTGAATTAGATCGCTGGCTTGCAGCACAAAATGAATATGGTTTTTCAGAACTTTATCGTTCCCAAATCGATAAATTTTTTACTGATCCCTCTTCAATTAGATTTCCTGAATCTAAAAAACTACCTGACGGATCACCTATAGGAATTTACTCATGTGATTTTTGAATGATGGTAGTTAATCTAATAAGCGATACAATTACTAAACCTTCTTATAAAATGCTTGAGGCCATGTTTTCAGCACCTGTGGGTGATGACGTTTTTAAAGAGGATCCTTCGGTCAATAAGCTTGAACAAGAGGTAGCTTCATTATTTGGAAAAGAAGCAGCACTTTTTTTTCCGTCTGGCACTATGACGAATCAAACTGCAATAAAAGTTCATACTCAACCAGGTGAGCAAATTATATGTGATCATTATTCACATATATTTAACTATGAAGGTGGTGGCGTTAGCTTCAATTCAGGTGTTTCTTGTAAAATGATTTCAGGTGATAGGGGAAGAATAACTGCAGAACAGATTATGGAGTCTATAAATCCACCTGATTTTTATCATAGCCCTAAAACGAGTTTGGTGTGTTTGGAAAATACCACTAATAAAGGTGGTGGAGCTATTTATGATTTAAATGAAATAGTTAAAATCAGAGAACTATGCAGTAAAAATAAACTTGGCTTGCATTTAGATGGGGCAAGACTTTGGAATGCATTGGAAGTAACCAATGAAAACCCAAAACAATATGGCGAATTATTTGATACAATATCACTTTGTCTAAGTAAGGGTTTAGGTTGTCCTGTAGGTTCAGTTTTAGTAGGATCTAAAAAAATTATTAATAAAGCATTAAGAATTAGAAAGGTATTTGGAGGCGGAATGAGACAGGCAGGATATTTGGCAGCTGCAGGAAGTTATGCATTGAAACATCATCTTACAGATCTTAATATCGATCATAAAAAAGCAAAAGAGATAGCAAAAACACTTAAAAAATGTATATATGTGAATGAGATAAATCCTGTTGAAACTAACATTATCATTTTTTCATTGAAGAAACAATACGATGAAGTTTCGTTTGTTGAAAAATTAAAAAATAAAAAAATATTAATAATGAGTCTTGGTAAAGGAAAACTGAGAATGGTAACCCATAGAGACTATACAGATGATCAACACTCATACCTTTTGAAAATATTGTCTAAAATATAATATAGTGATTAGGATTATTAAAATAATGATCATCATCTTTACATTTGTATCCTGTAATAAGAAAATTGCAATGAAGTTTGATACATCTATTAAAGCTCCAATAGCAGAGAAAATACCATATCAGCTAAAAAAACATGGCGATATACGTGTCGATAATTATTACTGGATTAAAGAAAAAGAAAACCCCGAAGTTATTGATTATTTGGAAAGAGAGAATGATTATTACCAAAGAATGACAGAAAGTTCAAAAACCTTTAAAGAAGATTTATTCATTGAAATGAAGAAAAGAATAAAAGAAGATGACGAGTCTGTACCTTACTTTTTAAATGGTTTCTGGTACATAACTCGTTATGAAAAAGGGAAACAGTACCCCATTTATATCCGAAAAAAAGACTCTTTAACTGCAAGTGAAGAAATTTTATTTGATTGCAACAGGCTTGCCAAGGGCCATGATTATTTTCAGCTAGCTAGTTTTAATGTTAGTCCAGATAATACTAAAGTTATATATGGAATTGATACTGAGTCAAGACGTAAGTATACTCTTTACGTAAAAGATTTACAAACAAATGAAATACTAGACACAAAAATTAAAAATACAACAGGATCAACCGCTTGGTCATCAAATAATATTAGTTTTTTTTATGTGAAAAAAAATGAACAAACACTTCGTCCAGAAAAAGTATTTCTACACGATATTTCAAAGCCTAAAGATTTGGATTCCCTTATTTATTATGAAGAAGATGAAACATTTTCCGTAAATGTGAATGAGTCGAAATCCAAGGAATACATTTTTTTAGCTTCCTATAGTACTTTAACTTCAGAATACCAATTTATCAAATCTTCTGAACCGTTTTCTGATTTCAAATTAGTTCAAAAAAGAACAAGAAATCTCGAATATTCCGTTTCTCATTTTAAGGATAAATTTTATATAATTAATAACAAAGATGGTGCACATAATTATAAGATTTCTGAAACTTCGATTGAAAATCCTTCGAGCGAAAATTGGACTGATATTTTGGGGCATCGTGATCAAGTTTTATTAGAAGATTTTGAGATTTTCAGTGATCATTGGGTAGTAACAGAACGTGAGAATGGTCTCACAAGAATAAAAGTTAAAAGGTGGGATAAAACAGAAGAGTACTTTATACCAGTTTCAGGTAAAACTTATTCGATTTCGGGAAGTTTAAATCCAAATTTTGAAACTTCAAATTTTCGTTTTAGTTATACGTCATTATCTACCCCAACAACTATTTTTGAATATGATATGAATTCAAAAACAAAGAAAATATTAAAACAGAGAACAGTTCCTAATTCAAAATTTAAATCTGATAATTATATTGAAAAAAGACTCTGGGCGGATAGTAGAGATGGAGTTAAAATCCCAATTTCTTTAGTTTATCATAAGAATACAGAATTAGATTTAAATACACCATTACTTCTATATGCTTATGGCTCTTATGGATATACAATTGACCCCTATTTTTCCTCAAATCGTTTAAGTCTTGTTGACCGAGGTTTTATATTTGCAATTGTACATATTCGAGGAGGTCAATATCTTGGGCGCTCTTGGTATGATGAAGGAAAGTTATTAAATAAGAAAAATACATTTAATGATTTTATTGACTCTACTAATTTTTTAATTAATAGTGGAATTTCTAGTGCTCGTCATATGCATGCAATGGGTGGATCGGCAGGGGGATTATTAATGGGGGTAATATTAAATGAAGCACCCTCCTTATATAAAAGTGTAATAGCATCTGTACCATTTGTAGATGTTATTACGACAATGCTTGATGAAAGTATTCCGCTTACTACAGGTGAATATGACGAATGGGGAAATCCAAATAATGAAAAATATTACAATTATATAATGTCTTATTCACCTTATGACAATATAAAAAATCAAGATTATCCAAATATTATGGTTACTTCAGGATATCATGATTCTCAAGTTCAGTATTGGGAACCGACAAAATGGGTAGCAAAATTAAGGGGTTATAAAACTGACTCTAACGTTCTGTTTTTAGTGACCAACATGGAAGCAGGTCACAGTGGACCTTCCGGCAGATTTAATTCTCTAAGGGAAACCGCAAATGAGTACGCTTTTATCTTACAATTAGAGGGGAAGCTAGACTAATTTTTTTTATTAAATTTGCACAATTTTGTATTAATTATGAACCATTCTGTGAACACCTATCAAAATATTTTAGAATTGATAGGAGACACGCCACTTATAAAGCTAAACCGCATAGTCAAGGATTACCCAGGTGAATATTTTGCTAAGTTCGAAGCTTTTAACCCAGGCCATTCAAATAAAGACAGAATTGCTTATCATATTGTAAGTGAGGCTGAGCGTACTGGCTTATTGAAAAAGGGGTCGACTATTATTGAGACTACATCAGGAAATACTGGCTTTAGCCTTGCCATGGTCTCTATGATTAAAGGTTATAATTGTGTCTTAGCGGTAAGTTCAAAATCATCTCAAGATAAAATTAATATGCTTAGTGCGATGGGTGCGGAAGTACATGTATGCCCTGCTAACGTTCCTGCTGATGATCATCGTTCTTATTATGAAGTCGCCAAGCGCTTAAATAGTGAAATAAAAGACTCACTTTATATAAATCAATACTTTAATCAACTTAACGTTGAAGCACATTATAATAGTACTGGACCAGAAATATGGAATCAAACCAATGGAAAAATTACACATTTAGTTGCATCTAGTGGAACAGGCGGTACAATCTCTGGAATAGCAAAATTTCTAAAAGAAAAAAATCCTAGCGTGAAAATTATTGGTGTTGATGCCTATGGTTCGGTATTAAAAAAATACCATGAAACAAACGAATTGGATCCAAATGAGATTTATCCATACAGGATAGAAGGATTAGGGAAAAATTTAATTCCAGAAACAACCTATTTTAATTTTATAGATCTTTTTGTAAAAGTTACAGATCAAGACAGTGCGCATGTTGCAAGAAGTGTTACGAGAAATGAAGGTATGTTTGTAGGCTACACGTCAGGAGCTGCAATGCAGGCAACAATTCAGTTAGTAAATGAAGATTATTTTAACCAAGATAGTAAAGTTGTAATAATGTTTCCTGATCATGGGTCAAGATACATGAGTAAAATTTATAGTGAAGATTGGATGGAGAAGCAAGGTTTTTTTGATTCTGATCATGAATCACAACAACAGATAGAATATGTAAATGAGCTAAATGAAAAAAAATGAAAGATTTATTTGATAGAATTCACCAAAACAAAGGCCCACTAGGAAAATGGGCTTCCCAGGCCGAGGGATATTTTGTATTTCCAAAACTTGAGGGACCAATTTCAAATAGAATGAAATTTAAAGGAAAAGAGGTTATTACGTGGAGTGTTAACGACTACCTTGGATTAGCAAATCTGCCTGAGATAAGAAAAGCTGATGCTGATGCAGCAGCTGAGTTCGGATCGGCTTATCCTATGGGGGCAAGGATGATGTCAGGTCACACTGATCTTCACGAGCAACTTGAAAGAGAGTTAGCCGAGTTTGTAGATAAAGAATCAGCTTATCTTTTAAATTTTGGATATCAGGGAATACTTTCTACAGTTGACACTCTTGTCGGTAAAGATGATGTTATTGTATATGATATTGATGCACATGCATGTATTGTAGATGGTGTAAGACTTCATATTGGAAAACGTTTTACCTATAAGCATAATGATATTGAAAGTTTAGAGAAAAATTTGCAAAGAGCTACAAAAGTCGCTCAGCAAACCGGGGGAGGAATTCTTGTGATTTCTGAAGGTGTTTTCGGAATGCGTGGTGAACAAGGTAAACTCAAAGACATAGCTAAATTGAAATCTAAATATAAATTTCGATTCCTGGTCGATGATGCTCATGGTTTTGGAACCTTAGGGGAAAATGGTAAAGGAGCTGGTAATGAGCAAGGTGTTCAAAATCAAATTGATGTATATTTTGCAACTTTTGCAAAATCTATGGCTTCTACTGGTGCTTTCGTAGCAGCTGATAAGGAAATTATTGATTATTTGAAATATAATATGCGCTCTCAAATGTTTGCGAAATCTTTGCAAATGCAGCTCGTTAAGGGTGCCCTAAAAAGGTTAGATTTATTGCGGTCTAGACCTGAACTGAAAGAAAAGCTGTGGGAAAATGTAAATGCATTGCAGGATGGGCTAATTAAAAGGGGCTTTGATATCGGATCAACCCAGAGTTGTGTGACACCAGTATATCTTAAAGGCAGTATACCAGAGGCTATGGCACTTGTACAAGACTTAAGAGAAAATTATGGTATTTTCTGCTCAATAGTTGTTTATCCAGTAATTCCTAAGGGATTAATTTTATTGCGTTTGATACCTACAGCTACTCATTCGCTCGAGGATGTTGAACTAACTTTAGAAGCATTTGCGGGTATCCGGGAAAAACTAGAAAATGGAACATACAAGCGTTTGTCGGAATCTGTTTCGTCTGCTATTCAGACCTCTTAATTATGAAAATCATAGGTAAAAACATTATTAACCATTAATTTAGCATAACCGGCATAACTAACATCGTTATATCCTCCCCTTCATCAATACTGTCTAGGGGTGTTAACAAACCAGCTCGGTTAGGAAGTGACATAGATAATTTTACCTCATCGCAATTAAGTCCATTCAACATTTCTATTAAAAATCTTGAATTAAATCCGATTTTTATATCATCTCCATTATAATCACAATCTAATCGTTCTTCAGCACTATTACTGTAGTCAAAGTCTTCCGCTGATATCATAAGCTGTGCACCAGCAATTTTTAGACTAACTTGATATGTTGTTTTGTTTGAAAAAATACTTACTCTTCTAACAGAATCTAAGAACTGCATTCTATTAACATTCATTTGATTGGGATTTTCCTTAGGGATAACAGCCTCATAATTTGGATATTTTCCATCTATAAGGCGGCAAGTCAAAATAGAATTTCCAAAGCTAAATTGAGCATTAGTCTCATTATATTCGATATTAATTTCAGTATTCATGTTTTGTAGAATCCCTTTAAGAATTTGAAGCGGTTTTTTCGGCATTATAAATTCTGCATTTTCATCTGTTTTAAGATCTTTTCTAGTATATTTTACAAGTTTATGTGCATCTGTAGAAACAAATTTTAAGGATTCAGAATCGAATTGAAAAAATACACCACTCATCACAGGTCTTAAATCGTCATTCCCGCTCGCAAACAGAGTTGTGTTAATAGCACTAAATAAAATTGTGCTAGAAATAACTGTAGTTTTAGAGTCAGTAATTTGTGCTGCAATTGGGTATTCATTTCCATCTACGTAAGCAACAGAATATTTACCATTATTAGCACTAATTTCAATTGTATTTTTTTCTGTTTTCAAAAACGTAAGAGGCTGATCTGGAAATGTTTTTAATGTATCTAATAGCAATTTAGCAGGAAGTGCAATTTTATCATTTTCTGCTGACTCAATTTTTAATTCTGTGGAGAAACTTGTTTCTAAATCTGATGCTGTTAAAGTTAGTTTATTGCTATTGATTTCAAATAAAAAATTCTCTAAAATAGGCAGGGTAGTTACATTATTTATGATGCCTCCTATCATTTGGAGCCCTTTAAGAAGAGAAGCACTAGATACGATAAATTTCATTATGAATTATAATTTTTAGTATAAAATTGAAATGGTTGTTTTTTATCAAAATCTTATATATATAAAGATATTTGAAAACATTCTAATCTTAAAACAAACTTATCAACAGTTAGAGCTCAAGATGTTTACTTCTTAATTTAGAAGTAATCCATAGAGTAATTATCCCAATGAGAATTGGTAAAGAAATCAATGTCCACTTCCAAACTTGAATATTTTTTTTAGTTTTTTGAACATCAAAAAAAGCAAAATTCCATTTCTTTCCCTTTGTTACTAGATAGTCACTATTGCCTACTAAAGAATGAATGACATTTATTATCCATGATCTGTTAGCATAAAAATTATTTGTCCACTTATCATAACCAAGTGGGAGTGGAGATCCTTTATCAATTTGATTTTCTGCTAAATTTCCATCACTTATGACCACCAATTCAATATTTCCTTTCTCTATATAAGTATTTGTTTTAAATGGTTTAATTCGATTTTTAAACAGTGAATTATTCTTTCCTTGAACTAAGTAACCAATTGCTTTTGATTTTTGTTTAAAAGCAGAAGGTGTTATCTTCTTTGTAGCTTGTTCTAAGCTTATTTCTTCGGGGAAAGCAGATGTATTTATAAAGTTTGAACTTTTCAACAATAAAGATTTCGATAGTCTGTTATCAATGGCTTCAATTGGACTTGCAAAACGGCAAATGATTGGACCCGTATCTTTTCCAATTATTGTCTCTTCAGGTTTTATTATGGGGTAATAAACCCATGGATAGGGAATGTACTGAGTTTTATCATTATTACCACTAGCAACTACTATAGGTGCACAGTAAATATCTTGAATAAGTGTTTTTTTTATTTTAATCCCATAATTAAAAAAATAGTCTTCAAGATTTAGATCCTGTGGTAAAAGATAACTTTTTCCAGACTTATTAAAAAGGCTATCTCTGTCGATAGCAACACCATTGACCATCCATAATAATCTTCCACCACTAAGATTGTATTGATCTAAAATATACTTCTCACTTTGAGTAAATTTTTTGCTCGCATTTGAAATTATGAGTAAATCAAACTTTTTCAAACTATCCAAACTTTGAATTGGAGAAATCTTGGAGTTTTTAAAATTAAATGCTGATAAATTATAATAAGGTTTTATGTTTTTAAGTAAGTCTGCTATCTTGATATTTTTTGAAGTCCCATGTGAATTTAGTACAGCTATATTCTTTTTTTCGTTAATACTAACTCTAAAAATCCCATCCATAATTTTGTTTTCTAGAAGCTGCATAGATCTGATAATTTTTATACTTTCATTGTCGCCCAGTTGTTTTTGTAACAATTCAACTTTTTGGGATTTTCCCTTATAACTAAAAATTGCCCACGGGAAAATTATATTTTCCTTTCGATTACCGTTTTTATTTTGAACTACAATTTCTGGAGTAAAGCCAAATTCTTTCATTTGTTCAATTATCGAAGCAGATTTACCATATTGAAAAGGATCATTATATTTTAGAACAATATTACTATTGTAATACTTCAATCTATTTAGAATCGCGTCTAACTCATTTCGAAAAGGTATATAGGTTTCAGGTATGTCTCCCTCCAAAAAAATATCAATAATTAGGGGTTCGTCTATTTTTTTAAGTTTAGTCAATGAACTTTTGGAAAAGCTATACCTTTTGTCATTTGTTATATCAATTTGTATAAAAAAAATATTGCTTAAGGACATTAATATGACAATTAATGAAACTATTAAAAATAATTTATTATTCAATTTCATATATGTTGTAATTTTTTAATCTGATCAACTCCGAGCATATGAAAAATAATTATTGAACCTATTAAATAAATAATATCATCAAGTTTAATAATACCTCGTGACAGACTTATATAATGTTTTTTTATGCCAATACTTGATACAATTTCATATAGTAATGGATCCGAAACTAGGCCAGCTATGAAATCCCACATGAAAAATTGAAAAAAACATAAAATAAAACCAGTCAAGAATGATACAACTAGGCTTCGATATAAAAGAGAGCAATACAAGCATATACTTATAAATATAAGCCCAACAAGAAATAGACCAAAATAAGAGGTTATAATGGAAGAAAAATCTAGCTCTGATTCAAGTTTTAATAATGAATTAAGTGCTAGAATATTTATTAGAGTTATTAGAAAGCATGTAGAAAAAATAGATGTTAACCCCAAAAACTTGCCTCTAAAAATTTCATACGGATTTAGGGGTTTGGTTATCAGTAATTCTATAGTTCCAGTTGATATTTCTTCAGAAAAACTTCCCAATGATAATGACGAAATTAGCACAACTAGGAGCCAAGGACCTAATTCAAAAAATAAATCAATATTGGCAACTTCATAATTTAAAAAATTGTACGGGGTATCAAAAAACCAAAGGATTAATGTGTTAATTGTTAAATATGAACCAATAACTAAATAGCCGGTCAAATTGGTAAAATAAAATTTAAATTCTCTTTTTGCTATACCCCACATATTAGTCAAATTGAACTGTTACAGGATCACGATAACCCAATCCAAAAAGAGATCCAGCTCCACCCACGGTTTGAGGATTACTCTTGTAAACGGCTAACTCAAGATGACCTGCTGAATTAAATAATGCAATTTTTTTTCCATCCTCTTCTCTTTTACCTTTTGGTAAGTTGAAATCAATTGCTTGACTATAGCTTTTGAAAATTTTTTTGAATTTTACAGATCTTGCAAAAATTGTAAAGTTTCTGGATTTACCTATTTCAAGAAAAAGGGATTCTTTTATACTTGTTATTAAATTACCGTAATTATCAATATAAATAACACTACCCAAAATTTGATTTTTATCTTTATTAATTACTGGTTTAATATCGGTTAACTCTTTAATTTCTTTAATCGATTTACCAATTACTTCAAGTTTTCCATTTCTCGTAATATGAGCCGCCACATTTATAAAAATATCAAATACTGGAAATGCAGAAACTATTTTTCCATGTATATTGATTTCAACAATTTTTGTCGCAGCCAAGTCTTCTTTTATCATAGATAAAATTCCATTATCAGAGCAAATAAAATAGTGCTCTTCAAATTCCATAACAAGGTGAACATTTTCAGGAGTCCATTCGGATTCCACACCAATAATGTGAATGCTTCCATTTGGAAATGATCGAAATGCATTTTTTAATATATACGCAGTCTCTGATGGATTATATGGACTAATTTCATGAGATATATCAATTATGGTAATATCTGGAATCTGTTGCATTAATGCCCCTTTAATTACTGAAACAGAGTAATCTTTATGTCCAAAATCTGTAGTCAGGGTAACAATTGGCATAAAGTCTGTTTATAATTATTGATTAATTTAAAATTATCTAATTTTAAAAATATAATTTAGCTCAAACACAAAAATAAACCATTTTAAATTTGTAGACTTTGAATGAAATTAAAATTGATTTAACTGGAGTAAGTGCACAAGAGTTCTTTGGTCATCAAAATACAAATGTACAGAAGATAAGTAAACATTTTCCAAAAATTAAGATAGTAGCTAGAGGAAACACTCTTATGGCATATGGTGAGGATATCCTTCTCCAAGAATTTTCTACAAAGACACATATGCTTGTAGCGCATTACGGTAAATTCAATGTGTTAAATGAAGAGATAATTGATAGAATTATTTTAGCTGATAGCAAAGAGAAAGCTTTTTTAAATGGCGGCACCGAAGCTAATATATTGCATGGAGTAGGGGGGAAAATAATTAAGGCTAAGACTTTAAACCAGAGGAAATTGGTTGAATCCATAAAAAAAAATGATATGGTATTTGCCATTGGTCCCGCTGGAACTGGAAAGACTTATACTGGAGTAGCGATTGCAGTTAAAGCTTTGAAAGATAAACAAGTAAAAAGAATTATCCTGACTAGACCTGCTGTTGAGGCAGGAGAAAATTTAGGGTTTCTCCCTGGAGATTTGAATGAAAAACTTGACCCATACATGCAGCCACTCTATGACGCTTTACGTGAGATGATTCCAAACGAAACTTTACAAGGCTATTTTGTAAAAGGTATTATACAAATCGCACCACTGGCTTTTATGCGTGGAAGAACACTTGACAATGCTTTTGTTATACTAGATGAAGCGCAAAATTCTACCCATTCTCAAATGAAAATGTTTTTAACTAGAATGGGAAAAAACTCAAAATTTATCATAACAGGGGATCCGGAACAAATTGACCTGCCAAGAAGTGTATTATCAGGGCTTAAAGAAGCTCTTTTAATTCTCAAAAATTCGGATGGAATTGGAATTATCCAGCTAGATGACAAAGATGTAATACGACATTCATTAGTCAAAAAAATTATTGAGGCGTACAAAACAATTGAACACAATAATTAATGATTTCAAATGTATTAATAAATACAGATTTTAAATTAAAAGGATTAAGAGAAAAATATACAGGAAAAGTCCGTGATGTGTATAAATTAAAAAATAATTTGTTGGTAGTAATCGTAACGGACCGAATTTCTGCATTTGATGTTGTTTTACCAAGGGGCATACCCTTTAAGGGACAAATATTAAACCAAATAGCTGCCAATATGCTTTTTCAAACTAAAGATATTGTTCCAAACTGGCTTCTAGCCACTCCTGATCCAAATGTCTCTATAGGTAGAGTCTGTATACCATTTAAAGTTGAGATGGTAATCAGGGGTTATTTGACTGGTCATGCTGCTAGGATATACAATTCTGGCGGTAGATCTATATCTGGTGTTATTCTTCCTGAAGGTATGAAAGAGAATGATAAATTTGAAAATCCGATTATAACACCATCTACAAAAGCTGAAAAAGGTCATGATGAAGATATTTCAAGAGAAGAAATAATTAAAAAAGGTATTGTAAGTAAACATGATTACGAAATTCTTGAAAACTATACAAAAAAACTATTTGAGAGAGGAACAGAAATTGCAAAGAAACAAGGATTAATCCTTGTCGATACTAAATATGAATTTGGTAAAACCGTTGAAGGAGAAATAGTTCTAATCGACGAAATTCATACACCCGATTCATCGAGATATTTTTATGAAAAGGGTTACTCCGAAAGACAAATTAATGGGGATAGGCAAAAACAACTTTCAAAAGAATTTGTTCGCGAGTGGCTTATAGAAAATAACTTTAGAGGTCTCCCAGGACAAAATCTGCCAAAAATGGATAAACAGTTGATTTTATCTGTTACAAAAAGGTACATTGAATTATTTGAAAAAATAATGGGCAAGTCTTTTGTAAGATCATCATCTACAGAAAATTTACTCAAAAGAGTTAACCAAAATATAGTAACTTATTTGGAGTCCATCTAGATTGCAAACAAAATATATGCTGAGTGTCTTGACTTATTTAAATATTTCTGTCTAATTCTCAACTACCTTAATCTTAACAAAATATCATGTATCTCATCAACAGATTTACTAGATGAAACTTTAATTGAATTTTCATATTTTTTAAACCATGTAATCTGTTTTTTTGCAAATCTTCGTGAATTTTTTTTTATTTCATCTACAGCGTCGTTAAGTGTAAGTTTTCCATCAAAATATTTGAATAGCTCTTTATATCCAATTGTTTTTAATGGTGTTAAATTTTTATAACTTTTTAAATTAAAGGCCTCTTCTTCTAGACCTTTTTTTAACATGGAATCTACACGTTTGTTTATTTTCTGATAAAGAATATTTCTTGGACAATCTAAAAGAATCATTTTTGAAATAAAATCACGTTTTTTGTTCGTCTTTCCTAAAAATGAGGAGTAAGGACGGCCAGAACTAATAGAAACTTCTAGTGCTCTTACTAAACGGGCTGGATTTTTAATATCAACAGACTTGAAATAGGTAGGGTCCTTTTCAAAAAGTAAATTTTGCAGTGACTTTAGGCCATGCTTTTTATAAAAATAGTTTATTTGTTTTCTAGTATCTTCAGTTATGGTTGGGAATTTATCTATTCCAAACATTGCAGCATCCGCATACATACCAGATCCTCCAACCATTATAAGTATTTTTTTATCTTGAAAAAGTTCATTTATTTTCTGAATAATATCTTTCTCAAAATCACCAACGGTATAGATGTCCTTGATTGATTTATGTTGAATAAAATGATGTTTAATTTGAGAGAGCTCATTTTTACTAGGCACAGCAGTTCCAATTGAAATTTCATTGTAAAATTGTCTTGAATCACAAGAGAGAATCTCAGTTTTAAATTTTTTCGCTAGCTCTATGCTAAATTTTGTTTTTCCAACGCATGTTGGTCCAGCTACATAAATTAATGTATTATTTTTCATCATTGAGTATTTTTCCACACTCATGACAATAAATCGCATCCTCTTTATGATCTGAATTCATACAATATGGACAAGATTGGGTATTTAAATCTACATTTGTTTTTTTTGTCATTTCAGCTGTAACAATTCCAGTTGGAACAGCAATTATTCCGTAACCTAAAACCATAATAATTGATGCTAAAAATTGTCCAAATGGAGTTATAGGTGCAATATCACCGTAACCAACAGTTGTTAAAGTTACAATACACCAATAGATACTAATAGGGATACTTGTGAAACCACTTTTTTCACTTTCTATTAGATACATTAAAGTACCAAAAATGACGCATAAAATAACTACACTAAAAAGGAAGACAAATATTTTTCTTCCACTCGCTTTTAAAGCTTTTAACAAAGCATTTGATTCGCCTATATATGGTGCTAGTTTTAGTATTCTAAATACTCTTAACAGACGAAGTGCTTTTAAAGCCACTAAACTATTTGTTCCAATTATAATCAGAGAAAGATATTTTGGGACAATTGAAATGAAATCAATTATTCCATAAAAACTGAAAATATAACTCAGTGGTCTTCGGACGCAGATAATTCTGAGTAAATATTCAATTGAAAATAAAATTGTCACAACCCATTCAGCTATATTTAAGTACTCACTATATATGTTATTTATAGCTTCAATGCTCTCTAGTGAAACAAAAAAGACACTTAATAATATAGTTATCAGCAGTAAAACATCAAAGAGCTTTCCTGCTGGTGTATCAGCTTCATATATAATTGTATGAAGACGATGTTGTAATCTTTTCATTTTATATTAACTAAAATAAACTTAATATATCAAACCATTTGAATTCTAGAAACTTTATAAATTTATCAACTTTATGTATTTCTTTTTTAATAAAAAACTATAAATTAATTTTTTTGTATCGTTGTTTTCTTCCATTGAAATAAGGCGTGAATTTATTTGTGAAATTGTTTTAATTTGATGATTTAATTCAAAATATCCATAACCTCTGAATTGATTATTTTTTATCAAAATGAAGGTGAATTCCCCATGTTTTCTTCCATTTTCGATTATTAGGAAGTTTGGGAAAGGATATGAAAATGATTTACTTAATTTTTTGACTTTGTAATTATATTTTTTTGGGCTTTCTTTTGACTTAATAGAAAAACTTGAATTATTTAACTTTATTTCAAATTTCTGTACCAAAATTGCAATTGCCTTTTCCGCATCGATTTTATTTTTGAACACTGTTAAATATTTAAATTTTTTTTTGACCTGCTCAATAATTATACGGTGGTATGTTTTTGTGTCATCAACTCTAACACCAACTGAATAAATTCTGTATTTAGAGGAAGTATTTAATACAGGTCTGTTAATTTTTATTTCAATTTGTTGTTTTAAAAGTGTGATTAGTTGACCACCAGTTAGAGAAAAAGAGACTTGAGATATTTTATTTTGAATAATTAACGATTTCTTCTTCGATGAGGTTAAATCTTGAGTAACAGTCTGTTTTATATTTTTGCTTTTCCCTATGTATATTATTTTGTTATGTGCATCGAGAATATAGTATATGCCCATTTTTGTTGGTAATTTGTCAATAATTTTAAGAAATCGTTTTGAAGCTTTATTATTATTTAAATTTTTTATGTGTTCTCTTATAATATTTTTTTTAATATCCTTTTCAATAAGTAACTCAAAAAGCTTAAGAGTTGCTTGAGCATCTCCAAATGCTCTATGCCTAATTGAAAATGGAATACCAAGGTTATTTACCAATTTTCCTAAACTAAATTCTTTCTGCTCTGGTAGTAATTCCTTTGATAAATTTATCGTACAAATTGTTTCCCTTTCAAATAGATATCCAAGTCTTTTAAATTCTGTTTTTAATATTCTATAGTCAAAAGCTGCATTATGTGCAACTATTATGCAATTCCTAGTAATTTCGACGATTCGTTTTGCAACCTCAAAAAATACTGGTGCTTTCTCAATCATCTTTTCATTTATTCCAGTAAGCTTTTGTACGAACGGTTGGATTTTTTTTTTTGGATTTATCAAACTACAAAATTGGTCTGTAATTTTAAAGCCATCATATTGATATATTGCAATTTCTGTAATTCCTTCCTCATCGTAATCACCTCCAGTTGTCTCAATATCTATAATGGCATACATCTTAATAATTCCTCTCTCCAAAAATTTTACTTCCGATCCTCACCATTGTTGAACCTTCTTCAATCCCTATTTGGTAGTCACCACTCATACCCATTGATAAAACTCTAAGATTATTATAACTATTATACAGCTTTGAAAGGGACCTAAATTCATTTCTAATCTGATTTTTGTCTTCTGTAAAGCTTGCCATTCCCATTAGACCTGAAATTTTGATATTCGGAAGTGTTTTAGAGAAATTTAAAAATTCTTCTAGCTCTGAAGGCTTTATACCAAACTTGGTCTCTTCATTAGCAATTCTTATTTGTATTAGACATTTTATTTCTCGATTGCGTTTAAAGGCTTGTTTTTGTATTTCTTTTAAAAGTTTGTGACTATCAACGGAGTGGATAGTATTTACAAACGAGGCTATATATTTGACTTTATTTGTTTGTAAATGCCCAATCATATGCCATAGTATGTCTTTGGGTAATTGATCAAATTTGGACACCATTTCCTGAACTTTATTTTCACCAAAAATTCTCTGTCCAGCATGATAAGCTTCTTTTAAGTCATTAATGGGTTTAGTTTTTGATACAGCAACTATATCAATGTTGTTTGGAATACTACTTTTTAAAATACTCAAATTTTTTTCTATCTGCATGAAGTTAAAAGTATAATCAATATTTTTTTTAAAATAAAATTACTTTAAAATGAAAAAGGGTTACTTGGAGAGTAACCCTTTTTTTGAAAAAGTAAGTATGATTATTGAGCTGACTGCATGCCTTGATCAATAAGATCATAAAATTGATCTAATTTTGGCAACACTACAATTCTAGTTCTTCTATTTTTCGCACGATTAGACGCGGTATCATTATCTGCGACTGGTAAGTAATAACTTCGTCCAGCAGCTGTCATTCTTGAGGGTGCTACTCCAAAATCTTTTTCTAAAATTCTTACGACAGCTGTAGCACGCTTAACAGAGAGTTCCCAATTGTCTTGAATCCCCTCAATTTTTATAGGAACGTTATCAGTATGTCCTTCGACCATAAACTCAATATCAGGTTTCTCATTTACAACCTTAGCAACCTTTCCTAAAACTTCTTTTGCCCTAGATGTTACAGTATAGCTTCCACTTCTAAAAAGTAGCTTATCTGATATTGAAACATAGACAACGCCTTTTTCAACATTTATCTCAATATCTTCATCGCTAAGATTACCTAAAACACCTTTAAGACTAGTTACTAGAGCTAGCGTAACTGAATCTTTTTTCGTTACTGCGTCTTGCATTTTTTGGATTCTAACATCTTTTTCTTTCATACTCTCGAGTGACATTTCAAGATTTTCAGCACCTTTTTTTGAAAGTGTAGTTAGGTTTCCAATATTATCAATTAGATCTTGATTATTTTCTTTTAAGAACTTATTCTGTTCTGTAAGAGTAGCAAGTTGTGCTAACGCTGCTTCCTTTTCTTCGCTGGTTGCATTTAATTTAACTGTAGTCGAGTCTAATAGATCTTTTGTATTTTGCTGTAATTCTTCTAATTCTGTGAATTTTTTCTGCGATACACATGATGCAATTAAAATTCCAGATATCGCTAAAGTCAAAGCTCTTTTCATAATTAATTTGTTTAAATATTTTATAATGTGCAATTTAAACGAATTTATTTAATTTTTTTGGTTTAAATCACCGAAATATGTGAAGCCTCTGATAAAATATGCATATAAAATGTTCTTATATTTATAATAATCTGGTTTTTTTCTTATTTTATTTTCCTTGAGAGCGAACCTTCTGAACGAAATAATGAATGCAATATGTGCGCGTAAAATTGAAATAAAATTCAATAATTTTAGAGAAAACAGATAATATAAAGCGATAGCAGCATTTATTAACATACGCGAAATTAAAATGCTAGATTTATGTTTTCCAGGAAGATTTTTCATCAACATGAAAAGGGAATTTCTGTGGTTTAAGTAAGTTTTGTTAGGGGATTTTGGTAAAGTCACACCACCTATATGAAATACCTTGGACTCTCCTAGGGCATATATTTTGTAATTCTGATTGAAGATCCTCCAGCACAGATCAATTTCCTCTTGATGTGCAAAAAAATCACCGTCAAATCCATTAAACTTCCAAAATATTTTACTTTTTATTACGAAACAAGCGCCGCTGGCCCAAAAAATTTCTTTAGGTGAATTATACTGACCTTTATCAACTTCAATCGTATTGAGGATTCTGCCTCGACAGTAGGGGAAACCATATTTGTCTATATAACCTCCAGCAGCTCCAGCATATTCAAAATATTTTTTTTTATTGTAATCTAATATATGTGGTTGAATAACACCTATCTCGCTATTAGACTCAAATTTCTGGATAATTGGATTAAGCCAATTTTCTGTAACAATTAAATCTGTATTTAACAGCGCATAGTATTTGTTTTTAACAAATTTCAGACCTTTATTATATCCATCCGCATAACCATAATTTTTATCTAGTTGAATACAAAGTAAGTCAGGATATTTTGATTTGAACCAGGTCACTGAATTATCAGTTGAACAATTATCAATTAAGACAACATCTGCCTGAGGACTATTTAAAATTGTATAATCCAAAAATTTTTTCAATAATTCTAAGCCATTAAAGTTTAGAAGAACAACTGCAGCCCGTTTCATTTATTTTTTGAATAAAAAGGAATAGAATCTATAAACTCAACTTTTTTTTCATTTTGTTTTACAGCACAAAAATAATGATTTAGTCCATTTGTAACCATAAGATATGGACATTTGAGTTTAAGATTATATTGAATAATTTGATCAAATGTTTTTTGATTAATTCTTACTGATGGTGATTTACATTCTATTAAAATAAATGGTGATAGTTTTTTACTATAAACCAACAAATCAAACCTTTTTTTTAGCCCATAAACATCTATTTGATGTTCAACACTTAGATGAGAAGATGGATAGCCCTTAGTGTGGACAACGTAATTTATACAATGGACCCTTACCCATTCTTCAGGTGAACAAAAAAGCCATTTTTTGCGTATAGGTTCAAATATATAATGTTTATTTTCTATATTTTTAGTTAGCAGATTATATTTTGGGAAATTCAATTTTTTCACGGTATAAAGTTGCGATAAAATTTTTAGATGCAAGACTACAATAAAATACTGTCGAATATCAAAAAGGAGAAATATTCACCTTTTTATCTTTTATCGGGAAAAGAAACTTATTTTATAGACTCTGTTTCATCCATTCTTGTAAATAAAATTGTTCAAGAAGCTTCCAAAGAGTTTGATTTTACAAAATTTTATGGCCAAGACACAAGAGCATCTGATATTATTGAATCTGCAAGGCGTTTCCCGATGTTATCAAAATACAATCTTATAATAGTTAAAGAGGCTCAAAATATGCGTGCCAACGAGTATGATTATCTTGCAAATTACGTATCCCAACCCTCTAATCATTCAATAATTATTTTCTGTTATAAACATAAAGAATTTGATAAAAGAAAAAAGCTATATAAAAATGCTGAAGTGTTTGGTGAATGTGGAAATTTTAAAGGTGTAAGCGATAATCAATTATTTAATTGGATCAAATTAAATGCTTCCAATATCAGATTAGACATCTCTCCCCATGCGATTGAGCTACTAGTATCAAATATTGGAAATAATTTAAGTAGGCTTGATAGTGAATTGAAAAAACTGAAAATAATTGTTTCAGATAGTGAAACAGTAGATAAACAACATGTAGAGAAATATATTGGTATTAGTAAAGATTATAATACTTTTGAATTGCAGAATGCTATCGGTTTAGGTCATTTTACAAAAGCATTCCAAATTACAAAGTTTTTGAATACTAATCCTCGAGAAAACCCTGTTTTCCTTATCTTGGGGTCACTGCATAATTACTTTCAAAAACTAATTATGCTGAAAAGCGGTTGTTATGATATGAGTAAAGTTGGTATAAACCCTTATTTTTTTGATGAATACAAAATAGCTGCAGAAAGATTTTCGGTAAAACAAATCTTACAGGCACTAGAATATATTATGAAAGCTGATTTAGAATCTAAAGGTATCGGGGCCTTAAATAAAAAAAACACCACAATTCTTGAAGAATTAGTTTTAAAACTTTTTTCGATTTGAAACTAGGTTTATTTATAAGATATGAGTGGATACTTATTTGGGTTAGAATCATTCATAATTTGGTATGCGGCCTCAAAAATGTCATCTTCAGAGGGTTTCGAAAAATAATCACCATCACCCCCATATGCAGGCCTATGTGCATTTGCAGTTAATAGTTTAGGAGTCGAGTCTAGGAAATTAAATATATTTTGCTTATCAACTAGCTGTTGGAATATATAAGCCGAAGCCCCACCAGGCACATCTTCATCAACAATCAGTAAGCGATTTGTTTTACTTATACTTTCTTTGATTTGATTTTTTAAATCAAATGGTATTAAACTTTGCAAATCGATTATTTCGGCCGAAATTCCTTCCTGTAACAATCTTTTTGCCGTATTCACAACAAGTCTTAAAGTCGATCCATAAGATATTATTGTAATATCCTTTCCCTCTAAAATAGTTTCAATTTCACCTATTGGAATTGTAAATTCTCCCAAATTTTTAGGTAATTTTTCTTTAACCCGATATCCATTTAGAGATTCAATGACTATAGCTGGTTGTTTGATCTTCATTAGCATGTTATAAAAACCAGCAGCTTGGGTCATATTCCGAGGAGTCAAAATAAAAATACCTTGAAGCAAATTAATTAACCCACCCATTTGAGATCCTGAATGCCAAATACCTTCTAACCGATGGCCTCTAGTCCTTATTATTAAAGGAGCAAACTGCTGTCCTACAGTTCTATAACTCATTGTAGCTAAATCGTCACTTAATATTTGTAAGCAGTAAAGAATATAATCTAAATATTGAATTTCTGCTATTGGACGAAGTCCACGATATGCTAATCCAATTCCCTGTCCTATAATTGTTGATTCCCTAATACCTGTATCAGAAACTCTATTTTTACCATATTTTTTCTGCATGCCTTCCATCCCCTGATTGACATCGCCAATTTTTCCAACATCTTCTCCAAACATAATAAGATTGTCATATTTTTTAAATAATATATCAAAATTGTCTCTTATGATTATTCTACCATCTACCATTTTTGATTCTTTTTCAAAAATTGGTTTAGTGCAGTTAATCTTTTCCAAACCTTTTAAAGGATGGCTGTATAAATCAGATGAAATTTTATTTGATACAAATTCATATAACTCCTTAAACCATTTTATGTAATTCTCAAATCCGCTGTAATCATACTTCGCAAGAACTAGATTAATTTTTCTGCCGGCAGATATAAGATCCTTATATCCAATTTCTTCAATTTTTTCTAAGTGAGAATAAATTAAATGTATGTGTGGATCATTATGTGTGATTTTTTTTAGTGTTGATTCAAATTTTATCAAATTTTCCTTTTCCTTGATAATAGGAGATTGGTAGTTATTCCATGCTTCACGTCTTATATTCCTAACATCACTTACAATTTGTTTTTCTATATCCTCTATTTCTAATTCAGTAGCTATACCTTCATTTATTATCCATTCCCTCATTTTAAGGTTGCAGTCATACATTTTTTCCCACTCAAGGCGTGATTTGGATTTATATCGTTCATGCGATCCTGACGATGAGTGCCCTAGTGGCTGTGTTAATTCTTTGACATGAATCAAAACTGGAACATGTTCTGACCTTGCGATTTTCGAAGCAAAATTATATGTCTCTATTAGGCTTAAGTAATCCCATCCATTGACCGATAATATTTCAAAACCTTTTTCAGTATTTGTTCGTTGAAAACCCTTTAGTACTTCAGAGATACTTTGTTTTGTTGTATGTTCTTCATTTGACACTGAAATTCCATAGCCGTCATCCCATATACTTATTACCATCGGAACCTGAAGAACACCTGCGGCATTTATAGCTTCAAAAAACATACCCTCACTAGTGCTTGCATTTCCAATTGTTCCCCATGCAATTTCGTTTCCTTTATCAGAAAAATTTTTACTGTTTTTAATTTTAAGGTTTCTGTAAATTTTTGATGCCTGCGCAAGACCCAATAATCTTGGCATCTGGGAACCTGTTGGCGAAATATCGCCACTATGATTTTTAATTTTTAATAAACTCAACCATTCATTATTTTTATTTTTATTTGCTGTCATAAAGTGGCCTCCCATTTGCCTTCCGCCAGACATAGGTTCTCTTTTTAAATCTAGGTCAGCATATAAGGATGCAAAAATATTTGAAACACTAAGGAGTCCCTGCGCCATAAGAAGAGTCTGGTCTCGATAATATCCTGCTCTATAATCACCTTTTTTAAAAAAATGGTTCAAGGCTAGTTGAGGCAATTCTTTTCCATCGCCAAAAATTCCAAATTTTCCTTTCCCTGAAAAAACTTCTTTTCTGCCAAGAACACTACATTCTCTGCTAGTTACTGCAATCTTATAATCAGAAATAACTTGGTTTTTAAAGTCCTTAAATGAAATCTTAATTTCTTCGTCTTTATTTTCAACACTCATAAGTGTTTGCAAAATACAAAAAAAGGTTGCCTTAAATTACGATATAGTCAAATTAAAAAAAGATTTGATTTTAAATATTAAAACCATTTTCGTGTGAAAAGACTACTTAATGTGCTTAATCTAGGATAAAACAAAAATCTAATTTTTGTTGAATAGAAGTCTTGTGTTGGTTCGAAACCATTTGAAGAGTAAAGAGGGAAAAACAGTTCAAAATAATCTTGAACAAGATTAAATTTAATTCCAGAATCAAAATAAATTTTAGAATTACGTCCTTGGTTTTTAAGAGTTCCTATGTCACCGTAAAGTTCAATCCATTTCCAGATTCCTATTGAAGCGTTAATTGATATCATGTAATTATTTGATGAAGACTCATCAAAAAAGGATTTAAATCCACCTTCTGCAGGAACAAATTGTTGACTCCAAATACCAGTCTCGTCTGATCTGCCTAAATAATCATATCGAAACAGGTAATCAGGTGAACGATTTAGATTGAAATCGAAAAATTGGGTTTCAAGTGTATTATGCCAAATAAATTTTCCAGCAAATAAGCGAATTGAAAATTGACGCCCACTCGGAAATAATTTTCTGTATTGGCTTGTAAAATGAATTTTACCAAATTTGCCAGAGACTTCAAAATTTGATGTTGTTGAAAAAACATTAACAGCATCTGAATTGTTGTATCGATGCAGAAAACTTAGAACGCTATAATCTGGATTTACTACAATTTCAGGATCTCGTTCTCTAAAAACGTTGTACCATGAAACATTAAACAGCTGCCTCTTATTTGATCTCAAATCTAAAGGTCTAAAATACATTGAAAATGAGGGCTGTATAGAAGTGTATCGCAAATTTGTGTTATAATGATAACTTTTACCAGTTATAAAAGCCTGATTAAGATAATTTTTACTTTTATGATTAATAAATCGATAACGGGTTCTAAAAAATCCTACGTAATCATCCTCTTTAAAAGAGTATTGGGGATGAATATCAAGTTCAAAAGGTTGATTTTTTACTCTTGTATTATAAATCCTCATTCCAGCAGTAAATCCATCATAAACATTAAAATCTGATATTGGGTGATAAAATAGTTGATTGCGTTTAAGGTTTTCACTGTCACCATAAAAGGTCAACTTAAGGGGTTTTATACCGTGAGATGAACGCAAGTATTTCCAGTTATTATTTCTGTTTTTTTCAGGTAGGTATCGATTAGAATTTATTGCTGCAAAATCATATTCCCCGTTTTTAAATTTGAATATAGAGTCATTTCCTGTATAAAAATACCAATGCTCTTTTAAGATGCTATCATTTTTAATGAAATCTAACTTAAATGGTAATTTTCTTTTATTCTTTTCACTAATGGTTATGGATGTTGTCGTTTTATTTTTCACAGTATTTTTTATATGGAGATCAAATGCTTCTCTGTCAGATAGATAGTCATTAAAAAACCAATTTAAGTTTTTGTCGGATTTATTTTCCAAAATTGTTTTTAATTTCTTTTCACCTTTGCCTGACGTATATTCATACAAACTTTCTAATAAGATTCTTTTACCTAAAAATTGATCTAAATAAAACAAACCTGATCCAACATGATATGGTGAGGTGTAAAGTTCATTGGATTTTGTTAACTTTTCTCTGCCTAATGTGTCTGATTGTTGATTATTTGCATGTTCGCCAAATTCATATATAAAAGAGAAACTTTCATTAAATCCAATTTTAGGTGCACTATATCCTTTAAATAGGGGGATTCCTAAAATTTTAAAGTCTTTCAATGCACCAAGAAATTTAGTTTCAGGATAAAACTTTTCAACATATTTCATCATTGTGTATGTTTGAATACCACCTGGAATCCAATGATTTTTTCTTTTGTTTATTTCTAAAAGCTCGTGTAAATAAGAGGCTAAAAAAGCTTTAATAAATTTTGTTTCAAAAATAAATTCTTCACTAAATGGCTTCAAAAATGAAAATGCTTCGCTTATACCTACTAAAGGGTTTTTGGCATAATCTTTCCTCAGAACTAACAATTTATAATTTTTCAATGGGCCTAAAATGGTCTTTGTAAATGAATAAATTTTTTGCAAAGATTTCTCTAGCTCAACTTTTCCATTTTTCTTAGGTAAAATATCGGTTACAATTACGAAACCATCATCAAATACTATCCTTTCAAAGTCATTTTTTTCATCAAAAATAAATTCTGGGCTTGATAATTCTGCAGCTTCAAATCGGCTTAAAACTAAATTTTCACTATAATTTTTTGTTGAAACGTTAGTTAAGTTAGTGACTAAATTGTAGTTTTTAGGATATTTCCAATTAATAAAATAATTAGATGGAGGGTTACTATTGTCCCTTAGTCCAAGATTACTATGTAATATCCAATCCCCTTTTTTGAATGGGCTAACACTAATAAAAAAATCTCTGATGAATATTTTATTATTCGAATTTATCCCGTATCCAGTAAATTTATCATCTGGAAGTTTAACTTGATATTTTATTGAAATATCAATTCTTTCACCTGGATTTATGGTTTCAATAAGTTTTAATTCAACTATGTCAAGCTGATTCTCAAGCCTTGACCACCTTAATGATTTATTTTCATTATTTATACTTTCAATTTTAGTGAAACCAAGTTTATTTTTTGCACTGAAATAAAAACTGCGATTAAATTGGTTTGCCAAATGGTTTACAAGCTGAGACTCTGTGCCTTCGTATGAATTAGCCCAGTCATTCAAATATATTTTGTCAAGTTTAATATTTGATGTGTTTTTAAATGAAATTGTTTGGGAAATTGTTAATGTTTTTTCGTTTGAATCTAATTCACTGTCAATATTATATGTTGTTTGAGATATTGCTTTTAGCTGAAGCAAACATATATATATATATAAAAGAAACTTGAATTTATAATCCATCTCAAGTAGTTATGTATTTAGATTCTAACTCTTTTTTTAGGAACTTTGCAGTATGACTGTCTTGATTTAGTATTAGCTCTTCTGGAGTCCCTTTACAGACTAATTTTCCACCATTTTTCCCCCCCTCAGGTCCTATGTCAAAAATATAATCAGCCTGCTTAATTACATCAAGGTTATGCTCGATAATCATAACAGTATTTCCCTTGTCAACCAAAATATTTAAAATGCCAAGAAGAACACGTATGTCTTCAAAATGAAGTCCAGTTGTGGGCTCATCTAAAATAAAGAGCGTATTACCAGTATCTTTTTTGGAAAGTTCAGAAGCAAGTTTCACTCTTTGTGCTTCTCCACCTGAGAGTGTTGTCGAAGGTTGTCCTAAATTAACATAGCCTAAACCAACTTCCTTTAATGCTATTAGTTTTCTATATATTTTTGGAATTTGTTCAAAAAAATCACAAGCTTCATTTATTGACATTTCAAGAACATCTGATATGGATTTACCTTTATATCTGACTTCAAGTGTTTCTCGGTTAAATCTCCTCCCATGGCAACTTTCACATTCAACATGAACATCCGGTAAAAAATTCATTTCAATTATTTTCATACCGCCACCTTGACAATTTTCGCAACGGCCACCAATTACGTTAAAACTAAATCTACCTGGCTTATAACCTCTAATTTGTGCTTCTGGAGTTTTTGTAAACAAACTTCTGATTTCACTAAAAGCACCACAATATGTGACAGGATTGCTTCTAGGGGTCCTTCCTATTGGACTTTGATTTACGTCAACTATTTTATCAATATTTTCCAGTCCCGTAATATTTTGATAAGAAAGAGGAGATTTAAAGGAATTGTACAGATAATTGCTTATTACAGGATATAAAGTTTCATTAATCAGAGAAGATTTTCCACTCCCCGAAACTCCTGTTATCCCTATCATTACACCAAGAGGAAATTCAATATTTATATTTTTTAAATTATTTCCTGAGCAACCAATCAAATTTATTTTTTTACCGTTTCCTTTTCTACGAATATTAGGAATATTAATTTGTAAATTACCATTTAGATAATTTGCAGTCAGAGTATTTTCTAAAAGAATCTGTTTGGGATTCCCTTGGGATATAACTAATCCGCCTTTCTTCCCTGCCAAAGGCCCCATATCAATTAGATAATCTGCACTTAACATCATATCTTTATCATGTTCCACTACTAGAATTGAATTCCCTAAATCTCTTAACGAATTTAAGGAGCCAATTAGCCTTTTATTGTCCCTTTGATGAAGGCCAATACTTGGTTCGTCTAAAATATATAATACGTTCATTAATTGCGATCCAATCTGAGTAGCAAGTCTAATTCTTTGGGACTCCCCTCCAGAAAGAGATTTTGATGATCTGCTAAGTTGCAGATAATTTAAACCTACATTAAGTAAAAATTGTAATCGATTTGAAATTTCCTTTATAACTTCTGAAGCAATTTTTTTCTCATTTTCATTCAAAAATTTATGAAGTGATTTTATCCAAATCAAGAGATCATCTAAATCCATTTTGGTTACTTCAGATATATTTTTATTGTTAATTCTAAAATTAAGTGCTTCTTTTCTTAATCTTGATCCAAAACATTTTTCACATTCAAATTTGTCCATGAATTCATCTGCCCATCTTTTTAAGCTTGCAGTAGGTGATTCACTGTAAATATTTTTTATATAATTTTCTAGTCCTTCGAAATCTATATTATATGTTCTTGTAATTCCCAAATTTTTAGAGGGGATTTCAAATTTCTCTTTGCTCCCTTTTAAAACAACAGCCATTGCCTCACTTGGAATCATTTTTATCGGGTCAGTCAAATTAAAACCGTAACAAGTTGCTATGGTTTCAATCTGACGATAAGTCCAATTATTTTTTTTTGATCCTAATGGCGCAAGCCCACCTTGAGCAATTGACAGCTCATCATCCGGGATTATTTTTTTAAGATTTACTTTATGTTGAATACCTAACCCTTTACATTTGGGACACATTCCTTTTGGTGAGTTGAATGAAAAGGTGTTTGGTTCTGGTACCGGATATGAAATTCCAGAAGAGGGACACATGAGGTTTTTACTGAAATAGCGCGTATTATCCTGGTCTAAATCTGAAATTAATACAGTTCCATCACCGTAATGCATTGCCGTTTTAATTGACTCTTCAAGACGTTTTTTAAAATCATCATTATCCTTAACTGTAAAACGATCAATCACTAAATCTATGTCGTGTGTTTTGTATCGATCTAATTTTAGACCTGGTGTTAACTCGATTATTTTTTGATCTACTCTTACTTTTGAAAATCCTTGTCTTGAAAGGGAATCCAATAACTCACGGTAGTGACCTTTTCTAGATTGAATTATTGGAGCGAGAAGAGATATTTTTTTGTTAAAATATTCTTGTATGATTAATTCCTGAATCTGTGAATCAGAATAACTGATCATTTTTTGATTTGATTTATAACTATATGCTACTCCAATCCTTGCATACAACAGTCTCAAATAATCGTATAATTCTGTAATTGTTCCCACTGTTGATCTTGGGCTTTTGGAGGTAGTTTTTTGTTCTATAGCAATTACTGGCGAAAGCCCATCTATTTTATCAACTTCAGGACGCTCCATATTGCCTAAAAACTGTCTGACATAGGCTGAAAATGTTTCCATATAGCGCCTTTGTCCTTCGGCGTAAATTGTATCAAATGCAAGTGACGATTTTCCACTGCCAGAGAGACCAGTAATGACGACCAATTTATTTCTAGGAATTTTTAAATCAATATTTTTTAGATTATGAACGCGAGCCCCCTCAATGTTTATGTAGTTATTTTTTTGCATGCGATGATTTAAAAATCAATAGTAAATATGAGATGCTCTGTCATCACCACGGGGATCAGCACCGGTTGTTATAATACCACTTTTTGAAACCAAAATTGCATCTACCCGCCCAATTACCCTATTATACTCCTGCTTTACATCATAGCCTTTATCCTGGAGTTTTTTCATGGACAACTCATCAAATACACCATTTTCGAATTCGATTTTTTCAGGCAGCCATTGATGATGAAAGCGTGGGGCATTTATTGCTGATTGAATATCCATTCCAAATTCGTAAACATTTAGTATTGTTTGCAGTACAGATGTAATAATTGTAGATCCTCCAGGGGTACCAAGGATCATATAGAGTTTATTATCTTTTAAAATTATTGTCGGTGTCATTGAGCTTAGCATTCTTTTTTCTGCTTTTATTGAATTTATCTCACTACCAATTAAACCGAACATGTTTGCAAATCCAGGTTTAATACTAAAATCGTCCATTTCGTTATTTAGAAAATATCCCCCATCTTCTACAAATACCTTTGATCCATAACTCCCGTTAAGAGTGGTTGTAACAGCAACCGCATTTCCTTCTTTATCTAATATCGAATAATGAGTGGTTTCTTCACTTTCTTTAGATGCAATTTTGCCAGCTTTGATGTCTTTTGATTCAGAAGCAAGATCGAAGGTAAAAGATTTCATCCTATTGTTTAAATAATTATGACTAATTAATTGATTATAAGATATTTTGTTAAAATCTGGGTCTCCTAAATATTTGCTTCTGTCTGAATATGATCTACGTTCAGCTTCAACTATAAGTTGTATTGCTTTTTCAGAATTATGATCATATTGATTTATGTTATACGGTTCAATCATTTTCAATATTTGTCCAAGACAGATTCCCCCACTCGAAGGTGGACCCATGGAGTATATATTTAAGTTTTTATATCTAAAATTTAAAGGCTCTCTCCAGACTGGCTTATATTTAATTAAATCTTCATGGGTAATTATTCCACCAGCTTCACGGACTCTTTTAACTAGTGCTTCAGCAACTGGACCCTGATAAAAACCTTTAGCACCATATTTAGAAATACGCTTTAGAGTTTCAGCCAAAGCAATATTTTTCACCGTATCACCAGCCTTAAAATCCTGGGCATAAAAAGTTTTTTTACCATTTATTTTAATAAAATCATCTTTCTTACTTTTAAGACTTCTTTCCTGTTTTTCCGTAACGATGTATCCATTAGTTGCAAGATCAATGGCTGGCTTAACTAGATCCTCCCATGGCAAAGTACCAAATTTACTATGTATTTCTACTAAACCTGCAACTGTTCCTGGAACACCTACTGCTAGTCCACCCAGAGTACTTTTTTCAGGAATGACATCTCCGTTTACATCCAAATACATTTTCTCATATGCACTTAATGGAGCCTTTTCTCTGTAATCCAAACTACCGACTTCACCAGAGGCAGTTCTGTAGACTAAAAACCCACCTCCTGAAATATTTCCAGCATTTGGAAAGCAAACAGTAAGAGCCAAATCAGTTGCAATCATAGCATCAAATGCAGAACCACCTTTATTTAATACTGATATTCCTATGTCAGAAGCTTCTTTACGTGCGCTTACAACAGCTGCTTTGATATCTTTAGTTTTGTTACAACTACTAAGAAAAGATAGAACTATCGTTATATGTGTCAACTTTATTAAAAGTCTCAAGATCATAAATCCTTTATTTTATTTTTTGTAAAAAGGGTTACATCCTCCATAAAATGGAAAAAATGGCTTTCAAAATAGGTATATTTTTCAATTAAATCATAAGTTGAAGCTGCTAATTTAGAAGGGAATTTTGTCCTTTCTTCCATTTGTTTCAAAATAACCTTAAGATCTTTAAGATTTGAATATTGTTCAAGCCATTTTTGACTAATAAAAGTACGTATAAAGTATTGGACTTGAACATTGAAATAGAGACATGATTTTTCAAGTTTATCATAAAAACTATTTGAATAAATTTTTAAAGGTGTTCTATGAAAATCTTTCCAATTAGCCGCTAAAAAATGATCAAAATACATATCAATAATAACTCTGCTGTAATGCCTGTATTTTGGAAATAATTCATGTACACAATTTTTGTATGAGTTGTGATTGTCAGTAAATTCATCGATTAATCTGTGCAAGACAATCCCACTTTTTATTTTATCTGGTAATTCTGAAATTTTATTGCCCTTTATTTGATCTGCAACCAGGTTGCCTACAGCTAATTCTTTATCGTGACCTGACAAATAAATGTGACCTAAAAAATTCATCTTGCTAAAATAATTCTTTTAAAAACCATTTTAAAAATAATTACACTCTGGTTTAATGATTAACATTAATTACTTTAATATCGTACATTAAATTTGTGTGTGAGAGCTACATTTACTTATTATAATTTAAATTGCAAGGTTTTATATTTTATACAATATGACCTTAATTAAATCAATTTCAGGAATTCGCGGCACAGTAGGAGGGGTGCCTGAGGTAAATCTTACTCCATTGGATGTTGTACGTTTTACTTCAGCTTATGGAAAATGGATTAAAGAGAATAACATCGGTGATTTAAGGATTTACACTGGAAGAGATTCAAGGATTTCAGGACCAATGTTTCACACATTGGTTAATAATACACTTGTTGGAATTGGAATTAATGTTGTTGATTTAGGTGTTTCTCCAACACCGACCTTAGGAATAGCTGTGAATTCAGAACAAGCTAGCGGTGGTATTATGCTATCCGCCAGTCATAATAAAAAGAAATGGAATGCATTGAAACTATTTAATTCGAGCGGTGAATTCATAAATGAGGAAGATGGGTTAAAAATTTTAAAATATGCTGATGATTTGAATTTCAGTTATGCAAAAATAGATGAACTTGGTACCATAATAACTCACGATGATTATATTGACAACCATATAAACAAAATTTTGAAATTAGAATCTGTAGATGAAATCGGAATACAGAATTCTAAATTTAAAATAGTGGTAGATGGAATAAACTCAATTGGTGGTGTAGCTATTCCAAAACTTCTCGATGCCTTAAATGTTCAAGTTATTAAAATTAATTGTAATCCAAATGGTGATTTTGCTCATGATCCAGAGCCATTAGCAGAAAATCTTGGAGAACTATGTGATGCTGTGATAGAAAACAATGCCGATCTTGGAATAGCTGTTGACCCAGATGTTGATCGTCTTGTATTTGTAGATGAAAAAGGGGGGGTATTTAACGAGGAATATACATTAGTTGCTTGTGCTGATTATATACTATCTAAGCAAAAAGGTAGAACAGTTTCTAATCTTTCTTCGACACGTGCTCTATCTGATGTTACTAAAAGTCACGGTCAATCATATTTTACAAGTGCAGTTGGCGAATTGAACGTAGTTAGAGAAATGAAAAAAGTTAATGCTGTCATAGGAGGAGAAGGCAATGGTGGTGTAATATATCCTAAACTGCATTATGGAAGAGATGCGATGGTTGGCACAGCATTATTTTTATCATTAGTTACAAGTAGACAAAAAACTGTCTCTGAGATAAGATCATCCTATCCAAGTTATTTTATGAGTAAAAATAAAATTTCAGCTAATCAAAATATCAATTTAAATGAGATATTAAATAAGTTAGCTAAAGAATATAGTAATGAGAAAACTTCAGTGATAGATGGTTTGAAAATAGATTTTTCCGAAATGTGGGTACATCTAAGAAAGTCAAATACAGAGCCTGTAATAAGAATATATACTGAAGCAACCACAAAGTCAGATGCCGATAAATTATCGAATAAATTTATTTCGAAAATTAATCACCTCATTGAGAAAATTTAAATCTTTTGTGAGTCCATAAATATTGACTAGGGTCCTCAAAGATTTGTTTTTCGAGCCATTTTGTATAAGTATTTGTTATCATATTTTTTTTTGTATTTTTTGGAAAACTGGATATAACTTTAAATTCAACATTATAATAACCTCTTTTAATTCTATTGATTTTTGAAAACACAACAGGTATATTTAAATCTCGTGAAAGACTTTCTGCACCGCTATAGGCAGGTACTTTTTTACCTAAAAAATTTATCCAATATGTTGAACTTTTTGGTCTTGGTGATTGGTCACTAGCAAAACCATAAACTCCAAGTTCTTTTTTCAATTCTTTTGATTTTATAATTTCTACAGCTTTTTTTTGAGGTATCATTTCAGAATTATGGCATCTTCTTATTTTGTTAATCAGTCTATCAAAATAGAGATTTCGTATTGGACGATAAATGCCATAACCTTTGTGTTTTATATGGTATCCCAAAGACATCATCCACTCCCAGGATGAATAATGACCACAGATTAAAAAAATTGAACGTTTTTCTTTTTCAAAAAATTTCAAGATCCCAATATTTTGGACATTAAATCTTTCCAACATTTCTGCTTTTGACATACCCATAGATTTAATTATTTCTAAGAAAATATCGCAAAAATGAGAATAGAATTTTTTCTCAATTTCTTTAATCTTTGACACCTCATACTCCGGGAAAGCAATCATCAGGTTTGATCTCACAATATTTCTTCTATACCTTATGATTCTATAAACAAAAAAACATGCTATATCAGAAAATGCATAAAGAATATTAAAGGGCATTCTTGATATAAGAAATAAATAAGGATATACTATAAGATAAGTTATGCGATCCATCTTAAATTTATTTCAAAAATATATTTTTAGTTATGATGGTCTAATAAATTTTGCAATGTTAAAATTTATCGCAAATTTAAATTCTCTCATAAAATTATTGATAATTCCACAAGGTAATTTACTTTTATGTGTTAATCCTTATTTGATATGAAATTTACTACTGACTCAGTAATGACGAGAATTCTTGATGAGCTTTTTAAAATTTATGCTAAGCGTGTTCCTGATGTGAAAAAGATTACAAATGCGATGATTGAAAGAGGAATGGTTTCAGATCAAAATGAAATAATTAACGATCATATAGCTTTCCGAACTTTGGGAGTTCCTAATCTAGGTATAACTTCATTTGAAAAAATCTTTTTGGCTAACGGTTATAAGCGTATGGATTTCTATCATTTTGATGCAAAAAAATTAGATGCCTATTGGTATTCTCCACCTACAGAAGATCTTCCTCGTGTTTTTATCAGTGAACTCAAAGTAGAAAAGCTTTCATCTAGTGTTCAAAATGTTGTTAAATTTTATACGGATTCTATTGTTTATGATCCAGTTGATAATTTGAATTTAGGTGATTATAAGGCTGTTGCAAAATATTTTCAAACCCCACTTTGGGACCTACCTTCATTAAGTGATTACGAACTTCTTTTAAGTGAAAGCGAATACGCAGCATGGGTAATTTACAATAGATATTACTTAAATCATTATACAATTAGCGTACATGACCTTCCAAATCCTTATAATAAACTTGAATCATTTAATGATTTTTTAAATGATATAGGAATAAAATTAAATACATCAGGCGGGGTTATAAAAACTAGTAAGGATCTATTACTTCGACAAAGCAGTTCTGTAGCTAATACGATAAGAGCAAACTTCAGCAATGGAAATACAAAAAAAATTGCTGGTAGTTATGTTGAATTTGCAGAAAGGAGCCTATTACCAGAGTTTAGAAATTTAAAATCAGACAAATTAAAAAGAGAGCATCGCAGAGAAGGGTTTGAAACAGCAAATGCTGATCGTATTTTTGAAAGTACCTTTACTTCACAAATAAAAAACCAATAAATATGGATGTTAAACAAATACTTGAGAATCTTAGAATAAAATCTCTTCAGGGGGGGTGTAACTTTGGAGCTGAGTGGTTTGGATCTAGTGATGAAATTTGTTCTTTCAGTCCTGTTGATGGAAGCCTTCTTGGAAAATTAAAAACGACTTCTTTTGAAGATTTCGAAATTGTTATAAAGAAAGCAGAAAAAGCTTTTAATAGCTTTAGAAAAATTCCTCCACCAAAAAGAGGTGAACTTGTAAGACAATTCGGCAATAAACTTCGTGATAATAAATTAAGCCTCGGGTATTTAGTTTCATGGGAAATGGGAAAATCCATTCAAGAAGGATTAGGTGAAGTTCAAGAGATGATTGATATATGTGACTTTGCAGTTGGACTTTCGAGACAGTTGTACGGATTTACAATGACATCAGAAAGAAAATCACATCGATTATACGAACAATATCATCCTTTAGGTCTAGTAGGTATTATTTCTGCATTTAACTTTCCGGTTGCAGTTTGGAGTTGGAATGTTGCCCTAGCATGGGTGTGTGGTAATGTATGTATTTGGAAACCTAGTGAAAAAACACCTCTTTGTAGTATCGCATGCCAAAACTTAATTATAGATGTTTTAAAGCAAAATAATATTGATGAAGGAGTGTCATGTGTAATTAATGGTGGGGCCGTTGTAGGGAGCTGGATTGCAGATGACAAACGTATATCGCTTGTATCAGCAACTGGATCTACAAAAATGGGAGTAAGTGTCTCAAAAAAAGTAGGTGCGCGACTTGGTAAAACAATACTTGAATTAGGAGGTAATAATGCAATTATAATAACACCTAACGCAGATTTAGGTATTGCGATTCGAGCAAGTATTTTTGGGGCAGTTGGTACTTGTGGACAACGTTGTACATCAACAAGGCGTCTAATTGTTCATGAATCGATATTCAATAAATTCACAGAAAATTTAAAAAAATCCTACAAACAATTGAGAATTGGAAATCCAATTGATGAGAAAAACCACATTGGTCCTTTAATTGATGAAAATGCTGCACTAATTTTTTCAAATACATTAAAAGAGATTGAAAATCAAGAGGGAACTTGGTTAGTAAAGGGGGGTCTTTTGTCCGAAAAGGATCATGGTAGTAAATGCTATGTTAAACCAGCTGTTGCAATTATAGGCCGTGAGGCTAAAATAATTCAAAGTGAAACATTTGCACCTATTTTATATATAATTAAATATAAGGGTGATATTGAAGAAGCAATCTCAATTCAGAATGAAGTTAAACAAGGGCTTTCATCATCGATTATGTCACTTAATATTAAAGAAACAGAAACCTTCTTATCAAGTTGGGGGAGTGATTGTGGGATTGCAAATGTAAATATTGGAACTTCTGGTGCAGAGATAGGTGGCGCTTTTGGAGGCGAAAAAGAATCAGGAGGTGGCAGAGAGAGTGGTTCTGATGCTTGGAAGGCATATATGCGAAGGCAAACTAACACGATAAATTTTTCCAATCAAATCCCACTAGCACAGGGAATTAACTTTAATTTATAAATATTTAAATGCTCGAATCATTTCCATTAGTTGGAGCAATCATTTTAATTATAAACATTTTATCTAGTATAGTAGGTTTTCGGGATAGAAGGTTTTTTGAAAGTTATAGCTTCGAAATCAATAAAATCCGAAAAGGAGAATATTACAGGTTACTAACTTCAGGATTTCTTCACGTGAATACTCCACATCTAATATTTAATATGGTTACACTATATTTTTTTGTTTCTTTTGTAACGTATTCTTTAGGAGCACTCTCATTTCTGATACTATACTTCGCAAGTTTAATAATAGGAAATCTTTTAACTTTAGTAATTCATTTTAATCAGTCTAATTACAGCGCAGTAGGTGCTAGTGGCGCAGTTACAGGTATTTTGTTTAGCTCTTTATTACTATTTCCATCAATTGAATTAATGATTTTCTTTATACCTATACCAATTCCAGGTTATATTTTTGGCATTGGGTATATCTTGTACACTATTTACGGAATAGGTGCACAGAATGATAATATTGGTCATTCTGCCCATTTTGGTGGAGCTGTAGGAGGTGTAATCTTGACATTGTTCTATGATTTTGATGTTATATACAATTCAAAATTAATGTTGAGTATATTGTGTCTAACTATACTGGTTGCTGGCTATTTACTTTATGATAAAAAAAATAAAAATTAAATATCAGATAGTAATTCTTCTACTTTTTTATAAAGTTCCATACCACGCAAATCACGAGCTACGATTACTCCATTTTTATCTAAAACAAATGTAGCAGGGATGGCAGAAACTTTATATAATTTTGCGATTGGGTCATTCCAAAACATCAAATTTGACACATGATCCCAAACTAAACCATCATCTTCGATTGCTCTTACCCATTTATTTTTTTCCTTATCAAGTGATACTCCAACTATATTTAAACCGCGGTTTTTATTTTCAAGGTACAATTTGACTAGATTAGGATTTTCGATTCTACAAGGTCTGCACCAACTTGCCCAAAAATCTATGATTGTCACCTTAGCCAAACTGTTTTTTAATTCAAAGGGTTTTCCATTTGGGCTTTTACCCTGAAATGAAGGAGCTATTTGTCCTACCTCAGCAGAATCTGCACTTTGTTCAAGCTGATTTTTCACAGATTTACCAGATCTAGTATTTTTGATTCTTTCTTCGAGAGAATCAAAAAGATTTTTTGCTTCATCAGTTGAAATAACTTTACTGGAAATAAAACGTTCTAAAATTAAAATAGATAGCAGAGAGTTTGGAGAGGCCTTTAGAAATTCAAGCTCATAATCTTGAATCTGCTCACGAACCTCTTTATATTGTTCCTGAAGATCCTGAGCTAACAAACTATCTTTTAAAATCATTGCTTGCTGCAAATCATTACCGATGCCATTTAATGATTCTATATATTTTCGTGTTTCTGACTTATATCGCATGAAATCGTCATTTGAGGTGGTTCCATTTGCTGTTGAAAGCCCTAAGCTATCTTTAAACAATGAAATATTTACAGTTCCACTTTCAGCTATAAAAGGGAAAGTATTATTGTCTCCAGCAATTTGAAGAAACTGAAAATTAGGTTCCACTATCTCAGTTTCTAATTCAAATGATCCTTTATTTGATACAATTGTATCAAGTGTTACAGGTTGGTTATTAAGGTCGGCAACAATTAAATAAATGTTGGTCTTGCTGTCAATGTCGACTTTACCCTTAATTTTTAGTAAGTTGGGGTTACTATCCTGACATGAATTTAAAATTGTAAAAACTAAAACGAGTGATAAGAAGTATTTATGCATAATCTCTGTTAATATCAGTAAAATTAATCAATTGATTGGAAATGGAAAACTTATCATTATTTTTACTTCCTCAGCAAGATTTATTTAAATAAAAATGAATTACCCAAATATTCTTAAAAAATTTAAAAAACTTATTGGTGTCCAATTTGTAATTACTAAAGAATGGAATAAATTACCTCATACCAAAGGCTGGAGGTATGGTGTGGGAAACGCGTTGGCAGTATTGAAACCAGGGAAGTTGACTGAGATATGGAAGACATTAGAGATTTGTGTTAAGCACGATTTAATTGTTATAATGCAAGCAGCAAATACCGGTTTAACTGGAGGATCTACTCCTTTTGGAAGTGACTACGATAGACCTATTGTAATAATAAACACAATGCGTATTAAAGATATTCATATAATAAAAGAAGGCAATCAGATTGTTGGATTAACTGGAAGTACACTATATGGATTAGAGAAAAAATTAAAACCCTACGGAAGAGAACCTCATTCTATTATTGGATCTACTTCTATTGGAGCTTCAATAATAGGGGGAATCTGTAATAATGCTGGGGGTTCATTAGTCCAAAGAGGGCCTTCTTACACTGAAATGGCGCTATATGCCAGAATTAGTAAAACAGGGAATTTAGAGCTCGTAAATGAGTTAGGGATAAATTTAGGTTCAAATCCAGAAGAAATTTTAGATAATCTGCAAAATCAAAATTATGATGAATCGGATATTCATGAAACAGATCAATTGGGATCGGACAACAAATATTCAGAAATTGTAAGAGAGATAGATAAAAGTACACCTGCAAGGTATAATTCTGATAGTCGGCTTTTGTATGGAGCTTCAGGCAGTGCAGGAAAAATCGCAGTTTTTGCTGTAAGACTAGATACCTATATTTCACCAACTGAAAATAAAGTATTCTACGTCGGAACAAATAATCCAGATGTGTTTTGGAAAATTAGAAGGGATATACTTTCAAAATTCAAAACTCTTCCAACACTTGGTGATTATTTACATAGAGACTGCTATGATGCAGCAAAAAAGTATAGCAAGGATACATTCCTAGTTATTGAAAGATTAGGAACAACATTTCTACCAACATTGTTTGAACTAAAGAGAAGGGTTGATATTATAGCCAAAAAGCTAAAGATTTTACCCGACAATTTTTCAGATAGATTAATGCAATTTTTAAGTAAACTTTTCCCTAATCATTTACCTAAAAGAATGGATAATTTTAGAGATTTATATGAACACCATTGGATTATAGAAATGTCAGATGGAGGAATAAATGAGGCAAGAAATTACTTTAGTAAATTTTTTAAAAACAATGATGGCGGTTTTTTTGAATGCAATGATTTTGAATCAAAAAAAGCTTCTCTGCATAGATTTGTTTCAGCAAGTGCAATAGGGAGGTATCATATTCTAAATTCTAAAACTCATGGGGAGATGATGTCACTAGATATTGCATTTCCTAGAAATGAAAAAAATTGGTTTGAAAAGTTGCCTAAAGATATTGATGATATGCTTGAAATGAAACTATATTATGGTCATTTATTTTGTCATGTTCTCCATCAAAACTACATTGTTAAAAAAGGAATTGATGGTGAAAAATTAAAAAAGAAGCTCTTAAAATTATACGATAAACGAGGGGCTGAATATCCTGCAGAGCACAATGTTGGACATGAATATTCAGCAAAACCATCATTAAAAAAATTCTATAGGGAACTTGATCCTACTAATGGGTTTAATCCTGGAATTGGTAGAACAAGTAAAAATAAAAATTGGGTTTAAATTTTAATTTATTTTATCTCAATTGATTCTTGTCAAGTAGAAATATACCCTAGAACACTTTTGAATATTAAATAACGCATAAAGGTTTATCTTTGTTACATATTTTTTGTAGATATGGCTGGTAACATTTTTGGCTCACTTTTCAAACTCACAACCTTTGGCGAATCACATGGACCTGCTATTGGAGGAATTTTAGAAGGTTGTCCTGCAGGAATTGAACTAGACCTAGAATCAATCCAAGAAGACCTGGATAGGAGAAAGCCCGGACAATCTTCAATCGTTACTCAAAGAAAAGAATCTGACGAAGTTTCAATACTTTCTGGAGTATTTAATGGTAAAACAACTGGTACACCTATTGGTTTTTCAATAAATAATACAAATCAAAAACCGAAGGATTATTCCCATATTCAAGACTCCTACAGACCGTCACACGCAGATTATGTTTATGATCAAAAATATGGTATACGTGATTATAGGGGAGGAGGAAGAAGTTCAGCAAGAGAAACAGCTAGTAGGGTAGTTGCTGGTTCTATAGCAAAACAGTTTTTATCTCCTACAAAGATAAACGCTTACGTTTCAGCAGTAGGACCATTATCACTTGATACTAACCCATCTGATGTTGATTTATCTCTCATAGAAAAAAATCCTGTTCGTTGTCCAGACCAAAAGATGGCTCTGAAAATGGAAGACTTTATTAAAAAAATAAGAAAAGAAGGAGACACAGTTGGAGGCATTATAACTTGTATTATTAAAAATGTAAAAATTGGTCTTGGAGAACCAGTCTTTAATAAACTTCATGCCGAACTAGGAAAGGCTATGCTTTCAATCAATGCAGTAAAAGGCTTTGAATATGGGAGTGGCTTTAGTGGAACAAAAATCAAGGGAAGTGAGCATAACGATTTGTTTAATGAAGATGGGACTACAAAAACTAATTACTCGGGTGGGATTCAAGGTGGCATATCTAATGGAATGGATATTTATTTTAGCGTTGCATTTAAACCCGTAGCAACCATTATGCAAAACCAAGAAACTATAAATTCAAAAGGTGAAAAAGTTGAAATGCAGGGCAGAGGAAGACACGACCCCTGTGTAGTTCCACGTGCAGTTCCAATTGTAGAATCTATGGCCGCACTTGTTCTTGCAGATTTTTCTTTAATTAAGCGAACAAACAAAATATAATTTAATTTGAGAAAAATAGCTCTACACTGGAAAATATTAATTGGAATGAGCCTAGGAGTTTTGTTTGGCGTTAGCTTCTCTTTTATTCCAAGTGGGGACTTATTTATTTCAAATTATATCAAGCCTTTTGGGACAATTTTTATCAATTTATTAAAGCTGATAGCAGTACCACTCATTCTAGCATCGTTAATAAAAGGAATATCTGATTTAAAAGACATTTCTAAATTATCAAAAATGGGTGGTCGAACTATTATTACCTACCTAATTACCACACTTACTGCTGTGACTATTGGCTTAATTTTAGTTAATGTAATTAAACCAGGAAAATCCATCAGTGTCGATACTAGAAATGAACTCGTTGAAGCTTATGCAAGCGACACCCAAGCAAAGCAAAAAGCAGCGGCAAAACAGCAGGAGTTAGGTCCATTACAGGCACTAGTTGATATGGTACCGTCAAATATCTTTTTAGCTGCTTCAAATAATAGAAATATGTTGCAAGTAATCTTTTTCGCATTATTTTTTGGTATAGGAATGATTCTTCTAAATGAAAAAAAAGTAGCTCCAGTTAAGAATTTTTTTGACTCATTCAATTCTATTATTCTTAAGCTAATTGATTTAATAATGCTCTCTGCTCCATATGGTGTTTTTGCATTATTGGCAGCATTAGTAGTAGAAGCACCAAGCTTAGAACTATTTAAAGCGTTAGCACTCTATGCGATAACCTTACTATTAGGTCTTGCTGCAATGATCATAATTTATGTTTTGATTGTTCAACTTTTAACCAAACGAAAAATTTCTTTTTTTGTCCGTGGTATTGCTCCTGCACAGTTATTAGCATTTTCCACCAGTTCTAGTGCTGCAACCTTACCTGTTACTATGGAATGTGTTAAAGAAAATTTAGGAGTAGATAAAGAGGTAGCTAGTTTTGTTCTCCCTATAGGTGCAACAATTAACATGGATGGAACGTCGGTCTACCAGGGAGTTGCAGCCGTTTTTATTGCGCAAGCTTTTGGATTAGATCTTAGTCTCTCTGCACAACTTGGTATTGTCTTTACAGCTACGCTTGCATCAATAGGTACCGCAGCAGTCCCAAGTGCAGGCATAGTTATGTTAGTCATTGTTTTAGCTCAAGCTGGAATTCCTGAAGCTGGCTTAGCCCTTATTTTTGCAATTGATAGGCCCTTGGATATGTGCAGGACAATTGTAAATGTGACTGGAGATGCAGCTGTTTCAATGATTGTAGGAAAGTCAATAGGTAAGCTGAAAGATTAAATGAATTTTTTTGAGCGTTAAGGTCTAAAGTCATAAAAACTTGTGTGCATATTTTTTTTCTGGTAATGGACAAATATCATGCTTCCCAAACCAGTTATATCTGTTATTTGCTACAAACCTATATATCATATTTAAGAAACTTTTTGGTAAAAGATTAAAAATCAAAAATAATTTCCAGAAACCATTTAAATATTTTAAAACTCTAAAAACAGCTTTTGCTTCTGAACAATATTGCTTTTCATTATCCCAAGAAATTATTGAATCGCAATCTAGGGTAGAACTTGGATTATTCTTAAAAAAAGTCTTTGCATAGTCACTTTCAAGATTGGTAAATCTGATATTATCATTCTTATCCCATTTGCACAACTTTAGAATTATCGAATTACACAATACACATGGCCCATCGTAAAAGACTATGAGTTCTTTCATTTCTTATTTTGTTTATCTTCTACTATCTCTAAAAGATCCAAGCTGACTTGTGTTTTAAAGACTCCATAATTCACAATTGCTTTGTTTTTTTCTATCAGATCAATAGATCCTACGGACCGTCCGTCAAACATTCTTACACTATCACCAACTTTAAGTTTGATATATGATTTTTTCGGCTTATCGATTTTATTTTTCTTTTTCTCTTTTCTAACTAGGGCAATTTCCTTATTTACCTGTTCATTTATTTTTTTCTTCTTTTCTTTTTCAGTTTTAAGCAAAAGGCTAGACTTTTTTTTACGTTTTGAATTTTCATTTTCAACCAATTTTAAAAGTTCTGATATTAATGGTCTTTTTTTATTGTTTTTAAAATAGCGCTCACCGATTTCATTAAATTTATTTCCTAAAACAATCATTTTTTGGTTGTGGTCAAAAAGTTCTTGATAGCTCGAGAGTTTAGATTTTAATTTGGCCTTGATTTGTGCAGTTTGTTCACTTTGCTCTTCAGCTTTTGATTCTTTTTTCTTCAAACTTTCACCAGTTTTTAAAAGTTGATTACGTTCTTTTTGAAGCTTAGCAATTGTAGCGTCAAATCTAACCTTGCCCTTTTCAATTTTCTTTTTAGCACGATTAACAAGATTATATGGAAGCCCATTTTTTTGCGCTACCTCAAAAGTAAATGAGCTACCTGCTTCACCTAAAACCAGTTTAAAAATTGGTTCTAATGTCTTGCTATCAAATTGCATATTAGCATTAATCATTTTTGGGAGCTCGGTTGCCAAAACTTTTAGATTAGAATAGTGTGTGGTTATTAATCCTAATGCCTCTCTTTCATAAAAATCTTCCAATATTACCTCAGCTAGAGCTCCACCTAGTTCTGGATCTGAACCAGTCCCAAATTCATCTATTAAAAATAAAGTATTCGAATTACATTTTTTTAAAAAATATTTCATATTGTTTAAACGATACGAATAGGTACTTAACTGATTTTCTATTGACTGATTGTCTCCAATATCAGTTAAAATCAATTCAAAAATACACGCGACACTGTTTTCTTTGACTGGAATAAGTATTCCACTTTGCAACATTAGCTGCAATAAGCCGACTGTTTTTAATGTAATACTTTTCCCTCCAGCATTAGGTCCAGAAATTACTATAATCCGATTTTCAGAATTGAGTTCGATATCTTGTGGATAAGTAGATTTATTTTGTAATCTATTTGTTTGAAGTAAAAGAGGGTGGAAGGCCTTCTTATAATTGATCTCTTTTTCATCTAAATTTATTTTGGGAAAAATTCCATCTATTTCTTTACCATAACAAGCCTTTGCATAAATAATGTCAAATTTCAGTAAAAAATTATGTTGGTTTTGAAAGTAGGGGAGGTAAGGACGAAAAAAATCAGTTAATTCGGTTAATATTTTTTTTATTTCCTCTGTTTCTTCAAATAGCAGATTTTGTAATTCTTGGTTTTGTAAATATGTGGTCTCAGGCTCAATAAAAACGATGCTACCTGTTTTTGAGCTTCCCATTATAGTCCCTTTTACCTTTCGACGATACATTGCTTTTACAGCAAGAACTCTTCTATTATTGACAATTGATTCTTTTATGTCATCTAAGTAATCCGCTCCATTATACTGGCTAAGTGATTTGTTAAAACTACTACTTATTTTACCTCGTAATTGCTGTAATTTTTTACGTATTGAAAATAAATGATCAGATGCCTTATCTCTTATTTCACCAAAACGGTCAATGACTCTTTCTATTGCTGGAATAATATCATTTTCAATACTAATATTATTACTAAATTCATAAAGCGTCGGATAGTAAGCCTGAAACTTTATTAAAAATTTAATTAGCTTGTTAGTTGTCTCAGTATTTGTGGCCATATTCCGAAACGAGCTAATTGCTAAGACACTATTTTCAATTTTTAGTAAAGGGAAAATATCCAAAAGTGATTCAAATCCATGGTTTGGTATTCTATTTTCATTATCAAATGAAGATTTAAATTCAGATACAGATTTTAACTGCTTTTCAATTAGTTCTGTGTCTACAGAGGGTTGCAATTTCTGTATTGCATCTTTCCCTAATTGAGTAATTGCAAATTTCGCGCATTGATTTAAAACTTCAATATACTCGAGATCTTCAAGGGTTTTATTAGGAATAAGACTTTCCACTTTTCTTAACTTAGCCTCACAAAAGTAGTAAATTCATGAAGGTTCAAATAAATTCTAATTGGGAAAAACTTCTAAACTCTGAATTTAGAAAACCTTATTTCACTGATTTAGTTGATTTCGTTAAAAATGCATACAGAAAAACTGTTTGCTATCCACCTGGTACAGATATTTTCCGGGCGTTCAACGAATGTCCATTAGATGATGTTAAAGTTGTTATTATTGGGCAAGACCCATACCATGGTCCAAAACAAGCTCACGGTTATTGTTTTTCGGTTTCCAATTCAATTCCTCATCCACCTTCATTAATTAATATTTTTAAAGAGATTGAAACGGATTTAGGACTCGAGTATCCAAAAAGCGGTGACCTGACTCCATGGGCAAGGCAAGGTGTCTTTTTACTAAATGCAACATTAACTGTTGAGGCCAATAAAGCGGGCAGTCATCAAAAAATAGGATGGGAAACATTTACTGATTCGGTTATTAGAATAATTTCTGAGAAAAAGGAAAATATCGTTTTTATGTTGTGGGGTAGTTATGCAAAACAAAAAACTAACTTAATAGATAGTCTTAAACATTGTGTTCTGAAAAGTGGTCATCCCTCACCACTGAGTGCAAACAGAGGCTTTTGGTTTGGGAATAAACATTTTAGTAAATGTAACAGCTACTTAAAAGAGGTAGGTAAAAATGAAATAAATTGGTCTCTAGATAAATAATTTTATTTTAAATGAAAAAGGAATTCTATTGATTCAGTCGAGTCAACTTAATGAGAAGGATGTATGTTCATATAAGTTTAAAACAAGTGAATTGATACAAAAGAGTTATAACACTTATTAGTAACTTGCGAATTACAACTATTATAAGTGAAAAATATATTTGCAATTGCATTATGTTTAATAGTATTTTCTTGTTTTAAAACTGATATAGTTCAATTTGAGAAAAAAAACAAGAATGCCCCAAGGGACGCGAGTGGACTTCAATACGGAGGAATCGGAGGTATGGATGACAGATCAATAATTTGTAATCCAGCAGGTCTTGGAAGAAAGTTTTGTCGATTTTTACGAAAATACGATAATACATTTTGGACAGATACAGAAAATTATTATAGTAACTTTTCGGATATTCAATTTTTAAACTCTGTATATTTTATATCCTTCTTTGATATTAATAATGATGTATCATATTGCAAAGGATGGAGGGCAGGTGAAAATACTTATGATGGAATAAAATGGAATATAGAAATCAAAAGAGATGAGGAGGATATATTTTGGTTTGATTATGATTACTATGGGACAAGTCAAGAAATTGAATATACTATACTGTATAAATATGAAGTAATTGATAGTTTACTTCATTTTTCTAGTTCTGCTGATGAAAATTTTATTTTTAGCCCTTCAGAAAAAAATTATTCAAAAGATTCTATTGATACAATTGAAATAATTGAAATGGAAGGATGTACTTTTTACGGAGCATGAAAAAAAATCTTTTACTAATTCTATTTTTTATCACTTCGTCTTGCTTTAAATCAGACATAGTACAATCTCAAACAGCGAATATAGATCCTGCTACTATGCACAATGGACAAGTTTACCCAACTGCTCCTCGTAGCTACACAAGTTTTTGTAATGCCCCAAAAAATTGTAAATTTTTATTTAAATATGATTACACATTCTGGGCAAATACCGAAAATTATTCTAGTGATTTTTCAAGTATCAGATTTTTGAATAATGGTCCATATTTTATCTCTTTTTTTAATATTGATAAAGATATTTCCTATTGTAAAGGATGGAAAAAAGGAGAAAATGCATCCAATGCGATAAAATGGAATATTAAAATAAAAAAAGATGAGTGGGATGAGTTTTGGTTTGACTATGATTATTATGGAACAGGTCAAGAAATTGAATACTCCATAAATTATAGATATGAAGTAATTGATAGTTTACTTCATTTTTCAAACTCAGAAGGCGATTCTTTAATATTCTATCGAACTGATGAAATAGAAGATTTTGTTGATTGCATGTTTTATAATTAGAGTAGACTAAGAATTAATAACATCAATTTAATTAATCTAAGAACAATAAGTAAATTTGAGTCAAAATCATGAATCATTGCAAAAGTTATTAGTCGGCTTTTTTTGTTTAGTTATGTTTTCATGTTTCAAAGCAGAAATAGTTCAATATAAAACGAAAAATGTAGATCCTGCCACATTTGCTAGTGGACAACGACTTCCTACTAGGCAACAAAGTTATACTAGATTTTGTGAGCCAGGAGGTTTGGGTAGAAAAGGCTGCAAGTTTTTAGCAAAATATGATAATACATTTTGGTCAGATATCGAAAATTATTACAGTGACTTTTCTGATATACAATTTACAAATTGGATATACTTTGTATCCTTCTTTGATATTAACAATGATGTTTCCTATTGTAGAGGATGGAGAACAGGTGAAAATATTTTAGATGGAAAAAAATGGGATATCAAAATCACAAAAGATGAGTGGGATGAGTTATGGTTTGATTATGATTATTATGGTATTAGCGATGATATTGAATATACCACAACTTATAAATATGAAGTAATTGATAGTTTGCTTCATTTTTCAAATACAGAAGGTCAAGAATTTATTTTCCACCCATCAGATAAAGATTATTCAAAAGATATTGTTGACACTTCCGAAATAATTGAATTAGAGGGATGTATGTTCTACTAGTTTTAGGTATGTTTTATAAATTGTACTTGGCAATCACAACTCTATGAAGAAGTCACTGGTAGCATTACTATGTATTTTAATGTCTTCGTGCTACAAAGCAGACGTAGTACAATATCAGAGCTGGAATTCAGATCCTTTTACGAAAGCAAGTGGTTATCAAGTTAATCGCTTACCGAGACAATATAATTCATTTAGTGGTGCTAGATTTTTAAGCAAATATGATGATACAATGTGGGCAGATATTGAAAATTATTACAGTAATTTTTCAGACATTAAATTTGAAAGACATGGCCCAGTATTTATATCATTCTTTAACATTGAGAATGATGTGTCATATTGTAAAGGATGGAAAAAAGAGGAAAATATTTATGATGGAATAAAATGGTATATAACCATCAAAAAAGATGAGGAAAACATCTTATGGTTTGATCTTGATTATTACGGAACAGGTCAAGAAATTGAATATACCACAACCTATAAATATGAAGTAATTAATGGTTTACTCCATTTTTCAAATACAGGGGGTCAAGAATTTATATTCCATCCATCAGATAAAAATTACTCAAGAGAATTAATTGACACTGCTGATATAATTGAACAAGAAGGCTGTCTATTCTTATAATTGAGGTAAACTAAATCAATGAAAAAGTCACTAGTAGCCTTATTATGTATTTTGATGTCTTCTTGCTACAAAGCAAACGTAGTACAATATCAGACCTGGAATTCAGATCCTGCAACCAAAGAAAGCGGATACCAAGTGAGTATATTACCAAGGCAATATAATGTATTCAATGGAAATAGATTTTTACGTAAAAATGATGATACAATGTGGGCAGATATTGAAAATTATTACAGTAATTTTTCAGACATTAAATTTGAAAGACATGGCCCAGTATTTATATCATTCTTTAACATTGAGAATGATGTGTCATATTGTAAAGGATGGAAAAAAGAGGAAAATATTTATGATGGAATAAAATGGTATATAACCATCAAAAAAGATGAGGAAAACATCTTATGGTTTGATCTTGATTATTACGGAACAGGTCAAGAAATTGAATATACCACAACCTATAAATATGAAGTAATTGATGGTTTACTACATTTTTCAAATACAGAGGGTCAAGAATTTATATTCCATCCATCAGACAAAAATTACTCAAGAGAATTAATTGACACAGGAGAAATAATTGAACAAGAAGGCTGTTTGTTTTTATAATATAAAAAGACAAAAATCCAATAATTATCCGCCAACACGTTTTATTTTGTGCCCCATATCCTGAAGTATTTCAATTATTTTATCCCTAAAATTACCTTGTATGATTATTTCCCCATTTTTTATACTTCCACCAACACCAAATGTATTTTTAAGTGTTTTAGCAAGATTTTTTAGTTCACTAGGACTACCTGAAAATCCTTTTAAAATTGTGACTGTCTTTCCAGCTCGCCCTTTATTACTAAAATGTGCTTCAAGATTTTGCGAAACAAAAACAGGGGGTAAAATACTTCGGTCTTCCTTAGGAGTGGGTTGAAGATTATCAAATTGAACTTTTCCTAAATCATTAAGTGAGTTAAATTTCTTTGCCATCCTATAATTAACGTTGAAAGACTAAAATAGTATTTTTATGTGTGAAATTTAATTTTTGAAAGTTTTGAAGATGGCAGATAAACCTCCTTTCTATATAATTCCTGATTCACCCGATACCATATCCTGTGTTAATATAATAACTCGAATGTTGCAAGGTTTAGGTTTCAGATACCACTGGGCCACTAAAGGACTTAGAGATAAAGATTTAGATTATAGACCTACAGATTCAGCTAAAAATTGTTTAGAAACATTAAAACACATTTACACATTAGTAGATATTATTAATGCTGCTACTCAAAATAAAATTTCTGTTCGTCCTGCACCAATAGAAAATATTCCAAATGAATTTCAAAGATTAAGAGAAATAACACTAAATAGAATTAAAGAATCGTGTGTTTTATTTGAATCAATGACTTTGGATGAATTAGGATTATTAAAAATAAAATTTAATAGGGGAGGTGTATATTCAGAATTTCCTGTTTGGAATTTAATTAATGGTCCTATTTCTGATGCTATTTATCATGTAGGACAAATAGTAAGCTTCAGAAGAACAAGCGGAAATCCAATAGAAAAGGGAGTAAATGTATTCTTAGGTGAAAAGAGATAACTTTTTAATTATCACGATCTTCAAAATTTTCACTTTTTTCTTTGTTAATTTTATCTATATATAAGTATATCAAAATTCCAGTAACTATTATGATTAGTACTAATGTCATGGTAAATTTACTTTATGATGACAGCTGTACCATAGGCTAAAATCTCAGAACAACCTTGCATGACCATTGATGTAGTGAGTCTAACATTAACAATTGCATTTGCTCCTAGGGATTCTGCATCTTCAACCATTCGTTTTAAAGCTTGGTCTCTTGATTGTGCTTGAAGCTTTGTGTATTCTGATATTTCTCCACCGATTATGTTTTTTAAACCAGCGAATATGTCTTTTCCAATGTTTCGAGCTCGAACAGTACTTCCTCTTGCTATACCAAGAGTTTCTACGATCGTTTTATTTGGAATTTGTTCTGTTGTAACTATTATCATATAGAGTAGTGGCTAAAATATTATGATTTATAAAATAAACGATCCTATTTTACATAATATAAATTATAGTTTTTAAAATTAATTAGTTTTTCAGCCATGCAGTTCGTAAAGCCAAAGTCTTTTCGTCTGCATCACGATCTTCAACAACTCCACTAACTTTTGCATTAGGTTTACCTGTAATTCCAATTAAAGTTTGCTTTTCCATATTTCTCTGAATTGTCAGTGTAAACTCTTTTTTATCGTCCCACATAAAGCTTGGTGTAAATACTGCATTGATTTGTTCGGCATTTTCCTTCTTAATCTCTGGCAACATCTTACCATCTAATCCTAAAAAGACGTCGCCTATTTCAACTCCCATTGATTCTATTGTATCATTTAAACCAGTTACCACATATCTTACTTTACCATCTTGGTCTGGCTGAGGCTCAAAAAATGGATTCTGGTTGTCTTTAAAAAGAATGCTTGGTAACGGTACTTCAGTTTCTCCCATTGTAAGGCCAACCTTATTTAAATATTCCATGTAATTTATTGGTACTTTTCCTTCAACATGATTTTTGAAAAAATCAGCTACTTCTGGGTAAGTCATTGAAATAATTTCGTCTATAAGTAAGTTATCTTTAAATGGTTTTTCTTTACCATATTTCTTCGCAAGATCTTGCATCACAGACAAAATCCCCTTCTCACCATTACTGTTTTCACGAATTATTATGTCAAGGCACATGTTAATCAGTGCACCTTTTTGATAAACATTACCATAATTGGTTTGATAGGGTTCGTCTACAATTTTTGAACTCATTTCAGTGAACGACATCTTATCATCATAGCGTTTCGAGTAGTTTAGTTTTTCAAGGATTCGATTATAGAAATTCTGTTCATCAATAAGGCCTTGGTTAATTTGGAACAAGTTTGCGAAATACTCTGTAGTTCCTTCATACATCCACAAATGTTTTGACATTAAGGGTGTATTATATTCAAAATTATGGATTTCTTCTGAATGAATATTTAACGGGGTTAAGGTGTGAAAAAATTCATGTGATACAACATCAACTAAACTCTGGGTTAATTCCTCAGCCTGCATTTGATCAACAAAAACAACAGTCGTCGAAGTATGATGCTCTAAGGCTCCCATCATTCCACCAAAATATTGCAAGTCTTCCATTCCCATAAGGTGTAATAAAATGTCGTACGAAGTTGTATTATTAGCATCTCCCAAAAATTTTTTTTGTGCAATCATCATTTTTTCAATAGCATCTTGATAGTCTTCTGCTTTATGTATACCTGTAGGCGAATAAATAGCTAATCCAACTTTTATATCATCTAAATCAAAAGAAACAGCATTGGGCTCACTGTATAATATTGGGTTATCAATTATATGGAAATATCTTTTGGCTGAAAAAATATCCAGTGTATCACTTTTTGAAATAACTGATAATGATGTAAAGGGTTCCAAATTTTTTGGTGATCGAATACTAAGTCTGTAAGACTTTTCTTTCATATCCTCAAAATATCCAATCATACTATGCAAATTCAATAGAAAGGTTACATCTTTTTTATAATTAGTACCTCCCATTGGGTATATGGCTTTTCCATCAGGACCATCAAAAGTATCATTAGTGAGGTATATTATCTTATCCAATTTTTTTGCTTCAGTTATGGACCAAGTATTATCATCTTCTTGGTTTATTGGCAACTCATTACCCTTGTAATCAAAAGCTTTAATATTTTCAATGAACCGACCAAAATTTGAATATTCATAAGTTCCAGGTACAATTTGAGGAATGTAAAAATTAATTTCATTATCACTAATTTTAGGTGGATCAATTACGACTTTAACTTTATCGTCATTTACATTAACCAAGTCAACCAAAGCATTAATATCAATTTGCTTGCGAGTATTATTTTGTTTTAGGGTAGCACAACCAAAAAGTATAATTGATAATGAAAAGATTAAAAGATTATTTTTCTTCATTTTAAAATTAATTTTAGAATTAAATAATTGAAACACCATTTAAATCAGTTGTTAAGATATTTGTCATATGATCAAAAAATGGTCTTATAGCTATAAAATTATTTATTACTTTATTTAGAAAATCAGACGAAAGTACACTTTTATCATTAAATTTTTTAATAAAAATAAATTGTTTATGCCTAATCAGATCAATATCAGGATGTTTTTTATTAAAATTTTTTGGTGCTGTTTTAACCTTGTCACCCTGCAAACCACCCCAAATTAAATTGAATTTTTTTTCATTAATTATATTTCTTAGTTCTTGAGCGTCAAACTCTAATTCCTTTCTAATGCGATACAAATCCTTAGGATTTGGATCCCAGAAACCTCCTGCTATAAATGAATTCCCAGGTTTCATATGCATGTAATAGCCTCCTCTTAATTTTGGTTTTTTTCGATGAAATGATATACCAACGTGAGTTTTATAAGGAGTTTTATCTTTCGAGAATCTAACATCTCTATAAATTCTGAATATTTTAACTCTTTCGATATCGTCTTCTTTATCTAGACCTTTCTTTACCTCTTCATTAAATACTTTAAGCTCAGATTCTAAAGCCTTGTATCTTGACTTCTGTTTTTCAAACCATTCACGATTATTATTTTTTTCTAAGTCTTTATAAAAAGCTAACATATCCGGATTAATTTTTATCATATGTTTCTTATTTAAATGTTTTCAATTAATAATTAATTCTTTTGCTAGTTTGAGGAGATCACTCTTTTCTCTAATGCTTCTTTTAATAGGTAACTGAGCATAGCCAATTAATCGTCTTATAATCTCAATAGCACAGTATGTGGCTACTTCATTATTATCTATTTTATCTGGATAATTATCACAAATTTTTTTTAAATATGATATTTGACCGGTTGCCAGAATTAAATGACCACTCATTACCCCTAAATCAAATTCTTTTGATCCCAAGAAAGTAAACTCAGGGTCAATAATATAAATATTATTATTTCTTTCCATCCAACTGCCTGGGTAATAATCTCCATGTAGAAGTGTAGTCCCTCTGTCTAAGTAATTTTTTCCCGCATTACTTACTCTCCTAATAATATCAGTATTTTCTTTAAATGGTATAGCTAATTCTTCCAAGCCATCTTGAATATTATTTAGTTGTAAGCCATTATCTTTTAGAAATGGAAGAACAAAAATGTGATCGTAATTAAGTTTTCGAAGGGTTAGATTCGCTGGATAATTTTTGTGTGCTCCTGTCATATGTATATTGTGGAGAATAAGTGTGAGTTTATTTACTTTATCGTTATCAATTTTCCTACTATCATATATATAATTTAAATCACGACATTTTGTTAAATCTTCCAAAAACAATACATAGTCTTCACTAATAAATCCTAAAACTTTTGGTAAAAAATTCTTTTTAACTAGATTATAAAAGCAGTGTTCAGCAAAAATTCTTTCTAATGGAGCTTTAATATGAGCGAATTTTTTTACATGGGATCTAGATTGTTTCAAAATAAATGATTTAAAATTTGTCTTTATCCGTAAGACTACATTCATATTCCCCTCACCTGCACTCTCAACTTTCTTTATTATTTCATTCTCTCTGAGTATTGAGGTGTTTTTTTTTATGTAATTAGTTATTATGTTAATTGATGTTGATTCATCAAAAAAATTCATATTAATTATTCATTAGTTTGTTGTAATGTCTCCAGAAATCAATTTTCATATTAGTAGAATCAATATAAGTGTAAATCTTGATATTACGCTCTAGATTTTGAGGTGGTGTTTTGAAAGTATTAATTTTTGAAAACTCAGGGTTAGCTATAGCTTCAATTAATGCTAAATCCCACATTATCCATTTTTTTTGTTCAGGATCTTCGAATGTCCACCATCTTTTATAATTATTCCAACGCTTTTTAATAAAATTCCCTAGTTTATTATTTCCTAAATTTTTAAAGGTTTCATTTTTATTAAAAATTAGATTTTTCGATACACTAGCACTCATCACATTAAAATCTAAACCCTCTTTGTCTAGCAGAAAATTTGTAGCAATAGAATCATTTCTTGTATTAAATTCATTTTTATCATATTCATTAGTTAATGGATTATGCCAAAAACCTACATATGAAATTTTAAGTTTACTGACTATTTTAGGCTCATGCACAATAGCAGAGGCTGTGTTTGTACAAGACCCTAATATAACTATATGTAGTTTTTTACCAGCTGGAATTAATTTAGCCTGGTTGATTATAAATTTAGTTGCCTCAGAGGGCTTTGATCTTTTTGTTTTTGACATTGACTCTGGACTTCCAGCCTTAAGAACTAAATCATTTTTTTTTAATAATTTTTTGAGCAACTTATTCATTTTATAGCTTTCTAATGCTGTATTTTTCGATGCATAAGGGGAGCTGTGGAATTGAGATGCTGTTACTCCTAATATTTTAAATTTGGGTTCATCTATTGATCGGATAATGGCAAATAAATCATCAATTTCATTTGCACTATCTGTGTCTATAATCATATAAGTTTCATTATTTATATTTTGAGAATATGTGTTTGAAACCGTAAGGCCTAAAATTATTACACAAAAAATCTTCTTAAAAAACAATATAACTTATCGTTTTCGGGTTAATAAAACTTTTTCAACATCACTAAGTCTAAAGCCTTTTGCTTGCAATAAAATTAGATAGTGAAATAATAAATCTGCACTTTCGTTTAGAAAAAGTTCTTTATTTTCATCTTTAGCTTCTATAATTGTTTCTGTGGCTTCCTCCCCTACTTTTTGAGCGATTTTATTTATCCCTTCTCGAAATAATGAAGCAACGTAACTATTCTTTTTATTATACTTTTTTCTATCAGCAATTTTTTCTTCTAGTTGAGATAGAAAACCAAAATTGCTTAAATTTTTCTCTCCCCAACAATTATCGGTACCCAAATGACAAGTTGGCCCTTCCGGTTTTACATAAATTAAAATAGTATCATTATCACAGTCCGCCTTCATATTTATTAGGCGGAGATAGTTTCCACTTTCCTCACCCTTAGTCCATAAGCGTTTTTTTGTTCTGCTATAAAATGTAACGTTACCTGTTTTCTTCGTTTTTCTCACAGCTTCATCATTCATATATCCGAGCATCAAAACAGTCTTTGTAATGCTATCTTGAATAATTACTGGTATCAGACCATCTTTATTTTTTGAATAATTTAGTTCCATAAGCTCAGATTCTAACAGCAATATGCTGTGTTTTTAATTGTTTTTTTAAGTTAAATAAGTCAATTTCATCAAAGTGGAAAATACTAGCGGCCAAAGCTGCATCTGCATTTCCTATTTTAAATACTTCTGTAAAATGTTCTATTGTTCCAGCGCCTCCTGATGCAATAATAGGTATATTAACAGTTTCAGATAGTTTAGCTAAGGCTTTATTTGCAAAACCATTTTTAGTGCCATCATGATCCATAGATGTAAATAGAATTTCTCCAGCTCCCCTATCCTCTACTTCTCTTGCCCATTCAAAAAGATCAACTTTAGTGACTTCTTTACCACCAACCAGGTGAATTTTCCATTCATTATTAATTTGTTTTGCATCTATGGCAACCACCAAACATTGATTTCCAAATCGTGTTGCAACTTCATCAATTAATTTTGGCCGTTTGACTGCTGCAGAATTTATAGAAATTTTATCCGCACCATTTTTCAATAGCAGATAAACATCTTCAATAGAACCTATGCCTCCGCCAACAGTGAAAGGGATATCAATTGCTGCAGCAATTCTTAAAACAAGCTTAGCTAGTGTCTTACGTTTTTGCTCTGTTGCTGAGATATCTAAAAAGACTAATTCGTCAGCATTTTGATAAGCATATTTTTTTGCAAGGTTAACTGGATCACCAGCATCTCTAAGGTTAATAAAATTTACACCTTTAACGGTTCTACCGTCTTTAATATCTAAACATGGTATTATTCGCTTTGTTAACATTATTTTTCATTCAAATTTCTATCATCATAGAACCCTAAATCACATTTAGTTAATTGCTTTACCCAAAAGGCAATTTGACCCACATGATATGAAAAGTGTTCTACTGCATGCAAAACAACTCCAAGTCCTGATAATTCAAAACCTTGAACTATGCGATATTCAATAAATTGATTTTTAGTGGTTTTATTAATTACTAATTTAGATTCCGTTATTGTTTTATCTAATTTTTCCAATAATTCAATTTTATTAAATCCTCGATCTGTTAAAAATTCTAAATTACGTTCTCTTTTATCAACATTTTCTCCAAGTGAAGAAATTATGTATTGAGTCATATTACCCGAGCAATGCAATAATTGATTACCCAAGGCCATTCCATTATTGACCGGCAGCTTCCATAAATCATTCTCTGCTACTTTGGCTAGTGCAATGTGAATCATACGCTGGCCCTCATCCAAACGATAACAGCAGTTTTTTTTAAACTCCCTAAGAAAAGATTCTACCATGTTTAATTATTTAAATTATATTTTTCAAGTTCTTTTAATGAAATACTTTCTTCATAAATTGCTTTTCCTATTATTGCTCCCCCACATCCTATTTCTCTGAGTTCAGTAATGTCTTCAATTTTCGAAATACCTCCTGATGCAATAAGATCTATACTATTTTGGTTTAAAATTTTTTTATAAAGACTAATTGATGGACCTTTTAACATTCCGTCCTTACTAACATCGGTGCATATAGTTGTTTTAACTCCACCATCAATATAGAATGATAAAAATTTATTTATTGTTTGATTAGATGTTTCAACCCAGCCATTTATCATTATATTTTGCCCATTTACATCTGATCCCAATATAATTTTATCAGCCCCGTATATCTCTATCCATTCCAAAAATAAAGTTGAATTCTTAACAGCTACACTACCGCCCGTAATTTTTTTTGCTCCACATTCAAAAGCAATCTCAAGATCTTTATTTGATTTTAGACCCCCACCAAAATCTATATTTAGATTTGTTTTTGTTGCTATTAGTTCTAAAACTTTATGATTTACAATATGATTAGATCTTGCACCATCTAAATCAACAAGGTGTAAAAATTTAAACCCATGATCTTCGAAAGCTTTAGCTACTTCAAGAGGGTTTTCATTATAAACTTTTTTCTTATTATAATCACCATTTGTAAGGCGGACACATTTTCCATCTATTATGTCTATTGCAGGTATAACTCTCATAATTCTAAGAAATTCTTTAATAGTTGAGATCCAGCAGCACTACTCTTTTCAGGATGAAATTGAACACCAAAAAAATTTTCTTTCTGAACCGCAACACTATAAGTTAAGCCATATTCACTTTGACCTATTGTTTCATTTATTGTGGGAACATAGTATGAGTGTACTAAGTACATGTAATCCCCCTCTTTAATTTTATTAAAAAGCCTTGTCTTAAGTTTTTTAACCTTATTCCAACCCATCTGCGGCACTTTAAATTTATCAGAAAATTTGATGACATTACATTTTATAATTCCTAAACCATTAACATCTCCTTCTTCAGTATTTTCGCATAATAATTGCATGCCAAGACAAATTCCTAAAACAGGCTGTTTTAAATTTGGAATTAATTTGTCTAAGCCAACTTGTTTTAACTTATCCATTGCAGTTGATGCAGCTCCTTGACCTGGAAAAATTACTTTTTCTGATTTCCTTATAAGTCCGTAATCGTTTGTTAAAATACTTTTTACTCCTAATCGTTCAAGAGCAAATTGTAAACTTTTTACATTTCCAACATTATAGTCTATTATAGCAACCATTATAAATTCCCTTTAGTAGAAGGTAATATCATTTTGTCAGGGTCACGTTTTATAGCTTGTTTAATAGCTCTTGCAAAGGCTTTAAAAATAGCCTCTATTTTATGGTGTTCATTTTTACCCTCTGCTTTGATATTTAGATTAACCTTGGCCCCATCGCAAAAAGACTTAAAAAAATGCATAAACATCTCTGTAGGCATTTTACCAATCATTTCACGTTTAAATTCAGCTTCCCAAACAAGCCAGCTACGACCACCGAAATCTAGACTTACCTGTGCAAGACAGTCATCCATTGGCAAGCAAAAGCCATAACGTTCAATACCAATTTTTTCTGCTAAAGCAACACGAAAAGCCTCCCCTAGTGTTATTCCAGCATCTTCAATTGTGTGATGTTCATCTACATCTAAATCACCATTTATTTTAAGATCTAAATCTATACCACCATGACGGGCTAATTGATCAAGCATGTGATCAAAAAAACTAATCCCCGTATCAATACTGCTTTTGCCTACGCCATCAAGATTAAGGTTCATAATAATATCAGTTTCGTTTGTTTTCCTTTTCTTCATTACCGTCCTATCTTTTAACTTTAAATGTGAATAAATCTCAGACCAAGAATTAGTTTTTAGAGATATAACCTCGTCAAAATCATTTTTTGTTTCCTCCTTAAGTTTTATGTTATCTATGTTTATTAATATACCTTTTGAATTCAAATTTTTGGCTAATTCCATGTCTGATATTCGGTCGCCAATAACATAAGATTCAGACAAATTATACTCGCTATTATCTAAAAAATTGGTTAACATACCAGTTCTAGGTTTTCTTGTTGCAGCATTATCTTTCGGAAAGCTTCTATCAATGAAAATTTCAGAGAATGTAACTCCCTCATTTTTAAAACTATTTAAAAGTTTATTATGAGCTGGCCAAAAAAATTCCTCCGGAAAACTTTTCGTACCTAATCCATCTTGATTAGTCACCATAACTAACTCATAATCTAATTCTTTTGAGATTTTTCCTAGATAAGTAAAAACCTCAGGATAAAATTCAAGTTTTTCTAACGAATCAATTTGTTCATCATCAGGTTCAAGTACAAGAGTTCCATCACGGTCGATAAATAAAATTTTTTTCATTTTCTATCAATATTATTCAAAACATCAATTAACCTCGTATTTTCCTCATTAAGACCAACTGTAATTCTTAACGTATTTTCACAATTCAAATTTTTGGATGAATTTCTAACAACAATACCATTATCAATGAGTTGCTGGTATCTTAAATTACTGTCATCTACTTTAATAAATAGAAAATTCGCATCCGATTGATATACAGTAACAATAAAACTGATTTTTCTTAGAGCATTTTCTATTCTTTTTCTTTCTTTGAGTATAATTTTCACTTGTTTTTTAATTAAATTTTGTTCCCCTAACCTTACTAAGGCAGCAGATTGTGTAAGGGAATTTAAATTATAAGGTGCTTTAATCTTATTCATATAAGCGATAAGTTTGGAGTTTGCAAAAGTCATTCCTAATCTTGCACCCGCCATACCTTGGCCTTTTGAAAAGGTTTGACAAACAATAAGATTTGAGTATTTTTTGATTGAATCTACAAAAGATGAAGAATTTGAGAACTCAATGTAGGCTTCATCTACAACAACAAGTCCACTAAAATTTTGAATAATTTTTATTATTGATTTTAATTTGAAGTTGTTAGCTGTAGGATTATTAGGTGTAGGGATAAAGATAATTTTTGAATTTTTGTTAGATTTTTCCAAAACTAATTGAGTATCAATTTGAAACGAGTTGTCTAAGGGTACTTCTTTAACTTCAACACCTTGAACACGAGCTGAAACTTTATACATTCCAAAAGTTGGGGGAAGAGTTATTATATTATCTATTCCAGGTTCACAAAAAGCCATTATTAATTGTGATATAGATTCGTCACTCCCGTTGCTGAGATAAATTTGATTTTCATTAACATTTTTCCAATTTGCAATGCAATTTTTCAATTTTATTTGCATGGGATCTGGGTATCTATTAAAACTGGAGGTAAAAGGATTTTCATTTGCGTCCAAAAGAATCATTTTCACTCCTTGATTAACATATTCTTCTCTGGCAGATCGATAAGGTATCAGATCAATTAGATTTTTTCGAAAAAACCGATCAACTTTATTTTTCATCTCCCAATTTTTTTAATCTAACGCTAACAGCATTTTTATGTGCCTGTAATCCTTCTGCATCAGCCATTAATTCAATTGTTTCACCCAAAAGCTGGATTCCTTTTTTACTTATTTTTTGAAATGTTACAGATTTAGTAAAACTATCCAAATTTACTCCGCTGTATTGTTTTGAATAACCATTTGTAGGCAAAGTGTGATTAGTTCCTGATGCGTAATCACCAGCACTTTCAGGGGTGTAATTACCAATAAAAACCGATCCCGCATTTTTTACATTTTTAATATAGTAATCCTCATTCTTAACACATATAATGTAGTGTTCAGGACCATATTCATTAATAAAATCTACAGCACTTTTATCATTATCAAATATTATTGCCTTAGAATTTAAAAGAGCATTTTTAACTATATCATTTCGCGGTAACTCATCTATTTGATAAGTAATTGATTGATTTACTTTCTCTACAAAATCTTTTTTTGTACTCACCAAAACTACCTGGCTGTCGAGTCCGTGTTCTGCTTGAGATAAAAGGTCCGAAGCTACAAAATCAGGATCTGCAGTATCATCGGCTGCTACCAATAATTCGCTGGGACCTGCCGGCATATCAATTGAAACACTGTAACGAGTTGCAAATTGCTTTGCAGAGGTGACATATTGATTGCCAGGACCGAAAATTTTATAAACTTTAGGTATACTTTCAGTACCAAATGTCATTGCAGCAATAGCTTGAATTCCTCCAACTTTAAAAATTTTATCAATTCCACAGAGTGAAGCCGTAAAAAGGACTTCATCAGAGATTTTACCATATAAATTGGGTGGAGAGCACAAAATTATTTCTTCACAACCAGCAATCTTTGCGGGAGTAGCTAACATTAATATTGTCGAAAATAAAGGCGCAGATCCACTAGGAATATAAAGTCCAATTTTTTCTATTGGCAATTTTTCTTGCCAGCAAATTACGCCTTCTTGAGTTTCAACCTGAATTTTGTTTGTTTTTTGTGCCTTATGAAAAGTATAGATATTATCCTTTGCATTTTGAATTGCATTTTTAAGATTCTTGGGGATATTTCTAATTGCTTTTGAAATTTCATTATCATTTACAGCAAATTCTTTAAGCTCGAATTTGTCAAATTGTTTCGCATAATTTAATAATGCTTCATCACCATGATTTCTGATATTTTCAAAAACTTCATTAACCAGTACCTGGTGATCATCCAAAGAAAAAGTAGGTCGCTGAATAAGGGCCTTCCAAGTAGGTTTTGAGGGGTTATTAAATTGATTCATCACAAAACCATCTTTTCTATTGGACATACTAATATGTCTTCTGCACCAGCCTCTTTCAATTGATCGATAACTTCCCAAAAATCCTCATCATTTATAACTGAATGTAATGAGCTCCAACCCTCCACAGCTAAAGGTAAAACAGTAGGGCTTTTCAAAACTGGAAGTATAGAACTGACAGATTTAATTTTATTATTGGGAGCATTAAGTAAAATGTACTTTGATTTTTTAGCCCTTAAAACAGATTGAACTCTGAATTGAAATTTCTCTATATAACTCAATTTTTCATTGTTCAATTTATTACCCTTTACAAGAACAGCTTGAGAGTCACTAATTTTAATAACTTCTTTAAGGTTATTTTTAAATAGTGTACTACCAGTTGACACAATATCACATATTGCGTCAGCCAAACCAATATTAGGTGCTATTTCAACTGATCCATTAATGATGTGTAAATCAGCCTTAATTTTATTTTTCTTTAAAAAAGAATTTACTGTGTTTGGATAAGATGTAGCAATACGCTTTCCATCCAAGTCGTGAATCCCATTGAATTGGAAATTATTAGGGACGGCAATAGCTGTACGGCAGGATGAGAAACCAAGTCTTTCAATAACTTTTAAATCAACTTCTTTCTCTTTAAGAAGGTTTTCACCTACTATGGCTAGATCTACCACACCATCTATAAGATATTGAGGAATATCACTATTACGTAAAAAGAAAATTTCAATTGGAAAGTTACGTGCCGATACCTTCAATTGATTTTCACCATTTTCAATTGAAATTCCACAATCCGATAACAAATTCAAAGATCCTTTATTTAGCCTTCCTGATTTTTGTATAGCAAGTCGTATCATAATATTTAAATTAAAAAACCCGTTTGATTTCTCAAACGGGTTTAAATTATTTCATAGACAAATTATCTACTTCTCGTTTGAGCAGTTTTCAAATTGGTGAATATGATGTAACAATGTTTTCATTAAAGTGCAAATATATTTATTTTTTTCAAATTTCGAATATATTTATTGATTACCTAATATTATTGGTAGACCATCTTTCCCACTTCCGATAATGATAACCTTTGAATTTGCTGATTCTGACAACTTTGTTGTAGCTTCAATTCCTTTTTCTTGGAGAATCTTTTGAGTTAATGAAGCACTTAAAATTCTGTTAGCTGTAGCTTTTCCTTCAGCATCAATTCTTTGACGTTCAGCCTCTTGCTTTGCCTTTTCAATTCGAAATTCATATTCTAAAGCCTCTTGTTCTTGACGTAATTTTCTTTCGATGGCTTCTTTAATGGCAACTGGAAGGGTAACATCTCTAACAAGAACTGCATTTAATTGAATATGCTGAGACTCAACATTTTTTTGAGTCTCTTCAAATATTTCATTTTGAATAGCATCTCGTTTTGTCGAATAAAGCTGCTCTGGTGTGTAACGACCAACAACAGATCTCGCAACAGCCCTAATTTGAGGGATTAAAACAATATTTACGTAGTTTTCACCTTTAGTTTTATGGAGCAATCCCAGCTCACTGTATTTTGGTTGATACAAAACAGAAACGTCAAGTGAAATTTCTAATCCATTTGAAGAAAGCACTTGCATGTTTCCTTCAAAAAATTCTTGTTGTTTCACATTGTAAATGAAAACCTTATTCCATGGAGCTATAATATGGAATCCTTCGCCAAGTGGTGCTTGATCAGTAACTACTCCTCCTCCAAAAGTCTTAAAAAGAACACCCGCTTCTCCATAACCAATATTAATTGATGATTTTGAAATAAATATAAGTAGAACGACAACCAATAAAATTACTGGTAATCCAATTTTAGGTAATTTTTGCATAATTTTTTTTTTTAAGTTAACATACCTCCATCTACATGAAGAACTTGTCCTGTAATATAATTTGATAAATCAGATGCCAAAAATACACATGCATTTGCAACATCGTATGGTTTTCCACCTCTTTTTAGTGGAATTCCGTCTCTCCATCCTTGGACAACATCCTCGGGAAGTTTTTCTGTCATTTCAGTTTCTATGAAACCGGGTGCAACAACATTTGATCTAATATTTCTAGATCCAAGTTCTAGTGCTATTGATTTTGAGAAACCTATTATACCTGCTTTTGAAGCTGCATAGTTAGATTGACCAGCATTTCCTTTAACTCCAACAACGGAGCTCATATGTATTAGAGAACCTTTTCTTTGTTTTAAAAGTGGTCTCTGAATAGCTTTTGTCAGATTAAAAACCGATTTTAAATTAATATTTAAGACTTTATCAAAGTCTTCTTCACCCATTCGCATAAGCAGATTGTCTTTTGTTATTCCTGCATTATTTACTAATATGTCGATATTACCAAAATCATTTAATACATCACTAATCAAATTTTGAGCTTCATTAAAATCAGCAGCATTACTTTGATATGCTTTTACCTTACATTCTTTATTTTCTAATTTGTTTACTAATTTTTCTGCTTCACCCCTACTGGAGTTATATGTAATAGCTACAGAACATCCATTTTCAACAAAAACTTCTGCAATACCCTTTCCGATACCTCTACTTCCCCCTGTGATAATTGCAACTTTTTTTTCCAGTAATCTCATCATAATTATTTAGAGAGTATTTCAGCAACTTTTGAGCCAATTAGGGCAGGAGAATCAACAACATGAATTCCACACTCACGCATAATTCTCTTTTTCGCTTCAGCAGTATCATTAGATCCTCCAACAATAGCCCCTGCGTGACCCATTGTTCTTCCCTTAGGAGCGGTTTCACCTGCTATAAAACCTACTACTGGTTTTTTATTTCCAGAGAATTTAATCCAATTTGCAGCATCAGCTTCAAGTTGACCTCCTATTTCACCTATCATAACAATACAGTCTGTTTCTTCATCATTCATAAACAATTCAACAGCATCTTTAGTAGTAGTTCCAATTATGGGGTCACCTCCTATTCCAATAGCTGTTGAAACTCCTAAACCCTGGCTGACCACTTGATCAGAAGCTTCATATGTAAGTGTACCCGATTTAGAAACAATTCCTACTTTACCTCTTTTAAATACAAAACCAGGCATAATACCAACCTTAGCTTCACCTGGTGTTATTACACCAGGACAATTCGGACCTATCAGTGTTGATCCTTTTGATTTAACATATTGAAATGCTTTAGTCATGTCGTTAACCGGTATTCCCTCTGTAATTGCAATAATCACCTTAATTCCAGCTTCTGCAGCCTCCATAATTGCATCTGCAGCAAATGCTGGAGGAACAAAAATTATTGAAGTATCTGCACCAATTTTATCTACAGCTTCTGCAACTGAATTAAATACAGGCTTATCAAGATGTGTTTGTCCACCTTTTCCTGGAGTTACACCTCCAACTATATTAGTACCATATTCAATCATTTGAGTTGAATGAAATGTTCCTTCACTTCCTGTAAATCCTTGTACAATTATTTTAGAATTCTTATCTACGAGTACACTCATCTTTATTTTTTATTAAAGCAGTTTAATTGGTCTTAATTCTTTCAATATATTGTCCTTTTTCAGTGTCAACTTTAATTTTATCTCCTTCATTAATAAACAATGGTACATTTACAATTGCTCCTGTTTCTACTCTAGCAGGTTTTGTAGCATTAGTAGCGGTATTACCCTTTAAACCTGGCTCTGTATGTTTTATCTCTAATATTACACTTGCTGGCATTTCTGCAGATAAAGGGGTATTATCTTCAGTATTAATTGATATTGAAACCATTTCTCCCTCCTTCATTAATTCTGCATTATCTATAATAGTTTTATTTAAACTTATCTGGTTATAATCCGCAACATTCATAAAGTGATATTCGTCATTGTCGTTATACAAAAACTGATACTTATGTGTTTCAACTCTTATATCTTCAATCTTATGTCCCGCAGAAAAAGTATTATCTAAAACTTTACCGTTGGTGACACTTTTAAGCTTAGTTCTGACGAAAGCTGGTCCTTTTCCAGGTTTTACGTGTAAAAAATCTACAATTTTGTAAATATCATTATTGTATCTAATACAAAGTCCTTTTCTAATGTCTGATGTGGTAGCCATGTAAGAGTAAAATTAATCTATTTAGATATACTTTTTAAAATTCCCAGTCTAGATTTCTTCAAAAAAGTAATAATTATATTTTTTTCAATACTTGCAGTAAAATTTTTCTCAATTGCTTCTAAGGCCTGAGTTGTATTTTTTTTGCTATTGTAAATTATACGATAAATCATTTCAATATTTTTGATTTGATCTGTTGAAAAATTATTTCGTTTTAGTCCAATAGAATTAATGCCAAGAAAAACAAGTGGATCCTTTCCGCTTTTTACGTATGGAGGAATATCTTTTCTAACCTTTGAACCTCCAGCAACAAATGAAAATTCACCAACGGAGCAGAATTGTTGAATGGCAGTAAGACCGGATAATACAGTTCCTCTACCAATGCTAACATGACCAGCAAGTGTAGTATTATTCGATAATATAGAATAATCTCCAATCGAACAATCGTGGGCAATATGACAGTAAGCCATTATTAAGCAATTTGATCCAACCTTTGTTATTCCGAGGGCAGCTGTTCCACGATTTATAGTGACACATTCTCTTATTGTAGTATAATTTCCAATTTGAACTATAGATGATTCATTATTAAATTTCAAATCTTGAGGTATTGCACTTATAACAGCACCAGGAAAAACTTTGCAAAAACTACCTATTCTTGCACCTTCCATTATGGTTACATTAGGACCAATCCATGTGCCTTCGCCAATTTCGACATCTTTATAGATTGTAGTAAATGGTTCGATTATTACATTACTTCCAATTTTTGCCTCAGGATGAATCGAAGTTAAATTTTGATATGTAATCATAATATTATCACTTTCGCTTTGATATTTGGGCCATTAGGTCACCCTCACTAACAATTTGTCCATTTACAAAGGCATAACCTCTCATATTACATATCCCCCTCCTTATAGGTGTAATTAAATCCAATTTAAAAATTAATGTATCGCCTGGATAGACAGGACGTTTAAATTTAAAATTATCAATTTTCATAAAAAAAGTTAGGTAATTCTCAGGATCTGGAACAGTACTTAATACAAGAACTCCACCAGCTTGGGCCATAGACTCAATCTGCAACACACCTGGCATTACTGGTGCGCCGGGAAAATGTCCTTCAAAAAATGTCTCATTCATAGTAACGTTTTTCAATCCAACAACATAATTTTCAGTAAGTTCTAGGATTTTGTCAACCAATAGAAAAGGTGGTCTATGTGGAAGTATTTCCATGATCTTTAGTGTGTCCATTAAAGGGGGCTTAGTAAGATCTATGGATGGCGCATTGTTCTTTATTTTGTTTTTTATTAATGAACTTATTTGCTTTGCAAAATCTGTGTTTATTTTGTGTCCTGGTTTTGTTGCTATAATTCTCCCTTGTATTGGCATTCCAACTAATGCTAGGTCACCCAAAAGATCAAGTAACTTATGACGCGCAGCCTCGTTTGGATAATTAAGAGTTAGATTATTTAAAATCCCTTCTTTTGATACGGATATTTCCTTTTTTCCATTTATTCTTTTTAACAAATCCTTGTCACCTTTAGTCAGAGGGTAATCAACATAGATAACAGAATTATTTATATCACCCCCGTTTATTAGACCTAATTCATGCAGACCTTTAAGTTCGTGTAAAAAACCAAATGTTCTTGCTGAAGCTATTTGACTATTAAAATTATCAATTGAATTAAGTACAGCATTTTGAGAACCAAGTGCTTTTGATTCATAATCAATCATTACCGAAATTGAAAACTCTTCATCAGGTACAATAATAATTTCACTTCCTGTAGAGTCATCCATTATTTTTAAGTTTTCTTCAACCACAAAAACACCTTGAAGTGATTCCTGTTTTTTTATGCCAGCACTTATTATTGCATCTGTAAAAACCTTAGAAGATCCATCCATGATTGGAATCTCAGGCCCATCTACAACAATTAAACAGTTATTTATTTCACAACCAACCAGGGCTGCTAAGAGATGCTCTATTGTTTTTACTTCACTCTCACCTTTTGCTATCGTTGTACATCTTTCTGTTTGGGTTACAAAATTTACTAGTGCCGGTATTTTTTTACCTGGATCGATGTCGCTTCGAACAAAATTAAAACCACTGTTTTCTTCAGCTGGCTTTAACGTAAGATTTATTTCAGAACCGGTATGCAATCCAATCCCATTAAATTTTATCTCTTTTTTTATTGTATTCTGTATTTTATTCCTTTGAATCATTTATTTATTTTTTTTCAAGCTCTCTAATTCGAGATTCAAAATTTGGCAAATTTTTAAATATTGAATAGGATTTGTAAAATGACCTAAAGTCAATTGCTGGAGTACCTTGAATGGTATCCTTACTTGCAACATCATTTATAACACCTGTTTGGCCTTGTATTTGAACATCATCTCCTATTGTTAAATGACCAATAATTCCCACTTGTCCACCAATTTTACACCTAGAACCTATTTTTGAAGAACCGGCTATACCAGTTTGAGCAGCAATAACAGTATCAGAACCAATCTCGACGTTATGAGCTATTTGAATGAGATTATCCAGCTTAACCCCTTTGCCTATTATTGTTGATCCCAAAGTAGCGCGATCAATTGTTGTATTTGCACCAATCTCAACATTATCTTTAATCACTACATTGCCTAGTTGAGGTGTTTTTGAGTATTTTCCATCCTTATTCTTATTGAAACCAAACCCTTCTGAACCAATAATTGCTCCAGCTTGTATTATGCAGTGCTTTCCAATCTCAGTTTGGTCAAGAATTATAACTCCAGAATAAATTTTTGTGTTTTGACAAATAACCACATTAGAACCAATGGCTGAATTTGCATTAATAAATACCCCCTTTTTGATTATGGTTGATTCTCCTATTGAGACATTTGGGCCTATATATACATCCTCATCAATACTGGTACTGGGGTGAATTGATGAAGTTGAGTGAATTCCATAAGTTATTTTTTCTTTGTCTTGAGAAAAATCTGCAAGAAGTTTTGAAAAAGCCGCATATGGGTCTTTAACTCTAATAAATGTTGTCTCCGAATTAGTTACTGCTTTAAATTCATTAGAAATCAGTATAGCACTTGCTCTAGTGTTTTTTAAAAAAGATATATACTTTGGATTTGCTAAAAAAGAAATAGATCCTTTTCGGGCCTCTTCTATTTTAGAAAGTTTATTTAATTGGACTTGTCCATTACCCTCTACTCTACCGTTGAGTTTTTTTGCAATCTCTATAGCTGTAGAATTCATCGAGTAAAAATAATGATTTATAAAGAATTTATATCCTTTGGATAACACAAATAATAATGAAAAATAGGTTCTGAAAACTCTTTGAAATCTAAATAATCAATAACTTTCCATAGAAATAAATCCATAAATTAGGTAATTAAATAATATTTTATTGAAGCGCAAAAAATAAAAAATTTCCCATACTAAATGCAATATAATGAATGAGATTAAGGTTTTATGGATAGATGATGAAGTAGAAAATTTAAAACCACATTTTCTTTTTTTAAATAGTCGTGGTTATGAAACTACTGGTGCTACTAATGGCCAGGATGCTTTAGATATTATCCAAAGGATTGACTTTGATGTAGTTTTGTTAGATGAAAATATGCCAGGACTGAGTGGCATAGAAACATTGCAATTAATAAAAACTAAAAAACCTCAACTTCCCGTAATTATGATTACAAAAAATGAGGAAGAAAAAATAATGGAAGATGCAATTGGTGAAAAAATATCCGATTACCTAATCAAACCGGTTAATCCAAATCAAATTCTTCTTTCTTTGAAAAAAATATTTAGACACAAGGATTTAATTGCTGAAAAAACAGTTGAAAATTACCAAAAAGAATTTGGAAAATTATCACAAGAAGTCCATTCATTAGAAAGCTATCAAAATTGGATAAATCATTTTGAAAAATTAGTTTACTGGGAATTAGAGTTAGAATCACTTGAGGATCCAAGCATGTTTGAGATATTTGAATCACAAAAAATAGAGTCAAATTCACTTTTTGGAAAATTTGTCGAACGTAATTATTTAGATTGGATTGGTGGTAATAATGGACCAATAATGTCTCATGATTTATTTACAAAAATAGTTCTTCCTAAACTAAAAGAGTTTAAACCAACCATTTTATTAGTTATCGATAACCTCAGACTTGACCAATGGCATATTATTCGTGAAGAACTGAATACCATTTACTCAATAGAAAGCGAATTAAAATATTTCAGTATTTTGCCTACAACAACACAATATGCTAGAAATGCTATTTTTGCCGGCTTAAAACCTATTGACATTCAAAAAAAATTTCCTCAGTGGTGGAAATTTGATCATGAAGAAGGTGGGAAAAATCTTTTTGAGGAAGATTTACTAAAAGAACAATTCAAGCGCCTAGGCGTGAATATAGCTTTTAGTTTTCATAAGATAACCCAATTGGCACAGAGTCAACAGCTTTTAAAAAATTTACAAAATTATATGCGAGATAATCTGACAGTTTTAGTATACAATTTTGTAGATATGATTTCACATGCCAAAACAGAAATGGAAATTATAAAAGAATTAGCACCAGACAATAAGGCATATCGATCATTAACTTTAAGTTGGTTTAGAAACAGTCAGCTTAAAAAAATTCTAAATAAATCAGCTGAATTGGGTTTTCAATTACTTCTTACAACCGATCATGGAACTATCAATGTAAAAAAACCAAGTCCTGTAATAGGAGATAAAGAAACAAGTTTAAACTTACGCTATAAAGCAGGAAGAAGTATATCATGTGATTCTAAGGATGTTATCGACCTAAAAGACCCTAATCTTTTGGGATTACCAAGTATTTCTCTTAATAGTCAATACATTTTTGCTAACCAAAATAATTATTTTGTTTACAAGAATAATTTTAATCATTACGCCAGTCTATTTAAAAATACTTTTCAACATGGAGGTGTTTCACTCGAGGAAATGATTATTCCATTTGTTCAATTAAATCCAAAAACCAAATAAATAAAAGGGTGGAATATATTTATAATTTAACCAATATTAATAAAGCAAGTAAGTTGGTTATCGATAATATAAAAACAACTGTAGTTCGGATTGATGGAAAAATTGGTGCAGGAAAAACAAAAATAATTTCAAATATTTGTATGCAATTAGGCGTGAAAGAGATTATTACTAGTCCTACATTTTCGATCATAAATACCTACCGATCAGTTAATGGCCCAGTACATCATTTCGACTTTTATAGGCTTGAAAATCCAAATGAAGCACTAGATATAGGTATTGAGGAATATTTAGACTCTGGCAATTTATGTTTTATAGAATGGGCAGAAAAAATTGAACCTCATCTTCCATTAAATTATGATCATTATATTCTTAGGGTTTTAAATGATACTACTAGAAAAATATATTCAATAAAACGGTAATTAAATTTATAAATGAGAGTGATTGAGCGTTTTGGTTATTATTTAGGAGGTTTCTCTGTTGGTATAATTTTTTTAGGATTTGTATTTAGTGGAAAAAAAACTAGTTGTAACTACGGTCCTTCAGCTAGAGTAAAAAATAATTTACTTCAAAAGAAAATTGTTTATTTACCAAATAGAACTAATAAAGTATTTATAAATGACAGTATAGTTAGATCGATAATAAATGCTGGTGAAATTAATTTTTCTAAGAGTAACACAAAAAAAGATTCGTGCCGAGTGTATTTTATAGATTTGGATTCAAAAAATAATTTTTATCTAGAAATAGCTAATTGCTCTGAAACAATAAAAATAATTGACTTCAAATTGCATTAAATTTTCGTCTTTTCATTTCTTTTTTTATAAGATATATCTCTTTGGATAATTGACTGTTTACCGATGTATTTTCCTCTGCCCTTCTAATTAAATATGGAACTACCTCTTTTATAGGACCATAAGGGACGTATTTTACTACTTGATATCCTTGAAATGCTAGATTAAATGATATATGGTCAGCCATCCCAAATAATTGTGAAAACCAAATTTTTGAGTAACCATTCGCTATTTTTTTTTCTTTCATCCACTTCAGGATTTTTTTAATACTCTTTTCGCAATGAGTTCCTACAAAAAGATCACATTTTTCTATTTTCGGGAGAATTAAATCTAAAGCTGAATTAAAACTTAAATCAGTTTGAATTTTGTTTTCAAAAATTGGCGAAGGGAGACCATTCTTATAAGCCCTTTCATTTTCTTTTTCCATGTAAGCACCCCTTACTAATTTAATTCCAAGTTTATATTTTTTTTTAATTGAATTTTGGATTATTTTGTTTAGATATTTAAGACGGTCTTTTCTATACATTTGAAGTGTTGTGAATATAATAGCCTTTTCTTGATTGAATTTTTCCATTAAACTTTCTGCAATTTCGTCAATTACGGGTTGGATCCAAGATTCTTCAGCGTCAATAAAAATTCTAACATTCTGGCTGACAGCATGCTTGCAACACGATTTGATTCTATCAATAGTTTTATTCCATAATTGTTTTTCTATTTCAGATAAAGCAGAGCCTGCACTTTTTTTTTCAAAGAGGTTAAACTTTCCTAAACTCGATGCCTTAAATACAGTAAATGGTAATGCAGTTTTTTTTTTAGTTATGTTAATAGTCCTTATAATAATCTTAAAATTATTATCAAAATCTTTTTCAGATTCAACCCCCTCTGAAGCATAGTGCATATATGAATTTACATTGAATTTTTTTAATTTTTTCACAATTTTAATTGAATCTTTTTCATCCATTCCAGCACAAAACTGTTTAAATACTGTTTTATCTAAAATTTCTGATATCGGTAAATTAAATCTTAATGACCATGTGATAATTTTTGTGCAAATTGATACAAGTATACTATTTGAAATAAGTCTGAAAATAAAAAAGGTCTTAAGAAGTTGTCTATTTGATTTTAGTTTATAAGCTATTTCAGTATTTTGAAAATCCATATTGTAGAAAATATATGATAAAATTCAATTTAATTTTTATTATTCAAAAGAGGTACAAAACGAAATTTTCCAAAAGATTCTTTATTAAACTCTTTCTCAGCAACACGTGTGAATCTTAACATTTCTTGATCTTTTAGTCCAACAGGAACAACCAATTTACCTCCCATTTTTAATTGGCTTAGAAGAGTTTTAGGTACTTTAGAAGCACCGGCAGTAACTAAAATTCGATCAAAAGGTGCATCATTAGGTAACCCAAGAATACCATCTCCAAAAATTGTTTTTTTTGGTCTTAATCCAAGACATTTGAATAAATTTTGTGTTTTTTTAAATAACTTTTGCTGACGCTCAATAGTATAAATATCAGGGCTTAACTCTAACAGTATTGCTGTTTGATAACCTGAACCTGTACCTATCTCGAGGATTTTATTACCAATTTCGATTTCTAACAATTGAGTTTGGAAAGCGACTGTAAAAGGTTGCGAAATTGTTTGATTTGAAATAATAGGATATGCCTGGTCTTCATACGAAAAATTTATAAGACTCGGATCCATAAAATGCTGTCTTGGAACATTTCCCACTGCCTTGAGTACACTTTTTGAATCTATCCCTTTGCTTTTGAGTAGTTTAACTAAATGTCTCCTTAAACCTTGGAATTTTATTGAGTCTTCCATTGCTCTAAAAATGTTGTATCTCTCTATTCATTAATATTAAAATAAAAATGCCTCATGAACACAACCAGTTATAAACTAATTAAAAGATTTTTTGGAACATCGCCTACTCCTTTACGAACAATTTCGTAAGGGATTTTAGTTAAATCAATAACGGTTGATGGAATATTTCTTCCATAACCATCTGAAAGCATAAGGTCAATTTCTGAATTCCATTTTTCATATAATATTTCAGGATCTGTAGTGTAATCCAAAATTTTGTCAGGATCATGGATGGAGGTAGATACAATGGGTGAACTTAGAATTGGTAATAAAGATTTAAGTATTGAATGGTTTGGTATCCTAACACCAACAGTTTTTCTTTTTTCAAAAGGTTTGGGAAGTTTTTTTGCCGCTTCCATTATGAAAGCATAGGGTCCAGGCAACATGCTTTTGATAAATCTGAATGTTCTTGAATCCATTGGTGATACGAACGAGCACAATGAGCGAATGTCACTGAATAAGAAACTTAAGGGCGCATGCTCTAATTTTATTCCTTTAATTCTTGCAATATCCTTTAATCGTTCCGTTTGATTTGCAAGACAGCCCAGTGCATATACAGTGTCTGTCGGAAAAATTATCATACCTCCATTTTCTAGAACCTCTTTTGATTCGTTTATATATTTTGAATTTGGTTTTTTTGAATAAAAATTTCTCAGCTTATTTAATGACATTATTTGACTTTTAACTTTGCAAATCGCAAAAGAAGATTTTTTACACCAGAGGATTGAAAATTAATAATTGCCTTTTTATCACTCCCCTTACCTTCAATATTGATAACTGTTCCATGTCCAAAACGTGCATGCTCAACACTCATTCCCTCCTTGATTTTAATTGAAATATTATTATCATTTTTCAAATTTTCCTGTCTAATTTTACGTAACCTGCTTAATTGTTGGATGCTCGGATTAGATATTTTACTTTCACTTTTATCTTCAGGAGTTTTGGTAGAGTTCGTTTTTTGAAAAATAGATGTATCAATTATTGGTTTAAAACTGTAATTATTGCTTATTTTGACATGATTCACATACTCCTTATCGATCTCATCAATAAACCTACTAGGTTCAGCATCAATTATTTTACCCCAACGATAACGTGAAATGGTGTATGACAAAAAAGCTCTTTTTTTAGCTCGAGTTAATGCTACATAAAATAATCGACGTTCTTCTTCTAATTCTACTCTAGTGTTTAAACTTAAAGCTGAAGGAAATAAGTCTTCTTCTAAGCCAACAACAAAAACATACGGAAATTCAAGCCCTTTGGCAAGGTGAATAGTCATAAGTGAAACTTTGTCTGAATTCTCATCATTTTTATTATCCAAATCCGTTATTAATGCCACATCTTGTAAAAATTCATCAAGATTTCCTGATGCATCTGAAAGTTCTTTCTGTCCTTCGGTAAAATCGCGAATACCATTTAGCAATTCTTCTATGTTTTCAATTCTAGAAATATTTTCAGGAGTAGCATCATTTTTTAGCTCCTTTAAAATTCCAATTTTTTTAATTATTAGATCTGTAATCTCAAAAGCGTCTAATAACTCATTCTCAATTTGGAAACGTTCTATAAGGGCAACAAAGTTTTCTAACTTAGTTATGGTCCCCTGATTTACATTTAGGCTTATTTCTTTTGCTTTTTTAATAGTTTCAAATAACGTAATACTGTGTTTTTTTGATGCGACTATTAGTTTATCGATTGTAGTTTGGCCAATACCTCGGGCAGGATAATTAATTATACGTTTTAAGCTTTCTTCATCTTTGTTATTGATGACTAATCTCAAATAAGCCATGATATCTTTTATTTCCTTACGCTGATAAAATGATAATCCACCATATATTTTGTAAGTAATTTCTCTTTTTCTAAGAGCGTCCTCTATAGCCCTAGACTGGGCGTTGGTTCGATATAAAACAACAAAATCGTTATTTTTTAAATGTTCCCGCATTTTAAATTCAAATATATTGGAGGCTATATACCGGCCTTCATCAGAATCTGTTGGTAATTGGTTAATTTCAATTAATGAACCCTTTTCATTTGATGTCCATACAATCTTTTCGATTTTGTTTTTATTATGACTTATAATTGAATTTGCGGCATTAACAATATTTTTTGTTGACCTATAATTCTGTTCTAAACGGTATAGTGTTACATCTGAATAGTCATTTTGAAAGTTTAATATATTGTTAATGTTAGCACCTCGAAATGCATAAATACTCTGTGCATCATCTCCTACAACACAAATATTTTGGTAACGATCAGCTAAAGCTCGAACAATTAAATATTGTGAATGATTTGTATCTTGATACTCATCCACTAAAATATATCTAAATCGTTCTTGATATTTAGCAAGAACATCAGGAAATAAGTTAAGTAATTCATTTGTCTTTAAAAGTAAGTCATCGAAATCCATGGCCCCAGCTTTAAAGCATCTTGAGACATACTCTTTATAAATTGCCCCTGTTTCTGGTCTTCGCATCATTTTGTCTGATTCTTGTAATTCAGGATTATCATTATAGGCCTTAACCGTAATAAGACTGTTTTTAAATGAAGATATTCTTGTTCTTATTTGTTTGTATTTATAGAGATCTTTGTCAAGACCCATTTCCTTAATTATAGATGCAATCAATCTATCTGAGTCTTGAGTGTCATAAATAGTAAAATTAGATGGGAATCCAAGCTTCTCTGCTTCAGATCTTAACAACCTCGCAAAAACTGAATGAAAAGTGCCCATCCAGAGATTTTTTGCTTCACTTTCACCAACCAATTCTCCAATGCGTGATTTCATTTCCCTTGCAGCTTTATTAGTAAATGTTAAAGCTAAAATTGAGAATGAATCAACTCCTTGGGACATTAAGTAAGCAATCCTATATGTAAGTACTCTCGTTTTACCTGAACCTGCGCCAGCAATTACAATAAGTGGGCCGTTCTTATGTAAAGTGGGTTTCCTTTGAGCATCATTTAAAGTGTCTAGGTTTATTTTAAGTTCGTCTTTCATAAACATTTAAAAATAACTATTTCGTTTATCTAGTTGATCACTTTTACTTTTTTATTATAAACATTGTATCTTCATATTAATACAGATTATAAATCAAAAACACTTTCGAATGAATTCAAAACAAACATCCATTGAATATTTGAAAGGTGTTGGGCCTGAACGCGCACGTATTCTTAAAGAGGAGCTTAAAATAGCAACCTTTGACGATTTGTTACATTTTTTTCCCAATCGCTACATCGATAGAAGTCAATTTCATCTAATAAATGAACTTCCGAAAAATAATTCTGAAGTTCAGATCAAGGGAAAAATCACTGGAATAGAAATTTTGACCCAAAAAAAAGGGAAGAGAATGGTTGCGCGTTTTGAAGATAAATACGGAAAAATGGACTTGATTTGGTTTAGGGGTTACAAATGGATAAGAGAGAATTTAAAATTAAACCAATCATACATAATCTTTGGAAGATTGAATTGGTTTAAGGGATATGTAAGTATGCCGCATCCTGAAATGGAACTAGAAATAAATTTTAAAAAATCGATTAAAAAATCATTTTATCCAATATATCCATCAACAGAAAAGTTAATTAGAAGTGGTATATCTCAAAAAGTTATTCAAAAGTTGGTTTTAAATTTGATTGAAATCGGTGGTAATTTGTTTTCTGAAACTTTACCAAAATATGTCTTAGATTTTTACAAATTACTTGATAAAAGTGATGCTTTAAAAGAAATACACTTTCCAAGCTCTCAAAAAAAATTAAGCCGAGCACAAATTAGACTCAAATTTGAAGAATTAACTTATACCCAATTGCAATTAATTCTCAAAAATCAACAAAGAAAAAGAAAAATAAAAGGTTTTTTATTTTCTGAAATTGGAAGCCCTTTGAACAACTTTTATAACCATAAATTACCTTACAGACTAACTAGTGCTCAAAAAAGGGTAATAAGAGAAATACGAGAAGATATGGGATCAGGAAGACAAATGAATAGATTGCTTCAGGGTGACGTTGGATCAGGAAAAACAATTGTTGGATTATTTGCAATTCTAATTGCAATTGGAAATAACTATCAAGCTTGTTTTGTTGCACCAACAGAAATTTTGGCTCAACAACATTTTGCTTCTCTTCAGGTCTTACTATCAGATAGTCCTGTAAAACTTAATCTTCTTACAGGAAGTACAAAACTAAAAGATCGAAAAATAATAAATCAGGAGCTTGAAAATGGAACGCTTTCAATACTTATTGGCACACATGCGATATTTGAGGAAAATGTACGATTCAAAAATTTGGGGCTTGCTATTATCGACGAACAACATCGTTTTGGAGTCGCACAGAGAGCAAAATTATGGTCAAAAAATAGTATTCCCCCCCACATACTTGTAATGACAGCAACTCCAATACCAAGAACACTCGCAATGAGCCTATATGGTGATTTAGACGTTTCATTGATTGATGAAATGCCGCCAGGAAGAAAACCTATAAAGACAATGCACAGGTTTGACAATAATAGGCTTAAAGTTTTTCAGTTCATCAAAGAGAAAATTGATGAAGGGCAACAAATTTATATTGTATATCCATTAATAGAAGAATCTGAAAAATTAGATTTTAAAGATTTAATGGATGGATATGATAGTCTTTCTCGAAGTTTCCCTATTCCAAAATATCAAATAAGTATAGTACACGGAAAAATGAAGGCTGTCGATAAAGCATATGAAATGAAACGTTTTGAGGAGGGAAAAACTCAAATAATGATAGCCACTACAGTAATCGAAGTTGGTGTAAATATTCCAAATGCATCTGTTATGATAATAGAAAGTGCAGAAAGGTTTGGCTTATCTCAACTTCATCAACTTAGAGGTCGAGTTGGGAGAGGAAATAAACAGAGCTTTTGTATTTTAATGACCGGGAGTAACTTATCAGATGATAGTAAAATAAGAATTCAAACAATGGTTAAAACTAATAATGGTTTTGAAATAGCTGAAGCAGATCTTAAACTTAGAGGCCCAGGAAATATTCTTGGAACCCAGCAAAGTGGTATTTTACGGATGAAAATAGCTGACATCGTTAAGGATAGCAAACTTCTTAAAATAGCACGTGAACTAGCTAAGGAAATATTAAAGAAAGATCCCAAACTTGAAAACAGTGAAAATCAAATTATAAAAAGAAATCTTTCTAATTTTCAAAATGAATCAAATATTTGGAATTTAATAAGTTAAATATGGGGAAAGAGATTCTTATATTTGTAGTCAATTAAAAATTCATTAATTGAAAATATCCTATAATTGGTTAAAGCAATTTATTGAAATAGACCTTCCGATAGAAGACATTTCTAATTTATTAACAGACATCGGCTTGGAAGTTGAACAAGTCGAAAAATATGAAAGTATAAAGGGTGGTTTAGAAGGTGTTTTGGTAGGAGAAATTGTAGAATGTGAAAAACATCCCAATGCTGACAGACTTAAACTCACAAAAGTTGACATAGGTAGTGGAAATTTACTTTCTATAGTTTGTGGTGCACCAAACGTTATGCAGGGGCAAACGGTTCTAGTTGCGACAATTGGTACTACACTCAACATGTATGATGGTTCAGTTTTAAAAATAAAAAAAGGAAAAATCCGCGGTGAAATTAGTGAGGGTATGATTTGTGCTGAAGATGAACTTGGACTAAGTGATAATCACGAGGGCATCTTGGTTTTAGATAAAAAAAGCACTCCTGGTACGAATGCATCCACAATTTTTGACTTGGAGCAAGATTCCGTTTTTGATATTGGTCTAACACCAAATAGATCAGACGCAATGAGTCATATGGGTGTAGCTCGTGATTTAAAAGCTGTTTGTATTGTCAAGAATATTCCTTATAAATGGTCAATGCCAGATATATCTTCATTTAAGATTGATAATACAAATAAAACGATAACTGTGAGAGTTAATGATGCTGATCGCTGCTCACAATATTATGGACTTACCCTAACGAATGTTGAAGTTAAACCTTCACCTGGTTGGTTAAAAAATCGTCTAAATGCAATAGGAATATCTCCAAAAAATAATGTTGTGGATGTAACAAATTATGTACTTCATGAGCTGGGACAACCTTTACATGCATTTGACGCTGATAAATTAGATAATGAAATAATTGTAAAAACATGTAAAGAGAATACCTCTTTTACAACCTTAGATGGAACAAAACGTAATCTAAATAAAGATGACTTAATGATCTGTGATAATATTCAGCCACACTGTATTGCTGGAATTTTTGGTGGAAAGGATTCTGGAGTAGAAAATGAAACAAAAAATATATTTTTGGAAAGCGCCTTTTTTGATCCTGTAAGTATTCGTAAAACTGCAAAAAGACATGGTTTAAATACTGACGCTTCTTTTCGTTTTGAAAGAGGTATAGATCCTGACATTGGCATTACTGCTTTAAAGCGAGCTGCTATTTTAATATCTGAACTGACAGGTGCTAAAATTTCAAGTGAAATTCAAAAGGTTAGCCAAAAATTAAATAATGAATCAAAAATTTTCCTATCATTCAAAAAATTGAATAAAATTATTGGTCAAAACATAAGTAAAAAAACTATAAAATTAATTTTAGACTCTTTAGAAATCAAAATTGAAAATGAATCTAAATCTGGAATGAACATTTCTGTACCGAGATACAGGGTTGATGTAAAACGAACCTATGATGTTATTGAAGAGATTCTCAGGATTTATGGGTTTAATAACATAGAGGAAAAACCACTAAAGTATCAATCGGATGAATATTATAAGTGGAATGATTCATATAAATTAGAAAGGATAATTTCAGAAAAATTAACTGGAATAGGTTTCTCTGAAATTATAAATAATTCAATTTCGAGCCTAGAGGAAACATCTGATTTTTATGATCCAGTCAAAATAATTAATCCACTTGGTAAAGAGTTTTCTAATATGCGTCAAACTCTAATTTATAATTCATTAGAGGTTGTAGCATACAATTTAAATAGACAAAACAATAGATTAAAACTTTTTGAACTTGGTAATGTATATGGAAAAAATAATAACAAATATGTGGAGGAAAGACGATTAAGTATTTCGATTGTAGGTGAGCCGTTTGAATCCAATTGGAATATTCAACAATCCCCCGATAGCTTTTTTTATGGAAAAGGTGTAATAATAGATCTTTTTGAAACTTTCGGCTTTAATAATATCAAGTTTAACAATATAGATCATACTGACTTTGAATTTGCTTTTGAAATTTCATCACAAAACAAAGCATTTGGCTACTATGGTTTAATTTCAAAAAAAGTTAAAGAAAGATATAGTATAGAAAAAGAAATTTATTTAGCTGAAATTAATTGGTCGCGGTTCATTGAAAACTGCTTTGCGAAACCTACATATTTCAAAGATTTACCAAAGTTTCCATCAATAAAGCGAGATTTTGCATTATTACTAAATAAAGAAATCACATTTGAAGAAATCGAAGAAGTTTCTTTAAAAACTGAACGAAAAATATTAAAGTCAGTTGAACTCTTTGACGTTTATTCTGGTGACAAACTACCTTCTGGAAAAAAATCTTATGGGATTAGCTTTAATTTTCAAGACGAAAACAGAACCCTAACTGATAAACATGTTGATAAAATCATGAAAAAATTAGAAAAAAACTTTGTTGAAAATTTTAATGCAGAATTACGTTGATATTTTAAATTTGATTTAAATATTGTTAATTTTGCTAAAAATGAAACTGAATATGAAGATGAAGCTTATCCAACGGACTAATATCGAATCTGCATTAAAGAATAAAAGAAGTAGTACTTACGAAGAGCATAATGCAAATCTTGAAAATTTTATCAGAAATTTAAATATCAATATTATAAATAACTTTGATTTCAATAAACTACCCAAGACTAGAATATATCATATTAATCATATTAAAAAAGTGTGTATCGATTATAGATTAAGATTTCTGGATATTAAATATTTTAAAAATAAACTTCCAATCGAAGCACTTAACAAAATTAAAAAGTTAGAAAAAAATCACAAAACCAAACTTTCAGAATTTAAAATAATGGCACCTTCTGTCCTTTTCAGATTAGAAAAAAAAGATGATCCTCTACTATTTGTTCCTATAGGTAATGACTATTATTATTTAGTTCACAAATGGGGAAACGACTTGCACCCCTTTCGTAAGGCATTAATGTGGCCATTTAAAAATATTTGGAACTTGCTTTTGGCTGTTCTAGTTTTTAGTTGGTTTCTTACAGAACTGACACCACTATCATTATTTACAAAAAATCAGAACGACTCATCTTACTGGATGCTTTTATTTTTCATGTTTAAAGCAATCGCATCTATTGTTTTATATTTTGGATTTGCATTAGGTAAAAACTTTAATCCTGCTATCTGGGATAATCGTTTTAATAAGGCTTAAAGGTTGTGCCTAACTCAGATTATTCCCTTCTATTTACTGGATCAATAATTGAGGTTCTGGCCTTAAAGCATGCTTTGGCTGAAAAAAAAATTTTCCCTGTAGTAAAAGATGAATCGGAATCGGCTAGACTAGCTGGCTTTGGAATTTCTAACGCATTAGTCCAACAAGTATTTCTTCACAAAGATGAAGTTGTGGTAGGTGAAAAAATATTAAAACAGCTTTTTTAAGCACTTTTAATTTTTTATTTTGCATAATCAGGTTGATTTTTTTTACACAAAACTGTTTATCACCCAGCAATTAAATCTTAAAATAACTTTATAATGAATACCAATTTTGAAACTCTAGATTATGTTGTTTTTGCTTTGTATGCGATAATAATTTTAAGTGTTGGGCTTTGGGTATCAAGATCAAAAAAAGGTGAAACTAAGGGCACTGAAGATTATTTCCTTGCAAGTAAATCCCTTCCTTGGTGGGCAATCGGAGCTTCTCTAATAGCAGCGAATATCTCCGCAGAACAATTCATTGGAATGTCAGGCTCTGGATTTGCTGGCGGTCTAGCTATAGCAACATACGAATGGATGGCTGCATTAACATTAATAGTCGTTGGGAAGTTTTTTTTACCAATTTTTATAAAGAAAAAAATTTATACAATACCTGAATTTGTTGAGCAAAGGTACTCAAGTCAATTAAAGACAATTTTAGCTGTATTTTGGATTGCATTATATGTTTTTGTAAATCTGGCTTCAGTTCTTTATCTCGGTGGATTAGCTCTTCAGACAATATTGGGAGTTAATTTGATCTCAGCAGTAATTGGGTTGGCTTTATTTGCTGTTGCATACTCTCTTTATGGGGGTCTTTCGGCAGTTGCGTGGACTGATATTATTCAGGTAGTTGTTTTAATTTTAGGAGGCTTTATTACAACCTATCTTGCACTTGATACCGTATCTGGTGGGCAAGGTTTTATTAAAGGTCTCAATTCAATTTATGCCGCAGTTCCTGAACGTTTTGATATGATACTTGAGAAAAATAATCCGGAATATATGAATTTACCTGGTATTGGTGTTTTGATTGGAGGAATGTGGATTGCAAATTTATACTATTGGGGATTTAATCAATACATTATTCAAAGAACACTTGCTGCAAAATCCTTAGAAGAATCTCAAAAGGGAATTTTATTTGCTGCGGGTTTAAAAATGATAATACCACTTATCGTTGTAATTCCTGGGATTGCTGCCTATGTAATTATAAATGATCCATTGCTGATGGAAAAACTAGGAGAATCAGGAATGACGAATCTTCCTTCTTTAGCTCAAGCCGACAAGGCCTATCCCTGGTTAATGCAATTTCTGCCCACTGGTTTAAAAGGAATAGCTGTAGCTGCACTTGCTGCTGCAATAGTTTCCTCTTTAGCATCTATGTTAAACTCAACTGCTACGATTTTCACTATGGATATTTATAAGCAATTAATTAACAAAAATGCAAGTGAATCAAAAACTGTAAATGTGGGACGTCTTTCTGCACTTATTGCCTTAATAATTGCAACAATAATGGCCCCCTTACTTGGTGGTATTGATCAAGCTTTTCAATTTATTCAAGAATATACTGGAATAGTAAGTCCAGGTATTCTTTCTGTATTCGTATTAGGTCTTTTTTGGAAAAAGACTTCCAATAAGGGTGCAGTTTTTGGAGCACTTGCTTCAATCCCTATAGCACTATTTTTTAAAGTCGGTCCAAAAGGTTGGTTAGTAAATTCTCCAATAGAGGGATTTTTTCCAACACTTCCATTTTTAGATCAAATGGGATTAACTGCAATTCTATCAATGATCGTTATTGCGATTGTAAGTATTAAAGAGAATAAAATAAGTAACGATAAAAAAGCAATAAAGCTTGATAAAGATGTATTTGATACATCTTTAATTTATAATATAGGATCTTTTATTTTGATGATAGTACTTGCTTTTTTATACTCATTTTTTTGGTAAATACATCAAATCTTAAAAAATCTCATATTTAAAGTTGTTCAATCCTTTATTTAACCCACATTTTGGATTGTAGTTCTTTTATTTTTTGGTCTGTCATATATTCATCAAAACTCATATATCTGTCTATGACTCCATTTGGTGTTAACTCGATAATTCTATTACCAAGAGTTTGAGAAAAAGTATTATCAGATGTGCTGCATAGCAGAGTTCCTTTGAAATTTTTAAGAGAATTATTCAATGTAGTTATTGATTCTAGATCTAAGTGATTTGTAGGTTCATTTAATAAAAGGACGTTTGCACGTTGCATCATCATTTTTGAAAGCATACAACGAACTTTTTCACCGCCTGACAATACGTTTGATTTTTTAAGTGCTTCGTCACCACTAAAGAGCATCTTTCCTAAAAAACCTCGAAGAAAAACTTCTTCTTTCTCTTCTTCAGTTTTAGCGTATTGACGTAACCAATCAACTAAAGAAATTGGCTCGTGGAAATAAAATTCGTGATCTGCAGGTAAGTAGGCCTGATTAGTTGTAATACCCCATTTAAATTGACCACTATAAGACTGCGATGCTCCAGCTATTATATCGTAAAATGAAGAAACAGCACGAGTATCTTTAGAATAAATAATAACTTTATCTTGTTTTGCCAGATTAAGATGAATGTCTTTAAATAAAACCTCCCCACCTATTGAGCATGTAAGATTATCAAGACTTAAAATTTGATCTCCAGCTTCTCTCTCTTGATCAAAAATAATAGCAGGATATCTTCTACTAGAAGGCCTGATTTCTTCAATATCAAGCCTTTCAATCATTTTTTTTCTTGAAGTAGCTTGTTTTGATTTTGCAACGTTAGCTGAAAATCTGGATATAAACTCTTCTAATTCTTTTTTCTTCTCCTCAGCTTTTTTGTTCTGTTGAGCGCGCTGCCTTATTGCCAATTGACTTGACTCATACCAAAAAGTATAATTTCCAGAATAATGATTTATTTTTCCAAAATCAATATCAGAAATGTGAGTACAAACAGAATCAAGAAAATGACGATCATGCGATACTACAATAACAGTGTTTTCATAATTAGCTAAAAAATCTTCTAGCCACATGATTGTGTCATAATCTAAATCGTTTGTTGGTTCATCCATTATTAAAACATCAGGATTTCCAAATAGTGCTTGGGCCAATAAAACACGAACTTTTTGCTTACCATCTAACTCGCTCATAAGTGTATTATGCAATTGTTCTGTAATTTCTAAATTGGATAGTAGTGATGCCGCCTCACTGTCAGCATTCCAGCCACCCATCTCCTCATAACTTACCTGAAGAGCTCCTACCCTTTCCCCATCCTCATCAGTAAAATTTTCCTTTGAATACAAATTATCCATTTCGGTTTTTACATCAAAGAGGGCTTTATTTCCTTTAAGCACTGTGTCTAAGACGATATCTTCATCATATGCATTGTGATTTTGTTCTAAAAATGAAAGTCTCTTCCCTTGTTCTAAAAATACGTTTCCAGAATTTGCTTCTTGTTTACCTGCAATAATTTTAAGGAATGTAGACTTCCCTGCACCATTAGCACCAATAATCCCATAACAATTTCCAGGGGTAAAACTTATATTTACATCGTCAAATAGTAAACGTTTACCGAATTGGACCGATAAGTTAGAGACTGATAGCATAATTATTTTTTTGCAAACATACAGAATAAGTGTTTTCGATCTGTTATGACTTACAAGATTTTACAAATTGAAAATCTGTATTTTTAGAATTAATATGAAAAAATTTCAATTTATTCCCATTTTTATAATTCTATTCGGATGCAATTTAAATCTTGAAACACGTACCGGAATTTTTCTGGGTGGACAAATAATTAACCCTTCCTCACGTGATGTAACCTTATATCAAGGATCAAAAGTCATAGACATTTTAGATTTAGATGACAATCTTATGTTTCAAACAAAATATGATTCGCTCATGAGTGGTATATATAAAATTGAGCATTCACCTGAGTATCAAACAATTCTTTTAGAAGAAACCGACAGTCTATGGATTAGAATAAATGCAACTACTTTTAATGAGTCTATTGTATTTTCTGGTATAGGAGCAACAAAAAATAATTTTCTTATCGACCTATACCTGAAACAAGAAGAAGAAGCTGACTACCTGTCAACAAAATATTCAAGTAATCAAGTAACCTTTAAAAAAATAATAGACTCTTTAGTACTTGAAAAAAAAACTTCATGGATTAAGATGGATTCAATAAATAATTTAAGTCCAATAGCGCAGAAAGTTACTCAAGCGGCTTACATTTATCATTATGCAAGTATTCGGGAAAGATACGCATTATTAAGAGGTTCAAATTGGACAAAACTAGAAGATAGTTTGTTTTTTAGCTATCGTAAATTTTTGAACTATGGCGATAACGATTTAGCTTTTTTTGACCCCTATGTTAATTATATTTTAAACTATGTTAGTCAAAAAGCATTAAATGGGGAAGAGTCGTATTTTAAAGCAAAAGAGACAACATCATTCAATATTAAAAGATTAGAGGTATTGGATAAAATGATCTCTGGGAAATTACTAAGAAACAATCTTTCACGAGCTATAGCATTTGAGGAAATGTTAAAATTTAAAAATCAGACTGAACACGATCTATTTCTTCAATATTATGCAACTGTAAACAGCTCCAAAGATTATTTAAGAGAAGTATTGGCATTACATCAGGACATAAATAAAATGAACTATGGAAAACCCTTACCTAAAGTTTTGCTTCAAAATTTTGACAGAAATACAGTTAATAGTGCTTCAATAGGGTACGGTAGGCCTACAGTTATATATTTTTGGTCACAAACTCAGATGAATCAATATCGTAACACTTTAAATCGTTTGAAAAAATTAAAAAAGGGATATCCCAAAATAAGATTTATAGGGATCTGTATTCAGCCTTTTAATGCTCTAACAGATCAAATTCAAAAAATGATGGGTGTAGAAAATAAAGATCAATTTGCATTAACCAATTTTGAAAAGGCTAGTAAAGTCTGGGTACTCACCCTTTTAAATAAAAGTATCGCATTAAACAAAAAAGGATTTATAGTCGAGGGATTCGGAAATTTCTTCGATATTGAATTCGAAAAAGTTTTAAATAGTCTCTAATTTCCTTTTTTGTAATCCTCTAAAAACTTTTTTAGTCCTATATCTGTAAGTGGATGATTTAAAAGACCTTTTATGGATGAAAGGGGCCCAGTTATTACATCTGCTCCAATTTTGGCACAATTTACAATATGCATAGTGTGTCTAATAGAGGCTGCAAGAATTTTGGTTTCAAAGGCGAAATTATCGTAAATAAGACGAATTTCTTTAATCAATTCTAACCCATCTGTTGAATTATCATCTAATCGACCAATGAATGGAGAAACATAATTAGCTCCAGCTTTTGCGGCTATAAGAGCTTGGCCTGAAGAGAAAACAAGAGTGCAATTAGTCTTTATTCCTACATCAGAAAAGTATT
>CAJWUI010000002.1 GCA_913047695.1 uncultured Bacteroidota bacterium
TTATTCAAAAATCAACAACTTAAATCATCGGCATATCCTCTTCATTAAGTTCAGGGACTTCTAATCCTCTTAAATAAGTCAAACTTACATTTATAGATGAGTGTCCCATTGCCTTTTGAAGTTTAGTAACACTTTCTGTTTTAGTAAATAAAGCTATGGCAGCAGAATGCCTAAAGGAATATAATGTAATGTTATTTTCTATAGAATGATTTTTTTTAAATCGGCTCCAAAGTTTTTTAAAATAATCTTTATTGTATGGCAAAGAACAATTAGAAAATATATTGTAATTGGGATTTGAAGGATTAAGATTTTCTACTATAATTTTTGGCACAGGGACTATTCTATTTTTCTTTGATTTTACTCTTGAACCATCAACGGATACAAATTTAAAATCACTTGTAAAATCTCCCCATTTGAGTAATCTAACTTCTCTATGAGGTCTTAGTAAACAGCAGTAAGTAAAAAGACAGCACAGATATAGATTAAAATTAAATTGCTTTACGGATTGTATTAACTCAGGCAAATTTTTAATTGGTTTATGTAGTTTTTCTTCTTGTTTTATCGATTTAGGATACTGTAAATTTTCTTTTGGCATTTTTAATTTTATTGCTTGGTTAATTATTACTATTAGATGTTTTCTAATGGTGTTATAGGAAGTGCCATAATAGTTTTTTAAAACAGTCTGCAAGTGATTACTTGTTAATTCTTCTTCATGCTTTACAATTTCTATTAGTTTTTTGGTAACAAGTTTTAAAGTGGACTTATAGGAATCCGAAAGCTCTGATTTTAGTTTAATCTCTAAGGCATTTTGAATAAACCACCTAGCATTATTTTGTTTTACTATAAAAGTAGGCTCTTTAAGTTTATTGCCATTATAGATGTATTTATAGATTTCTGCTGCAAGAATTTTAGCTTTTGCTCTTCTTTGAGAAAAGGGAAAACTATTTGGTTTTAAATCAATACCAATTTTATCTCCACTATAGAGTCTAAATCTTTTATGGTTAAGATAGAAAGTAATAAAGTAGTTTCCTTTGTTATCAAGGCAAACTTTTGGATAGTTCATCTGACAGTTAATTTACAGTAGACAATTAAGTCTTATTGTAAACCAACGTAATTATTGGGACTCGAACCCACGACCTCTTGACTGCCAGTCAAGCGCTCTAGCCAGCTGAGCTACATCCCCAAATTATAACTAATTGATTTAAAGTAATTTGTGAAAATCAAACAGTTTTTAAAAGATAGTTAACTAGTAACAAATCTATTAAAATAAGCTTATTTAGGTAAATTTTGACAGTCAATTTGCATTAAAATGATGATGATATAGCTTTAATATTTCATTACTCACTCTGAAGAACTTCCCCACCAATCTTTATTGGGTTTGTAATCTAATTTTAACTCATCATTTCTTCTTTTTTCAACTTTTTCCTTAATCCTGATTTTGTGAAGGTTCAACCATTTAGTTTCCTTTTTTTTATTGTAGATTGGATCAACCTCAGGTATTTTTGCATTCGTTGAGATAAGCCACTCTTCAAGAGTTTTTTTCAATTTGGAAGCTATTTTTGGATACTTGCTCAAGACGTCAAACTTTTCACCAATATCATTCTTAAGGTCATATAATTCATTTTTACCATCCTCGAAATATTTTATTAATTTCCAATTTCCTAAGCGAATGGCTGCGCTTGGATCTCCACCTTGATTTCCATAATGCGGATAGTGCCAAAAAATAGGACGTTTATCAAAAGGGTCTCCTTTAATTAAAGGGACCAAACTTTTTCCATCTACCTTAGTAGGATTTTCTATTCCTGCTAATTCCAATAATGTGGGAAATAAATCTGCTCCCATAACAGGAGTATCTATTTTTCTTCCATGAATATTTAAATGAGGTATCTTTATGAAGAAAGGTATTTTAGTACCTGCCTCCCATTGATAACCTTTTCCACCTCTGAGCGGAAGGTTGCTTGTTGAAAAGTCATCTCCAGAAGAAACTCCGCCATTGTCAGATACAAAAACCACTATGGTATTTTTATCTAATTTCAGTTCATCCAAAGTTCTTAGTACAATACCAACTGCATCATCGGTCTGCTCAACTAATCCTGCATAAACAGGGTTATCTTGTTTAATTCTCATTGGAAGTCTTTTTTCCATGAAAAATCCCTCCTTAAGTATACCTTGATTTTCTGCTTTTTCTCTGTATTTTTCCCACTTTTCCCTGGTGGCCTGAATAGGTGAATGAACTGCATAAAAACTTAAATAAGCAAAGAATGGATTTTCTCTATTTTCTTTGATAAAATCAGCAGTCTCCCGAGCAAGCTTTACAGAAAGTGGAAGTCCTTTTTCTTCATCTTTATCAACTAGAAAGGGATTATTGAATGGTGAGAAAAATCCACCTGAATATGGGCCTCCTGCGTAATAGCCACCCTTATTTATTTCAAATCCATGATCTGTAGGTAAAGACTTTTCTTCCTTAGATCCTAAATGCCATTTCCCAGCAAAAAAAGTTTTGTAATTATTTGACAAAAACACCTCAGGCAGGGTTATCATTTCAAACGGAAGATGATTGACATAACTACTAGGTAAAAGTTTTGTTTCGCGACCATTACTTCGCCAATCTATTCCACTTTTAGCACCAATCCAGTCTGTGATACCGTGGATAGTTGGATAAAAACCGGTTAACAAACTCGCTCTTGACGGGCTACATACAGATGCATTAGCATAGCCTTGTTTAAATAAAGTTCCTTCTTCAGCAATTCTATCTATGTTAGGGGTTTCATAAAAGGTACTTCCCATAACACTTAAGTCATAGTAACCCAAATCATCAACAACTATAAATAAAAAGTTGGGTTTCGAATCGGATTTTTTACAAGCAAAAATCAAAAAGATAGAAGTAAATAAAAATATTTTTTTCATCTATTATTAAAATAAACGTTTGATAAATTCATTCGAAATTTAAATGTTCTTAAAAATTTAATTATTCAATTTCTAAGTTAGTAAGGTTTTATTTTATCTATGTATCGTTTTTTGTAGATTTATTTTGTGGAGAAGAGTGAAAACAAAAATGGATAATCTTATTAATTATTTTGTCTCTAGCAATAGGTGTCACATTATTAAATGAATATATAAGCTAGTTGATTTACGTTTGATTAAGTGGTGATTAGATTTTTAAGCGTTGACAAACTACTTTTATAGCGCTGTAAAAATATCAACTTACTATTCATAAATCTAAGTTTGGAAACTAATAATGACTTTAAAGTACTGTCTTTTTGGACGATGTTAGTGAAAAGTTTTATTTTTTCAAACTCTGAAATTTTCATTTTGCTAATTTTAATAATAATCTGAGGGTGATTGTACTGAATATATTTGAGTATTTCTCTTTGAACAACTATTTCATCTTCCATATTAGCCACAACTCCATATTTAGTTCCATTGTAAAATGATTCTATTGCAACTTTTATCTTACTATTTCTAATAAATTTTAGGCCTCCGTCATATTTGAGAGAAGTATAAATTTCTTCACTAGGGCTAAAGCCACGATAATCAGTTGAAGCAATTAACAGATCGTTATATGTAAAAGAGATATTTGCAACTTTGTCATCAATAATTCTGACTAAATTTTCTTTGTCAAATCTAAAAACGCTATCTCTATTTTTAATAGTATTTTCAATTACTTCCAGTTCAGTTGACAATTCCGTAAGCACCTCTTTTTCTCTGTCAATATTATCAAGAGATGTCTGGTATTTGTCAAACCAAAAAGAAACTGAAATACCAAGTACTATGACAGAAAATTCAATAACATATTTAAAAATAATTTTCTTCATTGAACTCAAGTTCACTAAAACTAAACTAACAAAAAATTTAAAGGTTTTTTAAGAAATTATATGAGAGTTGAATTCAACTTGATCTCACAATTCAAAACCCCAGATACTGGGCAATTATTTTTTGCTTCTTCAGCCAGTTCAGCAAATTTTTCCTGATTAATTCTAGGGACATTTCCGCTTAAGAACAATTCAATTAATTTTATTACTCCATCTTGAAAAGTTAATAGTGCTTTTGTATTTAGTTGTTTAGGATAAATATCCGCTTCATTCAAAACAAAGGCTAATTTCATATTAAAACAACCTGCAAGTGCAGAAGCTATAAGCTCTTCTGGATTAGTTCCTAGTTTACCATTTTCGTTCTCAAACCTAGTTTTAAAGCTATATGGCATATCTTTAAATGCACCACTTTGAACATTTAGATGACCAGTACCTTCGCTCCCCCCGCCTTCCCATATTGCGTTTACTTCTCTTTTCATCCTTTTTGTTTTATTATTGGCATGCTCTTAGCTTGATACCAGTATATGACTTTACCTTCGTAAATTTGATACCACTCCATTGTAATTGAACCGTCTTTATTCCGGAATTGTGCGTTTATCCACTCGCCTTTCTGATTTCTGATTGTTGGGTCCTCTGCCTTTATAGCTTTAACACTAAATGCAGAAATGGTTTCCCATCCCCATCCATATGTTTTTTGAGTTTCCTTGTATTGTTTTTCTATTTTTTTTACAAAAGCCTTTGGTCCAGTAACTTGAGTTCCATCATCAAATCTCATAAAAGCGTCATCAGCGACATAAGTCTTTAACGTCTCGTAGTCTCTTTCAGCCCAGGCTTTATCTATTCTTTTAAAAATGTCAACAGTTACTTCTGAACCCATAGCTATCGTCTGTCCTTTGGCAGGTCCAAACCCGTTGCTATTTTGAGCGCAACAAAAAAAAGCGATTTGTAAAAAAACAACTGAGAATAATAGTTTTTTCATTTATTTCGATTTATAATTAATAATTAGCAATATACTATATTGCAGAAAATAAACCATAGAATGAAGGCTTTTGGATTAATGTGTAAAGATTGAATATTAATGTCTCTAATGTAAAAATGTCTTAGGTTTAAACAGAAAAATTGATACAATTAATTAAATCACTAGAATGTAATGAGTTATTTGAAAAAAATACAGCTCATAAAATTTTATTCTATTGAATTACAGAACTTTACCATTGGAGATCTCTATTATGCTATAAGATATTCCATTAGCTTATATTTTTTTAGAATAAATACATGTGTAAATTTGCGTATATTCTTTTTTGAATAAGTTGGTTTATGGTTTTAAGAGCTCTAATTATAGGGCTCTTTATTTTTTGTACAGATTCTAGCAAACTCAATGTTAATTTAATAAGCTTAATTATTTAAATAAACAGTTTCTTATTTAGAATTAGTTTAATTATGTATTAGTTCAGTTATTTGGAAGTATGCGAATCCTTAATTTATATTTGTTAAAAATATATAGGTATGGAAATTTTAAAAATAAGTAACAGTTGTATTAATTGTGATAATCTAAATCACGAACTCAAAAGGTGTGGTATACACGAGGTTGAAGTAAGTGAAAAATACACATGTGAAGAATTTAGAACGGATTCTGCATAACTTTCTTTGTCTCACCTTTAAAAATTAGAAAAAGAGCCTCTTAGGCTCTTTTTTTTGTCAAACAATAATAAATTAGGTTAAATTATTCAAAGTTGAACATATTAGGCTATTTTTTGATGATTAAATTCTACGAAACATAGTATCTAAAAATTAAATTATATAAACCAAAAAAATTAGATTATGAAAATTATAAATGAATTTAAAGAATTTGCTTTAAGAGGCAATATGATCAAAATGGCAGTTGGAATAGTTATAGGTGCGTCATTTAATTCAGTTGTTTATTCACTTGTAAAAAATATTTTATTACCACCACTTTCTAGGCTATCACAGGGATAAATTTTCAAGAAAAAAAAATAATTTTAAGAAAAGCAACCGATAGCTATAGTGAAGTATCTATTGAATATGGATTATTTATAAATAATATCGTTGATTTTGCCATTGTTGGATTCACCATATTTTTAGTAATTAAATTATTTAATTCCTTAAGAAAAAAGTCTGAAGATATTTTAGATAAATCAGTTGAAACACCAAAAGAAATTATTTTATTGACTGAGATTTAGAGATCTTTTAAAAAATCTTAAACCAATTTAAAAATCAAAGAACATCACTCAAATTTAACATAAAGCGTGTTCTGAAATCTTTGTATATTAAAACATTAATATATAAATCAATTTAAAATGAAAAAGTTTTTAACCTTAATGATATCTATTGGGATTCTTAGTTGTGCTAATAATAAGACAGAACAGGTTTCCACAATTAAAATAAAAGATGAGAAGGCTCAGAAAATTTCTGAAATGATGCAGAGTTATGTAAATAATAATTTTGATTCAAGTATTATTTCTGAAGATGCTAAAATTAAATTTAACCAGCTAGAAATGACTAAAACTGATTTTGAAAATTTGGTAGTCACTCATCATGCCATGTTTAGTGAGATTAGTTTTCCTGAAGGTTGGATGGAGACTGTGAATTATACAGGTGCTGATGTTAAAAATGCAGGAGGCAAGTATGCTGATGATTACGGAAGTACTTGGACAAGTCATTGGAGTGACTGGACTGCAGTATCAAAAATTTCTGGCGATACAATATCCAATCACTGCTTTTTTGGTTACAAATGGGAGAATGACAAAATTGTGGAAGTAAGTGCTATTTTTCCAGACGAGGCTTTTAATAAGGAACTCTCAATGTTCATGGAAGCCAATAAAAAGTAGACTTAAATTTTTTTAGTTTGAATTCTTTTTTTGGTGTGGTAACAATTATCAAATTTTACGAGACTTCTGAAAAATAAATTTTAAAAAAATGAAAAGACAATTTATATTTCTTTTCATAGTCATAGTTAATCAAGCCAATTGTCAAAATAAATTTGATAGTTTATATTTAAACTCTTCGAGAGAGAGCATTAATAAAATAAAGTTAGAATTTAATGATGATTATGGTAACAAAACTTTTTTACCCTTAACTGTTATAAAAGGGAAAGATAAAGGAATAGTATTTACCATTTTAGCTGGAGTTCATGGGGCGGAATATGCTCCTATTATAGCGACACAAAAACTAATTAAAAAATTAGAAGTAAATAGGTTATCAGGTACTATAATTATACTTCCCATAACAAATATTGGGGCATTTTATTCGAGTACTCCATATGTAAACCCAATTGATAATTTAAACATAAATAGAATTTTTCCAGGTAATAAAAATGGAAGTGTTTCAGAAAAAATAGCCCACTTTATATCAACAAAGATTATACCTCTAAGTGACGTTTTTCTTGACGCTCACAGTGGTGACGCCAATGAAGATCTTTTACCTTTCGTATGTTATTATGACAATCAAAACCACCCTTTTCAAACTAAAATGGCGAAAGAGTTGTCTGAATATAGCGGCTTTGAAAATGTAATATCTTATCCATATACAATTAAAGATAGCGAACCTGCACTCTATGCATTTAAGCAAGCTTCTCAAGTTGGGAAAATCGCATTAAGTTTTGAAAGCGGTAAACTTGGATATCTTCAACCAAAAGCTATTGACAGAATTTTAAGAGGTTATAATAGAATATTCGATAAATTAAAAATGTATGAATACAATGATCCTGTGGAGAAAACAAAATTCAAAAGGTTGAATAGCCCATATTATATCAAATCTAAATTTCAAGGTATCTTATACACAGGATTTAAGGCTGGGGAAAAAGTACCTAAAAATAGTGAATTGGGTTTTATTACAGATGAGTTTGGTGAAATTATTGAAAAATACTTTGCATCAAAATCAGGAACTATTCTGTATATGAAGGGTACTCCTCCTGTGAATATTGGGGATACTGTATTTAGCATAAGTCCTAACTAATTAAAAATTTTTTTGGTCAATGAAAATAAAAAATAGTAAACTAGAGGACTTGGACACCATTTTTAAATTATATGAAATAGCCACAGAATTTATGAAATCAAAAGCGCAAGTAGCCTGGCCAAAATTTGAAAAAAAAATGGTAATAGCTGAGATAAAAAATAAATCACAATGGAAATTAATAATTGATGAACAAGTTGCTTGCGTTTGGGCAACTACTTTAAAAGATGAATTGATTTGGGGAGAAAATAATGAGCCCTCGCTTTATATTCATCGTATTGCATCGAATCCCTCATTTCGGGGGCACAGATTAGTTGGAAAAATTTTAGACTGGAGTAACAAATATTGTGTCGAAAACAAACTTAAGTTTGTGAGGATGGATACCGTAGGTTCAAATAAAGGGCTAATAAAACACTACAGAAGTTTTGGCTTTGATTTTTTGGGTATGAAAAAACTAAAAGACACAACAAATTTACCAGAGCACTATAAAGAGGATGATGTTTGTTTGTTTCAAAAAGAGCTTCAACAGTAAATCACCTTTTTTTAATAACTTTTTATCAAATGTATTTAGAAAATAGAGGAATCATCATCGTGTTCTATAGAATCCAATTCTGTATATTGTATATCAATATAAACTAATTTAATATGAGAAATCTATTTTTAATTAATCTTTTTCTTTTTGGACTATTTGCCTGTAATAATATCCCAGCAACAGTCGAGAAAGAAATGACAAAAGATAATGGGGAACCAGATTTACCCCATACTTCTGCTGAATGGAAAATATGGGCGTTAAGTACTGCAGCACCATCGTTCATAGCTGCGAATTGCACTGTAATTGATTCTGATGGCAAAACTATTTTAAGAGAAGGTACAAATGGTTGGACCGCAATGGCAGGAAATCCTAGAGGAATGTCTGATCCCGAAAATGGATGGAAAGATCCTCATGAAGCAATGCCGATGGTTATGGATGCTCAAGGCATGAAATGGGCCATGGCTTTTATGACAGGGCAAAAGCCAGAACTAGATCGAGATGGCTGGATGTACATGCTTCATGGAGACATGGGTGAAGATAATACAAAGCAATTAGTACTTAATAAGGAGGATGCTGCAGAAGGACATTGGATTGTATCAGGCCCTCACTTAATGCTTATGCCTAAAGACCCTTCATCTCTAAAAGGTTTAACAACAGACTTTAATTCCGGAGGACCATACATTATGTTCGAAGGAACGGGATATGATCATGTTATGATTCCAATTGAAGGATATTATAACTATCAACCTCAAAAATAATTAGTCAAAACCCTCCTAAATGGAGGGTTTTTTAGTTTTTAAAATATCCTCTTCATAAATTTTATTACTTCTTTGTATATTGCTTATTAAAAACACAAATCAATTAAAATGAAAAATTATATTTTTATTTTCTTTATACTTATATCCATATCCTTTTTTTCTTGTCAAAATGATGGAGGAGTTTGGCTTGGTGAAGGAGATAGTTACGGAAAATCTTACACATTTGGAACACAAGCTGAAATTGACAACTTGCAGGATTTAGCTAAAGCATACTCAGATTTAGATCTTGAAAAATCATTTCCATATTATGCTGATGAATTTTTAACTGATAAGTTTAAAGAAAATCAAGCCAAATGGGCAGATGCAATGGAAAGCTTATCTATGGTTCCATATAAAATAATTCCTTTACATCAGAAAGATGGTGATTTCAAGCAAGTTTTAGCTTGGTCCAAAGAAGAAAGAATTTTTAAAAATGGATCTTATCAAAAATTAGATTTAATGGAACAATTTGTTCTTGACAATGCTGGGAAGGTTAAAGGATTTAAACAATGGGTAGCAATAGACTCTGCAAATTACGGATTCCCATATGGAGGTAAATTCTTTGGCAGAAAAGAAAGTGAGAATACTGGAAGACCTTTTGTTTTTTCTAATAGAAATGAAACAAAGATTATAGAGCAAATGGTTGAAAGTTATAATAAAATGGATGCAGAGGGTATGAAGGTAGCTTTTGCAGACGAATTTGTTTTTAACGATTATAGAGGACAAAAGGCAACATATAAGAAATCAGATCTAGAAAATTTTTTCAAACCCTTTAGATCTGTAAATTGGAAACTCAATGCAATAATTCCAATTAAAATTGCAAATACAGATGCTGCAAGTGGTGTAATTGTCAGAGGGACAGAGTCAAGAGTTTTTAAAAATGGGAGAAAATGGAAAAAAGAACTAATGGAAATTTATTATTTCGATCTAGAAGGTAAAATTTCCTCCATGGAACAATTTGCTAAATAAATAAGCCTATAGAATAAGGAGGTTTTTTTTAAACTATATTTTATTAAACAGAATCCATTTTAAAAATACCCTCATAGTTATTACTATGGGGGGTTTTTGTAATTTTATGGCATAACAAAAAATTATTATGAGAAAAATCAAATTATTATTAGGTCTATTCATTATTTCTGCTTCCCTAAGTGGGCAAACAAAAAACTTTGGTGACAACATAGAAGAGGGAAGTCTGATTGAAAATTCTAAAATTCAAAATTTATTTTTGGATAAAGAAAAATTTAATGCAAAACTAAAAGCCAAAGTAATTGATGTTTGCCAAATGAAAGGGTGTTGGATGAAATTAGATATAGGCAATGAAAAAGAAATTATGGTCAATTTTAAAGACTATTCATTTTTTGTACCAAAAAATATAATTGGCAAAAATGTTATAGTTAGTGGCAATGCTTTCAAAAGAAATATATCGATAGAAGAGTTAAAACATTATGCTCGTGATAGGGGAGAATCAGAATCAGCTATAAGTTTAATTGTTGAACCCAAAGAAATATATTCCTTGACTGCCAAAGGGGTTGTGCTTTTACCATAAAAACAAAGAATTGAAAAGAGTTTTACATTATTTGTTTTTTTTGTTTGCTATATCTAGCTGCACTAAGGAATTTGTTTTAGATATAATAGTAAATCCTCCTGAGGGAGGTTCTGTTTTTCCATCTGATGGTACTTTTAAAAATGGGACCACAGTTACTCTTAACGCCACACCAAATAGTGAATATGTTTTTACAGGATGGTCAGGTGATGCAGTTGGGAATAATACCTCTGCTCAAGTGACTGTAGATGATAATAAAAGCGTAGTTGCAAATTTTAGATTAGTTCAATACGAGTTAATTACAACTGTAAATGGGCAAGGGAGTATAACAGAAACAATTATAAATACAGGCAAAACAGATTATGACTCAGGTACTAAAGTAAGACTTGAAGCTGTTCCTGCACAGGGGTATTATTTTAAAGAATGGTCGGGAGATTTACAGGGAGATACAAACCCTGCTGATCTTATAATAAATAGCGTTAAAAATGTAACGGCAACTTTTGAAAAACTATCTTACGAACTTCGAATACAAACTGTAGGTGAAGGTACGGTAACCGAAGAAATCATTAGTACTGGAAAATCTACAGATTATCTTTATGGCACTACAGTAAGATTAACACCAACCCCTGAAGAAGGATCTGACTTTTATGGTTGGGAGGATGAAGAAGTTTTATCCACAGACAATCCTTTTGATATTATCATTTCTGAGCCGAAGTTTATTAAAGCTTTTTTTGAATACGAACTTTTTAACGAGGTTGTAGGCAAATGGAAAATAAAAAAGAAAAGACAACAACAGCAACAAAAATCAAGAATCTATGACGTTAAAAGTATTGTCTTTAATCAAGATAAGACTTTTAAGTTAAATTACTCTGCAGGGCAGATAAGCGGGACTTTTTCTGTTGATTCTAATAGTGCCATTACACTTAACGGCAGCGGATCTCTTTCTAATATCGTAGTAGTTGATAATCAAATTAATTTTAATTTAAATGTGACTTCACTATTTCAATTTGAAGTAACTGGAACAAAAGATCAGGATTATCAGCCAAACAGAACAGCAATATCAGATCAAAATTTTGAGCAAGCATTAATTGATTTAGGTTATGATGATATTATTGACGGCTATGTAAATGATTCTGAATTGATAGCTATAAACGATCTTGATTTAAGTGATAGACAGATTACAGATTTTTCGGGATTAGAAGAATTTATAAATCTTGTCACTCTAAATCTATCAGGTAACATTCTCTCAGACGTACCTCTTGTAAATTTAAATAAACTTACTTCACTTAATTTAAGTAATACGGGACTTACTCAAGTAGATCTTTCTCAAAATAATAATATTACTACTTTAGATGTAACAAATAATCCAAATTTAAGTTGTGTTAAGATAAGTTTACAGATATTTCAACAAATACCTTCAGGCTGGATTTATGATGACGTAACAAGTTTTGGACTTGAAGATTGTCCCAAATTATTACTTATCTCAGGTGAAAAAAGTCAAGTCATTTGTAATGGTCAGCCTATTGATCCAATCGTATTTGAATATGGTGGTGCAGGAGTAAGTGTAAATACAGATACATTGCCTTTAGGATTGAAATCAAATATTGTTGAAGGTGAACTATCAATCTCAGGGATACCAATCCTTACTGACGAGAATTATACTTTCTCTGTTTTTACTTCAGGGACAAGTACTAATTTTAATCAAGCCTCACAGACTATTTCATTGACTAGAAATGAAAACTCCTCAGGTATTAGTCTTATTTCAGGCTCTTTCAATCAGACAATAAATGTTTTACAAACCATTCAACCAATAGTTGTATCATATACAGGAGCAGCAACTGGATTAAATATCGTTGGCCCCGACGATGAAGGTGAAATAACGCAATTTGGTAATAATTACACCATTAATGCATCTTTCACGGCTGCTGGAACCTATAGTGGAACAATAACCACAATAAGTGATGGAGGTTGTCCTGAAGTGGTTCAAGATATTGTCATAACGGTAAATCCAGCACCTGTTACAAATACAGGAGTCACTGATACTAATAATAATTCAGCTAATGACTCAAATACTAGTGATACATCAACAGGCAGTCAATCTGGAACTTCTTCTACAACAAATGATTCTTCCAGTTCAGCTGAAACATTTTCAATAAATGTGAGTGCTGCTAGTTTTAGTGATTATAGTCTGAGTGGAAGAGACAGAAACGGGACAGTATCAGGTAATGATGCCTCAATAACTATAAAAGTAGGAGATACAGTAAACTTTAATCTAAGTGTTGCGGGGCATCCGTTTTATATTAAAACAAGTCAGGGTACAGGAACAAATAGCTTAGCAAATAGTGTATCGAGAAACGGAAGTGAAAGTGGTACAGTTTCTTGGACTCCTAATGCTGTTGGAACTTACTACTATCAATGTTCGCTTCACAACGGAATGTATGGAACAATAACAGTAAATTAATTCAGATAAATGAAAAGTTTTTTCATTTATCTATATATTCTATTTGGCTACACTTTAACTTTTTCTCAATCTGATAAAACTTTTTTTATTAGAGGGAACTTGAATATCAATAACAATGGGATTGATTGGGTTCCTCTTTTTTCTAGAGATAAGCCATCGCTTATTTCAAATTTTTCAATCGCAGGAGAGCGACTTTCAATTAGTCCACTAATTAGGTATGAGTTAGATGGTTTTCAACCTTGGGGTTTCGATATATGGTGGGATTATAAAATAAAAAAATCAGGAAAATTCAATTTTTCTATTGGAGGAGTTTTCCCTGGAATAGTAAACCAGAAAATAACGGTTCAAGATGATAATTTACCAACAACTATTCTTCAACCTTGGTCTTCTGCTATTGTAAAACCTAGCATCTCTTATTTTTTTAATAATAACTTTGGATTAAACCTTTCTTACTTTGAAATAATACCATTAAAGCTTGTAAATGCAAATCAAATTGAATCAGGGAGGGTGATTATTTTATCACCACTCATAAAGTCCTTTATGATTAAAAAGTCTGTTTATGTAAGATGGGAGCCTCTCCTTTATGCTTTACAAATTGAAGATACCGAAACTGGTTTTTTTTCAGCTCAGACAATAAATTTTGGTATTATTAATTTTCCGTTCTCTATAAGCACAGTCATGAATAAACCTATTTACTTTGGTGCCTTAACGGGAAAAAAATTTGATTGGAATATTGGTTTAAATTATTCCTTTGAGTTAAAACTTGTAAAGGCAAAATAATTATACTTTCCGCATATAAACTTGCTAATTTGTATATTAGACATTATTAATTATAAAATCAATTTAGATGATCCCAATTAAACATTTAATGCATATAAATTCTTCTGTTGAAGATGTTTTTAGTGCGTTATCAAATGTAGAAAAAATGAAAAAATGGTATACAACCAATATTGAAGGTATTTTTGCAAAAAACGAGGTTGTAACTTTTGAATTTGTAAATCTAGCTACTTTTAAATTTAAGATTATTCATTTTGAGTCAAATAAATCAATTCATATTGAATGTGTGGATTCTGAGTGGGATAATATAGGTCATAAAATGAAATATGATTTGGATGAGAATAATGGGAAAACAAGAGTCAGATATTCTTATGAAGGATTCGAAGAAATGGATGATGCATATGCAAATATGAATTATAGTTCTGGGAAATATTTGGAGAGCTTAAGACAATTTTGTCAGACTGGAATAGGTGAAGCATTTGGATCAGGAACATACAGGGGCTAATATTTAAAAACTTTATCTATATTAGAACTATTATAAATCATAAATCATAAATCAATTTAAAATGAAAAAAACTATTTTTTTACTTACCTTATTATTTAGTTTTAGCCTTGTAGCACAAAGATCACTTCGTGTTTTCAACCTTAATGTTAAAAGAGGTTACGAATCGAGTGTGGTAGAAACTTTTTCAGATTTTTCAAATGGTGAAAAATGGAAATCAGGGGGTGTTATGCTTCAATCCGTTAGATTTAAAAATGGGGTAACACATAGAATTGTGGTTTGGGGAGATCCTGAAAATTGGGGAACAGAAAGAGAAAGGTCTGATGATGAATGGGATCTTTATTTAGAAAGAATGAATAACTTCACTTACCCAAATACAGCCGATAGTTCCATGGGATCTATATTAGCATTTACAGAAGGAGATTGGGAAAAAAATCTTTCAGCAAGAGTATATGATGTTAAAGTTCATGAACCAGATAAATTTAAAAAAGCATGGGATAAAAACGCAAAAGCAGCTGAAAAGATTCTTGGAGATAGAAGAATAGGGTTAGTAAGCTATGAAGTTGGTGGGACACCTGGGGCTACCCATGGCCTTGTTATATATGGCAAAAATCCAAATGATGTTCAAGTAACCTTACGTAAAATTCAAAAAACAAAAGCTTTCCAAGAATATATTTCATCTAGAGGCAAAGTAGATTATATTCAGTCTTACACAACCTATACAGTAAAACGATTCCAATAAAAAAAGTTTTTTAAATGGTAGCCCCTCAAACTTGAGGGGTTTTTCCATTTAGATATCTTATAACTCGCCCCTTTTAGACTATCTTTAAATAAAATACATAAACATGAAAAAAATAATTTGCTTAATTTTTTTGGTTCCATCAATTTTTTATTCTCAAGATTGGGTAACCCCCATAATTAAGGGGTATGGTAAAATAAAATACTCAAAAAATATAGCAGTTCAGCCAGACATCAACCTTCAATACAAAGCGGTTTACAAAATTACAAAAACCGAAAAAAGAGAAGGGATTAACAAAGGATTAAATGGTATTGCACATGCTATAAATATGCTTGGGTGTAGAAAAATCAAAAAAGAAAATGTTAATATTGTAGCAACTATTCAAGGACAAGCAACCACAATAGTTCTCTCTGATGAGGCATATGCGAAGAAATTTGGCACAAAGAATCCGAATACAAAGGTAATAGAGCTTCTATCTCAATACGGAGTAAAATTATTCGTATGTTCTCAGGCAACAGCATACAAGAAAATTAAACCATCTGATATAAATCAAAATATCACAGAAGCTCTTTCTGGCTCTAGTGTTCTTTTGAACTATCAGTTAAATGGGTATGCATTAATGCAATGATATCTTTTTTTTGATTTAGTTTTACAGCTAGAACTCAAAGAATAATTTATGAAAAGTGGACAACTTCATTTGCCAAAATACTCCCTTTTCATATACTTATTTAGTTTTTTAGCTGTAGCAATATTTAACTATTCTTGCGAAGATAAAAGTTTAGTGGAATCGGAGAATACAGAATTTAATGTTGTTGAATTTGAACCTGTCTTTGTAAAAAAAATTCTTAAAACCCCTATTTACGCGCATTATATGCCTTGGTTTCAAACACCGTACGTAACTGGTTATTGGGGGCCCCATTGGACAATGGCAAATAAAAATCCTGATGAAAAAATTAACGAAAGAAGATCTATAGCTTCTCATTATTACCCTCTAATTGGACCTTACGACAGTAATGACAGTGATTATCTTGAATATGCATTGATTTGTATGAAGTTGTCAGGGATCGATGGAGTTTTAATTGATTTCTATGGCCAATCTAAATTCAATGATTACCCTCAACTACTTACTGCTTCAAATGCAGTTATAGAAATGTGTGAAAAAGTAGGATTAGAATTTGCCATAGTTTATGAGGACAGAACAATAAAAAATATTCTTGATCAAGGAGATGGAAATAAAATAGCTTTAGCTAAAGAAGATTTGCTTTACATTGAAAAAAATTATTTTACAAAAAACCATTATATAAAAATTAAAAATAAACCAATTCTTTTAAACTTTGGTCCGATTACATTAACATCAAATAAAGATTGGGAAAATGTATTTTCTGAAATTATAACAGATTTTTATTTTTTCCCACTAGCTTATCATCCACAATATTATGATTTGAATACAATTGTCGATGGTGTTTATTCTTGGGTTGGAGAGGCTCAAAGTGATGATTTTTATAATTACGGTAAACAATTCGATTACTTGGGAGGATCAGGAATTTTTGAATTCAGAGAATTCTATGAAGAAGGTGGTTGGGATAATACTGGGCAAAGTGATATTTTACCTAGGGAAGGTAATTTATTAAGAGAAACACTCCAAAAATCAATAACCTCGAGTGTAGATTTTATTCAACTTATAACTTGGAATGATTGGGGTGAGGGAACAGCCATTGAGCCTTCAGTTGAATATCAGTTTGAACCCTTATCAATTATTCAAGAGTTTGTCGGGACATCATTTAAAAAGGATGATCTAGATCTTTCAATAAGTTTATATTTAAAGCGCAAGGAGTATAAAAACAATAGCCTTATTAATAAAAAACTTGATCAAGTATTTTATTATTTAGTTTCACTCCAAACTTCAAAAGCTAAAGAAATATTAGATGATCTTTAGTTTGAAACCTCCAAAACCATTTAAATAGTCCCTTTTTTTGACCCATAATAAAAAAGCCCCATACTTAATAATCCAAGTACTATGACTGGTAGGGGTGCTGTTGGTTGTCCATTTATAACATTTATTAAGTCAGGAAGTGCAAAAAATCCAGCCAAAGCAAAAAATAAAAGAGAGAGTCTTCTCAAAGTTGCTTCATCATTAAATGAGAGTGACCCATATAAAAAAATAATTATACCAATAACCGTAAGTCCTAATACTAAAGCAAATTGCTCAAACATAACTACAGCATCCTTTGACGGCCCTTCTCCGAAGGCGTCTGTCATTAGCATTATTTTGAATTCGGGAGAAAATAATGAAATAATTAGTGGCAACACTTGCAAAGCAATTATCAGCATATTTATTTTAAAAATTGTTTTGATTTTCATTTCAATTTGATTTTTAGTTAGTCTTAACTAATATACAAATTGGCTAGAGAAAAACCTGTCAGAAATTTAGTAACCTTCGTTAGGAATGGGATCGTAAGATTGGTTTTCTTGGTCTTTTTCACATGAAAATAAAATTAGTAGAAATAAAGTAAGGAAGGCGAATATTGTTTTTTTCATTTTGTCTCTCTGTATGTTTTAAAAATTAAACAATGAATAAAAAATTTGGATAAAAATACTAATTTGTTTAAGTTTAGGAAAAATAATTAGGCGTGAAATTTAAAAGAAAACAACACATATATTTTGATGTCCGTGAACAAAGAGTAAGATTTGACAGGTATTCTTGGATAGAAACCATCAAATGGTATATGGTTAAATTTTTTAGTTTTTAAAATTTGATTTCTTAAAACATTAAACAATTGTCTACCACTGGAGATTGTCTCTTTATTTTATAAATAATAACTTTTTAAAAATTATTTTTTTGAAACACTTTTAAAATTGACTTTTCCAAACTTCGTATCCCTTTTTACTTAAGTGTAAATTATCTTTAAAAAGTAAGACAATCAAATCAAGTGAAGAATCAAAAAGGGTCAATACAACAAGTTCAGATTAATTTTAATTAGTTGGGGTAACAGAAAATTAAAGCCAAATCTTCATTTTTTGTGCTCGTCAAAATTTTTAACTTTAGAAAATGAAGATAAAATTTGGTATTGTTGGGCTAGGGCGTATAGGGAAAATTCATTTTGAGAATATTAATTCTTTTATAGAAGATGCGTCGATTGCTGCCGTTTCAAATTTAAATCCAAAAAATCAAAAATGGATAAAAGACAGATCTGATACTAAAATTTATGATCATTATCATCAAATGGCTAGTGATCCCGAAATTGATGCAATAATTATCTCTTCGCCAACATCTTTTCACATCGAACACATAAAAATTGCTATTGGTTCTGGTAAAGCAATTTTTTGTGAAAAACCGGTAGACCTTTCATTTAGCAAAGTGAAATTAATTAAAGATTTGATAAAAGATTCAAAAGTTCCATTTATGGTTGGGTTTAATAGGCGTTATGATCAAAGCATACAAGAAATAAAAAAATCTATTAAAAATGGAACTATTGGGACACCTCAAATTATTGGTATTACAAGTCGCGATCCAGCACCCCCTGATATTAATTATTTAAAAACATCCGGCGGTTTATTTTTAGATATGGCAATACATGATTTTGACATGGCTTGCTTTTTAAATGAAAATTCAGTGAAATCAGTTTATTCTACAGGTAGTGTTTTTGTGGATAAACAGATAAAGAATCTAGGAGATGTAGATACTGCTGTAACTACCTTAAATTTTGAAAATGGATCAATTGCAACTATAAATAATAGCAGAAAGGCAGCCTATGGCTATGATCAAAGAGTCGAAGTTTCTGGAGATCTGGGAATGTGCGCTACTAACAATCAGTTACCAGATAATCATTTTATTGCAGATGAAAATGGAATACACAAACCAAGACCAATAGGATTTTTTTTAGAACGTTATGCTGAATCTTACAGGTCAATAATTAAAGAATTTATCACTTGCTTAATAGAAAAAAGGGAGATGCCAAATGGAATTATGGCTGGCTTAAATTCATTACATATTTCAATAGCTGCAAAAAAATCTTTAGAAGAAAAAAGAGTTGTTTATCTGGATGAACAATTTAATTAAAGAACATCTATATTTAAAATTTATGTCTAATATATAAAGTATGCCATATTAGGTATATTTGATTTCATTTAAATCATAAATTTTTTTGAAAAAGCTAATAATCCTGTTTTTATTTTTTTCAATCAATGCTTTCTCGCAATGGGAGTATTCTATTAATAGTTCAAAAAGAATAAGCAAGGCAATTGGACAAATAGAGTTTAACTATAAAAAACAAGATAGTCTTTCATTAGTTTTATCTAATTCTAGAAAATTAGGTTTAGATCTCTCATTAACAGGAAATATTTTTGAAAAAAATCAAAAATTTTATATTCTATTTGAAATATCTGATAGAAAGTTTAAGCCTTCAAACTCATCAATAGAGAATGAAAATTATCGAATTTTTGAGATGAAGGATTTAGTAACAAGTGAAAAATATGAGTTAGAAGAATTTTTGAAAATATTAAAGTTAGGTAGATCATTAACCCTCACAATTCGCTTAAAAGATAGAGTAATCCAAGGCTTTAACAATCTAAACAGTAGTATTTCACCAATAAATAGTGTAATAGGCGATAAGTTTTAATTAATCATATTGATAACGATCTCCTTTTTTATCTAAATATTGTTTTTTATCAGTATAATAAGTAGTACCAGTTTTTTTATCGAAAACAACATTATTATCAATATGTTCAAAACGTTCCACTTGACTTGACCCTAAGATTGCAAACCCAATAATTAAAGAAGAAATTAGAATTGAAATAGGTATTATATAATCTTTCATTTAAAATTTTTTATAAAATAAGTTTATAATTTACTTATAAAATCTAACAAAATCTATTTCCATGGAGTCTTGAATAAAATCTCCAGGTATATCACCACCTAATGTACCTCCCATTGCAACATTTAAAATTAAGTAATGCGGATTATCAAATGGTACAGAGCTATTGTTTATTATCTCACAGATAAGTAAATTATCTACATAAATTCTGAGAATTCCAGAAGTCCACTCTAAAGAGTATAGGTGAAATTCGTCTGTAACATCATTGATACCTAACGAATTGATGTCTTTAGTTAAACCGTAAGAAGCTTGCTGGCTTGAATTGTCAGCCCAATGGAATGTGCCATAAAGAATTTGTTTATTTGAACCATTTTGTTCCATAATATCTATTTCACCACATTTAGGCCAACCTACACTACCCTCTTGATCTCCGTGATAATTTCCTATTTCCCCCACATTAGTTCCCATAGTCCATATAGCAGGCCAAGTTCCAACTGATTTGGGAAGTTTTGCTCTTACATCTATTCGGCCGTATTGAAAATCAAACTTAGAATTTAGTCTAGCTGATGTGTATGATTTTGTTATTCCCTCATAATCGTATATCTCATTTTTTGCAACTATTTTCAATGTCCCATTTGACACATAAGAATTTTTCATTCTTTTTGTATAATGCTGTTTTTCATTGTTAGCCCATCCACTCTCAAAAATAGGGATTACTTGATGGTGCCATTTATCATCCATAGGTGCACCATCATAGTTGAATTCATCATTCCATACTAGTTGGTAACCTGAGTATCTAGTTACTTGTTCACTTATGTCTATATTTGATTGGTCAACAATAATTTGAATAGGATTAGAAAATTGAATATTATCCATATAATAATTTACTTCTAATTGATTTGAAACCTCATAACCTAAAATAATCGTTATGGTATTATAGATATTGTTTCGACCGTTAAACTCGGGGATATTAAAAATTAGCGTTTCCCAACCAGATGTCGTAGTTATCGCAAAAAGATCACCAGTACTTTTTTTCCCTTGAGTACCATTTGGCAAACCATCTTCTAATTTTAATAGTACCTTGTGCCCTGGTCTAGGAGAGTAAAATTGAAATGAAATTGCTTCTTCCCCTTCGGGAAATTTAATTTCTTCTTCTAAAACAAAATAAAAACCAGCCCATGATTGAATTCCCGAGGGTTCATTAATTTTAATAACTTTTGAAGAATTATTTATTCTGTCAATATTAGGATTTTCATCGTATTCTAAGGACAAATTTATTGATCCTATCCCACCAAATCTTCCCCAGTTTCCAGAACTTCTGTTATCGGGTTGTACATTTTGTTCTGAAAAATTAACCAGATTATCTTCAAAACTAATTATTCCTTTATTTAAGTTGAAACTTAAAATTTCAGATGCAGTTGAGGTTGAGTTTAGATTATTTTCAGGGAGAGTTGAAATAATATTTGAACCGCTAGATTCAGTTTCACTACAAGAAAAAAATTGTAAAAGGCAAACAATAAAGAAACAAGGAAAAGACAAGCTAATTTTTTTCAATTAAAATGTGTTTTTGTAAACTTCATTATTTAAACTATAAGATCAAAATTTTTTATAAAAATTTTAAATCCCTATTTAATTTTATTTTTACTATATATAGATCTAAATGAATAATTAATTCCAATATTCCAATCAAATTTTTTAGCATTAATAGAAGTATTAATACTTTGGTTTAGGGTTGAGGAAAAATAAAAGGGAATTTTTTTGTGTTTCAGTGCAAACGTGTTTGCAAAATAAAAGCCATTATTTTTATCAATTTGAAGAAAATATATTTCTGGACTGAAACTGATACTCATGTTATTTGATAATGCTAAGTTATCAATGCCCGTCCTTATTGTAACAAAATTTGCTTGATCACTTTGATCTCTCTTTTCGAGGCCATGACCATTTATATAAAATAAAGTAAAATTTATTTTTTTTGAGATTTTATAGTTAATTAAAGAATTTAAAATGAAAAACCTTTGCGGCGTTAAAATATCTAAAGATTCAGAATTTCTTAAATAATTTAAACTTGTAAATGCATAAACAGGAAAACTTGTACCTACGCGTAGCAAAAATCGATTCTTTTTTATGAGCTTATAATTCCACCCAAATAAAAATGACCAGGGTCTCATTCCATCAAGGTCAAATCTAAGTTGAGGGTCAAAACTAAAACGTTTACCAGTTACAGATAGATTAATTGTTGCTGCCGGCTTTCCAAGAGAAAATAGCGGAATAAAGGAAAACCCATTGTTAGTTAAATTTATATTTCCAGAAAATTCTAATTGTTTTATTTCATCTTGATTTTGAGCATTTAATTCAACCCCAAATAGGAATACTAAAGAAAAAGCTATATATACAAACCGTAAAAAGAAAAAATCAGTGATTTTAATTTGGGTTTAATTTATTAATTAAATGTTTAAAAACAGAAAAGCCTTACAAAGAGCAAACTTAACTATTTAATAAAATTACAATATCAAAATATATATTATATATCTTTAAGCAAACCTTAACGATTTTTTATGGAATGGTATATGAAAAACAGGTGGTGGATTTGGACGATTACTGGGATTTATCTTGCTTATAGAATTGTTGTAGGTATATATTATAGTTAAACTCTTTTGTGAATAAAAATCAACTTTATTTAATAATAAGATAATGAAGTCATATGTTTAGTTTTTGGGAAAAAACAGAATTATTTCATTATGACCTGATAGTACTTGGAGGCGGTATCACAGGGATTTTTTGTGCTCTTCATTTTAAGAAAAATAATCCTAGCGCTTCAATTGCAATTCTTGAGCGTGGATTATTTTCTTCTGGTGCAAGTACTAAAAACGCTGGATTTGCTTGTTTTGGTTCCCTTTCAGAATTAATTGAAGATGCAACTGAGCTAGGAGAAGAAAAATTATTATCAATTATTAAAATGCGCTTGGATGGACTTGCTCTTTTGAGAGAAACTATTGGAGACCATAAAATGGATTTAAGATGGGATGGAGGGTATGAACTTTTTTTTGATAAAAGTCCAAAAATATTCAATCAGATTGATTATATAAACACATTATTAAAACCTTTTTTTTCAAAGAATGTTTTTACCATTAATAATAAAAAAATAAAAACCTTCGGATTTAACTCTGCAAGGGTAAATCATCTAGTTCAAAATCCTTTTGAAGGACAACTAAATACTGGAAAAATGATGAGAATTCTTAGATCAAACTTAAATCAAAAAGACATTACTCTTTTTTCAAATACAGAATTAACTGAATTTGAATCTAAATCAGAAAAAAACGAGTTATTAATAAGTTTAAAAAATCAAAAATTCAAACTTAGTTGTAATAAATTAGCAATTTGTAATAATGCATTTGCAACTAAAACCTTATCAAATTTAAAAGTAAAACCAGGTAGAGGATTGATAATTTTAACAAAGCCATTTTCAAAACTTGACATAAAAGGATCATTTCATTACGATAGGGGATTTTATTATTTCAGAAATATTCAAAACAGAATATTATTTGGTGGGGGACGAAATTTGGATTTTAAAAAAGAGGAAACAATTGAATTTGGGATAAACAATAAAATAAGAAATAAACTAATTGCTGACCTAGATCAATTAATTATTCCAAAACATGAAATTGAGATTGACATGGAGTGGTCTGGAATAATGGCTTTTGGGGAAAGTAAAATTCCAATTATAAAAAGAGAGTCAAATTCAGTAGCAGTTGGAGTTAAATCCTCTGGAATGGGTGTTGCAATTGGAAGTTATGTAGGGAAAAGTGTAGCAGAACTTTTATTAACTTAAAAATATTTGACAACGGGTCTAATTAACTATATTTTTAAAGCTGTATAGATTTAGGAATGAAAAAAGTTTTTTTTTATTTTTCATTTTCATATTTGAAGCCCCATTATTACTGGCCTTTGAGGATTATTTTTATTCTTTATCTGCTAATAATTTTTACTGGCTTAATTTATGATCTTAATACCCAAAATATAGAATATTATTCGAATATAGATGAATATTTAAATATCCTTTTTACTGATCCACTATTTTATTACATATATATTCTGCCATTTTTTGTAGTTTATTTTATTTCAGTTCTATTGGAGTTTTTTATAAGTATTAATGTAAATAAGAAAATAACAAAAAAACCACCTCCTAAAAAGAGGCGGTTAAACAAATGAATAAATTAACAAAGAATAAATACTAAGCTTTTAACGATGAATAAAAAAGCATTTTGTATTTAAAAAAAATGCAACTAAATAGGCTTTACATCTTTTATTTCTCAAAGATAAATGCAATTCATAGAAAATTATATTAAGAAAATGTAAAAAATTGACTTTTTATTGAGTATTCAATAATAAAGTGTTTAAAATATGGATTGTATTAAATATTTTGTCTTATTTTATGATATTAATGATAAAAGTAGCTATCAGTCTCACATAGTCTTATAAATGAACCTATGAATTAAGTGTTAAAGATTTTTTTCAAAGATTGTTACTTAAATAAAGTGAAATATTTTTTTTTACATACCATTTTATTACTGTTTATCTATTGCTCCCCTGATAATCACCCAAATGTAATTTTTATACTTACAGATGACCAAGGATATGGTGATCTAGGAGTGTATGGAGCTTCTGATATATCGACACCAAATCTAGATCAATTGGCCTCAGGCGGAGCTTATTTTACATCTTATTATGCTACACAACCAGTATGCTCTGCATCACGTGCATCAATTTTAACTGGTTGTTATCCAGACAGAATAGGAATTTTCAATGCTTACAGCCCAGGATCAAAAGTGGGTCTCCATCCAAATGAAAAAACTGTTGCTGAGTTACTAAAACAAAAAGGATATTCTACAGCAATTTACGGGAAATGGCATCTTGGCGATGCTCCTAAGTTCAATCCCTTAAAACATGGCTTTGATGAATTCTACGGAATATTGTATTCTAATGACATGTGGCCGAAACATCCTGAACAAGGATCTGTATTTAACTTTCCAGATATTGAGTTATATGAAAATGACAAACCAATTAAAGTTTTAAATGATCAAACCTTTTTAACAGAGGTATTGACTGATAAAGCGATTGATTTTATAAAACGAAATAAGGGGAATCCCTTTTTTCTATACTTGCCTCATCCCCAACCGCATGTTCCTTTATTTGCATCTGACAAATTCATAGGAACACAGAAAAGAGGACTCTATGGTGATGTGATTAATGAAATTGACTTTTCAGTTGGACGTATTTTAATGACTTTAAAAATGGAAAAACTAGAAGAAAATACAATTATAATTTTTACTTCAGACAATGGGCCATGGCTCTCTTATGGTGCCCATTCAGGATCTGCAGGTATTTTTAGAGAGGGTAAAGGGACTAATTGGGAAGGTGGTCATCGTGTCCCTGGTATAGTATATTATCCAAATAAAATAAAAGCAAATACAAAAATTGATGTACCCGCAATGGGAATTGATTGGTTACCTACAATAGTAGAATTTACCCAGAGTCAATCGCCTAAAAATAAAATTGATGGAGCTTCACTGGTTCCCTTATTAACAGGAAAGACATATGAATCACCTCATGAAAATTTCTTTTTTTATTACAGGGTTAACGAATTACATGCCGTAAGACACAAAAATTGGAAATTATATGTTCCTCATACTTATCGTTCACTTAATGGTAGGGTTGGGACAAATGATGGTTTTCCAATTCCATATGAAATGAATACTTTGAAATATCCAGCTCTTTTTAACCTAGATAATGACCCTAAAGAGAAGATTGATATAGCTTCAAAACACCCAGAAATTGTTTCAAAAATTTCAAAAATAGCAGATTCAATCAGAATAGTTCTTGGCGATCGGTTGACAGGAATAAAAGGTAAAGAGGTGCGTCCAGTTGGAGAAATCGATTAATTTTTGCTTCTCCAAGGGCCATTTATAATTTTGACCTCTTTATTATTTAAAGGAATAATACCGTGTGCTCCAAAATAGTCTCTTTGTGCTTGGATTAAATTACCAATGCTTTTTTCTTGCGTCGCAGAAATTAAAAAATTCCAGGATGAAGAAATACAAGGAATTGGAATCAGTCTCGCAGCAGCATAGTTTAGCATTGAGTTCCAATTAGTTTGTGATTCCGACAAATTTTTTTTAAAAACATTCATTTCCAAAATCGAAGCCTTAATTTTAAATTCCTTCTCTAACGTCTTCATTAATCGTGACTTTATAATACAACCCTCTGACCACAAATTAGCAATTAAGTCTGGCTTTATATTCCAACCGTGAGCTTGATTGGAATTTTTTATCATTTCAAAGCCTTGGTGATGATTAATCAAGCGACACATATCGTAAATGATTTTTAATTTTTTAATTGAAATTGTAGCATCCCCTTTTTTTAGAGTGATGATTTTAGAAAGATTTTCCCGTTTAGTTTTCATATTAGAAGTAAATCTAGCATGCAATGCTGAGACCATTAAACTATTAGGGTAACCCATTGAGATTCCACTTTCTGAAGCCCAAGCTCCAGTACCTTTAGTTGAGGCACTATCAGTTATTTTATTGATAAAAAAATCATTATTTTCTTCATATTTAAGTATTTCCGAAGTAATTCCTAATAGATAACTTTCACTTGAACTTTTCTGCCAACTTTCCAATTCTTTTTGGATAGAATTTATTTCACCTTCCAAAGTTTCCATCAAAAGAGAAAAAATTTCAGCAATTAATTGCATTTCTGCATATTCAATGCCATTGTGTATTATTTTAACAAAATGTCCGGCACCTCGATCTCCTAAGTAAGAGCAGCATGGCTTTCCTTTAACTCCTTTTGCTGAAGCTTTCTCTAAGTCCTTAGCTACTATTTTATATGCTTCTTTATCACCACCAATCATTAATGAGGGTCCCTTTAGAGCACCTTTGTCACCACCTGAAATACCCATACCTAAAAAATAAATATCTTTCTTTTTAAGTTGTGAATTTACTTTTTCAGTTTCTTTATAATGTGAATTCCCTCCATCTATTATAATGTCACCTTTTGAAAGTAGTGGGACTAGTTTTTTCAAAAATAATTTAAGTGCTGATCCAGCTGTTATTAATATTATTATTTTTCGAGGACGCTTTATTGAAGAAACAAAATTAGCAAGTGATTCAAAAGCCAAGGCATTTTTAAGCTCTGGGAATTTCTTTTTTTGTTTAAGTGCTATTTGCTCTTCTTTACCTTTAACATATCTATTATATATAGCTAAACTGTATCCATGAGAAGCAAAATTTCTGCTCAGATTAGTACCCATTACACCCATACCAACAATTCCCCATTCTGTTTTTTTACTTTCCAAGCTCACGGCGTATTTTTTTTATTTGTTCTTCGATTGTCAAAGAGCTGATTAGATAAAAAGCATTTTTTGGTTTCTCAAATATTTTTATTTGGCTTTCAAGTAATTCGACAGGCATAAAATGGCTTCTTTTTTGCATTCTTTTTTTTAACTCTTTAATTTCACAATCTAAAACCACCCATAATATATTTTTTTTTGGGACAAATTTAACTAACAGTTCACGGTACTTCTCCTTCAATGCTGAGCAAGCCACAATAACACCATTAATATGGCTTTCAAATATTTTCTTAGAAAGTTTAATTAACCATGGTTTTCGATCTTTATCATTTAGTGGTATAGATTTTTTCATTTTTTCAATATTATCTAGACTATGAAAATCATCTCCATCAATAAATAATATACCAAGCTTTTCCGATAGTGCTTTCCCAACAGTGCTTTTACCACTCCCACTAACACCAATCAAAATAATTATATTTTTCACAAATTAAAGTTATAAAACCAGTCTTTAAAGTGTTTTTTTTAGATACGTTTAACGTAAAAAAACTACTCCCAAAACTGAGTTTTTTTAGTAACAGAAGCTTTCAAAGCAAGGCTTAAAATTTTAGAAACAATCAAATTATTCTCAACACTGTATAAAGAAAAAGGTTCTAGCTTTTTATTATTAAAGACAACCTCATATAGTAATCTAAATGGGTCTTTTTTATTTTTTGGTATAGGCGAAGGAATATATTTCTGTCCTCCCATGTTTTCATTTTCCATAAATTCCATCTGATCACTATTTTGGCAATCTATAAAGCCCTTTGTTCCATATAGCTGCATATCTTTTCTATTATGTGACCAATTCCAAGAGGCCTGTATAATAACTTGCAGATTGGTGTATTCCAGTAAAATTGTAGTATCATCATCTACTTTTGAGTAAAGTTCAGGCTTAGTTTGTTTGGCAACACAACTAATACTTATTGGAGTTTCGCCGTCTAACAACCAGGTTGTAATATTTGCACCGTAACATCCAAAATCTGTAAGGGCTCCAGCTCCGTTTAGAATGGGATCTGTTAACCAAGAAAGAAATTCCGGTGTACAACCAATTTCTCTTGGACCAGGATGTCCGGTATTGAAAACTATTTTAGTAAGTGATCCAAAACTACCTTGATTCAAAAGGTTTTTAGCTTCATAGGTGGTTTCATACCATGATGTTTCATAATTCACTAGCAATGGTGTCCTGTAATTTTCAACAATTTCTGCCATTTCTTTAGCTTCATTATAATTTGTTGCCATTGGTTTTTCTACCATAATTGGGATACCCTTAGGAGCAAAATATTTTACTACATCAAGATGCTCTTTAGTTGAATTGAAAGCAGAAATAGCATCTATTTCAACATTTTGTAATAGAGATTCATAACTGTCGAAAAATAGACTATCGGGGATATTATAGCGTTTTTTATACCGGTTTATGGATTTAAGATTTGTTTCCACAATACCAACTATTTTTACATCGCTTTGATTTCTATTTAAAATCCAATTGACATGATCATGAACTAACCCAATAACAGCTAAACGAAGAACATTTTTTTTTGGATATTCAAAATCAACTGCCATTAATGGATGACTTAATATAAGAATTAAAAAAAAGTAGGATAGTTTTAAAAAAAAAGAAACTCGCATATTTTTATTAAATTCATTTACGGTAATTTAACCATTAAAAACTAAGTAAGTACTATGAAAAAAATAATTCTGAGTTTGTTTTTTTTAATAACAAATGTCTACTCAATAAGCGCTCAAAATGAGGCTAAAAAATTACTAGCAATTTTTGCTCACCCAGATGATGAGCAATCAGTAGCACCCTTACTAGTAAAATTGGTTGAAGAAGGTGTCGAAGTAACTTTAGTTATTGCTACTGACGGTAGGCTTGGTGTAAATGAATATAATGACAATAAAGCAGGCGACGGTTTAGCAAAGATTAGAAGAAAGGAGATGATGTGTGCTGCTGATATTTTGGGGGTAAAATTGATTCATTTAGATTATCACGATCAGCTTAAGGCTGCTGAGGGCTTTGATGGGCATGTTCCTCATGCTCAAAAGTTAATTTTAGAATTAAAAAATATTATTGATAAAGTTAAGCCTGACGCAATAATTACTTTTGGGCCTGATGGTAAGACAACTCACATGGATCACAGGTTAGTAGGTGCTTCAGTAACCCAAGTGTTCCTGTCTCAGAGATGGGGAAAACCTATGAAATTGTATTTCCATGGTATGCCTAGTGATCTGCTGGGTTCTCAAAAAGTTAGGACTTTGAGAGGTCAGGAAAGATCATTTTTAAATGTGCAGATACCTTTCACTTGGGATCAATATGATAAAGCTTATCAATCTTTGTTATGCCACGAAAGTCAATACCCAGCTGAAGTTGTTATGAAAATGAAAGAGGATAAAAAATCATTTGGTAATAGGATTTATTTAAGACAATTTATGTCCTCAAAAAAAGTTAAAAATAGATTATTCTGAGTTTCCAACAATTTCAATTCCTTCATATTTTTGATTTTGATTATTTATTTCTTTTGAAGTAACGAGAGTATTCCATAGAAACACTTTTTTTAAAGACTTTGAATTTTCAATCAGTTCAAAAATTTCTTTATTAACCTTAGTACTATGCAGATTTAAAATTTCTAAATGATCTAGATTTAAAAGTGGTTTTAGCGCATCTGTTTTCAAATTATTTTTTTGAAGTGATAGACGTGTTAAATTTTTCATTTTGGAGATAAACTTAATATGACTATCCTTTAATCTGCATTCCCCTAGGTTTAACCAAGTAATATATGGGGCATATTTCTCTAAAGTTAAAAGGTCTTTTTCTTGAATTTCAGAACCATTAAAACGAATATCTAAAAGTGAATTTTCTGAAGAAAGTTTTTTACAGCTGAAACCGTGTTTATCTAGTTCATTGAGCTCTGATTCATCAATTGCCGGTAATTTTACTATTTCATACCATGGTTTTTTGCGTAGATCAATAGAGTAATTTTTAAAAAGTAATGATTGAATTTTAGAATCAGGTTTTATATCAATTAGAGATGTTTTTATAGAAGCTCCTTGATTTATCCACCATTCCAATAATTTGATTTCATCATAAGTAAGTGGGGTTCCAGTTGGAGGCATAAACTGGTTATTATCTTGAGATCTAGTGACTCTGTTAAAGGCAAGACTTTTTTTTAGATCATTAGCTACAATCGACGGACCACTTCTACCCCCTTTAAAAAGACTTATTGCAGAACTCATGTTAAGACCTCCCCTTGCAATATTATTATTATGACAAGCGATACATTTTGATGAGAAAATAGGATATATTAAGTCTTTATAAACTCCTATTGAATCTAGAGGCAACTCTTCAAATTTTTTTTGTTTTATTTTAGAAATCAAAACTGTTTTAATTGGCTCAGGGGCATATTCAAATAAATAGCTTTCACCATGTGTAAGATTTCCGCCGAGATGGCCAACAACAATTAAGAATACTAAGATTAGAGCATTATTAAATTTCTTTAAAAACTTTGGTATGTTAAGAAATTGAAATATCCATCCCAATCCACTCAAAAAAACCAAAATTAAGCCAGTTAACTTGTGTAAATATAATTGTTCCTCTATATAATATCCGTTTTGTGACAAAAGCCATCCCATAAGGGCTGAAAAAAAAGCACTTATAAAACTCAAAAACCAAATTACACGCAAAACTCTAGTATAACTAAAATTATTTACTTTATTATATGCGCTTAGTATGATAGAAATTATTAAAAAACCAATTGGTAAGTGAACAAGTAAAGGATGAAACCTGCCAAAAAAATTTGTTATTTCAAATAAATACATAAGATTAAATCCTAGTCAATTTTAGTGGATAGGTTTTTCCAGAATTCCATTGCGGCACATAAATGTTTTCATCATTATCTACACACACATCATGTGGATTTAAAAAAGTTTTTTGATCGTATATTGGAGGAATTAACGAAGAGCCATCATAAGTTGGTTTGTTTCCCCCTGGCATTGATACAACAGTATTATTTTTGTCCAAGATTGCCAACATTCCGTCATAAGTCCCCCAATCCCTTGTAACAATTACAGCAAAATATAAATTACCATTTTTAAGTACAGGTCTACAAATAAAACATGATGGTAGATTTATAGTTTCGATATATTTTCCATCTAACGTAAAACGCTTAAAACAATTTGCAGTTCGTGAAGTAATCAATAAGCTATTATTCCCGTCACGAGAATCTAGCGTTATTCCATGACAGCAATCAAAATGAATATTTTCTTTTCCCTTTCCGCCAAAATGTTGAATATAATTCCCATTGGAATCATAGCGGATTATAAAATCAAGACCATATCCATCAGCTACATAAATATCACCATTAGGTGCAATGGCGGTTTCGGTTGGTTTAAATTGATCTTCACTCTTGTAATCTGAGATTTCTTTTGGCATCTTAATTTCTAAAAGCTTTTTCCCCTTTAAAGTAGTTTTACAAACTTTGTGTGTTTCTGGGTCTGTAATAAAAAGAAACTCCTCATCTCCTTCTTTACAAAGAGTTAATCCGTGCGCCCCAGGATACTCTGTCCCCCATGAACCTAAAATTTTTCCACCTCTATCATAAATGAGTATATTGTTCTTAGGATGGGTTGTGGTCATAAAGATCCGGCCTTTAAGGTCTATGACCATTTCATGACAATCATTGACTGGAAATTTAGAAGGGTCTTGGACCCCCCATTTTTTATCTACTTGATATCTAAAGTCTCCATGACCAATTATTGAGTTTTCTTCAATCGTTTTTTTGGTGATGGGGAAGATATTTTCAAAAGGGCAAATTAACACTCCTGTGGCTAAGCCTGTTTTTTTGATAAAATCGCGCCTCTTATTTTTCACTATTAGCTTAAAATTTCTTTAACAACAGAGCCATGGACATCTGTTAATCTATATCGTCTTCCTTGATGTTTAAATGTTAGTCTTTCATGATCTATACCTAAAAGATGCATCAAAGTAGCTTGAAAATCATGAACATGAACAGGACGTTCCTTAATATTATATCCAAAATCGTCCGTTGAACCAATTGTGATACCTTTTTGAATTCCTGCACCTGCCATAAATATTGTAAAACATTTAGGATGATGATCTCTTCCATAATTGGTTTCAGTCAAAGTGCCTTGAGAGTATGATCCTCTTCCAAATTCACCTCCCCATATCACTAAAGTGTCTTCAAGTAATCCTCTTTGCTTTAAATCTTTAATTAAACCTGCTGTAGGTTGATCAGTATCTTTACACTGAACTTTAATTGCATTAGGTAAGTCTCCGTGTTGATCCCAACCTTGATGATATAACTGAACAAACTTTACATCTTTTTCAATTAATTTTCTAGCTAATAAACAATTAGCTGCAAAGGTACCTGGATTTCTACTTTCTTTCCCATACAAATCATATATGTAGTCTGGTTCTTTGGAAACATCCATAACTTCAGGAACAGAGGATTGCATTCTAAAGGCCATTTCGTATTGAGACATTCTTGACAGGATTTCAGGATCTCCTACATCTTTATGATTTATTTTTTCTAATTTTTTTAAATATTCAAGTTGCTCTTTTCTTAAATCTGCTGTTACACCAGGGGGATTATCTAAGTAGAGTACAGGGTTTTTCCCAGACCTAAATTGAACACCTTGGTGTTTTGATGGTAAAAAACCATTCCCCCATAATCGAGAATACAATGGTTGACCAAATTTATCCTTTGTTACTAACACAACAAATTCTGGCAAGTTTTTATTGTCACTTCCTAATCCGTAACTTATCCATGAACCAATTGAAGGTCTTCCAGGAAGTTCAGATCCAGTTTGAAGAAAAGTAACAGCAGGATCATGATTTATTGCATCAGTGTACATTGATTTTATAAAACACAGATCATCAACAATTTGAGATGTATAAGGCATAAGTTCACTCATCCAAGTACCACTTTTTCCAAATTTTTTAAACTTAAATATTGATCCGGCTAAGGGGAAACTTGATTGACCTGAGCTCATTCCAGTAAGCCTCTGGCCACCTCTGACACTATCAGGTAGTTCTGTTCCATTCAGTTTATTTAGCAGTGGCTTATAGTCAAATAAATCTAATTGAGAAGGAGCTCCACTTTGTAAAAGATAAATAACTCTTTTTGCTTTTGGCGTGAAATGAGGTAATCTATTATTGACAAAATTATTTTGTGAATATAAATTTGAAGGACTTATCAATGACCCAACAGTTAATGCACCTAATCCTAAGGATGTTTTTGTAAGAAAATCTCTTCTAGAAAACTTATAATTATGTTTATGATTATTACAATTCATTTTATCTTTTTAAATATGTTTCGTCATGATTTAAAATTGTATTTGACACTATAGTTAATGCAGCAGTTTTATATTTATCAAGGGATCTATCAAATTTTTTATCCCCAATTTTTAGAATCTGATTTGTCATTTTAGGATTTGATTTGTAGAATTTTAATTGTGATTCATAAAGCTCATTTAGAAGTTTTAATTCCTCTTGCTTAGGGTTCCTAGAGATTGCAAGTCTAAAACCATATTTAATTTGTTCTGAGTAATTTCCCCCAACTTCTTTTTGAATTCTTTCTGCCAAAACTCTTGATGCCTCAAAAAATTGAGGATCATTCATTAGAACTAAAGCTTGCAGCGGAGTGTTTGTTTTTTCTCGTTTAACGGTGCATTCCTCTCGTGATGTTCCATCAAGTGCAATCATAGAGGGTGGTGGGGAAGTTCTTTTAATAAATGTATACATTCCTCTTCTGTAAAGACTATCACCAGAATCTTTTTTGTAGTTATATAAATCAGCTGAAAAACTATTTTTCTCTAACCATAATCCTTCCGGTTGATATGGTTTTACACTAGGGCCACCAACTTTTTTGACAAGTAAACCGCTTGAGGCAAGTGCATTATCTCTAATAATTTCTGCAGGCAACTTATATGTATTGCTTCTAGCGAGCAAAAAATTATTTGGATCAATTTCATTAAGCTTATCATTACTAGTAGATTTTTGTTTGTACGCGTGAGACATCACCATCAGTTTAATCAATTTTTTTATGTCCCAGTCGTTATCAATTAGATAAATTGACAACCAATCTAGAAGTTCAGGATGACTAGGGAGCATTCCTTGGACACCAAAATCCTCAGGGGTACGAACCAAGCCATAACCAAAAATCATTTGCCAGTATCTATTTACAGTAACTCGTGATGTTAAGGGATTTTCCTTTGAAAATAACCATTTTGCTAATCCAAGTCTATTTTTAGGAAGAGAGGAATCCATTTTAGGTAAATTTTCAGGAACATTTATTCCAACTTTATAGGCAGGTTCTAAATAACTTCCTCTATTTAAAAGATAATTATCCCTAGGGGTCTTCATTTCTTCCATGACCATTACTTCAATCACTGGCTCCATTATTTTTAGCCAGTTCCCCCTTAGTGCCGAAAGCTCTTTTTTATTTCTTAATATTCTAGAATCAGACTCTATCCAATGATTTTTTACAATATTTTTGTCTACATTTTTTTCAGAAATATCATAAGAGTTAAAAATACTTAATGACTCAAGGGTTGTCAAGTCTTTGGAGAAAAGATAAATATCATCTATTTTCCCTGAAAACAAGCCATTATCACCAGAATGATACATTCCTGATCTTCCAACTCTCAGGGGTCTGACAACTTTTTTTCTTACATTTATAGTGAATCCAGTTTGGGATTTTTTTCCTACGGGAACAGGGTGAATAGATTTGTACAAATTATCCATTTTCACCTCAAGATTAACTTCATTCCCATTGATAAAAATTCGGAGACCACTGGATTTAGCTGAACCATTATATGAAAATGTTATATGATTCCAGGTATCTTTTTCAATAGCAAGGTCAGATTTTACATGAATCAAATTGGTTGGTAATACATTAATTAGTCTCATATTAATGTAGTTTTCACTGTCTAGATATATATCCCAACCTCTCCAAAAATCATTTTTCTGTCCGCTTGTTCCCAGAACGTGTTGTGTTTTTTTAGGATTCATATCATTTGTATTTATCCAAAATGAACCTGAAAAAGAGTCGTTTGTTTCAAAATTTGGAACTTTTTCTAGTTTTAAATAATCTATATCAGTTGAAAATTTTAGAGCCTTACCTTTTATACCTTCTACGATTTCGGCTTTAGATTCTGATTTAGCAAAATAGTTTTTATCAATTATAAATATATTTTTGTTGTTTGATTTCTTAGATTTTTCAATCCTATCAAGGGGGAAGTGCCCAATTAAATAATTTGATTTTAAATTTTTTAAAATATCTTTTACATTAGAATTTATTTTTTTAAGATTTTTTACGTAACTGTAAAATTCACTCAGTTCATTTTTTTGAATATTAATTTCGTTTTCTTTATTGTTTATCTTGACTTTGATTTGATTAATTTCATTTTCTTTCTCTTTACTTGGCATAGGCAAAAGAGGCCCAAAGTCTCCGTCATCTCCTGTCATTCCCAATTCTTTTACATTATTAAAAAAGGAAGCTAGTTGATAATAATCTTTTTGTGATATTGGATCAAATTTGTGATCGTGACATTTAGCGCAAGCAACAGTTAGCCCAAGAAATGCAGTACTAATAGTTTCTGTTCTGTCAAAAACATAGTGAAGTCTCCATTCCTCATCTATGGCACCTCCCTCAGCTGTCATTGGAGAATTTCGATTAAAGGCTGTTGCTAATTTTTGTTCACGCGTAGGATTTTTAAATAGGTCACCGGCAATTTGCCAAGTCACAAATTGATCATAGGGCATATTTTTTTTAAATGAGTTTATAACCCAATCTCTCCATGGCCACATCGTTCTAGCACCATCAGCATGCAATCCATGGGAATCCGCATATCTTGAAAGGTCTAACCAGTCTAGAGTTAACATTTCTGCATGGGCAACTGAATTTAAAAATTTATCAACTATTTTTTCATAGGCATTAGGGCTGTTATCATTTAAAAAAGCATCAATTTCCTCTATTGATGGAGGAAGGCCCCTGAGATCAAAAGATACTCTCCTAATGAGTCTTTGCTTGGATGCTTTTTCAGAAAATTCTAAATTTAATTTATTTAGTTTTTGATAAAGGAAATAATCAATTTCATTTTTAATTTTCGAATTAATACTAATATTTTTTGGAATTTTAGGCAATGTAGGTGTAATAAATGACCAATGGCTTTTCCATTCGGCTCCCTGTTCTATCCATTTTATTAAGATTGCCTTTTCTCGATGAGAAAGAGAAAGGTTTGACTCAGGAGGGGGCATGTGCTTTTCGGGGTCATTACTTAATATTCTATGCACGCTTTCACTTCCTGAAATATTTCCTTTAACAAATGCTCTGTTGTTGCTTGCTAACTTTGAAAATGCTATTTTCTCTACGTCCAAACGTAAACCCGCTTTTCTCGTTTTTGCATCAGGGCCGTGGCAGGCATAACATCTATCCGAAAGTATTGGTTTCACATGGTAATTAAAATCAATATTTTCAGGTAAACTTTCAATTTCTGTTGCAACTTCCTTTGGAATATTAACGGAACATTTTGTTAAAACAAAAACCAAACACAAATAAAGAGATGCCCTTAAAAACATTTTCAATCGTTAAAGTTTATCAAACTTATATCCTAAATTAGATCTGAAGATTCTAATATAGAAAATTTAATCGAAAAGAAAACCGTTAAAGTTCAAATTGTTGGCCAATTCGGGCAATGTTAAAGCCTTGTTTAATAACCCATTTCGTAGAATCACTGTTAGGATCTAAAAGAGGATTTGTATGGTTCATATGGATAAAATAGATTTTGTTTTTAATTACTTTAGTTTCATTTTCTAAATATTTCATTGTTTCATGAACCAAGGGGTGAGGTATTTCTGCTATTGGCCTGTAGTCTACTTCTTCAGCACTGAAAAAAGTTGCATCTAAAAATGCGATATCGATTTCCTTTAAAATAGAAATTAAATTTTTACTCCAAAGTGACCATTTATCAATATCTGGAATAAATAGTACCTTTTTTTTGGGGCCAATAATTTTGTATCCAACAGTTTCTGAAAATTCATCTCTGTGGGGCACCAGAATAGGAATAATTTTAACTTTATTTAAAACTTGGACATATTTACCTTTATAAAGTTTTTTAAGCACAATATTTTTTTGATCTATTAATTGACTCCAAGGACCATTATTTTTTAGAAAATTATACATCCTTGGCATCACGTAAACAGATATACATTTACTTGCGAGGGCTTCTTTACCTAGGTGAAGTAATCCAGAATAATGACCCATATGCGCATGTGTAAGAAATATTCCACTTGGCGGATTATTCATTAAATCCCATTGTGAAATTATATCTGGTGTCGCTTCAAATAAAAGGCTTTTATTTGATCCATTCTGATATAACTCAAGCGAAGTTACTTTTCTTTCCTTTTTTTCTTGTGAACTTAAATCTATACAACAACTTTTTTGACAACCGATATGGGGAGAACCGCCGTCCTGAACCGTACCTAGTACTTTGAGATATGTTTTATATGAAAATTTTTGTCCATTAGATGATGCTATAAACAAAAAAGCTATAGACACTTTTAAAAAATAATATATATTTTTTTTGAGAGTCATAAAACAGTAGGGTATGATTATATTTTCAATTACAAATTAATTATTTTAGAATAAAATAAAACCAATTAACAATTATATTAAATGAAAAAATTAATAACCTTAATTACTTTATTAATTATAGTTTCATGTGGAACCCAAAAAAAAGCCATTTTAGATCCTTACGTAGGTGTTTATGAAATGACTGTATTCGAAGTCCCTCAAATAGGTGATGTTCCATTGAAGTTGATAATCAAAAAGGATAAAGATGGATATATATCTGAACTTGAGACAAATAGCGAAGATCCTGCTGCTTTGGAATATTTGTGGGAAATAATATCTACGGCAATTAATGATGGAATGATTTTTATAGATGCCACAATAGCTAATTATGACTTAAACTTTGAATTGAATGTAGATAAAGAAGATATATCAGGATATATGATGGATATGTTTGAAGTGGAGGGTAAAAAGATTAAATAATACGAAAAATAACTTCCTGATTTTTATTCAATCATTTTTCTTCTTTTTTGATAAGCCTCTAATGCCATAATATAACATCCATAAAACAAGAGCAATTGCTCCATAAACCAAAATGTTTCTAATGAAATAAGTCATGAAATTATTTTAAATGGCGCTCTTTTAATTCAATAATAAGAGCTATAACGATACAAAGGCCGAGGCAACCAAAAAAAATACCACCAACTCCCATAATTTTTTTTTAAAAGTAAAAATTATTTATAAGAAATAGCTACTTGTAAATTTAATAAAGCTAAAATCTAAAAGATTTGACTATTTTTAGTTACAAAGAAATTAATAAGAATAAATTGAATTTAAGAGGATGAAAAATTTGAATCGTAGAAATTTCATAAAAAAATCTAGTCTTACGGCAGCCTCACTATATACAGCTGCAAATTTAGCTTGCTCAGAAGAATACGAAAAAACACCCTCTGGTGGTAAGTATATGGGAGATTTTGCTGCACCCAAACTTGACTTAATACGAATTGCAATCATAGGCGTTGGGGGAAGAGGACTTGGACATGCTAAACAACTCGCTTCGATTGAAGGGACAGAAATTGTTGCTATATCAGACCTTCACGAATATTTGGTAGATCGTTCAGTAACAGCTTGTATTAATAATGGAAATGGTAGGCACCAAAATATTACAAGATATTATGGAGATGAAAATCAATGGAAAAAAATATTTGAGGAGGTAAAACCAAATGTGGTAATTATTGCAACCAATTGGCTTAATCATGCTTCAATGGCTATAGAATCTATGAAAAAAGGGGCTCATTGTTTCGTAGAAGTACCCATTGCTGTCACGCTTGAGGAAATGTGGGATTTAGTAAACACCTCCGAGCAGACGCAAAAGCATTGCATGATGATGGAAAATGTAAATTATGGAAGAGAGGAGCTTTTATATCTAAATCTTTGCCGTAAAGGAATAATTGGAGATCTACTTCACGGAGAAGCTGCATATATTCATGATCTTCGTGACCAAATGAATGATGAAAAAAGAGGAGAAGGCTCGTGGAGACCATTCCACATTGCAAAAAGAAATGGTAATTTATATCCAACACATGGATTGGGGCCTATTGCTCAATATATGAACTTATCTAGGGGTGAAGACCAATTTAAGACATTAGTCTCATTTTCAACCCCAGCTATTGGCAGAAACTTGTACGCTGAAAAAAATTACCATGAGAGTCATATTTGGAATACAATGAATTTTAAAGGCGGAGATTTAAATACTTCGATTATCAAAACAAATTTGGGGAGAACTATTATGGTTCAATGGGATGAGACAAGTCCTAGGCCCTATTCTAGACTTAATCTTATACAAGGAACAAAAGGCACTTTGGCAGGCTATCCGACTAGAGTCGCATTAGAGGGTGGTGTTCCTGGAGTAACTGAAAATCATCATAGTTGGGCTGAAAAGGACGAACTAGGTGAACTTTATGATCAGTTTGAACACCCTATGTATAAAAGATTAGGTGCATTAGCCAAAAAAATGGGAGGTCATGGCGGGATGGACTTTATGATGCTTTACAGAATAATAGAGTGCCTAAGAGAGGGACTCCCTTTAGATCAAAATGTATATGAGGGATGTTTTTGGAGTGCTGTTTCTCCTTTAAGTGAGGCCTCAGTTGCTCAAGGTGGAATGCCACAAAAATTTCCAGATTTCACTAGAGGCGCCTGGAATCAAACAAATCCTTTAGCCATTGTATCTTAATCATAGTAAAAAGAGTGATTAAAGTTGAAGCACCTGCACGTATTTGTTTTTTTGGGGATCATCAAGACTATTTGAATTTACCTGTAATTGCAGGAACAATTAACAGATTTATTCATGTAGAAGGAGAGATAACTAATAAAAAATCATATTCTATACATTTAATTGATCTACAAGAATTTAGAACTATAGACCTTAACAAAAGATATAAAAAAATAAAAAATGGAGACTACCTTCTTTCAGTATTAGAAGTTTTAAAAAAAGCAGGTTTTTTTTTCAATCAAGGCTACAAGATCAAAATATTTGGAAATATACCCATTAACGCGGGTATATCAAGTTCCTCAGCTTTTGTGGTTGCATGGATACGGTTTTTAATTGCAACACAAGATCATAAAAATAAAATTACTGATGAGCAAATTGGCAGATGGGCCTATGAGGCAGAATCTCAATTTTTTAATGAGCCAGGGGGATTGATGGATCAATATACCATAGCCCAGAGAGGACTTTTATACATAGATACAAAAACAACTCAAACAGAAAGATTGAATCCTGATATCGGAACTTTAGTTATTGCTGAATCTGGAATTGCGAAAAAAACACTAAGTGTTCTTGAAAATGCCAGAGCTTATGGTCAAGCATCAATTAGTGCAGTAAAGAAAAAGTTTCCAGAGTTTGATATTTACAAAGCAAATGAACTTGATTATAAAAAATATTTAATACATGTTCCCAAAATGTATCAAGATCATTGGTATGCCTCAATTTTTAATTACATTCTGACTCAAAAGGCGAAAAAAATACTAAAGTCTGGTCCCTTAGATTTAAAAAAATTAGGGGTTTTGATGGACTCTCATCAAAAAATATTACAAGAAAAAATTCAAAATACACCCGATAAAATGAAACTTCAAATGCAAGCTGCACGAAATGCGGGGGCTTTAGGGACAAAAATTATTGGTTCAGGGGGTGGTGGATGTATGGTAGCCATTGTATCTCAAGAGTTCAAAGAAAATGTTATTCAAGCCTTTTTAAATAATGGGGTAAAAGCTGCTTATGAAATTAATTTAATAACTCCAGTATGAAAAATGTTATTATTATGGCTGGTGGGGCTTCTAGTAGAATGAAACGATCTCTATCGAAAAGTCATCTATCAGAAGATGAAAAGAATCTAGCAGAAAAAGTTCACAAGAGTTTGATCCCCCTTGGGAAAGACAAAAAACCATTACTTTTTTATCTAATATCAAATGCTGTTGCAGCAGGTATAAACAAAATTTATTTAACTACAAGCCCAGAAAATTTGGCATTTCAAAAATGGTTAGAAACTTGGCAAAAGAATAATTATTTTAAAGATGTTAAGATCCAAATTGCAATACAATATCTCAAAGCGGATCATAAAAAACCTTTGGGGACTGCTGACGCCATTGAACAAGCAATAGATCAATATCCTGAATTACTAAAAACAACTTTTATTGTCTGTAATGGAGACAATTTGTATTCAAAAGAAGCTTTTCATCAGTTAATAAGGCCAAGAAAGTCTCCCCATGCATTAATTAGTTACGCCCGTTCTGGATTGAAATTTAATGATGAACGAATTAAAAAATTCGCAGTAATGGATATTAATGTTTTTGGATATTTAAATCAAATTATTGAAAAACCAAACGCTGAAACTGTTGAAAGATGTAGGGACGCCTCAGGAGAAATAAGAATAAGTATGAATATTTTTAGTTTTTATGGGCAAAAACTTTATCCGTATTTAAAAAACTGCTCCATTCATCCTATTCGCAAAGAAAAAGAGCTCCCTGAAGCTGTGAGATTAATGAATAAGGCACATTCTAATCAAATTATTTGCTATTCTATAAATGAAAATATTTTGGATTTAACATCAGCTGAAGATATATCTAGTTTTGACAATCTATAAGCTTATTTAGTTTTACAGGATTATAAGTTTTCTAAAATTATTTTATGTTAAAAAATCTAATTCTCCGTGTTTCACTTACTGTTACAATTAGTTGTAATAATTCTTCTACTATTTTAGATAAAGTATTAAACAAAAATATCTATGAGTTACAAAAAGTGTTGAAAAACAAAGAAAAACACGAGCTACAAATTCTTTTAGCTCAAATAAAAAGGGACGACTCAGATAAAGCTGCGTTTAAAGAGGATACATTTCAACTTGATGAAGGCCGTTATTTTTACCCCGCAAGTACAGCTAAACTTCCAATAGCAATACTTTCACTTCAGAAAATAAAAGAATTAAGATCAAATGGGCTTCAAATTTCTGGAGATACCCCCTTTTTTATAACTGACAAAAATGGGGAAATTTTGGTCAAAAGGGATTCAACTCATTCACAAGGAATTCTAACCATAAATCATCTAATAAAAAAGATTTTTTTAGTTAGTGACGATAATGCATATAATTATCTTTTCGATTTCTTAGGCACTGACTATATCAATAAAGAATTAACTCAAAGAGGTTTAAGTAAAACTAGGCTTTACCATAAATTTCTTTTTGGAGCCGACAATATTAATACTTGGGGATATACTTTTTTAAATGAAAATCAAAAAATTATTTACCATCAGCCTTCTAAAAGTGCTTTGGTTGATTTGAAACCAAATAATTTGAATGGTATTTTAAAAGGAATTGGACATATAAAATCCGACAGTTTGCTCTTAAAACCAATGAATTTTGAAAGAAAAAATAGAATTTCAATACGTGACCTTGAGGGCATTCTCAAAAGAATAATTTTCCCTGAAGCTTTTTCTGAAAAAGAACTTTTCAATTTGACTAAAACGGATTATAAATTTTTGAGATATTGGATGAGCAGAACTACATTAGAAAGTAATTATCCTGATTATAACGATGACAAACATTGGGATAGTTATTGTAAGTTTTTTATTTATGGAGATCAAAAAGGGGCAATGATACCCGAGATTAGAATATTTAATAAAGTTGGGCAAGCTTATGGCACTCTAACAGATGTTGCCTACATAAAAGACGAAAAAAATAAAATTGAATTCTTCCTCACGGCAACAATTTTAGTTAATGAGAATATGATTTATAACGACGATATCTATGAATATGATGAAATTGGAATCCCTTTTTTAGCTGCTTTAGGAAGGAGTGTGCATAAAGAAATAATGAAATCTAGTTTTGATTAGTTTTATTTCAATTTAATCTATAATTTATGGAATATAATCATTCTGCCCTATTTTTATTTTTTAAATTTTATTATCTCCTTTGTAGTACCTTTTTATTGAAATAAAACAAATGAAAACTATTAAGGGAAATCTAATTTTAATATTGATATTTTGTTTTGTTTCAAGAGTTCTTAAGGCAAAGAATATCAGACCTTGCCAACAGTACAACTTCAAGGAATTAAAAAAAACAAACAGTTCTCAACAACAGATTGGTAATTGGTTATTTACAATCATTAAGAGAGACTTAGAGTTTAATATAGATAGGCAAGAAAAAGTAGTTGTAATGGAAAAATTATTAAACTTGCCTCAATCAGCTATGAATCTTGATGAAGATATAGTCTGGTTTAGTCCTCGTGGTAAAGGTATTCACCTATATCACAACGATATTATTGGGGTTGGTTTGAACAAGACTGATAACGGAATAAATTTTGTCAGTCTATTTGATTTGGATAAAGGGATTGAATTACTGAATAGATCTAATACTTCAATATTCAAACTTATGATTTCCATTGGAAAAGACACAATAAGACTTGATAATGAGTCAAGTTGGAAGAAGACTGAAATTAAATGGGATAAAAATGAAAAATTATCATTGCTTACTTTAAATTTTAAAGACGCAAAGGACTCTAAATTAAATGGTCTATCTGTCGTCTGTGAGGTCGAATTCCATAATAACCTAACACATTGGGGATTGGAAACAAAACTACCAGAAAAGGGGCTTTCACTTTTGGAAACTGAGTTTCCTTCAATTAAAGCAGGACCTATTGGACAAGTTCCTGAAGAGAATGTACTTCATTATCCCAAGGCTTCAGGTATTGCATATCAATCACCTTATACAAAAGAGATTAATTACAGTGAGGTCTATCCAAATTGGAGAGCTACTTATCAGATGCTTGGGCTATATAATAAGCAAGGTGGACTCTATATTGCCAGTCATGATCCAACTGGAAGTGTGAAGAAAATATCCACTAGTACTGACCAGGAAAAGGTTAATTTCCAATTCAACTGGCCTGCACCGAATATGGGTATTGACGACAATGGTTATAAACTGCCTGGAAATGTAGTTCTTGGTTATGTTGAGGGGACATGGTATGAAGCAGCTATGATTTACCAGGCATGGGTTAAACAAGAGGCTCCCTGGTGGCCAAAAGCTCCGTGTAAGCGTCCCTCTAGAATTCAAGATATAGCTGTCTGGGTACAACATGAATCAGGAGGTGATCTAAAAACTCTTGTAGAAGAAGTCTTAGATTTTGCTAAATTTATGAGAGTACCGATAGGTTTTCACTGGTATGTATGGCACAAAATTCCTTTTGATAATGATTATCCACATTTTTTTCCAGCAAAAGAGGGTTTTGTAAAAGCTGTACGTGAGTTAGAAGATGCAGGTGTTCGAGTGATGCCATATATAAATGGGCGTTTGTGGGATGCTGACCTTGACGATTTTAAATCAGAAGGAATTAAAGCTGTTACTAAGAATGAAAAAGGTGAGCCTTATATCGAAGACTACGGGAATGGTGTTCGCAACGCTGTGATGAATCCTGTCACCGAAATCTGGCAGAAAAAAATCAAGGAGATTGTTTTAAGGCTGCAAAAAGATTCTGGTACATCAGGTGTTTACTTAGACCAGATTAGTGCTGCCTCACCAAAATTATGCATGGATAGATCACACGGGCATCCATTGGGAGGTGGTTCATGGTGGCTTAACCAAGGATATTACAAATTACTCTCAGCCATACGGGAAGAAATGCCGGAAGGAGCTTTTCTTACCAGTGAAGCTATGGCCGAACCTTATAACCATTTATTGGATGGTCTTTTAAGCTGGAATTCTCAATTCCAGAATCAAAAACCGATCTATTCTGCCATATACGGGGGTCAGATATCAATCTTCGGTCGCTTCAACCCAGTTGGCCCCGACAAACATAAAGCCCTAATTATGAGAGCAGGTCAGCAATTAGTTTTTGGTGAACAACTCGGTTGGATTAGTCCAACTATTCTTAAACAGAAAGTGCCTGCCGACTTTCTAAGAAAAATGGCTCAAACTCGATACAAATTGATTGATTATTTTGTTGGGGGCCAAATGTTACCACCACCTATAGTGCGTGGAGATATTCCAAACATCACTGCAGATTGGGAGTGGGGAGAAAATAATCCATCAGATGTTACCATATCTGCTTTGCAACGTGCTGCTTGGATGTCAGAAGATGGTAGAATTGTAAATATTTTTGTGAACGTATCAGATAAAATCATTGACTTTAGAATTTCAAATGAAGAAGGAAAAGAAGAAGAAAAAATATTACTTGATGCTTATGGTATAAAGTTTATTAGAGTTGGTAGTGATTAATAGAATTGATTAGATTGTATTTTAATTTATTTTTAAAATATAAAAACACACTGCTGATTATAGGTTTGATCTGTAGATTTTTTATGTATTAAAGCCCTTACAACAAGATATTAATAAACCTAGTTTTTGATTAAACCTAGTTCCTTCAATCTTTGGTTTAAAAATTCGCCTGCTAGAATGTCATCATATTTCTTTAAATTTTTCTTATTGTAAGTTTGTGGCAAGCAGTTCAATGGCATTTCTGGTATTGGGTGCATAAAAAAGGGGACAGAATATCGAGAACTTCCCCAGAATTCCTTAGCAGGATTTACAACTCGATGCAAAGTAGAGGGGAAAAAATTATTTGTTAATCTTGAGAGCATGTCGCCAATATTAATTATCAATTCATCTTTTTCCGCAACAGCCTCTATCCAGTGATTTTTTCGATTTAGAACTTCTAAACCTCCCCCTTGCGCACCCATTAATAGAGTAATCAAGTTGATATCACTGTGTGCTGCAGCCCGTTCAGCTTCTTTTGGTTGTTCTTTAATTGGCGGATAATGTATTGCCCTTAAGATTGAATTTCCACCATTAACGAATTTGTCAAAATAAAACTCGTCTATATTTAAAAAAAGAGCTAAAGCTTGAAGTATTAGTTTCGCAGTTTTTTCTAATTCCAAAAAGGCTAAGTTGCCAACTTGATTAAAGTTTTCTAATTCTTTAACTTTTATATTTTCTGCGTAATTTTTTTTGAGATACTTTTTTGTGTTTAAATCCTGACCGAAATGCCAAAATTCCTTCAAATCACCAACCGATCTCCCAGCTGCACTCTCTTTTCCAAATCCAGTGTACCCTCTTTGACCCCCTCCATCTTTAATTTCGTATGATGATTTGATTTCATCAGATAGATTAAAAAAATTACGAATTTCCTTATAAAGATTTTCTTGAAGCGAGCTGCTTAGAAAGTGACCCTTTAAGACAAGAAAACCAATTTCTTGAAATGCAATGCCAATTTTTTTGACAAATGATTTTTTCGTTTTTGAATTTTTAGAAGTGAAATCTTCTAAGTTTGCTTTAGGAATGTTATTCATTTCAAAAAAAAAGCGGATCCATCGATCCGCTTTTGTAATAGATAAGGAAAGCTAAAACAGGCCGCGATTGGGTACCTGCTGTCTCGAATTCCTTAAATGATTATAATAAGACATAGACACCTCCTTTCAAATTTGGTTAAACATTGCTGTTGTCACAGCATAAACTACTCACATCAAATATAATTACCACTTTAATGGTTTTCAAATTATTTAACTATTTTTTTCAAGGTTAATCCTTGAACCAAAATTGTAAATAAAACGACTCCATAAGTAAGTATTAAAATAAGGTCTTTTCCTGCACCAATGCTATTAGGTAAGTTTAATGCCAATGCTATACTTAGTCCTCCACGGAGTCCTCCCCATGTTATGATAAGCGCAGTATTTTTTTCAAAACTTTTTTTAATAGAAAGAATTTTTATTGGAACAAATACCCCAATTCCCCTAGAAACAACAACTATCACAATCATAACAATAACAATAATTAGATAAGAGAAATCAAAATTTTGTAAAATAGGAATCACTTCTAATCCGATTAGGATAAATAATATTGCATTTAACGTTTCATCAAGAAGATGCCAAAATTTATAAACGTAGTCACCCATAACTCTTTGTAGTCCCTCAGCCTTTTTGTCACCATCAATATTTTGATTAAGAAAAAGGCCCATAACCACGACACCTAATACAGCAGAAAAATGGAATATATGAGAAATTACAGGAACTAGTAATACCATAGAAAGCGTAATCAAAACTTCCAATTCAACATGTTCATTTTCTATATATTTAACGAGTTTTAAGCCTAAAAATCCCATTACAGCACCGAGCAATACTCCTCCGATAACTTCTGTAGCAAATAATGACCCAACGCTTGCAAGGCTTATATTTTCAATACCTTCAGCCTTCATACTTAGAAGAGTCAAAAAAACAACTACTCCGATTCCGTCATTGAAAAGTGATTCTCCGGCAATTCTTGTTTCTGTTATTGAGGAGAGATTCATTTTTTTGACCATTGCTAAAACCGCTATGGGGTCTGTAGGAGCTATTAGAGCACCAAAAAGCAAACAGTCAACATAAGTTAAACCCAGATCAGATAGGCCAAAAAGTGATTGTTGTGTTAACCAAAAAAGACCCGTTCCAACTACAAAAGTTGAGAAAACAACACCGAAGCTTGCTAACAAAAGTATAGTTAACTTATCTTTTAAAAGTTCATGTACATTTACACTAATTGCACCAGCAAATAATAAAAAAGGCAACATCACGTCAATCAATAGAACGCTGAAGTCAAATTCTTCAGTTAATGAGGTTGCAAATTTTAATAAGTCTGGTTCAATTAAACCTGCAAATAAGACAACAGCAGATAAAACGATAGCCAAAACCATTAGACCTATTGTCTGGGGAAGCTTTAAAAGGCGAAGATTTATAATTGAAAAAATTGAGGCAAGTAATAGCAATACAGTTGCAAGTTCTAGAAAATTCATCTCATTTAGTTTTTACTAAAGATAAAAAATTAACCTTTTAAATGGAGTTTAGCAATGTATTTTCCAATCATATCAAATTCAAGATTAACAAAACTTCCAATTTTAATTTGTTTAAAATTTGTATGCTCAAATGTGTAAGGTATTATAGCGACTGAAAATCGATTTTCTTCAGAGTTTACAACTGTAAGACTTACTCCATTAACTGTTATTGATCCTTTTTCAATAGTGATATTGCCGGACTTCTTATTGTATCCAAAGGTAAAAAACCAACTTCCGTCTAACGTCTCAGAGGAAATACATTTTGCGATTTGATCTACATGCCCCTGGACAATATGTCCATCTAATCTATCTCCAATTTTCAGAGAACGTTCAATGTTAACATAGTCTCCAATTTGCAAAAGACCAAGGTTAGTTTTATCTAAGGTTTCTTTGATAGCAGTAACAGAATAGTACTTCTCCTCACATTTTTCAACTGTAAGGCAGACACCGTTATGTGAAACACTCTGATCAATTTTTAATTCTTCTGCCAGGTTACATTCAAATTTTATTTGAAGATTTTCTCCTACCTTATCGAGTTTTTTAACTTTCGCGAATGCTTCAATAATTCCTGTAAACATTGATATTTAATTACATTTGCATCAAAATTAAAATAAAAAACTAGCACACTTGTCTGAATCGTCAAAAATTAAAGTCGGAATTTCTGTAGGTGATCCTAATGGAATTGGATTTGAAATAATTTTAAAAACTTTTCAAGAAACAAATCTTTTCAAGAAATTTATTCCTATTGCTTTTGCACACCCTCAGAATTTTTTTGAGGAAAGTGAGAAGTACAAATTAGATACAAACATTATATGTGTTGAAAATATTGAGGATGTTAAGGAAAATTTCCTTAATGTTATTGATATTTGGGATCATCCTTTTCCAATTAATTATGGTAAAGATGAATCAACTGCAGGCAATTTTGCTTTTATTTCTTTAGAAGCTGCAACTAAGGCGTTAAGAAAAAACAAAATAGATATTTTAGTCACAGCACCAATAAACAAAAAAAATATTCAATCGAAGCTTTTTAAATTTAAAGGTCATACTGATTATTTGGATAAAGAAATTAAAGGAGAGAGTTTAATGTTTATGATATCTGATCAAATAAGGCTTGCGCTAGCCACTGATCACATTCCCTTAGCTAAAGTAAATGAATTTGCTACAGAAAAAACAATCATAAAAAAAATTAAAATTCTTGAACATAGCTTAAAAAGTGATTTTAATATTTCTGAACCAAAAATTGCAATTTTAGCTATTAATCCACATGCAGGGGATTATGGAGTTATTGGAGAAGAAGAGGAGGATTTTTTAAAACCATTGGTAAAAGCTCAATACGTTAAAGGGATTAGAATCTATGGACCTTTTCCAGCGGATGGATTCTTTGGAAGTCAGTCATACCAAAAATTTGATGCTGTACTTGCTATTTATCATGATCAAGGACTGATTCCATTTAAAACATTATCATTTGGGGAAGGTGTAAATTTTACTGCAGGACTCGATAGAGTTAGAACATCTCCTGATCACGGTACTGCATATGATATTGCTGGCCAGGGAGAGGCTGATCATAATTCTTTTAAAAATGCACTTCATACAGCAAGAGAAATTTTCTTGAATCGTAAAAAATTTAATGACTCTATCAATTAAAACTAATTAATTAGAAATATTTAGGAGTAATCAATTTTTGTTTTTAAATATGCTTACAAAAAAACTTCCTAAAAGAGAGTGGACAAGACTGGATAATGCAGCTGGTATAGCTACCAAAGGGCTTGTAAAGTTTTCACGAGCAAGTACAACACCTAGTCCTGAGTTTTGCATCCCTACCTCTATTGAGATCGTTTTTGCAACTTTCCAATTTTTAAATGCAATCCAACTTATTGAAAAACCTATAATGAAACCAGAAAGATGAAGTAAAACTAATGAAACTAAAAGTTTGAATCCTGATTCCAAAATAATATCTTTTCCCTGCCCTACTATACTGCCTACAATAAGACATATTAGCAGCACAGCTAAAGGTGGAGCATAATGTAAAACTTTTGAAACATACTTTGATAAGTACTTATTTAAAATTACACCAATTGAAATAGGAATTAAAACAACTTTAAGAGTACTATAAAATAGTCCCGTTGCAGATATATCGAGATAACTTCCAGAAAGTTTAAGAGTTAAAAAGGGGGTCATAAAAATTGCAATCATCGTTGAGCATGCAGTCATACATACTGAAAGAGCAACCTCAGCTTTAGATAAATACGAAATTACATTAGAAGCTGTTCCGCCAGGACAGCATGAAACTAAAATCATACCTACGGCGAAAAGAGGAGGTAAATCAAAAATCTTAGCAATTCCCCATCCTAAAAAAGGCATAATAAGAAACTGAAGTATTAATCCTGTAATTACCCAATTAGGACTTTTTAATACTTCAACAAAATCAGAACTTTTTAATGTAAGACCCATCCCAAGCATTATTCCTGCTAAACCAAGTGTTATTAATGATCCACTAAACCACGTTGTCAATGGAGGATGAAATAAACCCAAAAAAGCGAAAATTGAAACAATCCATGGGAATGCATTAGTAAATCGAGTCATAGCCTTTCAATTAAAAATAATAATAAATGTAGCACTTTGACAGGATTTAAATATTCGTAAAAAAGCAATAAATTTTACAATAAAAAGATTCTTTTATATTTTTGCTCCTCTATAATAGTCATGCTTGTTTAGATAATTAAGATAATTCGATAAAATTATATGAAAAATGCCAGTTTATTTGCAAATTTAAAAAGCGACATACCAGCAAGTATTGTAGTATTTTTTGTCGCGCTGCCACTTTGTTTAGGGATTGCTTTAGCAAGTGGTGCCCCACTATTTTCTGGTCTAATTGCTGGAATAATAGGTGGAATAATTGTAGGTATTATCAGTGGTTCTCAAATAGGAGTAAGTGGTCCTGCTGCGGGACTTGCGGCTATCGTTTTTACTGCGATTGGAGATCTAGGTGGCTTTCAAAACTTTCTTCTAGCTGTAGTATTAGGTGGACTTATTCAATTTGTCTTCGGTATACTTAGAGCAGGAGTTATAGGTTATTATTTCCCTTCATCAGTTATAAGGGGAATGTTAACAGGTATAGGTATCATAATTATTATTAAACAAGTAAGACATTTTTTTGGCTATCAAAGTCCTGGAGAAGAATTTCCTGGAATTTTAGAGGCTTTAAATTATATTAATCCTGGAGCAACATTAATTGCTATTGTAAGTATGGGAATATTATTGCTTTGGTCAAATATTTTGAGTAAAAAAGGGAAGATTTTTCAATTAATCCAAGGACCACTGGTTGCCGTTATAATTGGGATTATTTTTGTTGTTTTCACAAAAGGGAATAATTATTGGGCGATTCAGTCAGAACTTTTGGTTTCAGTTCCGGTTCCTGAGGATATTAATTCGTTTTTTGGTCAATTTAGTTTTCCAAACTTTCAAGGCATCACAAGAGTTGAAATTTGGATAACAGCATTTACAATAGCCCTTGTTGCAAGTCTAGAGACACTTTTATGTGTCGAGGCAACTGACAAATTAGATCCAGATAAACGAATTACACCTACGAACAGAGAACTAATTGCTCAGGGGACAGGGAATTTTATTTCTGGTTTAATAGGAGGTTTACCGGTAACTCAAGTTATTGTGAGAAGTTCCGCAAATATTCAATCTGGAGGTAAAACAAAAATGTCTGCTATCATTCATGGATTCTTTTTGTTAATATCCATTATTCTCATTCCTGCATTACTTAATCAAATTCCATTATCTGTACTAGCAGCTATACTTTTTATAGTGGGATATAAACTTGCAAAACCAAGCTTATTTGTTACAATGTATAAATTAGGCTGGAAACAACTACTTCCATTTTTGATTACTATTATCGGTATCGTTTTCACGGATCTTTTGATTGGGATTGGTTTAGGATTAATTTTAGGAATAGTAATTATAATAATTAATAGTTTCCAAAATTCACACTCAATTTCAACAGAGGGAAAAAATAAAACTAGAATTACATTAGCAGAAGAGGTTACTTTTTTTAATAAGGCATCAATATTAAAGGAATTAGATAAATTGCCAGAAGCAACATCCCTTGAAATAGACTTAAGAGGAACGAAATTTATAGATAATGATATAATTGAAATTTTTGAAGATTTTTTAGCAAAACAAAAAAATAAGAATTTTGAATTTAAAATTATATCCAGCAAAGGGGAATATAAAAACCCAGAAAATTTAGCTGAATTATTTTAAGATTAGTGACAAAAAATTTTTAAAAAAGCTTTTATGTATTGTAAATTGAAATACATTTATTGTTGTGATATTAAATAACCAAAAAATAATTTATGGAAGCACAAACTAAGGAAACACAAGATAAAATGACACCTGATAAGTCATTAAATGAATTAAAACTTGGAAACCAAAGGTTTGTTAATAAAAATCAGCTAAATCGAGATTTATTACAGCAAGTTAAACAAACAAGTACTGGCCAATATCCATTCGCAACAATCCTCAGCTGCATTGATTCTCGAGTCTCTTCGGAATTAATTTTTGATCAAGGTATCGGTGATATTTTCAGTGTCCGTATTGCTGGAAACTTCATTAACGAGGATATATTGGGGAGCATGGAATTTGCATGTAAGTTAGCTGGGACGAAATTAATATTAGTTTTAGGGCATACAGCTTGTGGAGCAGTGAAAGGCGCATGCGATCATGCACGTCTAGGTAACCTGACAGCACTAATTAATAAGATTGAGCCTGCAGTAGAAGCAGTTACTGAGCCAAAAGAAGAAAGCCAAAGAAACTCATCAAACATTAATTTTGTTAACAGTGTAGCAGAAAAAAATGTTGAGATGACAATTTCGAATATCCGATCGTCAAGTCCCGTTTTAGCTGAGATGGAAGAGCAGGGATCGATCAAAATTATTGGCGGGATGTATGATATTGATACTGGTATAGTTCATTTCATATAAGGTCTCTCTATTTGATATTTGCGAATTTTAAATTCCACAATTGACTTTAAGCTTATGCTCAAGTTTCTAAATACTTTAATTTATTTTAAATTAAGTTACTATTCTGCTGCTATTTATTTTGTATTAATTTCTTGTAACAGAACTGGATATAAAAATACCTATCCAATAACAAAAAAAATTCCTGTCTCGAATAACTATTATGGCACAAAAATAATAGATGATTATCGTTGGCTTGAAGATGATAACTCTGATGACACAAAAAAGTGGGTAATTAATCAGAATAATACAACTTTCAAATATTTAGATGAAATTCCTTTTAGAAATGATCTTAAGGTTCGATTAGAACAACTTTGGGATTATGAAAAAATCTCAGCACCATTTAAAGAAGGACAATACACTTATTTCTACAAAAACGATGGTCTTCAAAATCAATCTATTCTTTGCCGAGAAAACAATAAAAATAACGCTGAAGTCTTTTTAAATCCAAACAGTTTTTCTAAAGATGGTACTACCTCTCTATCCACATTAAGCTTCTCTAAAACAGGAGATTTAGTTGCATATTCTATAAGTGAAGGAGGAAGCGATTGGAGAAAAATTATAGTGATGAACGCCAGTAATAAAAAAATAATTGAGGATACTTTAGTAGATGTAAAATTCAGTGGCATACAATGGAAACTTGATGAAGGTTTTTTCTATTCTAGTTATGATAAACCGAAAGGAAGTGAGCTTAGTGACATGACCGATCAGCACAAATTATATTATCATAAGTTAGGAACTAAACAATCTGAAGACATATTAGTGTATGGTGGAGAACAGGATCAAAAACACAGATATGTTGGAGCAAAAGTTTCTGATAATGGGAAGTACCTTTTTATTTCAGCCTCTAAAACAACTTCTGGCAATATCAGTTTTTTAAAGGACTTAAATTTGAATTTGAAAACTAGCCCCTTAATCAGAGTAGATGAAAATTATCAAACAGATAGTTATTTATTACACTCAGATGGGGAAAAGCTGTATATAGTTACTAACAGCAATGCACCAAATCAAAAGCTTATAGTGGTTAATGCCAGAAAACCACAAGAAAAATACTGGAAGGATTTTATACCTGAAGGGAAGTATGTTCTTTCACCAACTGCTGGAGGTGGATATTTTTTTGCTCGCTATATCGCTGATGTAATAACAAAAGTAATTCAATATGATATGGGTGGTGTAAATATGGGAGAAATAGAGTTACCAGGATTAGGAACAGCTTATGGTTGGAGTGGAAAAAAAGACCAAGAAGTTTTATATTTCAGTTTCACAAACTACCATTCCCCTAGCCAAATATATTCTTATAATCCAAAAACAAAAACATCAATAAAATACTGGGAGCCCCGAATTGATTTTGATTCAAATGATTATAAGTCAGAACAAATTTTTTATAAATCAGAAGATGGAACTAAAATTCCAATGATTATTACTTACAAAAAAGGTATAAAATTTGATGGCCAAAACCCTACCATTTTATATGGATATGGAGGCTTCAATATAAGTATCCGGCCTTCTTTTAATATAGCAAATGCTGTTTGGTTAGAACAGGGAGGGATTTATGCTGTTCCAAATATCAGGGGTGGTGGAGAGTATGGGAAAGAATGGCATAAAGCAGGAACACAACAAAAAAAACAAAATGTATTTGATGACTTCATTGCAGCAGCAGAATTTCTAATAAAAAATAAATTTACCAATCCAGAGTTTCTTGCTATTAGGGGAGGTTCAAACGGTGGCTTACTTGTTGGAGCCACGATGACTCAAAGGCCTGAACTAATGAAGGTCGCATTACCTGCAGTAGGAGTTTTAGATATGTTACGTTATCACAAGTTTACTGCAGGTGCAGGCTGGGCATACGATTATGGTACTTCCGAAGATTCTAAGGAGATGTTTGATTATTTAAAAAGTTATTCTCCAGTTCATAATGTAAAAGAGGATACAAATTACCCTGCGACTTTAATTACAACTGGGGATCATGATGACCGTGTGGTTCCTGCACACTCTTTTAAATTTGCAGCCAAGCTACAAAACAAACAAAATGGAGAAAATCCAGTTTTAATTCGGGTAGAGACCAACGCCGGACATGGAGCTGGAACTCCTGTATCAAAAAGAATTGACCAATACGCGGATATCTTTGGATTTACTCTTTTTAATATGGGATTTAAAGCTTTACCCCAAAAGGTCAAAAATAAAGTGAAAGGGTAAAATTTAATTCACTATGATACGTGAGGCAAAATCTAAAGACGCAAAAGCCATAGCTTCAATTTATAACCACTATATTTTAAATTCTTCAATAAGTTTTGAAGAAAACCCCGTAGATGAAAATATTATAATTGAAAGGATAAATTATAATGAAAAGAATAAGTGGTGGATTTATGAATCTGCTGATGAATTATTAGGTTATGCATATTCCACTAACTGGAAATCTAGATCAGCATACCGCCATACGGTCGAAAGCAGTATTTATTTAAAGCCAAACAATTTCCGAAATGGAATAGGAACAGCACTTTATACAAAACTTTTAGAATCATTGAAAAAAGAGGGATTTAGAAGGGTTTTGGCTGGAATTTCTTTGCCTAATGAATCAAGTGTTCTGTTTCACGAGAATTTTGGATTTAAAAAAGTAGGACAACTTGAGTCAGTGGGATATAAGTTCAAAAAGTGGATAGATATTGGTTATTGGGAGCTTAAAATTTAGAAATACTAATTTTGCATTTCAAACTCCTCCATGAATTTTGTTGTATACTTTCCATTTAAATAGGCAGGATTATTCATTAATTTTAAATGAAACGGAATAGTTGTTTTTACACCTTCTATAATAAATTCCTCCAGAGCACGCTTCATTTTATGGATTGCACCCTCTCTTGTTTGAGCTGTGGTGATTAGTTTAGCGATCATTGAGTCATAGTGAGGGGGAATTACATAACCACTATAAACATGAGTATCCAGTCTTACCCCATGTCCTCCAGGGAAATGCATTGTGCTTATCATTCCAGGACTTGGTCTAAAATCATTAAACGGGTCTTCTGCATTAATTCGACATTCTATAGAATGGAGTTTAGGGAAATAATTTTTACCTGAAATTTTTTCACCTGCTGCAACCTTTATTTGCTCACATATCAGATCAAAATCTATCACTTGCTCAGTAACAGGATGTTCTACTTGAATTCTTGTATTCATTTCCATGAAGTAGAAATCCTTATTTTTATCTACTAGAAATTCAATTGTACCTGCTCCTTCATATTTTATAAATTCAGTTGCTTTTACTGCAGCCTCACCCATTTTGTTTCTTAGCGTAGAAGTCATAAATGGGGAAGGAGTTTCTTCAGTCAATTTTTGATGACGTCGCTGTATTGAGCAATCCCTTTCAGAAAGATGACAGGCTTTCCCACTTGAATCTCCAACTACTTGGATCTCAATATGACGAGGTTCTTCGATTAGCTTTTCAATGTACATACCGTCATTACCAAATGAAGCAGCAGCCTCTTGTCTTGAACTATTCCATGCTTTTTCAAGGTCCTGTGATTTCCATATTGCTCGCATTCCTTTCCCGCCACCCCCGGCGGTTGCTTTTAACATTACCGGATAGCCTATTTCAGATGCTATTTGTTCAGCTTCTTTAAAACTTCCAATTATACCTTTTGAACCTGGAATAGTCGGGATTCCAGCTTCTTGCATGGTTTTTTTCGCTGAAGCTTTATCTCCCATTTTACTTATCATAGATGGAGAAGCACCAATAAATTTAATTTTATGTTCCTCACATATTTCAGAGAATTTTGCATTTTCAGATAAAAAGCCATAACCAGGATGTATAGCATCTGCATTTGTTATTTCGGCTGCAGCAATAATATTTGAAATTTTTAAGTAAGATTCGTTACTAGCGGCTGGCCCAATACAAACGGCCTCGTCCGCAAATCGAACATGTAGGCTATCAGCATCAGCTTTTGAATAAACAGCAACTGTTTTTATACCCATTTCTTTGCAAGTACGAATAATTCTCATGGCAATTTCACCCCTGTTTGCAATTAGAATTTTATTGAACATTTTTAATATTTAAAGGGGTTTGATTAAAAATAACGGTTGATCAAATTCAACAGGAGAAGCGTCGTCAATAAGGATTTTGACAATCGTACCACCTAATTCAGATTCAATCTCATTAAAAAGTTTCATAGCTTCAATAACACAAAGAACATCTCCTTCCTTAATTGTGTCTCCAACTTCAACAAATGGAGGTTTTTCAGGGGCTGATTTTCTATAAAAAGTTCCAATAATAGGAGATTTAATTGTAATTAATTCGTCATCTTCAGATGTAGACTTATTTTTTTTATTTTCGTCACCTTTATTATCTTTTGAGGGTACTTCTAATGATTGAGAAGTAGAAGGTGATATTGGTAATGGGTTTACATTTTGCAAAAATTTAACAGGTTCCGCACCATTAGAGCTTCCTCCAGTTTTGATTGTTATTTTAATATCCTCCATTTCAAGTTTTACCTCTTGTGCACCAGATTTGGCTACAAATTTTATTAGGTTTTGAATGTCTTTTATGTCCATTTTATTGATTTTAATTTAATATGCCCACGTAAGGTAAGCTGCCCCCCATGTAAAGCCGCCACCAAAGGCTGCAAAAACTAGCTTATCTCCTGTTTTTAATTTATTTTCATAATCTTTTAATAATAGCGGTAATGTTGCCGCGGTAGTGTTTCCATAATATTCAATATTCATCATCACTTTGCTCGGATTTAGGTCCAGACGCTGTGTTGTTGCATCAACAATTCTTTTATTTGCTTGATGCGGAACAAGATAATCAATACTCTCGTTATCAAGTTCGTTTCTTTTCATGATTTCTTTTGTGACGTTGGACATTTCTGAGACGGCATACCTGAAGACGGTTTTGCCATCTTGATGAATGTTGTGCCATCCTTTATCTAAGGTGTCTTTTGATGTAGGATGCAGTGAGCCTCCTGCTTTTATTTTTAAAGACATTCTATCTGAACCATCACTTCTAAAGTATTCATCTTCCCAGCCATTTTCATTTAAGCTAGGTTCAAATAAAACGGCCCCCCCTCCATCACCAAATATTATACAAGTTGTACGATCTGTGTAATCAACGATGGAGGACATTTTATCAGCACCAATCAGTAATACTTTTTTATATCGCCCTGAACTCACATATGCAGCTGCAACACTCATTCCATAAAGGAAACCAGAACAAGCAGCGTTTAAATCATATGCAAAAGCATTCCTAGCTCCTATTGACGAGGCAACGTAAGGTGCAGTTGCTGCTACGTGTAAATCTGGTGTAATTGTTGCAACAATCACAAGATCAATAGTATTCACGTTAGTATTTTTCTTTTTTAATAGATCTTTAGCTGCTTCTATTGCAAGATATGATGTTGCTTTATTATTATCCAAAAGGATTCTACGCTCTTTTATACCTGTTCTACTTTGAATCCATTCATCACTAGTATCAACCATGGTCTCTAATTTATGATTAGAAAGGATTGTTTCAGGCGTGTATCCTCCGACAGCAGTTATGGCTGCTTTGAGAACTTTTTTTCCCTTCAGGTGCATTTAGTTGTTTGCTTTTAAAGCGAAATTAAGATTAAGATAATGGTTTTTTAATGCAATCAAAATAATACGATCAAAAAGATTTTTGATAAATCAACTAAGATATTGTTTAACTATTTCTGATTATGCAGTCTCTGTTTCAGTAGCATCAATAAGTACTTTACCTCTGTAATAAAGCTTGCCTTCATGCCAATGAGCTCTATGATAAAGATGCGCTTCACCTGTTTTCGAACATGTTGAAATTTGTTGATTAGCAGCTTTATAGTGAGTCCTTCGTTTGTCTCTTCTTGTCTTGGAAATTTTTCTTTTTGGATGTGCCATGGTTTTTTTATTGTAATAAACTATTTAATTTCTCCCAGCGTGGGTCTTTATGAGTAGCAGATTTTCTGTTTTGTGGGTCCAGTTGTTCTAACTTACTTAAAATATCATTTTTTAATGTTCCATTTTTAATACCAGGATGTACTCTTTTTAAAGGAAGTGATAAAACAACCATTTCATAAAAATGTTGCGCTACATTAATCTGGTAACTACCTTCCGGAATCATCAAAATTTCATCTGGGTCGTTATCACTAGGAGTACCAAACTTGACAATCATATCAAAATTTGTTTTTACAGCATGGTTGAATAATTCTGTCGAAACATCGCATGATAGTAATACATTCCCTCTGACATCAAAATGTAATTCAAAGAATGAAGCTTTTTTGTCCAGAGTTAATTTACCTTCTAATTCCGTTTTGTGAAAATCATCAAACCCAAAGTATTGAAAGAACTTGTTCTCTATAGCAAATGAAAAATTATGTTTACCTTCTTTTAACCCTACAAAAGGTATTGTGAATTCCTTCAACTCCATTTGCAATATTTTTACAACAAATTTATTAAATTTTTTAACTAATAGCATTAAAATTTGTTTCGTTAAAATGACGGTTAATTAAACTAATTTGTTATTAATTAAGTATTCAGCTATTTGAATTGTATTAGTAGCAGCTCCTTTTCTGAGATTATCTGAAACAATCCAAAGATTTAATCCATTTTCTACAGATTCATCCCTCCTAATACGGCCTACAAAAACTTCATCTTTTCCCTCCACATTAATTGGCATAGGATAAAAATTTCTGTTAGGGTCATCAAAAACTTCTACTCCATTTGTTTCACCTAAAATTGATTTAATTTTTTTAATGTCATAGTTTGATTCAAATTCAATATTTACTGACTCACTATGACCTCCAATTACTGGAATTCGGATTGCTGTTGCTGTAATTCCTATTGAAAAGTCATCTAGAATTTTATGAGTTTCATGGACTAATTTCATTTCCTCTTTTGTGTAGTTATTATCCAGAAAAACATCACATTGTGGGAGGGCATTTTTATGTATTTGATATGGGTAAGCTTTTTCTCCTATTTTACCATTTATCTCATTTTCAAGTTGTTTTACTGCTTTTACTCCCGTCCCTGTAATTGATTGATATGTAGAGATAACTAATCGTTTAATTTTGAAAGCTTTATGTAAAGGAGCTATCGCCATCACCATTTGAATAGTTGAACAGTTTGGATTAGCAATTATTTTATCTGTTGAAGTTAATTTGGATGCATTGATTTCTGGAATAACAAGTTTTATGTTTTTTTTCATTCTCCAAGCCGATGAATTATCAATCACAGTTGTTCCATTTTCTGCAAATTTTGGCACCCATTCTAGGGAGGTGTTTCCACCAGCAGAGAATAAAGCTATATCTGGGGAAGCATTGATTGCCTCTTCTAATCCAATAATCTTCAAATTTTCCCCTTTAAATAAAATAGTTTTACCTATTGATTTTTCTGATGCGACGGGTATTAATTCGCTGATTGGAATTTTACGTTCTGTTAAAACTTCTAACATAACTTTTCCCACCATACCTGTTACCCCTACAATAGCTATTCTCATTTTTTAAATTTTGTTAAAATTACTACTTAAAGGGTTTTGGACAACATCCATGTGCATTTATAACAAATAATATTGTTTTGTTATTAGATGAATATTTTTTATTCGTAGATTACTCTTTTTACTCTAGGGCCTATAGCAGTTAGCAATTCATAGCTTATAGTATCAGCAGTTTGAGCCAGATCTGAAATAGAATTTTCTTTTCCAAATACGTAAACTATGTCTCCTTCATCACAAGAAATTTTGGATACATCTACCATAAACATATCCATACAAACATTTCCAACAATAGGTGCAATTTTTCCATTTATCGAAACGGTTCCTTTATGATTTCCAAGTTGTCTACTTATTCCATCTGCATGACCTAGCGGTATAGTTGCAATCTTTGTTTCTTTTGACACCTTCCACCCAAAATCATAACCCACATATTCTCCTTTTTTGACAAGGTGGATTTGGCTGATTGATGAAATTAATTCAGCCACTGGCTTAAGTTTTTTATCCCATTCTGATCGGTTTGCAAAACCATGCAGTGCTATGCCACATCTTACAGCATCAAATTGATATTCAGGAAAATTAAATAATCCTGAGCTATTTAATAAATGGAACTTTGGAGTTGTTTTAGAAATTTTAAGATGTTTACCCCTAAGTTTTAAAAATGATTCAATTTGATGTTTATTTAATTTAATTTTTTTTTTAGCCTGAGATACAGCAAGGTGTGAATAAACACTTTTAAGTGTAAACGTGTCATCTTTAAGTTGATTTATAATCCAATCACAACAACTTGGATTAAAACCTAACCTATTAAGGCCAGTGTTATACTTAATATGAATTGGAAAATTTCTTAGTTTCTTTAGTATTAATTTTTTTCGAAATTCTTTCAATAAGTTAACACTGTATAAGCAGGCTTCTAATTTATTGTCAATGATATCCTCAATTCCATAGGCCTGAGGATAAAAGACCATAATTCTTGATTTGATCCCAATTTTTCTTAGAGTCTTTCCTTCATTCGAGTAGGCGACCGCAAATATATTAACTCCTAATTTTTCCAATCTTTTTGCAATTGCAGGTAGAGCACTTCCATAAGCCGAGGCTTTTACAACAGCTATAAGATTAGTTTCAGAGTTTAAATTTCCTTGAAGAAATTTATAATTGTGCTCCAAATTTGATAAATAAATGTTGAGTTGATTCAAGGCTATTATTTTATTTTTTTAATCTTTTGAAATTCTGCTCTCGAAAGAGGTATGTAACTTTCCTTTTCACCTAAGTGAATTAATGATTTATTTTTAGATATCCTATGACTATGGTTCGCTAAATTTCCACTTTTAGCACATATAGCGTGAACTTTAGTTACATATTCTGCTGTTGCCATTAGGTGAGGCATAGGTCCAAATGGATTACCTTTATAATCCATATCTAAACCAGCTACAATCACTCGAATACCTTCATTAGCTAAATCATTACAAACTTTAATTATTCCATTATCGAAAAATTGAGCTTCATCGATACCAACAACATCCGAGCCTTCAGCTTTAATTTTGATATCAGATGATTTTGAAACGGATTTTGATTTAATTTGATTTTTATCATGCGATGAAACCAAATTAGTATTAAAACGAGAATCAACAATTGGTTTAAAAACTTTAACTTTTTTTTTTGCATATTTTGCTCTTTTTAATCTTCTAATTAGCTCCTCCGTTTTACCAGAAAACATTGAGCCACAGATTATCTCAATCCAGCCAAATTGTTCATGGGTCTTTAAGGTATTTTCTAAAAACATTTTGTAATTTTCATTATTAATCTTGGACTTAATATAAATTGATTATCCAAAGGTATTAAATAAAGGTGGCTTCAAAATATTAAATCGGATGACTGAAAAAATTAAAACAGCTTTAGTTCAGTGGGCAAGAAATATTATTAAAGATCAATCTAATTGGGATGAAGAGAAAACACATGACACAATTCAAAAAATTTATGAGCTTTCTATTTTTCAAAAAATGCTAATTGATCAAGAGGAGGTTGATCAAAACCTTTGGGAAAGACATCAAAAAAACCTTGATGAGGTAATCAATTCTATTACCGTAGATACAAATAAAGAAAAGACAAAAGACGACAACATGGAGGTACCTCCAATGATGGAGACAATTAAAAATATGGTTACTGAAATGCCCGAACCTGAAACATATGAAAAGCTTTTTGAAACCGTTGAAACTCCGCCAACTTTTTTACCAAAAACTAACGAAAGCGTCAAGCATAAGTTAGATACTGAAAAAGATAATTCAAATGATAAGAAAAATATTAATGACCAATTCTCAAAAAAACTAAGCGTTGACAATAATGAAAGATTAGCCTTTATTAAACATCTTTTTGATGGTGATAAAAATAATTACGAGAGAGTTCTAAATCAAACACTAACATTAGGTTCATGGTCAGAAGTATCCAATTTAATAATCTCTAAAGTGAAAATTGAATATAATAATTGGAAAGGAAAAGAAGATATTGCAGATCGTTTTTTAGCTGTTTTACAGAAAAGCTTTGAATCATGAAATATTCTAAATTAATATAATAATAATACCAACTTGCTTTATTTAATACCAACTCCTATTGGTAATTTAGAGGATATTACATTAAGAGCTTTACGTTTGTTAAAGGAAGCAGATCTAATTTTAGTTGAAGACACTAGGGTCAGTTCAGTTCTCTTAAATTGTTATGATATATCCAAACGTGTTGAAAGTTATCATCTCAAAAACGAGCATTACAAAACTTCAAGAATTATAGAAAAACTCAAAACTGGAATAACCATTGCAATGATTTCTGATGCTGGCACACCGGCTGTATCAGACCCTGGGTATTTGTTAGTCCGCCATGCTTTAGAAGCAGGGATAAAAGTAAAATGCTTACCTGGTCCAACTGCATTAATTCCAGCAATAGTTCAAAGTGGACTTCCATGCGATCGTTTTATTTTTGAAGGATTTCTACCTCACAAAAAAGGTCGAATTAATAGGTTAAAAATTATGGCTAAAGAATCAAGAACTCTTGTTTTTTATGAATCCCCTCATAAACTTTTAAAGCTATTTGAACAGATGATTCCTTTTTTTGGGAGTGAGCGAAGATTAGCTGTAATTAAAGAAATTTCAAAAATATATGAAGAGACATTTAGAGGAACTTTAGAAGAAGTTAAATTATTTTTTGAAGCTAATCATCCTAAAGGTGAATTTGTAATTGTTGTTGAAGGAAAAAAAAAATAGATTTATGAAATGGGGAAAAATTCTTGAACCACCAATTGAAAATGCTAAAAAACTTTCAGCTCTCTTAGGAGTTTCTGATATAGTTTCAAAACTTTTGATTCAAAGAGGTATAAATAATTATGAAAGCGCAAAGGGCTATTTTCGTCCTCTGTGGACACATCTTAATAATCCTTTTTTAATGAAAGACATGCAAATAGCTGTTGACCGAATAAAAGAAGCTATTGAAAAAAATGAGAAAGTGATGATATTAGGTGATTATGATGTAGACGGAACAACTTCTGTATCACTATTAATTTCATATTTAAGTGATAAAATAACTGATTTGAAACCATATATTCCAGATCGATATTCAGAGGGTTATGGAATTTCAGAAAGGGCTATTGATTACGCTAATTCTGAAGATATTAACTTAATTATAGCCCTTGATTGTGGAATAAAAGCTATCGAAAAGGTAAGATATGCAAGTTCATTAGGGATTGATTTTATAATATGTGATCATCATGTACCAGGACAAATATTACCTGATGCAGTTGCAATTTTAGATCCCAAACGAACAGATTGTAATTATCCATTCAAGGATCTTTGTGGGTGTGGAATTGGTTTTAAATTAATACAGGCAATTAATAATCACCTTGGACTTTCTGATAGTGATTTAATTATTTATCTTGACCTGGTAGCAGTTTCTATTGCTGCAGATTTGGTACCGCTTGTTGGTGAAAATAGAACATTGATGTTTTTGGGGTTGAAACAATTAAGAGAGAATCCTCGTCTTGGATTTAAAATTTTAATTAAAGACTTACCAAGACCAATAAATGTATCTGATCTAGCTTTTGTTATCGCACCAAGAATTAATGCTGCTGGCAGAATGGATCATGGAATTAATGCTGTAAAATTAATGATTAGCAAAGATCAAAAAGTAGTTCTTTCGATAGCTAGGACTATAGAGTTTTTTAATACAGAACGTAAAAGCACTGAAGAAAGAATAACAAAAGAGGCTTTACAACAAATAAAGTTGGAAGAGATTACAAAAAGTTTTTCTACAGTTGTTTACCACCCTTCTTGGCATAAGGGAGTTATTGGAATTGTGGCATCAAGATTAATTGAACACTACTACCGTCCTACGATTGTTTTAACTAAATCAGAAGATTTAATGGTTGGTTCTGTAAGATCTGTTTACGGATTTGATATTTATGATGCACTCGAAGCATGTAAAAAAAATATATTCCAATTTGGAGGGCATAAATATGCAGCAGGGTTAACATTAAAAAGTGAACAACTTAAACAATTTAAAGAGGCTTTTGAGACTTATGTTAGTAAAAATTTGTTACCTGAATTTAAAGAGCCAGAGATTAAATATGATTTAGAAGTCGAATTCAGAGATCTAAATTCAAAATTATTACGAATTATAAATCAGATGAGACCATTTGGCCCTAAAAACATGAGACCTGTTTTTGCAACTCACAATTGCAAAGACACAGGTGCCAGTCGAATAGTAGGAAAGGATAAAACTCATTTGAAATTAGATGTTTTTGACTCTAATCAAGCGCATTTCCAAGGGATCGGATTTGGGTTGGGTCACATGCTTAAAAAAGTAAAAGAGACAGATACATTTTCAATACTTTATACACTTGATGAAAATCACTACAACGGCGAGGTGATTCTCCAGCTTAAACTAAGAGATATAAAATTTAATTAAAAGGCCTTTTTTTTATTATTTCGATAAGTTTATTTGTTGAAGGATCATGAGAATTTTTGCTTTTATCCTCAATATCATCGAGTACTTTACTTGCTAATTGTTTTCCTAATTCAACACCCCATTGATCATAACTAAAAATATTCCATATTATACCTTGAACATAAATTTTGTGCTCATACATAGCTATTAGAGAACCAAGAGATTCTGGAGTTAATTTGTCAATTAAAATTGTATTTGTGGGTTTATTTCCCTCAAATATTTTGAATGGAGCTATTTTTTTTTGTTCTAAGGGATTCATACCCAAACTACTGAGTTCATCTAGAACTTCAGTTTCGTTTTTTCCATTCATAAGTGCTTCCGTTTGGGCAATAAAATTTGATAGTAACTTGTTTTGGTGGTCTTCATTGCCATTAAGTGATTTTCTAAAACATATAAAGTCAGTTGGTATAAGCTTAGTTCCTTGATGAATTAGTTGAAAAAAAGCATGTTGAGCATTTGTTCCTGAGGCACCCCAAATGATAGACCCAGTTTGATAATTTACTGATCTTCCATTACGGCCTACTATTTTACCATTACTCTCCATAAAAGCCTGTTGAAGATATGTGGGTAAATTTCTGAGATATTGAGTATATGGAATGATAGCTTCACTTTCTGAACCCCAAAAATTATTATACCATACACTAATTAAACCTAAAACTACTGGTATATTTTTTTCAAAAGGAGTATTTCTAAAATGAGAATCCATTTTACCAGCACCTTTAAGCAGTTCCTTAAATTGCTTAGGACCAATAGCCAAACAAATAATTAAACCAACTGAGCTCCACAATGAAAATCGACCACCAACCCAATCTTTCATTGGGAAAATATTATCAGAAGAAATTCCAAAGGAAACTGTTTTTTCAATATTACTTGATACTGCAACAAAGTTTTTTTCGATAGAGCTATGAGGAACTTGCTTTAAAAACCAATCACGAATACTATTAGCATTAGTTATCGTTTCTTGTGTATTGAAACTTTTAGAAACAATTACAAAAAGGGTTGTCTCTGGATTTATCCCTTTCAATATCTCCTTGTGATGATCTCCTTCAATATTCGAAATAAAACGAATATCAAGATGGTTTTTGTAGTTAGCTAACGCCTCAACAACTAATTTGGGACCTAGGTCAGAACCTCCAATACCAATATTAATAACTTGAGTAATCTTTTTTCCTGAGTATCCTCTCCAATGACCATTTATTACTTTTTCACAAAAAACATACATTTTTTGTTGCATCGCTCTTAATTCAGGGATTATATCTTTATCATCTAAAAAAATTGGACTGTTATCTAAATTTCTTAAGGCAGTATGTAAAACAGCTCTGTTTTCGGTAGTATTTATTTTCTCTCCTTTAAATTGAGCCTCAATTGCTTTATCAAGTCCAGCTTCTTTTGCCAATCTAATAAGTAGATTAAACCCTTTTTTGTCAATTCTATTTTTGGAAATATCAACGATTATATTTTCCCAATCCAACCACGTATATTTTAGGCGATCGTGTTCTTTCTTAAAATGTTTTTTAATGCTTACTTCTGCAATTTGTTTTTGATAAGCTTTTAATAATTTATAAGAATCAAGTTTAGATAAAGACTTGTCAGGAAGAATTTTTGGCATACGGTATAGATTTATTTTCTGCAATTTCACTCATAGAGTTGTCATCAAACTTTATACAGTCTAATTTTATTTTATAAGGAACAATATGTTTAGAATACTTTGCTATTAAGTCATTCGAAATAGGCTTCGCATCAGGTAGTTTTTGTTTAAACGGGTCTACTTGCCGTCCATTTTTCCAAAACCTGTAACAAACATGTGGGCCAGAAGTGTTACCTGTCATTCCAACCCAACCAATTATATCCCCCTGCTTAATAAATTGTCCAACTTTTACTTTTCTTCTTTTCATATGCAAATATTGCGTTGAGTAGATATTGTTATGTTTTATTGTAACGTAGTTGCCATTTCCCCTTGAATATCTTGATTTTATAACAGTCCCATTTGCAGTAGCTAAAATCGGAGTACCAACTGAAGCCGCAAAATCAGTTCCCTTGTGAGGTCTAATCCTATTTCCATAATAGGATATTTTTCTTCTCAGGTTGAATCGTGATGTAATCCTGTTAAATTTAAGAGGGCCTCTGAGAAAGGCTCTCCTTAAACTTTTTGCATTTTCATCAAAATAGTCTACTATTCCTTTTTTTGGATTTGTAACATATTCAAAAGCATATAGAGTTTTTCCTTTATGTTCAAAACAAGCAGCTTTTACACGATCAACACCTATTGATATTGAATCGTCTACAAACTTTTCAGTATAAACCACCTTGAATCTATCCCCTTTTTGTAAGCGAAAAAAATCTATAGTCCAAGCATAAATATCGGATAAATGATATGTAATTTCTTCATTAACCCCAATATTTTTCATTGTTTCGTATAAAGAGCTTTTTATAGTTCCTGAAACTTCAAATTCTATTTTTTTTATGGGTTTTTTAATTACATCTCCATACAAGCTGTCTTTTAGATGAACTAGGGTGTAGGCTTTTGGATCAGGGTGGTAAACGAAATATTCAGGGATAGGGATACTATCATTTAAGAAAAATAGACTATATGGTTTACCTGTGGCTAGTTTTCTAATATTTACTCTTCCTTTGATTTCTTGAAGAATTTTGTAAACTTCCGGGTAGTCAATCCCGTTATCTTCTAAAATTTTTCCAAAAGTATCACCCCATTTGATTTTTTGCGTTTTAATAGTGTATTGATTTAAATCTATACCAAATAATAAGTTAGGTGTTTTTACCTCAGAAGGTATATTTATTTTAACGCTTTGATTTTGTGGAGATTCTTTACAGCCAAAAAAAACTAAAAACAAGATAAGCTTTAAGAAACGATACATCTTATTTATTTTATGTAAATTTCTAAACTTTTTTTATTTCTTTTTCAGGAATTAAGAAAAGTTATCCGATTTTTTTTAAACTATTTTACAATAATTTGGAACGGATGTTTTAAGTTTTTGAAGTTTTCTAAATCTGCTTTAATTGAACCGACCAAAATATCTGCTTTAATACGAACAGGTATACGATTCTTATCATCAGAGACCCATAAGGTAACACTTTCTTGTTCCTCGAAAACCCTTCCTGATTGAACTATTGGTTTGAATTTTATGCATTTAATTTTCCCAAACTTTGTATTTATAATTTCTTTACCTAAATATTTCAACCTAAAAACATAATTTTCAAAATCAAAAAACATGTTTATATCAAAACTTTCATTGAGTTTTATTTTATCTATCGGGTAAAAGTTTCTTAAATAATAAAAAGATGATATTAAATCTTGTACTCCATTTTTTATTTCAAGCTCACTAACCTCTCCTATTTTTTTGTTATTTACACGAGCAGTTTTTTCTTTATGATTAAAATCAATTTCTATATTCTTTGTATAACCTCCTTCATTAATATTTCTTATAAACTTATATGGTAATCCAGTTTCTTCATCAAAATAACTTTCATAATAATCTTCTACTTTAAAAAACCAGCGCGCTAAACCTGTTGTTTCTCCAAATCCTTTAGCATGATAAACTGGGCGTTCATTAATTGTGTCTCGTTCCAAAGAGAGTGTTGCGTAGCTCGCATTAAATGGGCCATAGTGCAATCTTAATTGAAACCATTCTCCTTCATGGAATGATTGGTTTGTTCTTAATGTTTCACTATTATTCGCTTGACTAAATAGAATTTGAAAGTTTAAAAAAATGCATAAACACAAAAATTTTGTCATATTTCAAAGATAATAAATCAATAATTTGAGATTTAATTGAAAGCAGCTGAAAATATTTAAAACCTAATATTTTTAAGAGTCTCAAATAATTTTTTTCCTTTTTTATTTCCTAAAATATCAATAATTTCCTTTTCTGATGCTGATTTTATCCGAGTGAAAGTCTTTAGATTTCTTAAAAGCTTTATGCGTGAAGCTTCTCCTATACCTGGTATTTGATCTAATTTGGATTGTATACTTCTATTACTGCGCTTTTTTCTATGAAATGCAATTCCAAATCGGTGGGCCTCATCTCTTGCTCGCTGCAATATTTTTAGTGTTTCAGATTTTTTATCTAAATAAAGTGGAATTTTATCACCAGGGAAATATATTTCCTCTAGGCGCTTAGCAATTCCTAAAATTGAAATCTTACCTCTTAAACCTAAAATATCCAGACTTTTTAATGCTGAAGAAAGTTGTCCCTTGCCACCATCAATTACTATCAGTTGCGGAAGTGGAGCTTTTTCATTCAATAGACGTTTATATCTTCTCAAAATTACTTCTTCCATAGAAGCAAAGTCATCAGGGCCTTTAACTGTTTTAATATTATAGTGACGATATTCCTTTTTACTTGGCTTACCTTTTTTAAAAACAATACATGCGGCAACAGGATTTGACCCTTGGATATTTGAATTATCAAAGCATTCTATGTGTAAGGGCTCCTCAGGCAGCCTTAAATCAGTTTTCATTTGATTCATTATTCGCTTGTTATGACTTTCAGGATCCAACATTTTGATTTGTTTAAAGCGTTCAATCCGAAAGTATTTGGCATTTCTAAGTGATAAATCTACTAAGCTTTTTTTATCTCCTTGTTTAGGTACAATTAAATTTAATTCTTTTGTTAAACTAACTTTTTCTGAAAGCAATATAGTTTTTGCATTACAGGAAAACTTTTGTCTTATTTCAATTATTCCAAGCTGTAGCAGGGTTGAATTACTCTCATTAAGCTTTTTTCTTATTTCAAGGGTGTAGGATCTAACAATAGCCCCATATGATACTTGTAAAAAATTCACATATCCATAGTTATCATCTGAAATAATAGAAAATACATCTACATTCGTAATTTTAGGGTTTACTATTGTTGATTTGGCTTGAAATTTCTCTAAACTTAAAATTTTTTCTTTTACCAATTGAGCTTCTTCATATTTCAAATATCTGGACATTGTTTTCATTTCTTTTTTGAAATGAGTTATACAGAAATTCAAATTTCCTTTTATTAACGCTTTTATTGAATTTTCATTCTTTTTAAACAGTAAAGCTGAAGATTCTTTGGAGTTAATTTTTAATAAATGATTCAATTCATGATTTAAAAAAGGATGTATTTCTTTAATCAATCGTAGTAGAATTTTTAAGTTTTTTACACTAGTAAAAGGGCCAAAATATTCACCATTTTTATTTTTTAAATTTCTTGTTATATAAATATTTGGTTTGGGACTCTTTTCTAAGCAAATCCAAGGATAGGTTTTATCATCTTTGAGAAGAATATTATATCGAGGTTTATATTTTTTAATCAAATTATTTTCCAAAAGCAAAGCATCCATTTCAGATTCTACAACAATATTTTCCACTCTTTTAATTTTTTTTACAAGGATATTTGTTTTATGATTTTCTAAATTTTTATTAAAGTAAGATGCAACCCGTTTTTTTAGGTTTTTTGCTTTACCTACATATATAATATTTTCCTTAGAATCGAAAAACTGATATACCCCTGCAACTTGAGGCAAGGTTTTGAGTTGGATTTCAATAGAATCTAATTTCACAAAACGAAAATATTGATTTTCTTTGGGTATATATATATATGTAATATTATTTCATGAATTCTGATTTAACAAAATTAGCTCTTCGGAAATCTTTTTTAAAAAAGCGCTTTGCCCTTTCTGATCAAGAACATGAAGATAAGAGTTTTGCAATTGCGAATAATTGTTTAAAACTACCCATATGGCATTTAGAGTATTATCATATATATCTCCCAATAAAAGTAAAGGCAGAGATAGATACTACTTTAATTTTAACTTTATTACAAGGAAAGGACAAACAAGTAATTTTACCTAGAACTAAAGGTTCAGAATTGGAACATATCTTATTGACAGATATAACAAAACTTAAGATTAATGGATTAGGTATACCAGAACCCGAAAAAGGAATAAAAATTTCTCCAGAACAAATTGATGTAATTTTTCTACCACTGTTAGCTTGGGATAAAAGCGGAAATCGTTTAGGTTATGGAAAAGGATTTTATGATAATTTTTTATCTCTGTGTAAAAAAAATACTATAAAAGTCGGACTTTCTTTTTTTGATCCTGTAGAAAAGATAATTGACATACGTTCTAAAGATATTCAAATGGATTTTTGTGTTAATCCCGAAGGAATAAAAAAGTTTACTTCTTGAAAAAATCAGGAAAAGATTTTTTTATTAAAAAAAATCAATATCCCAACCCCTGTGCTTATTGCAGTGTCCGCAATGTTGAATATATATTGAAAAAATAAATAGTCTTTACCTCCTATGTAAGGTAACCATGATGGCCATGTCCATTCAATTAATGGAAATTGTAACATATCAACAACATGGCCGTAAAAAAGAGGAGCGTACCCCTGTTCAGGTAAAAATTGAGCAATTTGACCGTTACTATCTGAGAACAAAATACCATAGAAAATCGAATCGATAATATTACCTAGTGCACCTGCAAATATTAATGATAAAGCACAACAAAGTAAAACCCCACTTTGTTTTTTTATGGAATCCAACAACCAGTAGCCTAAGCCAGAAATTGCGGCAACACGGAAAATAGTTAAAATCAACTTTCCAGTATTTTCGCTAATAAATGGAATGAAATCATTGATTTTAGTACCCATAGCCATCCCTTTGTTTTCAACAAAAATGATTTTAAAATATTCCCAGTCTAAAATAGGTGAAATACCGTACCCCGATAAAGGAAAGTTTAATTTGATATATATTTTTGTAGCTTGATCAAGTAACAGAATTAAAATTATAATTACTGCAGCCCATGATTTATTGAAATATGTTTTATATGTATTCAGGGCCTTTATTTGGACTTATTTCTGCATATTTTTAGCCTCAATACTTAACGTAGCGTGTGGAACTAAAAATAAGCGTTTTTTATTAATTAAATTACCAGTTACGCGACATAAACCATAAGTTTTGTTTTCAATACGAATTAGGGCATTTTTAAGATCACGGATAAACTTTTCTTGCCGAAGAGCAAGTTGAGTGTTTGCTTCTTTTGACATGGTTTCGGACCCTTCTTCAAAAGCTTTAAAAGTTGGGGCAGTATCCTCAGTGCCATTGTTACCATCATTCATATAGGAGCTTTTCAAAAGATCTAGATCTGCTTTCGCTTTTTCAATCTTTTCTTCAATAAGGCTTTTAAACTCCTTAAGCTCACTGTCTGTAAATCTTGTTTTTTTACTCATGGCTGTACCTTTTTAATAAGAATTTCAGTTTTAAAATTATCAAATTCTATAGGTGTTCCTTTTAAAATTGTTGATTCAAATTTAAGAGTATTAGCCAATGTTTCATTTAAAATATAATTTTTATTTTCACTTAAAGCTTTATCCAGTCCAGATTCACTTTTTAGCAAAATATCAATTCTGTCAGTAACTTCCAGGCCTTTATCCTTTCTGTGGTTTTGAATTCTGTTAACTAGTTCTCTTGCTACACCTTCATTTTTTAGTTTTTGGGTTATGGTCACATCGAGGGCAATTGTCATTTCTGAGTTTTTAGCTACCTCCCATCCTTCGATGTCTTTATATAACACTTCAACATCAGTTATATCTAAAATAATATTTTTTTTATTTACTAAAATATTTAATTCTTTTTTTTCTTCTAGAAGATTTACCTGTTCAGAATTTAGATTTTTTATAACTTCTACAACGGATTTCATTTCATTTCCATACTTAGGACCAATAATTTTAAAATTTGGGCGAACCTCTTTCACTAACAAATCATTGGCATCATCAAGTAGTTCAACTTCTTTTATATTGATTTCACTTTTTAAGTATTTAATTGTATTTTCTATGCGTTTTTTTTGCAATTCATTTTTTACAGGGATTATCATTTTCTCAAGTGGCTGACGTACTTTTATCTGTTGTTTTTTTCTTAAAGAAAGTGCTAAAGATGTGATTTCCCTCGCAATATTAGTTTGAGATTCCAATTCAAAATTTATAAGGTCTGGGTTTGGATTTGGGAATTCAGATAAGTGGACTGAGTTTTTTTTATTTCTCATTAGATCTTGGTATAATCGATCCATAAAAAACGGAGCCACTGGTGCTCCTAGCTGGGATACTATTAATAAACATTCGTAAAGAGTTTGATATGCGGCAATTTTGTCTGGCCCATAATTACCCTTCCAAAATCTGCGTCGGCTAAGGCGAACATACCAATTACTTAATTTTTCCTGTACAAAATCAGAAATTGCTCTACAAGCAATTGTCGCTTCATAATCTTGGTAAGCATCATCAACAACTTTAATTAGACTGTTCAGTTCTGATAAAATCCACTGGTCTAATTCAGCTCGCTCAGTATTAGGGATGAAATTTTCGTTTTTAAAACCAAATTGATCAATATTAGCGTACAGGCTAAAAAAAGAATAAGTATTATATAGAGTTCCAAAAAATTTACGCTGAACTTCCGCGATTCCTTCAATATCAAATTTTAGATTATCCCAAGGATTTGCATTTGAAATCATATACCAGCGAGTTGCATCGGGGCCAAATTTATCTAATGTTTCAAACGGGTCTATAGTATTATTTAATCTCTTTGACATTTTTTGTCCCTTCTTGTCAAGTACAAGACCATTTGAAACAACATTTTTGAAAGCTTTTTTGTCAAAAACTAAAGTAGCGATGGCATGAAGTGTATAAAACCATCCTCTTGTTTGATCAACACCTTCAGCAATATAATCTGCAGGAAAATATATTTCACTATCAATTAATTCTTTATTTTCAAAAGGATAATGCCACTGTGCATAAGGCATAGCACCAGAGTCAAACCATACATCAATTAAGTCTAATTCTCTAAACATTGGTTCTCCTTTATCGCTTGCTAGGATAATCTTATCAACTATGTTTTTGTGAAGATCAATTTTTTCATAGTTGTTGTCTGAATAATCTCCGAGTATGAAATCATTGAAAGGATTTTCCTTCATAATACCAAGTCTTAAAGAGATTTCAATAGCCTTAAATAATTCTTCGAGTGATCCAATTACTTTTGTTTCTTTTCCGTCTGAACTTCTCCAGATTGGCAACGGAATACCCCAAAATCGGGACCGAGATAGATTCCAATCATTTGCATTAGTAAGCCAATTTCCAAACCTTCCTTCGCCTGTAGCCTTTGGCTTCCAGTTTATCTCATTATTTAAAGCAGTCATATTTTCTCTAACTTCACTTATTTTAATAAACCATGAGTCTAGAGGATAGTATAGAATAGGTTTGTCAGTTCTCCAACAATTTGGATATTGATGAACATATTTTTCTACTTTAAAGGCTTTATTTTCTTCCTTAAGTTGTATTGCAATTTCAACATCTACAGAACGTTCAGGTGCATTTCCATCCGGGTAGTATTCATTTTTAACGAAGCGATTTCCTAGACGTCCAACCTCTTTTCTAAATCTTCCTTGCATATCGACTAGTGGTACTTTATTATCATTTTCGTCTAAGACTAAAAGGGGTGGCACTTCTGGATTTGCTTCCTTTGCTGCTTTGGCGTCGTCTGCACCAAAAGTAGGTGCTGTATGTACAATTCCTGTTCCTTCGTCAGTTGTTACAAAATCCCCTGAAATTACACGATATGCATTTTTGGAATTCTCAATTGGTACTGGGGATTCTGACCAAATTTTTTCATATCTAATTTCTAGGAGCTCAGACCCCTTATGTTGGCTTTCTATTTTATATGGTATTTTTTTGTCACTAGATTTATAGTTATCTGTACTTGGAGATTCAATAAACTTTTCACCAAATTGTTTTTTTATAAGATCTTTAGCAATAAGAACTCGTATTGGCTTGAATGTGTATTGGTTAAAAGTTCTAATAATCAAATAATCTATTTTTTCCCCGATCGTAAGAGCTGTATTTGAAGGTAATGTCCATGGAGTAGTTGTCCAAGCAAGAATATAAAGGTCTATTTCATTTTTTAGACCTTTAGGAAGGCTTTCTGGAATTGTCTTAAACTGTGCAGTAACAGTTGTATCAGTAGTTTCTTGATAAGTACCAGGTTGATTTAGTTCATGAGAACTTAAACCTGTTCCAGCCATTGGAGAAAATGGCTGAATAGAATAACCTTTATAAAGAAAGCCTTTTTCATGAATTTGTTTTATTAACCACCAAACACTTTCCATATATTTGGATTTATAAGTAATATAGGGTTCTTTCATATCAACCCAATAACCAATTCTTTCAGTAAGCTGATTCCAAATATCTGTATATTTCATTACTGCTTTTTTGCATGCAACGTTGTAATCCTCTACCGAAATAGTTTTTCCAATGGATTCTTTTGTAATGCCTAGTTCTTTTTCAACTCCAAGCTCAACAGGAAGACCATGAGTGTCCCATCCCGCTTTTCTATTCACCTTAAATCCCTTTTGGGTTTTAAAGCGACAAAAAATATCCTTAATAGTACGGGCCATGACATGGTGAATACCAGGTAGGCCATTTGCCGATGGCGGGCCTTCATAAAATATAAACTCTGGTTTGCCCTCCTTACTTTTTATGCTCTTTAAAAAGGTTTCGTTATCCTTCCAGTCTGCAAGTATTTCCTGAGCTATTTTGGGTAAATCTAGTTTATCGTACTCATTGAATTTCACTTATTAAATAGTTTTAGTTCCTTTTCAAAACCAAAGAAAGAAAAGTAATTTTAATAAAATAATAATTTGCAAAATTAATTAATTTAACTCGAAAATATGTTGCTATTTTAAGAGCTTTTGTGTTACAGATAGTTCAGAATTTTAGATTTAACCCTACTCTTAAATTTCTACCTGGCGCAGATATGCCTGAAGCAAAACTTCTATAATGAATATCAAATATATTTTCTAATCCAATTGTTATTTTTCCATTTTCATTCCATCTAAATTGCCCTAAAAAAGATAGTTCAGACCATGCAGGCGCCCCAGCATAAATTCCTTCATCTTTTGATATCACGGGTGTTTCCTCTAAACCGTCTTCACCACCTAAGCTATATTTCTGTGGATTTTTGCTTCCGCTATGTTGGTATCTAAGACTGGCAAACCACTTGTCATTTTCGTAATTTAGAAAAAAATTAATAAATACTGGCGAAATTGATGGAAGAGGACCATATCGCTCACTTTCAAGTGCATCGATAACATTGAAGTCTCCTTTTAAAGAAATTTTCTCTGAAAAAGATATATTGCCGTCCAATGACGCTCCGAACAAATAACGATTTCCTAAATTATTGTTTGCAACGGTTATCAACTCTTCTTCGTTGTACAAAATAGTATTATTGCTAATAGTTGTTTCATCTGAAAAAATAGGGTAATTATTTCTTCCAATATGCCTTGAAATTAAAGTTGTGAAACCTTGAATCGAAATATAATTTTTTTCTTTTTTTAAGTATTTGGTAAGTCCTAATTCAAAATTATAAGCGTACTCAGGTAAAAGCCTGGGATTTGGAACAATCAGATAGCCTCTATTTTCTCTTATTTTTCCTACATCATCAATATTAGGATTTCTAAATCCATTTGAAATTATTGCTTTCCATTTCGTTTTTATGCTTGGTCTGTAAACAAGAGCCAAAGTTTCTGTCAACGCATCAGAATTTAATTTTACCGAGGATAATAGTGCATTTATGTTATAGTACTCTTTCCACTCTCCTTCTAAAAAACTACTTGTTAGCCTGAGACCAGCATTTAAGGTCAGCTGATTATTAAGATCCCATACCCAGTTTAAATATAATGCATAGCTGCTGTATGAACTTCCCTTGCTAGGATAGCGAGAAGGAATTGGAAGCGCTGGGGTAAACCCTGTTATTAAATTCTCTTTTATTAATAAGTCTTTTTTGGAGGCAAATGAATTCACATCATTATAGACACTTTCAAAACCATAAGCAAAAGCATGTTTTTTTTGAATTTTAAATTCAAAATCTCCGTTTATACTATAAGAGTTTAATTTTTCATTTTGAATATTTCGGGTCAAAGTATTAAATGATCTCGAGATTCTCGACTCTTCCAAATTTTGAATTGCAAAAGTGATCTTACCTGATTTTAGTAGTTTTTTTCTTGGGAATATTTTTAATTGAGGAGAAAAAAGAAATCTTTTTTGTGGTCCATAATACCATTCTGCATAACGCAAGGAACCATTTCGCTTCTCACTCAATTTGTCATATCTAGGGATATCTGAAGAATTGGAGTATTGTAAATTAATAACTAGTTGGTTTTCATCATTGAGTTTAAACAAAAACTTTTGAAGAAAATCAATTTGATTATAATTAGTATTTTTTTGAATCAAAGGGTTTTTGTTAATAATGGGATTTGACGAGTAAGTATCTCTTGAATTAGACGAATATAGAAAGTTTAATCCCCAATTTTCGTATCCATGGGGTCTTTTTCTGCCCATTCGAATATCTCCAAAATCTGAAAAACTTAGACTCGTTAAGCTGGCCCATTTTTTAAAACTCAATTCTGTAGATATCGAGTTAATATATGATTTGGTCGCAGTAGAATAGTCACTAGACAATTGAGTGTTTATTTTTTTTTCATTATTGATCAATGGACTTTTGGTGTAATAATGAATAACACCTCCCAAAGCGTCTGACCCATAACCTACAGATGAAGATCCATAAACGACCTCAACTCGCTCGATTATATTGGGATGAATTGTTATGGAATTTTGCAAATGACCACTTCTATAGATCGCATTATTGAGTCTCACTCCATCAACTACTAAGAGTAAACGATTTGCTTCAAAACCTCTAATAACAGGACTTCCTCCCCCACCTTGTGACTTTTGAATCCTAACTCCGGGACTAAGTCCTACAAGTTCCGCTCCTGAAGTAGGACGGCGAATGGAAATATCATTATCTGTAACAATAGTTACTTTTTCTGCTATTTTTGCACGCTTTGTTGCACTTCTTGCTATTGAAAGTATTACTTCATCTAAAGTCTCCTCTTCTGCTCGAATAGGAAAACGAAAATTTCGGGATAATTCCCTCATGCTTATTTTTATACTTTCAATTTTAAAGCCATAAATTTGAATGTAAACTTGTTCACCGATTGGGAAAAAGGAAAGATCAGCAATTCCTTCAGAATTAGTTATCGTTGCTAAAGTTTGATCTTCATTGTAGATGGCGACTCCTTCTAGGGGTTCATTCGTGAACTCATCTACAATAGTAATCTCTTGTCCAGCTATCCAAAAGGAAAGAAAGGCAAAACACAATAAATTAAGGCACCTTAAAGATTTCATTTAATATTTTAAGGGATTTGGGTGGCTTAAATTGCTGTAAATGTAATTCGAAATAGGTTATAAGTTTGTCTAGAAGCATAATTTTATCTTCTTTCAAAATTCTAATTTCATATACCTTATCAAAATCCATACCCAAAAGTTGAATGAAATGTTCTTTCAGAGGGGTTTTAATAAAATTTGTTTTTGGCTTAATTGATGTGAAACAGCCAGTTTCCATATCAAAATAAGGGGCATTTGAATTTGAAATATTTGGGGAAAAACCAATGAATTTTGTTATATCTAGCATAATTTTGAGATGGAATAAGCTGAATGAATGATTTTCGTCAAGCCAAACAAGTTTTCTTCGGATATAATTAAATAGTAATTTATTAGGTCCTTGTTCTTCGCGCACAACCTGATGAATGACTTCTGAAATAAAAAAAACCAAAGCTTTTTTATTTAAATCATAAGGTATTGAACTAAAAACGTATGCTATTTTTGCCTCAGTGATATATCCAATTTTATTCTCCTTGTTCGGAGGGGCCACAAGTTCTAACAGGTTTAAAGGTTCAAAAAGGGGGCGAAATTTTTTTTTCTTACTCCTAGACAAAGCACCTTTTAGCATATATGACTGTAAACCATATTCTAAAGTATAGCAATTGGCAATTAAGCTTGTATCGCCATATTTAACAATACCTAAATTTACCGCATGAACAGTTTTTTTTATTTTGTTAGACATGAGTCAAACAACTCCTTGGGCTAGCATTGCATCTGCAACTTTCACAAACCCTGCAATATTGGCTCCCTTAACATAATTAATAAACCCTTTTTCATTTCCAAAAGAAATACATGATTGATGGATATCTTTCATAATTGTCTGCAAGCGTTTATCTACTTCATCCCTCGACCAGCTGTAACGTAACGAATTTTGAGCCATTTCTAATCCTGAAACTGCTACGCCACCTGCATTTGAAGCCTTACCAGGCGCAAATAAAATTTTATTCTTTAAGAAAATTTCTATTGCTTCAGGAGAGCACGGCATGTTTGCACCCTCTCCTATACAGATACAGCCATTTTTAATAAGATTTTGTGCGTCATATTTCCCTAGTTCGTTTTGTGTAGCACAAGGTAAAGCAATTTGACAGGGAACATCCCAAGGTTTTTTACCTTTAAAAAATTCAGAATTAGGGTATTTATTAGTATACTCAATAATTCTTCCTCTTTTCACATTTTTAAGATCCATAATGAATGCAAGTTTTTCCAAGTTAATACCTTCAGGATCATAGATATATCCGGATGAATCTGACATAGTGCAAATTTTAGCACCAAGATGTAAACATTTTTCAGCAGCGTATTGGGCAACATTTCCAGAGCCAGAAATGACAACTTTTTTATCTTTTAAGCTATTATCTTTATTAACAAGCATCTCCTGGGTAAAATATACGACACCATAACCTGTAGCTTCAGGTCTTATAAGCGAGCCACCCCAACTTACACCTTTACCAGTCAAAACCCCTGTAAATTCATTTTTCAGTCGTTTGTATTGGCCAAACATATAGCCTATTTCTCTACTCCCAACACCAATATCTCCAGCAGGAATGTCTCTATTTGGACCAATGTGACGAAATAATTCAGTCATAAAGCTCTGACAGAAACGCATTATTTCCGTATCAGATTTACCTTTTGGATCAAAGTCAGAACCTCCTTTTCCACCTCCCATGGGTAGAGTTGTCAAACTATTTTTAAAAGTCTGTTCAAATGCTAAGAATTTTAAAACACTTAGGTTAACACTTGGATGAAATCTTAATCCACCTTTGTAAGGACCGATGGCGGAATTCATCTCAACTCTATAACCTCTGTTTACTTGAATTTCTTCTTTATCATCAATCCATGCAACTCGAAATGAAATTACTCGCTCAGGTTCAGCGATCCTAAGTAAAATGTTTTGTCCATAATAAATATCATTTTGAACTATGTAAGGGATAACATTTTCAGCAACCTCAGTTACAGCTTGCATAAACTCAGGCTCATTCTTATTTCTAGCGTTTACTTCTGAAATAAATTGTGAAATGATTTCTTTCATTTAGCTCTTATTGTGTTTCTCGAAGATATGCTCTTTTTTCTAAAAATCTTGATTAGAAAAGAAAATTAACTAAGCTTTCGACCTTTGATAATTGATGTAACTTAATTTTATTTTGTTGGCTGCTGAATTTAGTATACGATGAAATGAAAATTCCTTCAAACCCGAGTTTTTCTGCTTCTTGAATTCGCTGGTTAGTTTTTGAAATTGGGCGTAGTTCTCCAGAAAGCCCAATTTCAGATGCAAAACATAGCTTTTGTGATATTGGAATATCATGGCAGCTTGATAGAATTGCTGCTATAACAGCTAGATCCATTGCGGGATCAACCACACTTATACCACCAGTAATGTTTATGAATACATCTTTACTAACCAAATTAAATCCTGCTCTTTTTTCCAAGACAGCTAGTAACATATTTAAGCGCTTTGAATTAAATCCTGTACAACTTCTTTGAGGGGTACCATAAACTGCTGTACTTACCAATGCTTGCACCTCAATCATTAAAGGTCGAATACCTTCAATAGTAGCTGCAATTGCATGTCCGCTTAAAGTTTCCTCTTTTTCAGAAATTAATACTTCTGAGGGATTTTTTACTTGACGTAATCCTTTTTGTATCATTTCATAAATTCCTATTTCAGAGGTAGCTCCAAAACGATTTTTTTGAACTCTTAAAATTCTATAAATATGATTTCGATCCCCTTCGAACTGAATCACAGTATCAACCATGTGTTCGAGTATTTTTGGACCAGCTATCGTACCGTCTTTAGTTATATGACCAATTAAAATGACTGGAATATTTGTACTTTTTGCAAAACTGATGAGTTCAGATGCTACTGATCTTATTTGTGTAATACTCCCTGCGGCATTATCAACATCTGAGTCGTGAAGGGTTTGTATAGAGTCTACAATTATTATATCAGGTGTGAGACTTTGAATTTGTAAAAAAATTAATTGAATATTGGTTTCACATAGAACATAACAAGACTCCTCACTAAGCCCCATTCTTTTTGCTCTAGATTTAATCTGTTGTTGGCTTTCTTCTCCTGAAATATAGAGTACTTTATTATTAATTTGGAGTGCTATTTGAAGTAATAAGGTCGACTTACCAATACCTGGTTCTCCACCCAAAAGTACAACCCCTCCTGGGACCACCCCGCCACCTAGAACTCGATCAAATTCATCATCACCAGTTTTAATTCTAGAAGTTTCTTTAAGACCAATTTTATCCATTCTAATTGGTTTTATAGCCTTTGTTAAATTATCTGTTTTCCAATCTTTGGAAATATTTTTATGTATTAACTCTTCAGTAATGGTGTTCCACTCTTTACAAATCTTACATTGACCCTGCCATTGGTTATGCTCCGCCCCGCAATTTTTACAAAAAAACCCTTTTTTGATTTTCAAAATTCGCTATAAGTTTAATTACTTTTTCCTATTTACTAAAGGTAGAATAAAAAAAGAAAGGCTTCCAAAAAATATAATCATCAGTGTTTGAGAAGTCCAGACTATCCAACCGAACGCCAATCCAGATTCATTCGAAATTCCGAAGGATGAAAGTGTCATAGCTACAGATAAGGGGTAAATTCCAATACCACCATTAGTCGCTGTTAGAGTAAGCCCGCCAATTACAAAAGATGGTAACATTTGTATTATTTGTAAATTTTGCATTTCAGGGATGGTCCATTTTATGATGTAGAACATACTAAAATACATTGTCCATATAAATATAGTATGGGTAGCGAAAGCCAATTTGTAAGGCATATTTTTAATTGACATAATCCCCTCGATTAAACCTTCAATAAAAGCTTTTATTTTTGTCAATATTTTTGAATTATTTTTTCCTAAAAACTTTTTTAAACCGAAAAAAATTAAGGATAGAATAAAGATTACAGCTATAAGTTTTTGTAAATCAAAGGTTTTTTCACGAAGAATTTCCCATATGGATTCAAATTGTAAACTAAGTGTTAGAAAAATTAAACTTAAAAGTATTATGAAATCTATAAGTCTCTCAGCAATTATAGTACCAAATAATTTTTCAAAGGGAATCTTTTCATAATTGCTTAAAGTAGTAGCTCTTAAAATTTCACCTGATCTGGGTATTCCAAGATTAGCAATATAAGATACTAGTACGGCCAGAATAGAATTTATAAATCGAGGATAATATCCAAGTGGATTTAATAAAAATTTCCAACGAAAAGCTCTTGAAAGGTGGCTCAAAATGCCAAAAACAATTGCGCTAATAATGTATTTTAAGTCAGCATTTCTAATATAACTAATTATAAGTTTTCTTTCCTCAGCAGAAGTCATTACAACAGACAAATAAATAAAGAAGATACCTAAAAATGGAGGGAAAATTATTTTGAGATTATGATAAAGTTTTTTCACAATTCTTATGATAAATTATTCGATAGTTTATTGAATGAAAGCTTTATTTCTTGTTGGTATAATTATTATAAGTTAATTAAATTTTATTTCTTCGTTATCTATAAGTCTTGTATTGCCTGCAAGCACAGCAATAAAAATCCGGTATTTTTTTTGTTTTTGAAACTTTTCTACTGGTATTAAATTATCTGTTGATGCAATAAAAAAGTATTCAACTTTTAAATCTTTGCTATCTTCTACAGTATTTATAAAAAAACCTTTCATAACATCGAATTTTTTAGTCTTTTTAACTTTTAGTTCTTTCAAAGCATAATAAATTTTTTTTGCAGCAGATCGTTGTCTTGAATTTAAAAACTTATTCCTTGTACTCATTGCAAGGCCGTCATCTTCTCTTTCTGTTGGACAAGATACTATTTTGACACCTAGCTTAAGACTCTTGTTAAGAGCTTTTATAATCTGTGTTTGCTGGTAATCTTTTTCTCCAAAATATGCATTATTTGGTCTTATATCTTTAAAAAGCTTTTCTATAACAGTTGCAACACCATTGAAATGTCCTGGGCGAAATTTCCCTTCCATATGAAGAGCAATCGAGCCAAAGTCATAAGATTTGCTTTTTATTCCAGAAGGATACATATCGTCATGACCCGGATTATAAATAATCACATTTTTTGAAAATGGTGATAAGAAAGATTTATCGCTAATTATATCGAATGGATATTTTTTTAGGTCATTCCAATCATTGAATTGAGTAGGATTTACGTATATGCTAACAACAACTATATCATTATCACAGCAAGCCTTTTTAATAAGACTCGAATGGCCTCTATGTAATCCTCCCATAGTTGGAACAAGACCAATCCTTTGAGCCTTAGAATTTAAATGCATCTTGAGTTTTTCTGAGGCCTTAAATACCAACATTTAGCAATTTGTTAACGCTGCTAAAGTAGGCAGTTTTTGATAATATGTCTATTTATTTTGTATTTTTGCGAGACTTTTCCCATAGGAAAATCAAATATGAAAGACAAGAGAGTATTAATTATTTCCTCTGAGGTTGTTCCTTATTTGCCTCAAACAGACCAAGCAATTAAATCATTCCAGATTCCAAAAACAGTTAATGAAAATGGGGGACAGACTCGGATTTTTATGCCGCGCTATGGATTGATAAACGAAAGAAGACATCAACTACACGAGGTTATAAGGCTTTCTGGTATGAACTTAGTAATAAATGACATGGATATGCCTCTAATTATTAAGGTAGCTTCCATTCCAAAAGAAAGAATGCAGGTTTATTTTATTGATAATGAGGAGTATTTTAAAAGAAGAGCAATACTTCACGATTCTGAAGGCAAGATATTCAAAGATAATGATGAAAGGATGATTTTTTTTACAAAAGGTGTTATTGAGACAGTTAAGAAGTTAAATTGGTCCCCAGATATAATTCATCTTCACGGTTGGTTTACCTCCCTTTTTCCTCTCTACTTAAAAACATATTATGCCGATGAACCACTTTTCTCAGATAGTAAAATAGTTTATTCAGTTTATGATCCTGATTTTAAGGGTGTTGTTTCTAAGAAAATTATCGATAAGGTTGCATTTGATAAAATCGATAAAGGTCAAATAAGTGAGCTTAGAAAAGCAGACTTTCATGCCTTAACTAACCTAGCTATAACTCATTGTGACGGAATAATATCAGCCTCAGAAAATTTAGATGATGATATTCTGAGTAACTTAAAAAACAGTAAAAAACCTCTTTTAGAGTATCCTAAATCTCAAGAGGATAAATTATTAATAAATTTTTACTCAAAGGAAATATAACCTTGATGTGGTGAGGTATTTTGAACATTCTTTTCCGACTTGTTTTATATTGATTTTCATACTTATTTCATGTGATAAGGAATATCATCCTGTAGGGGAATCCATTTTTTCAGATTTAACTCTAGAAACAAAAATTAAAAATATTCCTGTATTTACCTACCAACAAAGTGTAAATGAAGTTCAATCAAATGTTCAACCACTAGCTCAATTAGGACGAATTAACCATCCTGTTTTTGGAGATGTTAGAGCGAGTATTTTCACACAAATATCAATTGGTTCAGATCCATTTTTTGGAAATATAAGGCAACCTTTAGAGGATTCTGGAGATGAGGACGACGTTAACATTATACCAGAAAATGAGACAATTAGAGAAGTTTTTTTAGAAATTCCCTTTTTTTCGAACACTGATGATTCTGACAATGACGGTGTAATTGATTCTCTAGATTCAGATCCAAACGATCCTGCAAGTAACTCAGATGATGATGATTTGTCTGATATAGTAGAGTTTCAATTAGGATTAAACCCCTTAAGCGCTGATAGTGATGGAGATGGCATTTTGGACCACAATGACGACGATAATCAAAATTATGACAGTGAAAATAGGGTATACGCAATTGATTCTATTTATGGAAATCGTAACTCAGAATTTGACCTGCAAGTTTATGAGTTAACGTACTATCTTAATAACCTGGATCCTAAAGACAACTTTGAATCAGCCCAAATATATTATTCTAATCGTGATTATTTTGATGAAGGATTTGTTGGAGAGAAACTTTTCAGCGGACAAATAAAGCTCAACTTTGAAGAGGTCAGGTTAAATTTCAAAGAGGATGATCTAGATACCGAAGATATTGACGAAACAACTTTAGTTGAAACTAGATTAAGTCCTCGCATTAGGATTCCATTAAATAAAAACTTTTTTCAAGAAAATTTAATAGAACTTGAGGGGACAAATTCATTGCTTGATGACGCTACTTATCAGAAAAGAATGAGGGGCCTTATCATAAGAGGAGATAATTTTTCAGAAAATCTTTACATGCTTTTGGATATCCAAAATGCTGTGATTAAGATTAACTATGTTTTTGACGACTACAATACAAAAGGCACATTAGACGATTTATCAGACGACCTGATTGAAAAAAGAGAAAGAGATTTAGAATTGAATCTAGGAAATATTAGAATAAATTCTTTAAAAAATTCCGTGTTTGATTCAGCTATTCAAAATAGAATAGAATCTTCTTTAAATAATGAGCCTTCAGATAAATTATTTATTCAGAGTAGTCGTTTACACGGAAAAATTAGACTTTTTTCAGGTGAAAATCCTGAGTTCAATGAGATACTTAATGATATCAGGGAAGAAAAAATACTTGTCAACCAGGCAAATTTAATTTTTCATGTTGATTCTGAGATGCAAACTGAAGAAATTACAGCTCAAAGAATTTATCTTTATAATTTCAAAAACGGTTTGCCAATTAGTGATTATGTAAGTGATTTTTCAACTTCAAATTTTGGAACTAATTCAAATAAGTCAAATTTTGGAGGTATTTTAGAACTTGGTGAAAATGGAAAACCTTTCAGATATAAATTTAATTTGACTAATCACATAACTAATATTATTAAAAATGATTCTTTGAATTACGACTTAGGACTAACCGTATCAGGAAATATTGAAAATCCGTTACCTATAAAAGCTAAGACAGGTGACCAAGATTTAGATATAAATTTTCCTCTGTCTGCTACACTTAATCCACTAGGTACAATTCTCATAGGTTCTCACCCTGACAGTACTTCAACCGATAAAAAAGTTAAGCTGGAGCTAATTTATTCTTCATATTGAAAAACTATATATTAATCCAAACTGTATAGCAAACAAATAATATTATAAATCCTACCAAGCCTTGAATTAAAGTTCCCAGTGTGTGGCTTCTCAGTGCAGTTTTAGTGTCCATTTTGCTCATTTGTGAAACAACCCAGAAATAAGAATCGTTTACGTGAGAGATTGTCATAGATCCAACTCCTATTGCCATTATGATCCAGACTTTGCCTAATTCTGTATCTAATCCAATTATTGGAACTAAAGGGAAGCAAATTGATGATGAGGTAATAATTGCCACTGTAGATGATCCTTGGGCAGTTTTCAAGAATGCTGCGATTAAAAAAGGTACTAATAGCCCAAATGAGCCATATAATGATTGATTCGTCAAATACTCTTGAAAGGGAATAGTTTGAATTACTTTACCTAAACCTCCTCCAATGCCTGTGATTAGTAGTATCGGGAAAACCTGTTTAATGGCTTGTATAAAACTCGAGGTAATAATTTTTTTTCGATTTATTTTAATCAATTGAAGGGAAAAAAGCATTCCAATTCCTAGAGCAAATACAGGACGCGATATAATATTGGCAACTTCGATTAGAATTTGATTATTTGAAATAAAATTTGAAATTGGCCTAATGCTAAGAAGAAAAACAGGTACTATAATTGGTAAGATAGCTTGGCTAAAACTTGGAGAATTTTTGACTTCTTGTTTTAAGACAATTATATCATTACTATAATTATTTACACCCTTTTTTTTAATAATAAAATTAGCGTAAACAGCTCCAATAAGAGCCAATATAAAGGCAAAAAATGAACCGAAAATAACAAGTAAAAAAAGATTATCTAATTTTAGGTTAAATGCTGCAGCAAGTGGACCTGGAGTAGGAGGTACTAAGACGTGAGGCGCAAATAATCCCGTAGATAAAGCAACCGATAGGCCAGTTAAAGAAATTTTAGCGTGTTTTGAAAATGTTTTATTTAAATTAAATAGAATTGCAAAAGCTGCATCACAAAAAATAGGAATAGAGACTAGGTAGCCTATAAAACTAATGGCATATGGTAAAGGAATTTTTTTTAGATATTTCAATATGCCCCTAGCTATGGAATAGGTTCCTCCAGATTTTTCAAGCAAAACCCCTATAATGATTCCGAAAAAAATTAATAACCCTAGATTTTTTATTACTCCAATGAGTCCGTCAAATATTAAGGAAAAGCTTTTATAAATTGGAATTTGAAGCAAAAATCCTAAAGTCAGTGAAGCTACAAACAATACTAAAGATGGATGTAGTTTGATTTTTGAAATGCATAGTATTATAAAAACTAAAACTAGGAAGACACTTGCTATTGGGAACAACATAGTATCTAAATATAAATAATAAATATGAACAAAAACTTACTTATATCATTCAGCTAATATAGCGTTCATAATTGTTGGTGCATGTACACGAGAGTTTTCTATGAACCATTTGTTTGTTTTGTATCCCCCACAAACAACTCCTGCTAGAAATACTCTTTTTGAATTAGATTCCATAGTCTCATTATTATATACAGGTGTTTTGTAGTCATCTTTTTGGAATCTTACACCAACACTCTCGAGCATTTCAAAGTTTGGCTCATAACCTGTCATAGCTAAAACAAAATCATTTGCAATTTTATAAGAGTTTTTTGTATCCTTGAAATGAACAAAATCTTTTTCAATACTGGTGATTGAAGCATTAAAATAGGCTTTTATACTTCCTTCCTCGATTCTATTTATTATATCAGGTCGGGCCCAATACTTCACATTACTCCCAATTTCTTTTTCACGAATAATCATGGTTACGCTTTTAGCACCCTTTCTGTAGGTTTCTAGAGCTACATCAACAGCCGAGTTTGCAGAACCAACAACTACTATATCCATCCCGAAATAAGGATGGGGTTCGGTATAATAATGTTTCACTTTGGGAAGATTTTCACCAGGGACATCAAGTAAAAAAGGGCGGTCATAAAATCCTGTAGCAAATACAATATTATTAGAATTGTAAATTCCTTTGCTAGTTTCAATCCTAAATTCCTGCGCTTCATTTTTTATGGTTTCTACAGGTTCGTAAAGATTAAGTTTGAGCTTCCAGTGGGTAGCAACCCTTCTGTAGTACTCTAAAGCTTCTGCTCTTGTGGGTTTTGAATTATGAGAGATAAAAGGAATATCCCCAATTTCTAACTTATCAGAAGTTGAAAAAAAAGTCATATTTAGGGGATAATTGTAAAGCGAGTTCACCATTACACCCTTATCAAAAATCATATATTTTAAGCCTCTTTTTTTTGCTTCAATACCGCAAGCAAGTCCTATCGGGCCAGCGCCAATAATAATTACATCAACCATTGCTCTAAAGTATGAATCTTTTTAAGAATATTTAAAAATTATAATAATAAACTATCAATATAATTTATTTAATAGTTTTATCAAATATTTATAATAATAATATGACAAAATTTGATGTTATTGATAATAATTTTTTACTAATTATAGTTTTTTTCTATAATTTAATAATTTATGATAGTAATATCTTTTGCCTTATTAAAATTGAAACGATGCAAAGGGTTAGATATGTTGTCATTGTTGCATTTCCAAAATAAAAAGCTACCAGGACAGAAGTTGATAACCACCAAATGGGAAACAAAAATGCTCCTAATGCATATTTCATTGAACTAACAAAAACTTTATCATCAAATTGATTTATTATCTTTCTTGATATCCATAGTGGAATAAAATTTGGAAGTCCTAAAATTGATGAAAAAACATTTCTGAATCTATTTATATTGCGTCTTTTCGGCAAATCATTAGATGAATATTTGAGAGCTTTTTTTAAATCATAAAAACTCATTTTTGTTGTTATTCTATTTATACACTCTTTTTGAATAGGATATTTTTCGGTCTCCAATGGAAGCCAGAGACATTGCTGCATTCTTGTCTGTAGCTCTTCTCTAATTAAATTTATATTTTCAGCTTCATTAAGTTTAGTATTTATAAAATCTGATACTAATAATGGTTTTCCGTAAACAAGATGGAGAGTAGTGCAAGTTTGCTTGTGGTGCCCATAATTAATTCCAACTGGGAGAATATAGATTTTTTTACCCCTATTATAATTTTGGGCTTGTAATGCAAGCCTACTACTCCCTTTAGAAAGCTTTTTTAGATAATACTCATCATGATGACCGCCTTCTGAAAACATCATCAAAAATTTGCCATTTCCCAATAGCTCATAACATTTTTTGAAAGTAATATCATTTTTTTTCAAATTACTATAACCGTTTCTTATCCTATATACAGGAAGCATCTGCAGTGCGTCTAAAAACCATTGAAGAGGACCACCAAAAACGTCACTTCTTGTTAAGGATGTAATTTTTTTTGGTGTCATAGAGCCAATAAGCAGGGGATCTAAAAAGGCACCTTGATGATTCGGAGAAAATAATACCCCACCGTCCTTAGGAATGTTTTCATACCCATATTGCTTTATATCTCTAAAAAAAATTTGGTTATAATACCTTAGGAAATATTTTAGTGAAAAATAAAAGATGTTTTTCAAAGGATTATCAGGTTACTTGTCAATTTAAGTTTAATGTAGCGAGTAAACCTAGGAATTTTTTTTAAAGATTGATAACTAAATTTTAAAATAAAATAATTTACAAGTAATGTCTTTGAATAAATTATACTCAATTAGACAAAAATATATTAACTTGGCAATGAATAATAGACAAGATAAAGGCTTTCAGATTATTTTCAAATATAACTTTTACTTGTTCGGTTGTTCGAAACAAATGAAAATAAAATAATATGAAAACAAAGAATATATTAAAAAGGGTATTTTCTGCCCTATTTTTTTTAGCCATCCAACTTACTCTTGCACAAAATATCATTTCAGGAAAAGTAGTTGATTCTGAGAATCAAGAGGCCATTCCTGGAGCTAATGTTATTGTTGTAGGATCAAATACTGGAGCAGTAGCTGATTTCGATGGGAACTTTACATTAAATACCTCTGCTGAACTTCCTTTAACTATCGAGGTAAGTTATGTTGGTTATAGCTCCCAAAGTTTGGAAGTTACGAGTCTAGACCAAGAAATTGTTGTTTCCCTAAGTTTTGGGCAGAATCTGAATGAAGTTGTTATTTCAGCGTCGAGAAGATCAGAAAAGATTTTAGATGCACCTGCTTCTGTTTCTATTCTATCAACACAGGATATTGAGAATACAGCCAATGTTAATGATCCAGTAAGAAACTTGATTAACATACCTGGATTGCAATTTCAACAGCAATCTGCTAATTCAATAAATTTTGAAATGAGAGCTGGCTCTGGCGTTTTTGGTACAAGCGTATTTCCTTTACTAGATTACCGATTTCTACAGTCACCTGCGTCTGGATCTTTTTTCGCTTTCCAATCAGGATTATCTAATTTAGATATAGAGAGAATTGAAATCGTTCGCGGTGCTGCGTCTGCCCTCTATGGCCCTAGTGTTGAATCGGGTGTAGTTCACTTTTTCTCTAAAAAAGCTATTGATAAACCAGGCACATCAGTTGAACTTATAGGTGGAAACTTAAGTACTCTGCAAGGAGCAATTAGACATGCCTATGCAAATGATAAGAAAACGTTTGGATTCAAAATTAATGCTCAATACAAAAAAGGTGATGAATTTAGCTTAGATCCTGTAGAGGATGCAGGTTTTTTAGCTCAAATTAACGGAGCCACCGCAAATGGTATTTTCCAACCAATAGTTTCAGGAAATAGAATTGACCCTGCCCAAGTACCTACTTCTCCAATACTTACAAGATCTGAAATAGATCCTGATGGAGATGGGAACGCATACTTGAATGAATATGAAACCTTTATGGCAAACGCTCATTTGGAGTTTAGACCTAATGATAAAACTGATGCTGTAATTTCAGGTGGAATTAATTCAGGAAATGGACTAATAAACCAGGCACAAGGACCTGGATATGCAGCTGGAAACGACTATTGGGGTCAGGCTAGGATTAGATCTGGAGGATTTTTCGGACAATTATCCTACACAGCTAATGATGGAGGTAGTGAAAATGCACCATTTTACCTTTACTTATCAGCACAAAGAATTATAACTAAAAGATCTGCTCTTGATATTCAATTGCAATATAGCTTTGATACTGAAAACTTCCTTGATTCTAACTTCACTTTTGGTGCAGACTATAGAGATATTGGCGCGGATTCAGAAAATACGCTTTTTGGGATTAATGATGGAAGCAATGATTACATAAATTATGGTGTCTATGGACAAGGGACTTCACGTTTTAGTGACAAGTTAGACCTTACTTATGCACTTAGGTACGATAAACTAAATTTTATTGACAAAGGTAAAATAGCACCAAGGATAGCACTTGTATTTAAACCAAATGCAAAAAATAGTTTTAGGTTAACATACAACGAAGCTGTTTTTGGACCAAGTGCGCTAGAGACCTATGTTGACTTTCCAGTGCAAATCCAATCTCCTGGTGTTTTAGACGTATGGTTATCAGGGCAAACATCTGCTCAAAATTTTAATCCAAATGCACCAATCGAAGTTGTTGGGGGCAATGGATTAGTACTTCCTGCGGATACTACTGATTGGCCGCTTGCAATTCCATACGGAGCTGTTGCAGGCCAGGTTCTACCCGCACTTTATCAAGGAGTTGGAGCTAATCCTAGTTATGCTCCTCTTTTACCTTTAGTTCAGAACTTTTTTAGTACGTATCAACCTAGTGGGACTTCTGGAACAATACAAGGATATAATGCATTTAACGGAACTCCAATGCCACAAGCTGTTGGTACACCTTCAGCATTACTTGGAACTACAACTTCTTGGGAAGTTGGATACAAAGGTTTACTTGGAGACAAATTTGCAATAGGATTAGACGTATACACTTTTGCTAGAACTGGCTCAACTCAGTTTACTGCTATTGGTCCTACATTTAGGTTAAACGGATATCAAGGGATACCTAATGCATTAGGTGCTCAAGTTGCTGCTGATTTTGCTGCTGATCCTCTTATTAGTGGAGCAATTACTCAAGCTGTAACTGCTTTAACACAAGCTGCTGTAGAAGCCCAATATACAGCATTAGGCATACCTGAAGCAATATGGGCAACTGGTGCTCCGGCAGGAGCATTAGGTCCAGGAACACCAGCAGTAGCTCCAGTTTCAGCAGCTGTTGCCGCAGCAGCACCTGGCCAGATTGCGGCTGCAAATGCTGAAGTTGCCACCCTAGTGGGCGGAGCTTTTATCCAAGGTGGACAAGCTTATGTTGATGTCATTAAGCCAGTAGCAGAAGGGGGTCAAGGAGCAGGAGCTGCAGTAGGCGCCATAGAATCCCAAAGAGTTCCACAAGGAGATAACATTACTCATATTTCTGCAGGATACAGAATTTTCGATAATGTAACACGTTCACATTGGGGAAGTGATCTTTCAATGGAATATTTCGCAACTGAAAAATTAACTTTCTGGGGAAATGCTTCTTGGTTAAGTCAAAATGAGTGGAACCCAGGGGAGGAAAATGACGACGACCTTCCTTTCCAAGATTTTCTTAATGCACCAAGATTTAAATTCCGTTTAGGGATGGATTACCTTGATAGAAACGGATTTCAGTTCTCTCTTGCATTCCAGCATGATGATGAGTTTAATTCCAACCAAGGGTTTTATGCAGGAACTGTTCAAGAAAAAAATTTAGTGGATGCCAGTATCGGATACAGGTTATCTGATAGTGTAAAGTTAGATCTTTCATCGACTAATTTATTTAATCAACAGTACAGAGCATTTCCAAATATGCCTGTCATCGGTAGAAGGCTAAACCTTAGATTGGTTTTTGACTTCTAAAATCGAGACTTCAAATAATTTAGAGGCAGCAATTATTGCTGCCTTTTTTTTGTTAAAATTTTTGTCAAAAAAAAAGGAGGTATTACATAAATTTACCTGCAACTCTCTTATCTTTACCAATCTAAAAATTGCAGTAATACAAGTACCTCATTATGGCTAAAAGCATTGGTAAAGTATCACAAATAATTGGCCCAGTTGTTGACGTTGAGTTCAGTGGAGAAAATAATTCACTACCAAAAATTTATGATGCTCTAGAGATAAAAAAAGAAGATGGTTCCACTCTTGTTTTGGAAGTGCAGTCTCATATTGGTGAGGAAACGGTAAGAACCATTTCTATGGATTCAACAGATGGATTAAGCCGTGGAGCAGATGCAACAGCCCTAGACAGTCCAATCCAAATGCCAATTGGAGAAGAAATTAATGGACGTCTTTTTAATGTTATTGGAGATGCGATTGATGGAATGCCAAACTTATCAAAAGATAAAAAGAAAGGACTTCCTATCCATAGAGATGCCCCTGCGTTTGAAGAATTATCTACATCAACAGAGGTACTTTTTACCGGCATCAAAGTAATTGATTTAATTGAGCCTTACGCTAAAGGAGGGAAAATAGGCCTTTTTGGTGGCGCCGGAGTAGGAAAGACTGTTTTGATACAAGAATTGATTAACAACATTGCCAAAGGACACGGTGGTCTGTCTGTTTTCGCGGGAGTAGGAGAGCGAACAAGAGAGGGTAATGATTTGCTCCGTGAAATGTTAGAATCAGGGATCATAAAGTATGGTGATGACTTTATGAAATCTATGGAGGAAGGTGGCTGGGATTTAAAAAAAGTTGATAAAAAAGCATTGAAAGATTCAAAAGCTACTTTTGTATTCGGGCAAATGAACGAACCTCCAGGTGCAAGAGCAAGGGTCGCGCTCTCGGGTCTTACAATAGCAGAATATTTTCGGGATGGGTCTGGAGACGGTCAAGGAAAAGACGTACTTTTCTTTGTCGATAACATATTTCGATTTACCCAAGCTGGTTCTGAGGTTTCAGCACTACTTGGAAGAATGCCTTCTGCTGTAGGATATCAGCCGACCTTAGCTACAGAAATGGGAGCCATGCAAGAACGCATCACATCGACTAAAAAAGGGTCCATTACTTCAGTGCAAGCGGTCTATGTTCCTGCAGATGATCTAACTGACCCTGCACCCGCAACTACATTTGCTCATTTAGATGCAACTACTGTACTATCTAGAAAAATTTCTGAGTTGGGAATATATCCAGCTGTAGATCCACTTGATTCGACTTCTAGAATCTTAACACCAGAAATTTTAGGTGATGAGCATTACTTGTGTGCTCAAAGAGTAAAAGAATTATTACAACGTTATAAAGAGCTACAAGATATAATAGCTATTTTAGGAATGGACGAACTTTCTGAAGAGGATAAACTCGCTGTATCAAGGGCTAGGCGAGTTCAACGTTTTCTTTCCCAGCCATTTCATGTCGCTGAACAATTTACAGGAATACCTGGTGTTTTAGTTGACATTAAAGATACGATAAAGGGCTTCAATATGATTATGGACGGAGAACTAGATCATATTCCTGAGGCTGCATTTAATTTGAAAGGGACAATTGAAGAAGCAATTGAAGCTGGAGAGAAAATGATAGCTGAGACAAAAAAGTAACATGAATCTTTCGATTGTTTCACCTGAGGCTGTACTTTTTAATGGTGAAGTGGAGAGTGTCACTTTACCAGGGACCTCTGGATATTTTCAGATATTGAACAACCACACCTCTTTAGTATCAACACTAGTGGAAGGTAGAATCAAAATTCAAGGGAAAATAAACTTAGAGGAATCAAACAAAAAGAAGTTTGAATATAAAGAGGGCTTTACGTATTTAGATATTATTTCAGGCGTGGTAGAGGTTTTAAGTAATAAAGTCACAATCCTGACTGATTAAATTTAAATTTTTCTTAAAGCATCGAAAACTTTTTCTGTCTCCCAACCTTTGTAAGAGAAATAGCGAAGTAACTTTTTTTTTTGATCGTATTTTGTAAGATGCGAAAATTCTTCTAATTTTTTTTCTAAAAGTTCACGAAATTTTTCTTCATAATCAGAGTCTAATATTTCCTTCATGCCTACGTTTATATTATATTCAGAAATTCCTCTTTTTTTTAATTCTCTTAAAATTCTGCCTTTACCCCATTTCTTAATGTTAAATTTCCCTCTTGCATAACATTGGGCAAAACGTGTCTCATTTAAATAATTATTTTGTATCAAGTCTGCGACTATAAGATCAATTGCACTTGGGATAATTCCCAATTCTTTTAATTTGTTAATTACCTCTTTGTGACAACGTTCTTGATAAACACAATAGTATTCAAGTTTTTTTTTTGCGTCCGAAATTGTTAAAGATTTTTTACTTCGCATATAGCGAAGATAAAAATTCTTTATTCTTTTTGGATCAAAAAAAAACCGCCTGTAAAGGCGGTTCATTTTAATTTCGGAGTCTTCTTCTATCTTTATTCAAAAATCGGAACTCCAAATATGGGTAAGCGTGGCGTGGAACAATTCTAATCCACTTTTTGTATTCAAAATACCATTTTAAGCGTAATGATGGATTTCCACTTAAAATGAATGCAGCTACAAAAGGATGAGTATGTAAAAATATCTTTTCTTTTGTATTGCTCTTGTTCTTAGTAATTTTACTAAGCTCTGTGTTGATTTTGTCAATTAGTACAATAGGAGCCTCGACTTCACCATTAACATTAGGATTAGGCTCATTGGTTTTGATACTCATTTCTGGCCTTACTCGCTGACGAGTAATTTGAATGAGACCAAATCTACTTGGCGGAAGAATTTTATGTTTAGTTCTGTCCGCACTCATTTCGTTAATCAAATGTTCAAATAACTTTTTACGGTTAGCGTTAGAATTCAAGTCTATAAAGTCCACAACAATTATTCCACCCATATCACGGAGTCTTAATTGTCTTGCGATTTCAGATGCTGCGATTAGATTTACTTCCATCGCAGTCTCTTCTTGATTTTTAGAACGATTAGATCGATTTCCACTATTTACATCAATTACGTGCAAGGCCTCAGTATGTTCTATAACTAAGTATGCTCCTTTTTGCATTGATACCGTTTTACCAAAAGATGTTTTAATTTGACGTTCAATTCCAAATTTCTCAAAAATTGGAAGATGATTTTCATATAGCTTTACAATTGATTTTTTGTTAGGGGCTATTGTTTCTAAATAATCTCTAATTTCATTTTGCATTTCAGCATCATCAACATGAATACCCGTAAAACTGTCATCAAAAATATCTCTAAGTATACTAGACGATCGATTGATTTCACTCAAGACTTTTGTTGGATATCTGTCAATTTGTTTCAATTTAGATGACAAGTTTTTCCATCTAGTCAACAATTGTTGGATATCAGCGTCTAAAGCCGCAACTTTTTGGCCTTCAGCAACCGTACGTATAATTAAACCAAATCCTTTGGGCTTAATACTTTGTACTAGTTTTTTTAAACGGCTTTTTTCTGTTTTATCTTCAATTTTTTGAGAAATTGAGACACGATCAGAAAAAGGCATCAAAACCATATAGCGTCCAGCTAGAGAAATTTCAGAACTTAATCGGGGTCCTTTTGTCGAGATAGGTTCTTTAACAATTTGAACTAAAACTATTTGTTTGGAAGACAAAGTGTCTCCAATATTACCGTCTTTATCAATATCACTTTCGTAACGAAATTGTTTTAAAAGATAATCTTTGTTTTTACCTGTGCTTACCTGTTTAATATATTTTACCAGAGAAGGGAGTTTTGGACCTAGATCATGATAATGAAGGAAACCGTCTTTCTCAAAGCCTACATTTACAAATGCGGCATTCAAACCAGGAACAGATTTTCTAATTTTACCGACAAAAATGTCTCCAACAGAAAATTTGTTGTCTTCAATCTCTTGGTTTAGCTCAATTAATTTTCCATCCTTGAGCAACGCAAAATCAACAGCAGAGGAATTCGAACGTATAATTAATTCTTTATTCACTCTGTCACATTTTGTGTCATCACTTTATCTTAAGCGATGACTGATTAAACAATAATTTCAGGATTTACCTGTAGCAGCTTTCAACTATTGAAGCTGCATTTCAATGAACTTTTGTAAAAGTTTTAAGTGATTTACCCAGCACTATTTTTTCTTGTGGCGATTGGCTCTAAGTCTTTTTTTTCTTTTGTGAGTCGCTACCTTATGTCTTTTTCTTTTTTTACCACTTGGCATATTTTGTTGTTAGATTATTTTAACTTTTAGGGACAGCTACTTTTGATTTGATTCCCTGCACAAAAATCTTCGCTGGTTTGAAAGCTGGGATATTATGTGCGGGAATTTTTATAGCTACGTTTTTAGAAATATTACGACCTGTTTTTTCAGCACGGGTTTTAATTATAAAGCTTCCAAATCCTCTTAGATATACATTTTCTCCTTTTTCTAAAGAAGTTTTAATTTCTTTCATAAAATTTTCAACGGTAGCCTGAACATCTGCCCTATCAATCCCTAATTCATTTGATATATTTGAAACAATTTCTGCTTTTGTCATAGTTTTTGTATTATTTGCTTAAAAATCCAGGCTCGCAAATATATCATTTTTTAATTACAAAACTCTCTGTCTAAAGTTTTTATATTATAATTGCTCATCAATAAAAATTAAAAAGTTAAGTTGAACTGGACTCAAACATTAATGGAGTGGTTCTACACAAATAAGAGAGATTTTATTTGGCGTAGCACCAAAGATCCTTATAGGATTTGGATATCCGAAATAATGTTACAACAAACAAGAGCTTCTCAAGGGCAAACTTATTATAAAAAGTTTATAGGTATTTTTCCAGATCTTCAAACACTAGCTTTAGCTAATCAAGATAAAGTTTTAAAATTATGGCAAGGGCTTGGATATTATTCTAGAGCTATAAATTTACATTCGACAGCCCGGTATCTCTACAATGAATATGACGGAAAATTTCCTAAGACTTTCAATGAAATAATCAATTTAAAAGGTATTGGCGATTATACTGCTAGTGCTATAGCTTCAATATGTTTTGATATTCCTGAAGCTGTAGTTGATGGAAATGTCTATCGATTTTTATCACGTTTTTTTGGTATTTCAATACCAATAAATACAAGTAATGCTCATCGTGAATTTAAAAAAAGGGCAACAGAATTAATGGATTTTAATAATCCTGGTGATTTCAATCAAGCTATTATGGAATTTGGTTCTATACAATGCAAGCCAAAAAACCCTTTATGTCTAAAATGTCCATTTATTGAAAATTGTATAGCATACAAAAATCAAAAAATTAATCTTTTTCCTGTAAAAAAGAAGAATTTCAAGTTAAAAAACCGGTACTTCAATTATTTCGTATTTCAGGATAGGGAAAAAAAAACAATAGTTGAAAAAAGAAATGAAAACGATATTTGGAAAAATTTATTTCAATTTCCATTATTAGAGCTTCCAAAGCTTAATTATAAAAAAGATGAATTATTAAAACAGATAAGATTAAAATACAATCATAAAATTGAATTTGAAAATCTTCATTTGTGGAATTCTAAACCAGTCATTCAAAAGCTTTCCCATCAAAAACTGCATATTTTTTTCTGGATTATCAATTTAAAAAAATGGAATTCTCAAAATTGGACCACAGTTGACGATTTAAAAAAATTACCTGTTCCAATTGCATTACAAAATTTTATCGATAATTTTTATAATTGATTCATGATGTTTAAATTTACTTATAATCCATTTGAACTTTTAAAAAAAAAAATTATGAGTGGAACTCTAAATAAAGTAATGCTTATTGGACACCTTGGCGATGACATTAAAATCCATCATTTTGAGGGTGGTGGTTCAATAGGAAGATTTCCCCTCGCAACCAATGAAAATTACACAAATAAAAATACCGGTGAAAAAATTACTAATACAGAATGGCACAATATTGTGGTTAGAAATAAAGCTGCTGAAATATGTGAAAAATATTTAAGCAAAGGTGATAAAATATACATTGAAGGAAGAATTAATACTCGCAAATGGAAAGCAGAGGACGGTGCTGATCGATATTCTACTGAGATAAATGTTAATGAATTTACTTTTTTAAATATAAAAAAAGACAGCACAAAATTATCCTCACCTGGAATAGATCAAAGCTCTAATTTTGATAATAAGTTGGTTGAACCAGATGACTTATCTACTTAAATTTTAAATATTGGATTATTCCCAATTATTTTTTTTTATAAGTTTTGTAGAAAACCTTCAATCAATTTGGTTTCAACTTCTAATTATATTTTTATTACTAACATGCTCAGCATTAATTTCTGCCTCAGAAGTTGCTTTTTTTTCTCTCCAACTAAAATCCTTAGAAGACCTTGATGAAGATGATATCACAACTGGAACTTCACATGTGATATCATTATTAAAGAATCCAAAGCGTCTTTTAGCGACAATTTTAGTTGCCAATAATTTTATCAATATTGCTATTGTCCTTTTATTTACAATTCTAAGTAAAAAAATTTTTGTCGGTATAAATAATACATTTCTACTACTATTCATTGACATAGGCATTGTAACAACTTTAATTTTAATTTTTGGTGAGATATTACCAAAGGTATACGCGAACCGAAATGCGTATGCTTTTTCATTATTTATGGCTCCTATTATTCAATTCTTAGACCGTTTTATTTTATTTTGGATAACCTCACCTATGAGCAGGGCTACAGCTTTTTTTGAAAAGAAACTTGGTGACAAAAAAAATAAGATTTCAGTAGATCAACTTTCCCAAGCACTTGAACTTACTGATGATCATGAAACAACATCTGATGAACAAAGAATGCTTGAAGGAATAGTGAATTTTGGTAATACTGATACTCGAGAGGTAATGTGTCCAAGAATTGATATTTTTGCTCTTTCAGATCAAATGAGCTTAGAGGAAATCATTCCTTTGATATTGAGCAAAGGCTTTTCTCGGATACCAGTTTACAGCAAAAAAAAAGATAATATTAAAGGAATTTTGTACACCAAAGACTTACTTCCGCACCTAAATAAGTCAGACTATCAATGGCAAAAACTTTTAAAAACCCCATTGTATGTTCCAGAAAACAAAAAACTTGATGACTTACTTAAAGAATTTCAGCAGAAGAAAAATCATCTAGCAATAGTAGTTGACGAATATGGAGGAACTTCGGGATTAATTACTCTTGAAGATATTATAGAAGAAATCATTGGAGATATAAGTGATGAGTTTGATGAAATAGATTTAAATTATTCTAAAATTGACGAATTAACTTACGTTTTTGATGCAAAAATAAGCCTCAAAGACTTTTTTAAGATAATAAATATTGAAGATTTAGGATTTTTTGATAACATTAAAGGCGACGCAGAAACTTTAGCAGGTCTTGTTCTTGAAATTACAAAGAAGTTTCCTAGGCGTGGACAAAAAGTTGCTTTTAAGGGCTACAAATTTATTGTTGAGGATGTTGATCAGTTTAGAGTTAAGCAGATAAAAGTATGTTTACCTAATAATATGAATAAATCAAATTAATGTTAATCAAAAATTTTTCCTTTTGTTTAATACTTTTATTTTTATGGACTTGTAATTCAGATTCGCAACCTAAACCCGAAGCTTACTTAAGATTGAAATATGACAAACCAAGTTATATGGCTGTTAAGAAGCATCCTAACTTTTCATTTGAGTATAATACCCATGCAGAATTAAAAATAAATAAAAATAAATCACCACAATTGATTTATCCAAAAATGAAAGCTACGCTCTACATGAATTATAATTCAGTTAAGAAAAATATAGATTCACTATTAAACGATGCATACCAACTTCCTTTTAAACATATTTCAAAAGCGGAATCAATTCCTGAAAAAATTTTCATCAATAATGAAAAAAAAGTTTACGGGACACTTTTTTCAGTAATAGGTGACGCTGCATCTCAATTTCAATTTTTTTTGACAGACAGTACAAATCATTTTTTGGTAGGTTCGGTCTATTTTTATGCAAGGCCAAATTATGATTCCTTATTTCCAGCAATTAAATTTCTCGAAAAGGATTTAATTTATCTTATAGAAACATTTGAATGGAAATAAAAAAATATATGTGTTAACATTGGGCATTAATTAGATATGGTTACTTATAAAAAAAGATGCATTTTTGCATCGCTGTGAACTTATCAATTAAAAAATGGTTTTATCTAATTATACTTTCCATTATTTGGGGAAGTTCTTACATCTTAATCAAAAAAGGGCTTGTAGGCCTTGATCCCTTACAATTAGGATCCTTACGAATAATTATTACAACAATAATCTTATCTATCTTTGGGTGGAGTAAATTAAGTAAAATACCCAAAGACTCCTGGAAATGGATCGCTTTAACTGGCTACTTTGGTACTTTTTTTCCTACTTTCTTATTCGCATACGCTGAGACAGTTATTGATTCTTCTGTTGCTGCTGTTCTAAATGGAATGACTCCCCTATTTACGCTATTAATCGGTCTTTTATTTTTTAGAAGTGAATTAAAAATAAAAAAATTACTCGGTATAATGCTTGGTTTTGTTGGAACATTAGTTTTGGTATCTAATGAACTTACAATCAATACTGGTCCAAAAAGTTGGTATTCTTATTTGGTAGTTTTAGCAGCCTTTTGCTACGCTATAAATGTAAACCTAATAAAATACAAACTAGAGGGTATATCTGCACTTGCTATAGCTTTAGGAAACTTTGTAGCCATATTATTTCCAGCTACGCTAGTATTAATTTTTTCAAATTTTCCTATACAAGAAGTCTTAAAGGGAACTAAAGTGTCAATTTCGATTACGTATGTTTTTATTTTGGCTTTTTTTGGTACAGCTTTGGCAAAAGTCATGTTTAATGATTTAGTTGCAATTTCGTCCCCCGTGTTTTCAATTTCTATTACTTATTTACTTCCAATTGTTGCAATTTTGTGGGGTGTTTTAGATAATGAAATTTTTACATTAATACAGTGGATTGGATGTGCTTTCATCCTCCTAGGAGTCTATTTGGTGACAGAAAGTAAAAGACTTAGTAATAAAAAAATTGTTAAATGAATATTTAATAAATTTACGCTAAAATGATATGAAATTCTTAATTAATCTTGTTTTCACTTTACAAATTTCGCTTTCTCTCGCTCAAAAAAAATATGATATTATTTTGAAATCCATTGAAAACAATGCTTCAAAATATGAAAACGTAGCAAATCAAATATGGTCTTTCGCAGAAGTTGGTTATCAAGAAGAAAAAAGTAGCATTTTGCTTCAAAAAATACTTTCGGAGGAAGATTTTTCAATAGAAACTGAAGTAGCAAATATTCCAACTGCTTTTGTTGCATCATATGGTTCGGGTAGTCCAGTTATAGGTATTTTAGGAGAATATGATGCGCTACCAGGTCTTTCACAACAAGCGGTACCTTATAAACTTTCCGGGAATGACAAGGCGGGACATGCTTGTGGGCATCATCTTTTCGGTACAGCTTCAGCCGCAGCGGCAATCGCAATAAAGAATCATATCAAAAATCAGAAAATATCGGGGACCATAAAATATTATGGGTGTCCTGCTGAAGAGGGAGGATCTGGAAAAGTTTATATGGTAAGAGAAGGACTGTTTGATGATTTAGATGTTGCTCTTCACTGGCATGCTGCAGACGAAAATTCAGCTAGTGCTGGAAAAGCTCTAGCAAACAAAACTGCAAAATTTAGATTTTATGGTGTTTCTTCTCATGCTTCTGGCTCACCTCAAAATGGACGTTCAGCATTGGACGGTGTTGAAGCAATGAATAATATGGTAAATATGCTAAGAGAACATACAACTGAAAGCACAAGGATTCACTACGTTATAACTAGGGGAGGCAATGCCCCAAATGTTGTACCTGATTTTGCTGAGGTATACTATTACGCTAGACATGAAAAAAGAGATGAAGTTCAAAATATTTTTAATAGAATTGTTAGTGCGGCAGAAGGGGCAGCTATCGGAACTGAAACAACAATGGACTACGAGGTAATTAGCGGTGTTCATGAACTTTTACATATAGAAAGTTTACAAAAAAGGATGCACAAAAATTTAGAAAAAATCGGAGGATATTTCTATGACGAAAAAGAAAAAGCTTTTGCAGAAGAAATTTCAAAAACATTAGGTTTAAAATTAAACACAAAATATGTTAGAGGTGTTGTACCCTATAATCCTATTGGTAAAGCAGGTGGTTCTACTGATGTTGGAGATGTAAGTTTTACTGTTCCCACTGTTGGTTTAAGAGCTGCAACATGGGTACCAGGAACTTCTGCACATAGCTGGCAAGCGGTTGCAGCAGGAGGTACAAGCATCGGTATAAAAGGGATGATGGTTGCAGCAAAGACATTAGCTTTAACTGGGATGCAGTTGATTGATGAACCGAAAGCAATTTCACTAGCCAAAAAAGAATTTTTAAACCAGAGAGGACTTGATTTTAAATATAAACCACTTTTAGGCAATAGAAAACCTGCTTTAGATTACAGAAATTAAATTTTGGTTATGAATAAAAATTTTTTTAAAGTTCTTTTTCTTTTTGGTTCAATTTCATTTTCTCAAGTATATAATTTTAATTCTGTTAGTAACGGAAAAAGCATAATTCATAAAATAATGTTAGATGAAAATTATTTTGTTGAAACTCAATACCTAACAAAAACATCAGAATTCGTATTAACTCGAGGTGGATATTACAATAAAACGGAGACAAAAATTATTAAAGTTAATTTAGAATTCAACTCAAATTTTTTTAAAGACAGTCTTAAGTTCGTCGAATTTGAAAAAAAAGATTCTTGGGTAAAACTATCGCAAAAGCCTATTGAATTGAATGGGATATGGTTGATGGCAGGGAGAATTACAGATGAGGGAGAAAAAAGAAGAGACATTTCAAAACCAAGAAAAACAATGAAATTTTTGAAAGATGGAAATTTTCAATGGATCGCATTTAATATTGACACCTTTCAATTCTTTGGTTCAGGAGGTGGAACCTATTCTGCTAAAAATGGAATTTATACTGAAAATATTGAATTCTTTTCGCGAAACAATAATAGTGTTGGAAAAATTTTACCATTTAATTACAGTCTTAAAGGCGTTGATTGGCATCATTCAGGTAAGAGTAGCAAGGGAGATCCTATTTATGAAATTTGGACAAAAAGAATCGATTAATTACTTCACAAAAATTTACCTTTGAAGAGATATTTAAACCAGAATACATTTTAAAACGACTATGATATCCAGTCAAGAATTAATAGATCTTTTAACAATTGATAGGAGAGAAAAGTACCACTTTGTAGGTCAAAATTATAAAACCGCCTGGGGCCGAGTCTTCGGGGGTCAGGTTCTTGGGCAATCACTTCATGCAGCCTACCAAACAGTTCCAAATAATCGAATAGCCCATTCTATGCATGGATACTTTATTCTTGGAGGAGATGTTAATATACCGATCGATTATCATGTTGATGATATTCGAGATGGAAGGAGCTTTACAACAAGACGTGTAGTAGCGTTTCAAGAAGGTAAAGCCATTTTTAATATGGCTGCATCATTCCATATTAAAGAAGAAGGTGAAAATCATCAAATACAAATGCCTAATGTACTTACGCCTGACTTACTATTAACAGATATTCAGCAAGCAGAAGCATTACAAAAAAAAGATCCAATACGTTTTCAAAGATTAATGAAAGCACATCCACAAATTTTCGAATTCAAACCCGTCAATAAAGCCATTTATCTACAAACTAGAAATTCATTACCATTGGCTCATATTTGGTTTAGAATAAAAGATAAAATCACTGCAGATATTGCTCTTCAACAACAGATTTTAGCTTTCGCTTCTGATTATAGTCTTTTATTAACAGCAACTTTACCACATAGACAGAAAATTGTGGATTCAAAAATGTATTATGCAAGTTTGGACCACGCATTGTGGTTTCACCGCGATTTTAAGATTGATGATTGGTTACTTTATGCAATAGAGAGTCCAAGTGCCTCTAATGCTAGAGGTTTTTCAAAAGGAAGTATTTTTGACCAAAAAGGGAAAATGATTGCTTCTGTAACTCAAGAAGGACTAATGCGTGAATTTAAATGAAGATGAGGTTAGTTAGTTTTTTAATTTTTTCTCTTAGCATATGCTTTATTAATAAATCCATTTCACAGGAATATGAAAAGGTCAACGGCTTATGGAATGCAGCTTTTATAGATTTACCAATTTCAAAAAAAATGAGTTTTAGAACTGAATTTCATTCACGAACCATATCTTATTTTGGTATTTGGGATCAACAGCTTTTAAGACCTCAATTTTCTTATAAATCGTCAAAAAATTTATCATGGAGAGCAGGATATACATTTATTAAAAATTTCGATCAAGATAATACTGCTGATGCAAGGTTAAGGAGGGAGCACAATATTTGGGAGCAGGTTGAATTTTCTGCTCCACTAAGTAAATCTTCATTTAGGACTTGGATTCGCCTTGAGCACAGATTTCAAGAGAATTTACCACTTCAAAAAAATAGAAATTTAAAAAGCTTTAACTTTTCTAGTAGACTAAGATTTAGATTGACTTATTCAAAAAACCTATCCAAAGAAGACGCTAAAACTGTTTGGGATCTTGTTATTTATGATGAAATCTTCTCATTGTTAAACACTCAGGGCATTCCTTATAAGTTCAATCAAAACTGGACTTTCCTTGGTTTAAACATAAAATTTAATAAAAAATTGAATATTCTTACCGGCTTTCAAAAAAATACTATTCTTAAGCCATCTAGTGATTATCTAATTAATAGATTATGGAATACCATAATATTCTACAAAATTTAGGGCAAATTAATTTTATAGATAAATTTTTAAGTGAACTTTTCCAGATTAATTGGGTTTGTAATTAGAATTTAATTAAATACAGAAAGATTTTTTTATTTTTAAGAGAAATACGAAAATTATGATAAAAGACAGTGCATGGAGACCATTACCCGATTTTTTAACAATTGGTAACAGCAAAATTGAGGGATTAGGACTTTTTGCATTAAAAGACCTGCCTGAGGGAAAAGATTTAGGAATGACACATATTTTTGATAAAAGATTTAAAGACCAATATATAAGATTACCTCTTGGAGCATTTATCAATCACCATGAAATACCAAATTGTGATGCGATTTTTGCAGATTTTGATCCGGAAATAGGGGAGATCAAGCACATACGAATAATAACTTCCAAAAAAATAAACAAGGGAGAGGAAATTACAGTCAAGTACATAATAAACAAACTTAAAAACCCAAATTGGGAGCATGAATACGAAGCTACCCAATGATATATTCTAATATTGTCTAGAAAAATTATTACTTAAATCTAAATCTGTTTTCAATAATTGTAATTTCTAAATAAAAATAATATTTATAATTAAAATCGTTTTTTGCTACAAAATTTAATTATAATTTTTCATTATTAAATAAAGGTATTGAAAGTATGGTCTCAAAAATTAGTGTTTAAATACTGGATTATTAACAATCTGTTAATTATTTATACTATTTTTTGCTAAAAACATAATTAAAAACTTAAATTCTTACAGAGATTTTATTACTTTTGCAATATCAATTCTTCGAGAAATGAATTGGTTTATGGTTATAGCCTTTGGGAATAATTCCCAAAGGCTTTTTTAATAGATCTGTTTATTTAAGTAGGTCCTAAATTTATCACAATTAAAAGAATCTATATTTAAATTTGAGAATGTATCAATTTTTTTTAGCTACTATGATCTGTTTTGTTGGATTTACTCAGATTTCCTATAGATCATTTAAATTACCTAAATCAGTCTCAGAAACATCTGGACTTGAATCCTTTGGCAACTATCTGATAACACACAACGACTCGGGTGATAAACCAAAACTTTATGTAATTTCTAGTAGTGGGGAAAAAATAATTGAGATAAAAATTAATAATATAGAAAATAATGATTGGGAGGATATTTCGTCAGATTCAGACCACTTTTATATTGCTGATACTGGAAACAAATATGGAACAAGAGAAAATTTAAAAATATACATTCTGAATAAAAATTTTATACTTAAAGGGTCCATAGGAATTAAATACTCTAGACAGTCAAATTATATAAAGAACAAAAAAAGTGAATTTGATGCTGAAAGTTTAGCTGTTGTTGGAGATGAATTGGTCTTGTTTTCTAAAAATAGGAGAACATTGAAATCAGAAATATATGTTTTTCCAAAAAAAAAGGGAAACTATATCCTAGAACCAAAGGCAACAATTAATTCGAAAGCCCTTATTACAGGTGCCGATTATGATGATATCAATGACCTTATGGTTTTAACAGGATATAGTTTGAAGGGCGATCAATTTATTTTTAAAATAAATAATTTTAAAGGGAATAGTTATAAAAACTTAAAGCTTGACCGATATAAAATACCAGTTCGAAATTCACAGATTGAAGCTATTAAAATAATTAATCAACAAGAGTTTTGGGTTAGTTCTGAAAGTGAAGAACAAAACACACCCAGCTTATTTCGTATCAAAATAGAATCAGAATAATTTCCTTTTAGACATTTGCATCAAACAAAATTTTTATAATAAATTGTTACCTATAAAAAATTAATAAAATTGAATGGTTGCAAAGCGTATAGTTAGTTTAAAAATCAGAAAAACACACCGTTATTTAGGGGTATTCATTGGATTGCAGTTTTTAGCATGGACGGTGTCAGGACTCTATTTTAGTTGGACAGATATAGATGAAATTCATGGAGATCAGTTTCGAGTTGAGTCTCCACTTAAAAAAGGATTATTTTCTAACCTGATTTCTTTCGATAGTATACCTGTACAAGTTGAAAAGCTTAGTTTGGTATCAATTGATAATCAACCATATTATTGGATTAACGATCAATTACTTTATCAAGCCCAGACAGGGATTTTAAAAAAAAATATTTCAGAAAAAGAAGCTATAGGTATTGCGAAACAAAACCTGATTGAGGGCCTTAAAGTAGATCATGTTGAATTATTAAAAACTACTGATTCTCATCATGAGTATAGGGGTCAAAAATTACCAGTCTATGCTATACATTATGAACACCCTGATTTGTTAGTTGCATATGTAGATGCAAAGAGTGGGATTTTTAAAAAAATACGTCACGAAAGTTGGCGTTGGTTTGATTTCTTGTGGATGGGGCATACAATGGACTACGTAGGAAGAGATAATTTTAACAATCTATTACTACGCATTTTTTCACTTTTTGGATTGTTTACCGTTATTAGTGGATTTTTACTTTGGGGTACTAGTTCTCCAACTCTAAGGAAAATATTAAACTGGCAATAGTGTGAGAATTTTTTGGGTCCTCTTATTTATTAGTTCACTAAACCTTAAATGTCAGGATATTTACTTTCCAAATAATATTGATGCTATTGGATTTGGATATTGTAATCGAACAGATTTAGACCAGAAAATTTGGGATGTTATAGTAAATAAGTCAATAAATGCTTGGGTTTGGTTGGGTGATATAGTCTATACTGAAGGGGAAAGTATGGATAATTTTGCTTTAAAATATTCAATTCAAAAATCACTACCATCTTACAGAAAATTATCTTCCCACACAAATATATTTGGAGTTTGGGATGATCACTATTTTGGGAAAAATGTTGGAGGAGTCGGATTTAGAAAAAAACAGCAGAGTAGAGATTTATTATTTGATTTTCTTGATCTTCCTACTAATCATCCTGCAAAGGAGAGAACTGGTGCATATCAAAGTTATTGTTTTGGAGATAATCGACAAAAAATATGCCTATACCTTTTAGATTTAAGATATTTTAAGGAGGAATATGAAAAAGATTTTAGTTCAAAACAATACTACAAAAAAAATAATGGGAGTTTATTGTGAGAAAAACAATTGAAGTGATTGGATAAAGAATTATTGAAAAATGGTGCAGAAGTAAATTTGCTGGCAGGAGGGATATAATTAATTTCTTCTGAACACCCCTATGAGAAATGGGCAAATTTTCCTAAGGCCAGGCAGTGCTTATTTAATTTCCTAAAAGAAAATAAGATAAAAAACCCAATATACTTGAGTGGTGATCCTCATTTTGCTGAGATTTCTATTATTGAACTTCTCCCAAACTATAGACTTTACGATATAACTTCAAGTGGTTTAACTCATTCATATGAATATTTGGAAGAAGAATTTAATCCTAAAAGAGCAAGTCCATTAATTACAGCTAAAAATTTTGGAATCATTAAGTTGAATTGGGTTATTAGAAAAATTGCTTTGCAAATTTACAATATTGATGGCAGGGTTTTGTTTGAAAAAACCATCAAAATTCAATAACCTATTTTTAATTTCTTCAATTTTTAACATTAATTTTAGCTAATGGAAAACATATATTTTATCCCTTTCTTAATTATTCTTGTCTTTGCAGCTTTTTTTCTATACAAGAGCAAAAATTCTTTAAGTAAATATGTACTTGAAGAACTAAGAGCTCAACTTCAAAAGGAGTTTCTTTTTAATAGAGAAGAGCTTTCGAAAAATTTGCATGAAAACAGAATTGAGCTTACTCAAAGCCTTCAAAGATTGAATGATACAATTCTAAAAAAAGCAAAAGATGATCGTTATGAATTGAGAAATACGTTGAAAGAATTTGAATCAAGTTTTGTAAAAAATGTTGAGACATTTAATACAACCCAAAAAGAGAAATTCGATCAAATGAAAGTGAAACAAGATGAAATGATAAAAACAACTGAAATTCGTTTGGAGAGAATGCGAGAAACTGTTGATGAAAAGCTTCATAAAACACTTGAAGAGCGCCTTGGGAAATCATTTGAAATGGTAACTAAACAATTATTAGTTGTCCAAAAAGGATTAGGAGAGATGCAAAATATAGCTTCTGGGGTTGGAGATCTAAAAAAAGTGTTAAGTAATGTTAAAACCCGAGGAGTTTTGGGAGAAATTCAATTAGGAAATATTTTGGAAGAAATTATGACTCCTGATCAGTATGATAAAAATGTTAAAACAAAGAAGGAGTCTGATTTTCAAGTTGAATATGCAATTAAATTGCCTGGTCGAAATAAAACTGACAAGCCAGTTTATTTACCTATTGATGCCAAGTTCCCACAGGAAGACTATATTCGGCTTCAAAATGCTTACGAAACAGGTGATGCTGTTGCAGTAGAATTATCCTTGAAAGCTATTCTCCAGTCAGTAAAAAAATTTGCTAAAGATATTTCAACAAAATATATTGATCCTCCAAACACTACCGATTTTGGAATAATGTTTTTACCGATTGAAGGTTTGTTTGCTGAAGTAGTTAGACAACCAGATATGATTTCTATGCTTCAAAGAGAATATAAGATTGTTGTTACTGGACCCACAACTCTTGCTGCTATGCTAAATAGCCTCCAAATGGGATTCAAAACTTTAGCAATTCAAAAAAGAAGCAGTGAAGTTTGGAATGTACTTGCAGCAGTAAAAAAAGAATTTAGTTCTTTTGGAGGAGTTTTAGAGAAGGCACAAAAGAAAATCAATGAAGCTAATCAGGAAATTGAAACTTTAGTTGGTACAAGAACAAGAATTATGCAATCCAAGCTTAAAAATGTAGAGCAGCTGAAAGAAAATACTTCGGAAAAAGAGTCTACTCAATAATTATATTGATTAAAAGAAAAAATAGTTTTCTATACATTTAAAAAACAATAACATATTTCTAAATATGAAACCCCAAAAAAAATTTGGGGTTAAATGTGGTACCTCCAGGAATCGAACCAGGGACACAAGGATTTTCAGTCCTTTGCTCTACCAACTGAGCTAAGGTACCTGCAATAGAATTGAAACAAATATAAAGGGGTTTTGAATTCTCACAAAAACATTTCACTAATTTTCTTTGTAATTTTATACAAAGAAATTGCTAAAAATGCATTTAGTTATAGACATTGGTAATACTAGAATAAAGTTTTTTGTATTTCATGAAAATAGGATTTTACATAGAACATTTGAGTCTATTCCAGCATGGAAAAATACACTAAAAAAAATACAAAAAAAATATCCTACTATTTCAAAATGTATTATTTCTGATGTTAACGGCTCAATTACAAATGACCTCAAAGTAAGTCTAGATTTAACTTCAGTGTTTTTTTGTTCTTCTAAATTAAAGCTTCCATTTAAAACCTTGTATAAATCCAAAAAACAATTAGGTGCGGATCGAATCGCATTATTGTCAGCTTGTATTTTGGATTATCCTAATAAAAATGTTTTTGTAATAGATTTAGGAACTTGTATTACTTATGATTTTATTGATAAAAAAAGTTTGCATCATGGAGGTGCAATTAGTCCTGGACTCCAAATGCGTTACAAAGCTTTAAATTTTTTCACAGGAGGTTTACCACTGTTGAATCCAGAAATTAGTGATAAATTTTTAGGAGATTCCACTGAAAGCTCAATTCATACCGGTATTACAAATGGAATAATTACTGAGATCAATGAGCACATTTGTTATCATAAAAAAAACTGTAAGGACCTTATTGTTATATTTTCAGGAGGAGATGCTCAAAGGTTGTCTAAACCATTTAAAAATAAGATATTTGCAGACACAAATTTTCTAGCTAAGGGATTGAATTTCATTTTACTAAATAATTTAAGTTGATGATTAGAATAACATTATTATTATTTATTTTGATTTCAACCAGCATAATAGGTCAGAACAATACCGCATCACCGTATTCTTCAACTGGATTAGGTGAAAGGAGTTTTAATGGTACACAAGCTACAAGACACATGGGAGGGCTTGATGTTTTTACTGACTCAATTCATGCTAATCTTGTAAACCCTGCAAGCTATGCATTTTTAAAATTTACCACCTACTCTGTTGGGGTAAATTATACAAATAACAATCTCTCCACTATGTCAGAATCAACAAACGTTGATTTAGCTGCTTTAGACTATTTATCAGTAAGCATTCCTACCAAAAAATTTAGTTTCGGTTTCGGCATTGTTCCTTATTCGTCTTTAGGATATCGTATACAAGCTATTAGCGAAAATCAAAATCAAAATATTTTCAATAGATATGAAGGTTCTGGGGGACTGAATAAGGCATACTTTTCAATAGGAATACCAATTACAAAATTTTTCGCCTTGGGATCAACAGTTAATTACAATTTTGGAAATTTATTCTACAGAACTGGTCAATTCATAGAAGGGGTAGAAAATGGAACATTTCTCACACATGATTCAAGTATATCAGGATTCAGTTATCAATTTTCTGCCCAAGCAATAATCCCTTTTGGGAAAAAATACAGTACTCAATTAATGATTTCTCATCAACTATTGGGATCTTTAGATTCTCAAAACAGTAAAATATACTACACCCAGTCTTTGTCTAGGGAGACTATTATAGAATTTACGGAAATTGATTTAGCTTCCTCTAGCCTTGAAAATACCAATTTGGATGTTTCCCCAATTACTAGTATAGGCATTGGCTTTGGCAGAAATAAAAAATGGTTTTTGGGAGCACAATATGATTATACAAAGTCTTCAAATTTTAAAAACCAATTTTTTGAAAGACAAAATATCTCTTATAAAGATGGACAAAAATGGGTTATTGGTGGATATTTTATTCCAAATTATTCATCATTTACCAGTTTCTGGAAGAGGGTCGTATATCGTTTTGGCTTTAGAACTCAACACATGAGTATAATAGTGAATAATTCAGAAATAAAAGAAACTGGTATAACTTTTGGTCTTGGTTTGCCACTAGCGGGATTATCCAACGCTAATGTTGGTTTTGAATTAAGCCAACGGGGTAAAAAAGATTCTGGAATGGTTCAAGAAACAATTGCTTCATTGAGAATAGGACTTTCACTAAATGATATATGGTTCATAAAAAGAAGGTATAATTAAAATGATTAATAATTTTTAATTTTTTGTATTTAATTTGATAATTTCATATGAAGTCAGTAAATATTATTAAGATTTAAATAGATTGCATATAATTTTTTAAAGAGATTTTATATTTGTGAAAACTTTATTATGATGAATAAACTATTACTTATCACCACATTACTTGTCGGGACCTCTGTATTTCAGTTATCATACTGTCAAGACAATTCAGCTTGTATGCAAGATTTATCAATCTTTGCCGAATATGTTAAAGTAAAAAATTATGATGCAGCAATTGAGCCCTGGATGAAAGTAAGAGAAAACTGTCCAGATCTTAATGCCGCAATTTATACTTATGGCGAACGCATCATAAAAAATAACATAAAGAATGGAAATTCTGATCTAGTTGAATCTTCCAAAAAAGAATTAATAAAGCTCTATGATGAATGGATCCAATATTTTCCAAAAAACAAAAATAAAAGTATTATCGGTGATGTAATTGGAAAAAAAGCTCAAGCCTTACTTGATTATAAAATGGCTGATTTAAATAAAATCTACTCTACATTTGATGAAGCTTTCACTAAAGATGCAACTAGTTTTACAAATCCAAAGTTTTTATACAATTATTTTAAAACACTATACGATTTATATAAATCTGGCGATAATCAAGTTAGCATGGAGATGCTGATAAACAAATATGAAGAAGTTTCAGAAAAATTTGATTTAGAAACAGTTGCATTAGCAAAAAAACTTGATGTTATATTAAAAAAAGAAGATGATGGTAAACCTCTAACAAGTAGGGAGCAAAGAAGAAAACGAATTTATAATATAAATTCTAAGGCAATTGGAACCTATTTATCCAACTTAGATGCAATCATCGCTAAGGAAGCAACTTGCGAAAATTTAATACCTCTATATAAAAGAAATTTTGAAGAGTTTAGAGAAGATTCGGTGTGGTTAAAGCGTGCAGCAAGCCGAATGGATAGCAAAGAATGTTCAGATGATCCTTTTTTTGTTACTCTAGTGGAGGCATTACATTCGCTAGATCCATCTGCAGATTCAGCATATTATCTTGGTTTACTTAATGATAAAAGAGGAAACACTAACGAGGCTCTTAAATATTATGAAGAATCAATTTCTTTAGAAACAGATAATTATAAAAAAGCAAAAATCTTACTTAAGATTGCCAATAAATTTAAGTTAGCTGGAAGAAAATCCTCCGCACGAAACTATGCGAATAAAGCTCTTAGCTTTCAGCCCTCTCTAGGCAGAGCTTACCTATTAATTGCTAATATGTATGCAGACAGTGCGAATGACTGTGGAGATTCTCAATTTAATAAAAGAGCAGTTTATTGGTTGGCTGCAGATATCGCAAAAAAAGCTGCAAGTGTAGATAATTCCCTTTCTAAGATTGCAAAAAAAACAGCTGACAGTTATCGAGGTAGAGCTCCTAGCAAAACTGATATTTTTACAGAGGGTAATGAAGGGACTACAATTAAATTTGATTGTTGGATTAAAAGGTCAATTAAGGTTCCAAAGCTTTAAATTAAGTTGAAAATTAAATTTTTTTTAAGGTTAGTTTTTTCCATATTTATTGTGCTGGTCTCTTGCGAAGACAACTCACAGGCTTTAAAAGAGATTAACACCAATAGACAGGATCCCTTGGGTATAGCCAAAAATATAAGAATGGTTTATAGTGACTCTTTAAAAATACAAGCTATTTTGACAGCTCCCAAGCATGTAGATTATTCAAATCTAGAATTTAAATTCGCAGAATTCCCAGAAGGTCTAGAGGTATTATTTTTCGATAAATCAGGAAATAAAAACAAAGTGATTGCTGATTATGGAATTTTATACACAGAAACTAAACTAATAGATCTAAAGGGCAATGTGGAGCTGAAATCTTATGATGGATCATTATTAAAGACAAATCAACTTTTCTGGGATTCTGAAAATGAATGGTTATTTACCGAGCAGAAATTTACATTTCAGGATGAAAAATATGATTTTTATGCAGAGAGATTGGATGGAAACAAAGATTTTACTAAATTTTTGACAGGAAACCTTATTGGAACGGTTGCTGTTTCTGAAGAGCAAGACACATTGAATAAAAATTAATGAGGACATATAAAATTTCTGAAATATTATATTTGGTTATAGCAGGAATATCAATTTTCAAAACAATTTCGCTATGGCAGATAGACAACACTCGAGCATACTACTTCTTTGGATTTGCAATTTTGTCAGTTTTAATGGCTCTTTTTCGGAGACATTACAGGAAAAAATTTAATCGAAGAGATAATACCTCTAAATGATCTTATCTGACCTAGTGATTTTAATATGTTTAGTATTTTCAGCTTTTTTTTCTGGGATGGAAATCGCATTCGTCTCTTCAAATAGAATTTATTTAGAAATTGAAAAATCACAAAGCAGTAAAACTTCTAGAGTTTTAAAAAAAATAACTCAAAACCCCTCTAGATTCATAGCTACGATGCTTTTAGGGAACAATATTGCACTTGTTGTTTATGGAATTTTTGCAGGAGATAGAATTTTACAATTATTTTTTTCACAAAGTATTTTAATCGGACAAGACCCCAACATACTAATAGTTTTTTATCAAACATTGATATCTACTATTGTAATACTTCTTACAGCAGAGTTTATACCAAAAGTTTTTTTTCAAATTTATTCCAATTTAAGCATAAAGATATTTGCTATACCTGTAGCTTTCTTTTTCTATTTATTCTACCCAATTACTTATTTAATTATTCGGTTTACTGATGTTATATTAAGAAGATTTTTAAAAACTGAATCAGATCAAATTCAGCTTTCGTTTTCAAAAGTAGAACTAGGGAATTATATAGAGGAGCAAATTGAATCAACAGATGATAAAGAAAGTTTAGATTCTGAAATTCAAATTTTTCAAAACGCCCTAGATTTTTCTGAAGTCAGAGCCAAGGAAGCTATGGTTCCAAGGGCTGAGCTTGTCGCAGTTGAAGAAAATACTCCGATTAAAGAGATAAAGAATCTTTTTATAGAAACTGGCTTTTCCAAATTACCGATTTATAAAAATACAATTGATAAAATTATGGGATACGTACATGTTTTTGATATGATGAAAAACCCTTTATCAATCCAAAATATACTTTTACCTCTTGCTTATGTTCCCGAAACTATGCTAATTAATGATGTGTTGAAGATTCTGACACGTCAACAAAAGAGCATATCTGTTGTAATTGACGAATATGGTGGCATTTCTGGGATAATTACAGTAGAAGATATCGTAGAGGAACTTTTTGGTGAAATTGAAGATGAGTATGATTCTACAAATCACGTAGAAAAAAAATTAAATACTACAACTTTTAACTTTTCGGCGCGCCTAGAGGTTGATTATATAAACCAGAAATATGGCTTGTCCCTCCCAGAGACAGAATTCTATGAGACTATAGGTGGTTTAGTTGCTTATAATACAGGCGAGATTCCAAAAAAAGGAGAGCAAATTGAAATTTCCAATTACGTACTAACAATAAAAAAAGTTTCTGCAACAAAAATCGAAGAAGTGGTTATTAACGAAATCAACGAAATTTAAAAAAATTGAATTTTTAATGATTTTAAAATTACATTAATAGACTTTCTTAATTCGATGGAAAAGACTAATTTCGCTCACCAACAAACTTTAGAATATGGCCATTTTAGGGAAAATTAGAGAACGTTCTATTTTTTTGATCCTAGTTATTGGTATGGCATTATTTGCATTTGTGATTTCTGGAGTAATTGACGGCAATTCTCAAAATACTGCGTCATCTGATCCGATTGGCATAATCAATGAAGAAAAGATTGAATCAGAATTTTTTCGCCAAATGGTAGATCAAACCGAAAGGACATATAATTTTTCTACTATAAAGTCTTTAAATCTAGTCTGGAATCAAACATTAAGAAACACAATTTTTGAACAGGAATTTAAAAAACTTGGAATAGACGCAGGGAAGGACCAATTGGAGCAAATTATTTCCTCAGATGATAACCTAATTAATAACCCAAATTTTCAAAATGAAACAGGTTTTTTTGACTTCGAAATATTCTCAAATTATATTGCTCAATTAAAAACACAAAATCCGCAAGCATATGAGAATTGGAAGTTTCAGGAAAAAAGTATTATTGGCGTTGCAAAACAGAGAATTTATTTAGATCTAATCAAGTCAAGTAACTCAATGACCGATGTTGAAGCTAAAAAGCAATATCATCTTCAAAATGATAACGTAAACATCAAGTATGCTTTGATTCCATATGAAATTATTGAAGACAGTCTCGTAGATATTAATGATAATGAGATAAAAAAATACATTAGGAATAACAAGAAGAATTATGAAAAAGATAAAACTACAAGCATCCAATATGTAATTTTTGAAGAAAAACCTACTGAAGCTGATTTGATTGAAATAAGGTCAAAATTAGAGGTTTTGAAAAAAAGACAAGTAGTATACAATGATGTTTCAAAATTAACTGATACTATAGGAGGTTTTAAAGAAATATTAAACAATAGAGAGTTTATAGAACAGTATTCGGAAGTCCCTTTTGATTCAATATATAAATCACGAGGGAGATTCAATAATGAATATGCTGACATCTTATTTGGCTTAAAGGAGGGAGAAATATTTGGACCCTATCGAGACAATAATAATTTTAAATTATCAAAAGTTATTGATATCAAAAAAAATGCTTCAATAAGAGCCAGTCACATATTAATATCTTATAAAGGTGCAACCAGATCAAACTCAGATATTTCCAGAACGGAAAAAGAGGCTAAAAGTTTGGCTAATGATGTTTACAGAGAGGCAAGAAGGTCTTCATCCGATTTTGCAGCACTTGCACTTAAATATTCTGACGGTCCCACAAAAAATAGAGGTGGTGATTTGGGATTTTTTCAAGAAGGAGAAATGGCTGACGAGTTCTTCGCTTTTGCCAGTAAAAATAGAGTTGGTAAGATAGGGATTGTGAAAACTGAATTCGGATATCACATCGTAAAAATTACTGACAAAGATGATTTAGCGTTAATCGCAGATATTGTTCTTAAGGCAGTAGCCTCTGAGAAAACATCAAATGACGTATTTAGAAAAGCTACACAATTTGAAATGGACTCTAAAAAGGGGAAAGATTTTTCTAAAATTGCTGAAAATGAAAAATACAAGGTTCGTCAAGTCACTCAAATTGCTCAATTAGAGGAAAACTTACCAGGACTTCCAAAACAAAGGAATATAGTTCGTTGGACTTTTGAAAACGATTCAAAGGAAGGCGATGTGAAAAGGTTTGCATTAAATGGAGGTGGTTATGTTATAGTTCAGCTTACTGGAAAAATTGATAAGGGTCTCGCTTCTATTCAAGATGTAGGTGAAGAAGTTAGAAAAACTATTTTGAAATTAAAGAAAGAGGCTTTAATAAAAAAACGTTTTCAAAAAAATCAAAGTTTTGATTCTTTGGCTAAAAATAAAAATATAATTATTGAAACAGCATCTGCTATCAATCAAATAAATCCAACATTACCAGCCTCTGGCAACGAACCTACAATCATAGGAACTGCCTTTGCTCTAAATGAAGGCGAAACTTCTGAACTTATTGCTGGTGAAAAAGGAGTTTATAAAATTATCTTAATAAAAAAGAATGTAGTGGCTGACTTGGATGATTATTCTAATTATTCAAAATTAATCCTACAAAAATCTAGTCAGAATCTTGCTGAAAATATTTTTAAAGCCCTTGAATCAGTTTCTAATATAAAAGACAACAGAGCCTTATATTATTAGAGACACATTTTACTGTACGGTATAATTGTTGAAAACCCTTTTTTAGAAAAATATTTCATTTCACGCCTTTCCCCTGTGGCTAAGAAAAAATCTCCACCCCAAGCTCCTAGACTTTTTACACCTCCATTGAAGTCGGAGAAAAGAGAACTCTTTATGGGTCTTTGATTAATTAATTCTCCTATTAAAAATTCATGTTTTTCAATTAATTCCTCAAATTCATTAAGTTTTTTTGTTTGTGCAATTTTATCAGTTAGAGTATTTAATTTAGAAATGATAGAATGGGTAACTAATTTTAAATCAAAATTTTTAACAGCATTCTGGCTATTCATTTTCCTATTAAGATTTACAAAAAATAATTTATCGGTGAAAGGTGGTGAAAAATTAACTTTTTCAATTATAGGTTTGTCAGAATTGCGTGTGAAAAAAATTGGGCCTTTAGCCAAGCTACAGGCAATATCGTATCCACTTCCACCAAATGAAGACTCACCCAAAATATAAGGATTTATTTTAGACCATAACGCTATGTTAGAAATAAGTGTTGAGGAACTCCCTAGGCCCCACTTAAAATCAAATTCAAGAGAAGTTTTTACTTCACCTCCAAAATTCAAAAATGACTTATTTAGACTTTTTGCAATATTCAGAATATTTTCAAGACGTTTAGCAATTATAGAGTCTGAAGTTTCTTTTATTTTTATTTCAGGAACGATAAAAGTCGCTTCAAACCATAAAGAATTTTGATTATCATAACTTTTCCAAGATAAAATTCTTGTACTATTTTTTTTAAATTCAAGATTTTGCCCTTTTCTGCATGGCAATGCTAAAGCCTTTGCTCCACCCAAAACAGCGTATTCAGCTGTAAGTAATAATTTACCATTACTAAAATATGAATTCATCAAGAGACATTCTTATCTAAAAATTTTTCAACTGCATCTATAGATATTGGCCTTTTTTCAAAATATTTTAAAGCAGCCAATTTTTGATTTTCACTAGCTTGAAGCTGATTTAATATGTTGGTTAAATGCATTTTCATATGACCTTGTTGTATGCCAGAAGTAATAAGAGAACGAAGAGCAGCAAAATTTTGAGCTAAACCTGCTACAGCGACTATTTCCATTAATTCTTCTGCACTAGGATTACCTAACAACTCTAGACACCAATTAGCCATTGGATGAAGTTTTGTAAGCCCACCGACAGTACCTAATGAAATTGGTAGGGTAAGTTCCATGCAAAATTTTTCATCCTTTATGTAAGCATTACTTAATGATTTATATCCGCCTGAGCGAGCAGCATATGCGTGTACTCCTGCTTCAATAGCTCTAAAATCGTTCCCAGTAGCAATTATCAATGCATCAACTCCATTCATTATACCCTTGTTGTGAGTAACAGCCCTATATGGTTCAATATTCGCAATTTCAACAGCATTAATAAAACGTTTTGCATAATCAATTCCCTTACTACCATTTTTCTGAAGTATAAAATTTTCAACACTACAATTTATTGAGGCGCGCACGATACATTCAGGAGTATAATTTGAAAGTATACTCATGATTATCTCCAATCTTTTACTTGTTTTTTCAGAAAGATTCTCTTTTTCAGAAAGGTCAAGAAATTTTTTAGCAATGTGTTCAAGACAAGAATTAATAAAATTAGCACCCATTGCATTATCGGTTTTAAAACGCAAATGGAGCTGAAAATAGTGATTCATTCTATTGGTTTTATCAATAAGTTCGATGCTCTGAATTCCTCCACCACGCCTGTCCATATTTTTTGTTATACTCTCAGTACTTCTTAATAATTCTTCTTTTTTATCAATAAAAAAATCATATAGCTTGTTTGAGTCACCGTAAAATAAGAAATGCACTTGGCCTACTTTCACAGTTTCAATGATTTCTGTTTTAAATCCTCCACGTGTACTCCAAAATTTTGCTGAATTACTAGCTGCTGCGACTACTGAACTTTCTTCAATTGCCATTGGCAAGGAGTAAAGTTTTTTGTTTATTAAAAAATTTGGAGCAATACCAAGAGGTATATAGAAATTAGAAATGGTATTTTCTATAAATTCATCGTGGCTTTTTTGTAATTCTGAGTTGTTATTCCAATATTGCTTAAGTCTTTTTTTGGCCAGTTTTGGATCTTTAAAATGAGTTTTAGTAATCCAATCTATTTTTTCAGATTTTGATAATTTAGAAAAGCTTTTGATAACTTTGCCCATTAAAACTTTTTAATAAAGATACTGAATTTCAATCCCTTCTAAGATTAAGGTTATACCATTTTTCATAAATTGCTTAAAAAAATTATGAGAACTAATCATTCCTTATTAAAATTATCTTTTGAAAAAGTTTCTGAATATTTTATCATTTGTATACCTCAATATTTGCTAATTTTTTCTATTAACTTTTTTTTTGTAAATGCACAAAATTCGAATCTAGATTTTGGGGAATTGTGGCAAGGAAAGTTCGAACCAGAAAGATTAGAAATGATTAGATCTATGAATGATGGAGAGCATTACACTTTGATAGAACAGGATAAAAATTCAAAAAAAATAGTTTCATACTCTTATGAAAAAGAGAAAGAAAAAAATATAGTTTTTGATTCAAATGAGTTTTCAGAGATATTAGAAATTTCAGATTATTCCTTTTCTAAGGATGAAAATAAAGTTTTACTTGAAACAAATAAAGATCAGATATACAGAAGGTCAAAACAAGCATTTTATTGGGTTTATAACCTAAAAACTAAAAAATTAGATAAAGTATTCAAAGAGAAAATTCAAGAGCCACTTCTCTCTCCTGATGGAGTTAAAGTTGCTTTTGTGTATAAAAGAAATCTTTTTGTAAAAAATTTAAATACTCAAAAAATTTCGCAAATAACCTTTGATGGTGACTATCAAACATTAAATGGCATAACTGATTGGGTGTATGAGGAGGAGTTTGGTTTTGTAAGAGCATTTGATTGGAGTAAGGATTCAAATCATATTGCGTATATGCGATTTGATGAATCAAGGGTTCCACTATTTTCAATGGATGTTTACGGAAGAGAAACTTATCCTTTTCCATACATGTTCAGATATCCAAAAGCTGGAGAAGAAAATTCAACTATAACACTTTATACCTTTAACTTGCAGAGTGGCTCAAAAGAAACTATTCTTTTTCAAGATAAGCCATACTATATACCCAGAATTAAATTTGAAGGTGGAGAAAAAAGTTTAATTATACAAACATTAAATAGGCATCAAAATGATCTAAAACTATGGCGATGGGATATAGAAAAAAAAGAATTTCAACTTTTATTAAGGGAGCAGGACAAAGCCTATGTAAGTATTTATGACGACTTAATTTTTTTGGAAGACAACAGCTTTCTATGGACAAGTGAGCGGGATGGCTACAAACACATTTACCATTACGATAAAAATGGAAAATTAATAAAACAACTTACCAGAGGCAATTGGGAGGTAACAACATTATATACATTTAATCCAAATACTAAAGAAGTTTACTATCAGTCAGTCGAAGGAAGTTCAATTGAAAGGGGGATTTATGCTATTAAGCTCTCAGGAGAAGGAAAAAGAAAACTGCAACCAACTAAAGGGACTAATGGAGCTACGTTCAGTAAACAAGGCACCTATTACATACATTCATATTCCGATGAAAAGACACCTCCTTTGTATTCTTTGTATAAGACAAAAAACAACAAAATTGTTAGAGAATTACTTGAAAATTCTCAACTTCTAAACACTTTGAAACCTTTTAATTTTTCAAATAAAGAATTTTCAAAAATTGAAATTAATGGAAATGAATTAAATACTTGGATTATTAAACCCAGGAATTTCAATCCAAAAAAGAAATACCCGTTGCTCATGTTCCAATATTCTGGACCAGGTGACCAAGAGGTAGCAAACAGATGGGGAGGCCCCAGAACACTTTGGCATAAATATCTTGCAAATCAGGGATATATAATAGCATGTGTAGATGGGAGAGGAACAGGATATAAAGGGGCTAAATTTAAAAAATCTACCTATTTAAATTTGGCTAAGTTTGAGACAATGGATCAAATATTTGTTGCCAAAAACCTGGGATCTTTACCTTACATTGACGAAAAAAGAATAGGGATATGGGGATCAAGTTTTGGAGGACTTATGGCAGCACATTGTTTGTTAACAGGAAAAGAAATCTTTTCACTAGCCATAGCGATAGCTCCTGTTACAAACTGGCGTTTTTATGATACTATATATACGGAAAGATTTTTAAGGACACCACAAGAAAACCCAGAAGGCTATGATTTGAATTCACCCCTAAATTATGCTGATCAATTAGAGGGTAAATTTTTGATTATTCATGGATCGGCAGATGATAATGTTCATGTTCAAAATACTATGCGTATGGTTGAGGAATTAATACAATCAGATAAACAGTTTGAATGGATGATTTATCCAGATAAAAATCACGGTATATATGGTGGGAATACTAGAAAGCACCTTTACAAGAAGATGACAAAATTTATTCTTCAAAACCTATAATATAATACTTATGCCAATTATGGGTGAAAATAAAAAGTTAATTGAACGTAAATCAACGTTTGGACATCCTCCAGGACTTTATGTTTTATTTTTTACTGAATTGTGGGAGCGATTTTCTTATTATGGTATGAGAGCTTTGTTTACTCTCTTTCTTGTAGCTAAAACAGATTCTGAAAATCCAGGATTTGGATGGACCAATTCAGAGGCTATTACTCTTTATGGATGGTATACTATGTTGGTTTATCTAGCATCTTTGCCTGGTGGATGGATTGCGGATAAAATATTAGGTCAAAAGAAAACGGTAATGTTAGGTGGTATTTTACTTTGTATTGGACATACAATTTTGGCTTTTGATAATGAGCTTAGTTTTTATTTAGGATGTTTTTTTGTCATTTTAGGTGTAGGAGGTCTCAAACCAAATATTTCTAGTATGGTGGGAGGTCTATACCAAAAAGGAGATGAGAGAAGGGATCTAGGATTTTACATTTTTTACATGGGGATTAATATTGGTGGATTTGCGGCGCCAATTTTATGTGGATGGATTGGAGAGACATACAATTGGCATTATGGTTTTGGTTTGGCTGCAATTGGAATGTTTTTTGGACAATTAACTTATTTTTATGGGCAGAGATATTTAGTAGGAGTAGGAGATTTTATTGGTGAAAGTTCTCATCCGGATAATAAATTAATAAAGCACAAACTCACTCAAGTTGAGAAGGACAGAATAAAAGTTTTACTAATCTCTTTTTTATTAATAATTATTTTTTGGGGTGCTTTTGAACAAGCCGGTGGTTTAATGAATCTTTATGCTAAACAAAAAACAGATCGGATGCTTTTAGGGATCGAAATTCCAGCTTCATGGTTTCAATCTCTAAATTCATTTTTTATAATTACTCTTGCTGTTTCTGTGGGAGGATTTTGGATGCGATTGAAATTTAAAGGTAAAGAAGCATCATCATTGTATAAAATTGCAGTTGGAATTTTGATTATGGGATTGGGTTTTATGTTCATGCGTTTTGCTTCTTCAGATTATGAAGTTTATGGTAAATCTGCTATGTACTGGCTTGTATTAGCCTATTTGTTTCATACCATCGGAGAATTGTGTGCCTCACCTGTATCCTTGTCATTTATAACCAAATTAGCTCCATTGAAGTATTCTTCATCAATAATGGGTATATATTGGGCTGCTACTGGCTTAGGCAATAAACTTGCTGCTGCAATTGGAGGTTTTGCTGAAAAAGCAGGAGAAAAGCAAATTTTCACAGGGATATTTATTTTTTGTACGCTTATTTCTTTATTAGTTATTTTACTTCTTAAACAGTTGAAAAAACTTACACATGGCGCTGAAGAACTTCAAAAAATTTAATTGTTTTGTAACTTTACAGTGATTTAATAAGTTTTTAATTTTGGTTCGTAAAATATTCACATTAATTTTCTTGATTCATTCAATAAATATCTGTGCTCAAAAGATTAATTGGATGACTTTAGATGAGGCAAGGGCAGCTCAAAAAAAAGAGCCAAAAAAAATTTTCATGGATGTTTACACTAACTGGTGCGGACCTTGTAAACTATTAGATAAAAATACTTTCCAAAATCCAGATGTGTCTCGTTATATTAGTGAGCATTTTTATGCAGTAAAATTTAATGCTGAAGGAACAGAAGAAATAACTTTTTATAATAAAAAATTTACAAACCCAAACTACGACCCTAACAGAAATGGAAGAAATGCAACTCATCAGTTTACACAATTTCTCGGAGTAAGGGGATATCCAACAATGGTTTTTTTAAGTGAAGAGGGAGATCCAATTATGCCATTAGTTGGTTATTATAAACCAAAACAAATTGAACTTTATTTGAAAATGATAAAACAAGGCGACTACCAAGTTTTTTCAAAACCTGAAGACTTTGAAAATTACAAGAAAAACTTTGTACCGCGTTTTAGGGGGTAGTTATTCAATTAGATTTTATCGAATTAAAAATCAACCTGGCAGTTTTCATGCTAGCCCCTGGTTTACCTAATTTTAATTTCAATTTTGTGTAGTCATTTTTCATGTTTTCTAACTCTCTTTCTTTTAATAGCCTGTTTAAGCTTAAAGTTAAGTTTTCAAAATTTAATTCTTTTTGAATAAGTTCAACCAAACTTTTTTTATTCAGAATCAGGTTTACAAGGGATACATATTTAACTTTAACAAACTTCCTAGCAATCCAGTAATTCATAGGATTAGTTTTGTAGCAAACTATCTGGGGAGTGTTAAAAAGAGCTGCCTCTAAAGTTGCTGTACCACTTGTAACTAAAGCAAAAGTGCAGCAATTTAAAAGATTGTGAGTTTGGTTGTAAACAATCTTAATATTTGAATTTTCAATGAAATAGTTATACTTTTCAGAAGGTATTCCAGGGGCTCCAGCTATAACAAATTGATATCCATTAAATTTTTTTGCAACCTTAATAAAGACAGGTAAAATTCTATTTATTTCTTGTAGTCTGCTACCAGGTAATAGGGCAATAATTTTTTCCTGATCTAAATTATATTTCTTTTTAAAAAGAGGATTTTCAATAAAATTTTTATGTATATCTAATTGAGGATGACCAACAAAATGAACAGGGAAATTATGTTTTTTTTGAAAAAATTTTTTCTCAAATTCAAGAATTACATAAAGCGCATCTAAATTTTGTTTAATCTGTTTTACTCTCCATTCTTTCCAAGCCCAAATTTTTGGACTTATATAATAATGATTCTTAAAACCGTTTTTCTTAGCCCATTTGGCTATTCTTAAGTTAAAACTAGGGTAATCGATGTAAATTATTGTATCTGGATTAAAATCTTTAATATCTTTTTTACAAAACTTTAAATATTTAATGATTTTTGGAATATTGAGAAAAATATCTACGAATCCCATAACTGCAAGTTCCTTATAATACTTTACAACAATTGAACCCTCTTTCTTCATTAAATCACCTCCCAATCCTCGAAATTTTGCTTTTTTATCAAAAGATTTAAGAGCTTTAATTAATAATGAACCGTAAAGATCCCCTGATGCTTCTCCTGAAATAATATAATATTTCACGGGGCAAAAATTTTTAAAAATCTATTTTTAAAATTCCTATAACAAAAACTAGGATCAAAGAAATTGCAAGTAAACCAGCTGCAAAATCATATTTATTTTTTCTGAGCGCAATGAAAAAAATGGGTAAATTGATAAGTGCTGCGAGTGAAATCAACCCTCCCAATTTTTGTTTTTTGTATAATTTTAAAATACTTTCCTCAAGCGAAACATCAGATAGGAAAAATAATAATATCAATACACCAAAACTTGTCCAAAACAATCCCGCAAACAGTCCCCAGAAAAAATATTTACTTTTTACAAATTCCATTTTTTCAGTGTCTGAATCATACCGTGATCAGTTAAATCAAATTGTGTAGGTACTATCGAAATGTAGCCATTATCCAGTGCCCATTCATCAGTATCCATACCATTATCTTTATTTAAAAATGTTCCTGTCAACCAATAATATTTTTCACCCATGGGGTTTGAACGTTTATCAAACTTTTCTAACCAAGTCGTATTGGCTTGCCTACAAATTTTGATTCCTTTAATTTGATTTTCTTTTAGCTTTGGCAAATTTACATTTAGGATTAAATTTTTAGGTGTGGCATTATTTATAACTTCAAGAGTTATCTTTTCAATATAATTTTTAAATGGTTCAAAATCAGCATTCCATTTAAAATCCAATAACGAAAAACCAATTGCAGGAACTCCCTGAATCCCTGCTTCAATAGCTGCACTCATCGTACCTGAATAAACTACATTTATTGATGAATTTGATCCATGATTAATTCCTGAAACACAAATATTGGGTTTTCGATCTAAGATTTCATTTATAGCCAATTTGACACAATCAGCAGGTGTTCCTGAGCAGCTATATTCAATTATATTGATGTTATCTGATTTTATTTTTTTGCAATGTAGTATTGAGTTTATTGTGATTGCGTGCCCCGTAGCTGATCGTGGTGAATCTGGTGCTACAACCAAAACTTCCCCAATATCACTCATTACCTTTATAAGTGCTCGAAGTCCAGGTGCATTAATTCCGTCATCATTTGTAACTAGAATGAGTGGTTTTTTATTCATACATAATTTTCGCAGTAAATTTATAAAATCTTTCTCCGCTATCTTCCATTTAACACTAATAATAGTATTTTAGAATATCCTTATATTTGCTCGCAATGAAAAAGGAATTCAAAACTATTTTTTTACGGAATCGTATTTCACTAGTAATTTTTATTTCTTTAAGTACGCTTATTTTTGGATTTAGTCCTAAAGAACAAGATCCAAATAAAGACAAGCTACTTATTGAGATAATCTCCTACGTCATTAAACGTGGACATTACGATCCTAGAGAAATAAACGATTCTTTTTCTGAAAATGCTTTCATGAATTATTTAGAGAGCCTAGATGGCCAACATAGATTTTTCCTTCAATCTGATATTAGGACCTTTGAATCCTTTCGTTTCAAAATTGATGATGAGATAAAAAATGCGCAGATCAATTTTTTTGACCTAACTTTTTTAAGGCTCAAGAAACGAATGAAACAAGTTGAAAGTTTTTATTCAGAGATTTTGAGTAAGCCGTTTGATTTTAATATAAAAGAGGAAATTAGTTTAGATTTTAAAACTATACCTTATGCTAAATCACTTGACGAGTTAAAAGCTTTTTGGAGAAAACGCTTTAAACTTAATGCTCTTGAAACATTTATAGGAAAAAAAGATGAGGAAATTGAAAAAAAGAAAGTAGATAATAATTACACTATGATTTCCGACATAGAATTAGAAGAAAGTATAAGAGAAGAAATTGAGGAAAACATTAAAAATTTATTTGAAATTTATAACGATCAGAAAAGAAAAGATTGGTTCTCTATATATTTAAACTCTATAGTACTTCAATTTGACCCTCACACTTATTATTTTGCTCCGAGAGACAAAGATAGATTTGATATGTCTATGTCTGGTAAATTTGAAGGTATTGGAGCTAGACTTAGTAAAAGGAATCAGCAAATAAAAGTCGTAGAAATTATTTCTGGCGGCCCTGTTTGGAGACAAGAAAACCTTCATGTTGGCGATGCAATTCTAAAAGTTAGACAGGAAAATCAAATTGAGGCTGTTGATATTTCAGGAATGGTAATAGATGAGGCTGTTAAGTTAATTAAAGGCCCTAAGGGGACAAAAGTTTTTTTGACTATTAAACGAGTTGAGGGAAATATTGAAGAAATATCAATTGTAAGAGACGTTGTTGAGCTTGAGGAGACATATGCAAAATCAACTCTGATTAAAGATGTTTCGGGAGATTATGGATTAATTGAATTACCAAAGTTTTATATCAATTTTGAAAATTATAATGAACGTAATGCAGCAATAGATGTTAAAAAAGAATTACAGCAACTTAAACAAAAAAATGTTAAAGGAATTATTCTTGATTTGAGGAATAATGGGGGAGGCTCATTGAAAACAGTTGTTGATATGACAGGATATTTTATCGACAAAGGACCAGTTGTACAGGTAAAGAGTACCGGGGGTAGAAAAGAGATCTTAAAAGATGTTGATCCCTCAATAATATGGGATGGCCCTTTAGTATTATTAGTTAATGAGTTTTCAGCATCAGCATCTGAAATTATTGCCGCAGCACTGCAAGACTATAAAAGGGCAATTGTCTTAGGAAGTAAACAAACCTTCGGTAAGGGAACAGTTCAAAACGTCATCGACTTGAATAAAATGGTAACTGGAGGCACCTATGGTGATTTAGGAGCTTTAAAAGTAACAACAGACAAGTTTTATCGCGTTAATGGCAAATCAACTCAGCTTGAAGGTGTTAAAAGCGATATCGTTTTTCCAGATCGCTATACTTATGTTGAAATGGGTGAGAAAGATCAAGATAATCCATTAGCATGGGACCGTATAACACCTGCAAATTATAAACCATCTGTAATGAATAATTATGATTATGCAGTAGAAAAGAGTAAAAAAAGGTTGCAAGAAAACCCTATCGTTTCCTTGATTGATGAACAGGCTTTATGGGTAAAAAGCCAACAAAATGACTTCTCATATTTTTTAGATTATGATTCTTTTAAGACAGAAATGGAAACAAAGAAAAAATATGCAGAACGTTTTGATAAATTATCAGACTTTGAGGCCCCTTTCGAATTTCAGTGGCTCCCTGAAGCTGGACAAAAAAATCTACCAAATAACACTACCATTGAAAAGAGAAATAGAGGACTTGAATCTTTAAAAAAAGATTTTTATATAGCCGAAGCTGTAAGAATCCTTGAAGACCTTTCATCTATAGAACCTAAACGCACTATTGCAAAAAAATAAAAAGAATAAGTTGAATTGGAGTTAAAACGTGCTTTAAAACTTTTAAAAAAGGACGTTTGGGCACAAATTAGTGCGACTTACATATCTCTTGTGATTTTCATTGCAGTTTTTGCATACCAGTTATCCCCTGATAAAACTGAGAATGCAAATCAAATGCATTTATCTATCCATTCTCAAGAGCCTGGTTTTTCCTGCTTATTACTTACAATTCCAAGAAATAATTCGATTATCAGTAATAGTTTTTTCAACGGTAAAATTAATGCCAGTGATGAGGTTCCTATTAAAGAAATACGTTGGGGAATTGATGGAATTTTATTTAAAAGATATGGGAATGCTACAGATTACTATGAGAAAGTCAACTATAAAGAATTCCCAAGTGGGATAGATAAGAATGAGATAGAAAGAAAATATCTAAAAAAAAAGACTTTTATTTTAGGCACAGATAAATTTGGAAGAGATTTCTTAAGCCGCCTAATTATTGGGTCAAGAGTATCAATTTCTATTGGGTTTGTTGCAGTTATTATTTCTTTAGTTCTGGGTATTTTCTTTGGTGCTATTGCAGGTTTTTATGGAGGGTGGCCTGATAAACTTATAATTGGATTCATAAATATAATTTGGTCAGTTCCGACTCTATTGATGGTTATAGCTATCACTTTAGCTCTTGGCAAAGGATTTTGGCAAGTATTTATTGCTGTTGGAATTACTATGTGGGTTGAGGTAGCTAGGGTAGTAAGAGGTCAAGTTAAATCAACTAAAGAAGAATTCTACATTAAAGCAGGTGAAGTTTTAGGATTTTCGAAAAAGAGACTTTTAATTAATCATATACTTCCCACTACTATAGGACCCCTTATTATTATTTCGGCTGCTAATTTTGCGAGTGCTATATTAATGGAAAGTGGTCTTGGTTTTTTAGGTATAGGAGCCCAGCCACCTATCCCAACTTGGGGAGGAATGGTAAAAAACAACTTTAATTATCTACTTCTTGGCAAGCCATATTTAACTATTTTACCTGGCTTTGCAATTATGACTCTTGTTTTATCTTTTATGACTTTGGGTAACAGAATTCGTGATGCACTAGATGTAAAAGGTTAATTCAATCTATTTGCATCTAAATTTAAATACATAAAAAACATTAAACTAAAAGCTAAAAGATTTGTACCACCATAACTGATATACGGAAGTGGAATTCCGACAGTTGGTAATAAACCAAGGGTCATACCAATATTTATAAAGAAGTGGATAAATAGCATGCCAACAAAGCAGTATGAAAAAATCCTTGGGAACGGCTGAGTATGTTTTTCAGCTCGAGATAATATCCTGATTATTAAAAACACATAAAAAATAATGAGAGAACTACTTCCGATAAAGCCCCATTCTTCTCCAACTGTACTAAATATGTAATCTGTATGCTGTTCTGGGACAAACCCCCCCTTAGTTTGAGTTCCGTTTAAAAACCCTTTTCCGCTGAATCCACCAGATCCTATGGCAATTTTAGATTGGTTAATGTTGTATCCTATACCTTTAGAATCGACTTCTAAACCAAGAATTACATTAAATCTATCACGATGTCTTTGTTCGAAAATAGAATTAAAAATAAAGTCGACTGAAAATGAAAAAAAAATTGATACAAATAAAATTATCAATAAAGGTGATTTATTTGTTTTAGGATATTTGTTTGTTATATATCGATATATTATAATAAAGGTCAATATTAAAATAAAACTTAAAAGTAATGGTTTTAGTAGTAGGGTTAATACGAAAATGATCAATGACAAAATACTAAAGTAGAGGAATCTTATATTTAAGCCTTCCCTTAATAAGGCAAAAACTATTCCTAGAAAAACTAATGCAGATCCTGCGTCTGATTGAAGAATTATAAGACACATTGGAATTAAAATTATTCCAAATAACTTTAAAATATCTTTAACTTTTTTTATATCCGTTTGTATAGAACTTAATTTTGTTGAAATTAACAAAGCGGTTGTTATTTTTGCAAATTCAGATGGTTGAAAGTTAAATCCACCGACTGAATACCATGAGGTTGCTCCAGAAATTTTCTGGCCAAAGAATAGTAAACCTATCAAACTAATTAATGAAATTGTGTAAAACACATTTGATAAATGTTCAAGGAAACTTGCATTTACAAATAAAATAAATGGAAGAATTACTAAAGATATTATGAAAATCCAAAATTGTTTACCAGCAGGATTTTGCGTATTAAAAATTGAAATAGAGAATTCTGAAAATGTAGCTGAATAAATATTTAAAATGCCAAAGCTAACAAGTATCAAAAAAATTAAGATACTTACCCAATCAAGTCTTAAAAGAAAATTTTTATTCATTTATATTGAAGGGTTTACCAAGAAAAGGTTTTTCGTACTCTGCAATAAGGCTTCCCTCAACTATTTTTTTTTCAAGCCATTTACGTTTGACTTCTTTTTTCAAATATTTTTCTATTATTAAACTTGCTATTGGAGCAGCCCATCTAGCACCCCAATACCCGTTCTCTACAAATACAGCTAGTGCAATTTTAGGTTTTTCTTTGGGCGCAAATGCTATAAAAATTGAATGATCAGTAAGCTGAGTTTTTTCATTATTTAGACGAATAAAGTTTTCTACAGTTCCAGTTTTACCGCAAATTTCAAGTCCATTTATTTTTGCTATGCGTGCAGTTCCTCTTTCAACTACTTGATGCATCCCTTCAATAACGGTTTCAAAATGTTTGGAATCAATCGATGTTCTATTAATTGGGTATAATGAATCATTCAATTTGCTGTCAGCGGATTTTTTAAAATGCGGTTTTCTGTAAAATCCACGATTTGCAATAGCAGCAGTAAAATTTGCCATTTGAATTGGGGTTGTAAGAATCTCCCCTTGTCCTATAGCGTTTGATATAACTGTAGTAGAGCCCCAATTTTTTTCTGGATACCAGGTGTTGTAATAATTACTATCAGGAATAAATCCTGGTTTCCCAATAGGTAAGTCATAACCTAAATAATTTCCTAATCCAAATCGTAACAAGTGAGCTTTCCATAGGTCTATGCCCTTTTCTGGAGTTGATTGGCTTTCAATTATTCTAACAAAAGTCTTCGCAAAGTAGCTATTGCAAGATTTGTAAATTCCTTTAACAAGATTACTTTTTGTACCGATACCATTGTGACATTTCATAAAAGCTCCTTTTGCATAATAATGACCTTTATTACAAGAAAAAACAGTTTCTGGAGTAATAACTTTCTCCTGAAGACCTATAAGAGCATTTAATAATTTAAAGGGAGATCCAGGCGAATATTCTGCTTGTAGACTTCTATCAAAAAGAGGTTTTGAAATAGTATCATTTACTAATTTATTAAAGGATTTTGACCTATTTCTTCCAATTAGAATGTTAGGATTGTAATTAGGTGCAGTAATAAGAGCCAAAACGTCACCAGTTTCTGGCTCTATGGCGACTATTCCACCTCTTTTGTTTTGCATCAAAGATTCACCATAATTTTGTAAATCAGAGTCCAGAGTCAAAGTCAAATTTTCAGCAGCTTTAGAAGCTGTATCATAATTTCCATACTCATAGGGACCAATTATTCTGTTAAAACGGTCTTTTTGAAAAATTTTAACACCCTTTTTACCCCTAAGAATTTTTTCGTATGTTTTTTCAATTCCTTGTCGTCCTATCATTTCTCCAAGGTCATAATCAGGCTTCATTTTTAATTCTCTCTTATTTGTTTCACTGATATAACCCAATACATTTCCTCCGATAGGTAAAAGATAATCTCTAGTTGTTTTTTTTTGAAAATAAAACCCTGGGAACTTCCACATTTTTTCTTGAAAAATTGATATTTCAGATAATGACAGCTGACGTTCTATTACAGATGGTAATTTTTTTGAAAATTCTTTAGCATTTCTAATTTTTTCAATAAGCTCTTTCTTTGATATTTTCAAATTTTGAGTGAGTTCAAGTGTGTCAAATACTTTCAAATTTTCAGGGACCACCATCAAATCATATACAGGCTTATTACTAACCCAAAGTTTACCATTTCTATCATAAATAAGTCCTCGAGGAGGATAAACTGTACGTTCTAAAGTCGCATTGCTTAGAGACCGCTCAGAATATTCAGAGTTAAATAGTTGTAACCTTATCAGTTGAAAAATAAATATCGCTGAGACTCCAAAGATGAAATAAAATAAAAGATTTTTATGAATCATTAGGTTTTCTGTAAAAATTTAAAACCATAATACTTAAAGTTAAAGAAAACATAAACGTCAAAAAAGTGTTCTTTAAAATTAGATGTACTGCAGTCCAGTCAAAAAATACAATTGAAAAATAAATTAGATGGTGTAAAATAAATAAAAGTGATAAAAATGTGTAGTTATTAATTCTTCTTGTATCAGTATTAAAACTTACTGGAATTTCAGATGTAACTCCGTAAGAATTTCTTATTAAAATTGGTCTAAGAAAAGACACTGTCAATGTAGCAATAGTATGTGCTCCGCCGGATTGAGAAAAAAAATCAACTGAAAAGCCCAAAAGGAAACAAATCAGAATAAAAAGAGTTTGATCGCTGTCAAAATTATAGATTACTAAAAAAACGATATATATCATCGGGTTTACAAAACCAAAAATATTCATATTATTAAAAGCAAAAATTTGAAAAAATAAAAGACTAAAAAAAGAAATTAAAAGGATTAAGCTTTTTCTATTCATTTTGAAAATTTTCTTGCAATTTTAAAATTTCTTCTCTATCCACATTAGATAAAACATAAACATAATTTACTAAAGAGGGATCTTCAAATAGCCTTGCGTTTATTGAATAATATCCATTTTGTGAATTACTTTCGAAATCTACTATTTCTCCTATCGGAATTCCATACGGAAAATAAGCAGACATTCCTCCTGTAATTATTGTATCTCCTTTTTTGAATGAAACATTATTAACAACATCATCGATTTTAAACTCTAATGGATTTAATCCTCTCCAAAACATGGAGCCCAATGCATTACTTTTTTTTAAACGAACATTGATTTTTATGTCCTGATTTAAAATTGAAATTACACTAGAATAATTTTCTGAAACAGAATTAACAATACCAACAATTCCATTTTTTGAAATTACCCCCATATCACTTTTAATTCCATCACCCTTACCTACGTCTATAATAAGATTATTCCTTTGGTTTAAAAAGCTATTTTTTATTACGTTAGCCTCTTTTAGTTTAAATGGGAAATGTTTTTTTTTTGCAAAAGCATTTGGATAAAGAGCCAAACTTTTTGATTTAAGATAAAGTTCTCTTAATTTTTTATTCTCTTTTAATAACTCCTCATTTTTCCTTTTCAATTTAAAATAATTAGATAATTTATGATTAATATCATAAAGTTCTTTTGTTACATACATTCCATATTCTTCTAATTGGGTTTTGTGATATTTACTTTTTTTAGTCAAGAAAAAAATTGAACAACCCATAAAAAAAAAGTATAAAATTGGATTTCTGTATTGTATGAGCGCATTTATTATTCGCTGCATACCAGATTATTTAATTAGAACAGTTTTAAAACGGTCAGTATTTTTGAGGGCAATACCTGTACCTCTTACAACAGCCTGAAGTGGGTCTTCAGCTACATAAATTGGCAGGTCAGTTTTTTGAGATAATCTTTTATCTAAACCCCTTAATAATGCTCCGCCACCGGCTAAGTAAATTCCAGTATTATAAATGTCTGCAGAAAGTTCAGGTGGAGTTTGAGAAAGGGCATCCATAATTGCATCCTCGATACGGATTACGGATTTATCAAGTGCTTTAGCTACTTCAGCGTGGCTAATTATTACCTGTTTGGGCTTACCTGTTAATAGATCTCTTCCTTGAACTGACATTTCCTCAGGAGGACTATCTAGGTCTTCAATAACACTACCAACAAGAATTTTAATTTTTTCCGCAGTCCTATCCCCAATATATAAATTGTGCTTGCTTCTCATATAATTTATTATATCTCCTGTAAAAACATCTCCTGCAATTTTAATTGATTTGTCACAAACAATTCCTGAAAGTGCAATTACTGCGATTTCTGTGGTACCACCTCCAATGTCAACAACCATATTTCCTTTGGGTTGCATTATGTCTATCCCAATACCAATTGCTGCTGCCATAGGTTCGTGAATAAGATATACCTCCTTTCCATTAACTCTTTCAGCAGATTCTTTTACTGCACGCATTTCTACTTCCGTAATACCTGAAGGAATGCAGATAACCATTCTAAGGGAAGGCGAAAAAATTTTACGGTGTAATGTTGGTATACTTTTAATTAAACGATTAATCATTTGTTCTGAAGCGTTAAAGTCAGCAATTACACCATCTTTGAGTGGACGCACGGTTTTAATATTTTCATGCGTCTTGCCCTGCATCATATTTGCCTCTTCACCAATTGCGATTACTTTGTTAGTAGTTCTGTCAATAGCTACTATAGAAGGGCTATTAACGACAACTTTATCGTTGTGTATAATAAGGGTGTTAGCAGTTCCTAAATCTATTGCTATGTCTTCAGTGAATAATCCCATTGTTGATAATATTTTGCAAAATTAACAATTAATGTTTAAAATGACGTATTCCTGTCAAAACCATACTCATTTCGTTTGAATCACAATAATCTATAGATAAGTTGTCTTTTATAGAACCTCCAGGTTGTATTACAGAATTGATACCCTCACTATTAGCAATTTCAACACAATCTGGGAAGGGGAAAAAAGCATCACTTGCCATGACAGCGTTTTTTAAACCAAAACCAAAGGTTTTAGCTTTTTTAATTGCTTGGTGTAATGCATCCACTCGTGAAGTTTGTCCAGTACCAGAACCTATAAGTTGTTTATTTTTTGCAAGTACAATAGTGTTTGATTTTGTGTGTTTGCAAATTTTTGATGCGAATAACAAATCTTCAATTTCATTTGGGAGAGGTAATTTTTTTGTAACATACTTTAGATCATTTTTTTTATCGGTTTCAAGGTCTTTATCTTGCACTAAAACACCATTTAGGCAACTTCTTAATACTTGATTTGACTGTATGTTTTCTTTTTGGACAAGAATAATGCGGTTCTTTTTTACCTTTAATAATTCAAGAGCTTTAGAATCATAATCTGGCGCAACTACTATTTCAAAAAAAAGTTTGTTAATTTCTGTCGCTGTTATTAAATCAATTACTTTATTGCTTATTAAAATTCCTCCAAAAGCTGATATTGGGTCGCCATCTAAAGATGCGAGATAAGCTTCACTTAATTTATCTCTAACAGCAAAACCACATGCATTGTTATGTTTAAAAATTCCAAAGGCAGGCTTACCTTTATAAAATTCTGACATTAGATTTATCGCTGAATCAATATCAAGTAGGTTATTATATGATATTTCTTTCCCATTGATCTGGTCCAATAAATTTGAAAACGACCCATAAAAATATCCTTTCTGGTGGGGGTTTTCACCATAACGAAGAACCTTAGCATTGCTTATACTTATCTTTAAATAATTTTGATCTTTATTGAAATAATTAAAAATAGCAGTATCGTAATTTGATGATATATGAAAAGCTTTTATAGAAAAATCTTTTCTTTCTTCAAGTGAAGGCGCACCATTAGATTTCTTAAAAAGTGAAATAAAATTCATGTAATCATCTTTATCAGAGATACAGAATACATCATTAAAGTTTTTTGCAGCAGCTCTGATTAGAGCAATTCCACCAATATCAATTTTTTCAATAATATCATTTTCTGATGCATTTTCTGCTGCGGTTTTTTCAAATGGATATAAATCTACAACTACTAAATCGATTGATGGGATTTGGAATTTTTCAATTTCTCTGAAATCATTCTCATTATTTGATCTTTTAAGAATTCCACCAAAAATTTTAGGATGCAATGTTTTAACTCTTCCCCCAAGTATAGAGGGATAGCCTGTTAATTCCTCAACAGCAAATACTTGGTGTCCTAAATTTTGAATAAATTCTTTTGTTCCTCCTGTGGAATAGAGTGTCACATCTTTGCTGACTAATTCTTCAATTAATGGCTCAAGATTATTTTTATCAAATACTGATATTAATGCTGAGGTTATTTTTTTGTTTTCCATATTAATTTAAATTTTTAATAGTCTTGATCCATACGCCTTTGAAATGAAATCGCAACATAATACTAGCAAACTTTCGTCTTCTTTTGAAAACGCATCAATTTTGTTAGAGTCAATATCGATTTGACCAATATTCCTTCCTTCAAAAAACAAGGGGACAACTAATTCTGAGTGGACATTAATATTGCATGATATATAATTGTCCTGCTCCTTAACATTGGGTACATTAAAGTTTTTATTAGTAATTGCAACCTGACCACATATTCCTTTACCAAAAGGTATAGTTATATGTTCTGTTGGATCTCCAGAAAAAGCTTTGAGGTGAAGTGTTTTGGTATTAAAATTTGAAAAGTAGAAGCCCACCCAATCATAATGAGTAATATCATTTCTAAGGACCTTACAGCAAGTCTCTAAACCCATTAAAGCCTCCTCTTTAAGAGGGTTCAAAGAAGTTTTGATTTTTTTAAATATTGAAGAGTAAGTTGCTGCTAACATTTTAAACAAAATTAAGTAATCTGTTACTTACAAACTTAAATTTAGTGTATCATTTATGTACAAAAATGTGATTAACTTTGTTAAAGACTTTAAAAATTTTAAAATTCAATTTTATGATTTAACAGCTAAAACCTTATGAAAAGTAAATTCTATATTTCTGGGATGACATGCTCAAATTGTCAAAAGACAGTTTTGGATAAAATCAATGCATATGAAAGTGTATTGGAAGTAAAAGTTAGCCTAGAAACAGGGCTTGTAGAAATTGATTCCAAACAATATCTTGAGGTTAACGAAATTTCAAAGCTTTTAGGTACAAAATATAGTGTTAAAGGTGATATATTCAGATACAAAAAAGAAACGAAGTCAAAATTAAAACAGTTGACTCCTCTTTTTCTAATCTTTTCATATCTAATTATGGGGACTTTTTATATTTCCAGTCAAATTAACGCCAGCTATGAAAAATCTATGCAAATTTTTATGGGATTATTTTTTATGATATTTAGTTTATTCAAATTTCTAGATTATAGTAGTTTCCCTACCTTATTTATGCGTTACGACCCTTTAGCAAAAAAAATTCCATTTTACGCAAGTTTGTATCCTTTTCTTGAAACAGCCTTAGGTATTGCTTTTTTGATCGGATGGAATCTCCCAGTGATTCTTTCCCTCACATTATTGGTTTTATCTATTACTTCTTTAGGTGTAATTAAGACTTTAGTTAATAAAACCAAGATTGATTGTGCCTGTTTAGGGACCTCGTTGAAACTACCTATGACAGAAGCAACCTTAATTGAAAATGTAATAATGCTAAGTATGTCATGCATTCTATTGATCTCTTATTTTGTTTAAAAAAAGTATCTTTGAATAATGAAAATTAAAAGTTTAGTAAGTTTATTTCTGACGTTAATTATTTTGACAACAAGAGTTGGTTATGCATTAAATGTTCATTATTGTGATGACAAAATAGCCAAGATTTCGTTGGCATATAATTCATCGAACTGTGGCATGGTGCCCAATTTTGATTCCAAATTTAATCCAATAGATAAACTTACAAAAAAGTCATGCTGTGAAGATGAAATTCAACTATTTCAAAACCACGAACCCCAAAAAATTGATCAAGAGAACTTTTTAAAAGTTACTATTACCAAGAATATACCCCTTAGACATCCGAATATCAAAACTCTAAAATCACATTTTTCGTCTAAGTTAAACATATTTAATCCACCTTCACCTCCTACTAAAACTTGTAAACTGTTTCTAAAGAATAATTCATTTATATTTTACGGTTAATCTGTCTTTTCAAATAAAAAAAGAATAATACAACTCATAAAAATTTAAAGTGAAAAAATACATTTTAATACTATTAAGCCTATTAGGGTCTAAACTTTCAGCACAAGAAAATCTTCAGGGGAGATTACTAACTAAAGACGGTAGTGAAACAATACCTCTTGTTGGAGCAAATGTTTTTTGGTTAAATACCCAAACAGGAACTGTAACTGATCAAGAAGGTAAATTTACAATTCCTTATTTAGGTCCAGAAGGAAAACTAATACTTAGTTACATCGGTTTTAAGTCAGATACATTGAGTGTTCAAAATAACAAGATGTTAATCAGATTTTTGAAGCCCAGCGATACAGAATCACTGGATGAAGTAACAATCTTTCAAAGGAGAAAAGCCATACAAAAAGCCTATTTTGAGGCCCAAAATATAATAAACATAAATAGCGAAGAATTATTAAAAGCAGCATGTTGCAATCTCTCAGAAAGCTTCGAGACGAATCCTTCTATTGATGTTAATTTTTCAGATGCACTCACTGGCACTAAGCAAATACAAATGTTAGGACTAACCAGTCCATATTTGTTGATTAGCGAGGAAAATATTCCTATGGTTCGTGGAGCTTCTCAAGCTTACGGTCTTACTTTTACACCAGGAACATGGATTGAAAGTATTCAAATAACTAAAGGAACAGGAAGTGTAATCAATGGCTTCGAGAGTATTGCTGGTCAAATAAATACTGAAATAAAAAAACCCTTTTCAAGTGATCCACTATTTTTTAATCTGTTCAGTTCTAATATGGGCAGACGAGAAGCAAATTTTCAAGGGAGTTTGAAACTAAATAATAAATGGAGTACGAGTCTATTTATTCATGGTAATTTGCGCAATCAAAAGATAGATAACAACAGCGACTCATTTTTAGATGCTCCACTTACTGAGCAGGTGAATATTTTGAATCGTTGGCAATACACTGATTCAAAAAAAGGATGGGTTGGTTTTGGGAGTATTCGTTTAATGCAAGATGAAAAGCAAGTTGGTGAGTTAGATTTTATACCGGAAAGCAATAGGTATGAAAATTTCTTTTGGGGTAGTCAGATTAACACCACTAGAATAGATACTTCTTTGAAAATCGGATATGTATTTCCTGAATTATCTTATAAAAGTTTTGGTTTTCAATCTGCATATAGTAATCATATACAAGAGGCTTTTTATGGTTTTAGAAATTATGATATTGACCATCAGAGTTTTTATAGCAATATTTTATATAACTCAATCATAGGGAACACCAAGAATAAATTTAAATTAGGATTTAATTTTTCATATGACCGTTATTTAGAAACGGTGGATACTTTTTATTTTAATAGAAATGATATTTCTGTTGGTAGTTTCTTCGAATACAGCTATGATAGTTTGGAAAATTTTAATCTTGTAGCTGGTATTAGAGTTGATTCTCATAACCGTTTGGGAACTTTTGTTACACCTCGATTACACTTGAGGTATCTTCCTAATGAGACGACAATATTTAGAATTTCAGGAGGAAGTGGAAGAAAAGCAGCAAATATTTTTGCTGAAAATCAAACTCTTTTTGGTACAAACCGCAGGATAAATATTTTAGAGAGTGGAGGATCTATTTATGGCTTAAATCCTGAGAAAGCATGGAATTATGGAATTAGCATACGTCAGATTTTTAAACTTTTTGGAAGGGGTGGAGATATAACGGCGGATTATTATGTTACCAATTTTACCGATCAAGTGGTTGTAGACTGGGAATCGGAAGGTCAAATCTCATTTTATAATTTAAAGGGTTTAAGCCGTGCGAATAGCTATCAATTATCAATTGACTACAACCCTTTAGAGCTTTTAAGTCTTCGTTTTGCTTATAAAAATTATGATGTAAAAACAACTTATGATTCGGGGTTTCTGCAAAGACCATTACAAGCTCAAAATAGATTTTTTGCAAATTTTGGATGGGAAACAAAACGAAAAAATGATGGAGCTCAGTGGAGATGGGATTTAACTTACCATTATTTAGGACAACAACGATTAGTCTCTACCGTTCGAGATCCTGAAGGGAGCTACTCTCCATCTTATGGACTTTGGAATAGTCAAATAACCTATGCTTTTACAAACAAATTTGAAGTTTATAGTGGGGTTGAAAATTTAGGAAATTTTAGACAATTGAATCCAATAATTGCAGCTGATGATCCTTTTGGAATAAATTTTGATTCTGCTCAGGTTTATGCACCAATTGTTGGGAGAATGGTTTACCTTGGTTTACGTTTAAATTTATAATTAACTTTACAATAAAAAAATTATGAAGAAACCTATTTTCCTTTTTTTGTTTTTCATTTTGACAACTATTTCTGCTCAAAATGAAAAGAATAAAAAATCAAATTTCGAAGTAATTGGCAATTGTGAAATTTGTAAAAAACGAATTCAGAAAGCAGCTTTGTCTTTGAAAGGAGTAAAGATGGCTACATGGGACATACCATCAAATATTCTCTCTGTCACCTATAATTCAAACAAAATATTGCTAGATCAAATTCAAATTGCTATTGCTAATGTTGGACATGATACACCATTATTTAAGGCTCCTGACAATATATATAATGAACTTCCTATTTGTTGTATTTACGAAAGAAAACTCAAATAAAAAAGACCCTCATTTTAGGGTCTTTTGAAATATTTATTACATCATTCCTGGCATTCCGCCCCCACCCATTGGAGGTGCAGGTGGAGCTTCCTCTTTGATGTCAATTAAAGCACATTCTGTAGTGAGGATCATTCCAGCAACTGATGCTGCATTTTCAAGTGCAACTCGAGTAACTTTCTTTGGATCAATGATTCCCTCTTTTAGCATGTCTACGTAAGTACCATCCTTCGCATTGAATCCAAAATTTTCATTACCTTCAGAAACTTTTGAAACTACAACTGAACCCTCACCGCCAGAATTTTCAACAATAGTTCTTAGTGGGGATTCAACGGCTTTATTTATAATTTGAATACCAGTTGCTTCATCCGCATTATCAGGCTTGATTTTTTTGAGCTCCTTCTGTGCATTCAAAAGTGCAACACCTCCACCGGTTACTATTCCTTCCTCAACAGCAGCTCGAGTGGCATGAAGAGCATCATCTACTCTATCTTTTTTCTCTTTCATTTCAACCTCAGACGGGGCACCCACATATAAAACTGCAACCCCACCAGAAAGTTTCGCTAATCGCTCTTGAAGCTTTTCCTTATCATAATCTGAGGTCGTAGTTTCAATTTGAGATTTTATTTGATTTACTCTAGCCTGGATGTCTTTTTTTGCTCCATTACCATTTACAATTGTCGTATTGTCTTTATCAATAGTAACTCTCTCAGTAGTGCCTAGCATTTCAATTGTAGTATTCTCTAATGTAAATCCACGTTCCTCAGAAATTACAGTACCACCAGTTAGAATTGCTATGTCTTCAAGCATAGCTTTTCTTCTATCCCCAAAACCAGGAGCTTTTACAGCTGCTATTTTAAGTGCCCCTCTAAGTTTATTTACAACTAAAGTAGCAAGGGCTTCACCGTCCACATCTTCAGCAATTACAAGTAGAGGCTTACCAGTTTGAGATACTGGTTCTAGTATTGGCAAAAGATCTTTCATAGTTGATATTTTTTTATCATACAACAAAATGTAAGGTGATTCTAAGTCTGCTTCCATTTTCTCAGAGTCAGTAACAAAATATGGTGATAAGTATCCACGATCAAACTGCATTCCTTCAACAACGTCTACATATGTATCTGTACCTTTAGCTTCTTCAACTGTTATAACTCCCTCTTTACCAACTTTTTCAAATGCCTCTGTAATTAGGCTTCCTATATTCGAATCGTTATTTGCAGATATACTTGCTACTTGTTGAATTTTTTCTGATGAATCACCAACAGCTACTGACTGTTTTTCTAAAGAACTAACGATTGAATCTACTGCTTTATCAATTCCCTTTTTTAAATCTAAGGGATTTGCGCCTGCAGCAACATTTTTAAGCCCTTCTTTGACTACAGCTTGGGCTAAAATAGTAGCTGTAGTTGTTCCATCACCAGCAAGATCATTTGTTTTGGATGCAACCTCTTTTACCATTTGAGCACCCATGTTTTCAAGTGCATCTTCAAGTTCAATTTCTTTAGCAACAGTTACACCATCTTTTGTTACTTGAGGGGCACCAAATGCCTTACCTATGATAACATTTCTACCTTTTGGACCTAATGTTACTTTTACAGCATTTGCTAAGGCGTCAACTCCACGTTTGACTCCATCTCTTGCTTCTAGATCAAATTCTATTTTTTTTGCCATTTTTAAATTTTTAAGTTGTTAAACGATAGCGAAAATATCGCTCTCTTTCATTATTAAATAATCTTTGCCATCGTGTTGTAGTTCAGTTCCAGAATATTTTCCATAAAGAACGTTATCTCCTACTTTTACAGTTATTGGATTTTCTTTTGTTCCAGAACCGATTGCGACAACAGTTCCTTTTTGTGGTTTTTCTTTTGCACTGTCAGGAATTATGATTCCAGATGACGTTTTAGTTTCAGCTGCAGCGGGTTCAACTAGAACACGATCTGCTAAAGGTTTAATACTCATATTAATCAAATATTTAGTTTTAAAATCTACTTTTCATAAATTGTGCCAACATCTTTACCAGTCTAAAAATTTTAAAATTAAGTGTCAGCTTGTCAGTCAATTATAAACAAAAAATCAGTTATCAGCTCCAGGGATTTCTGGTATTGGAACTTCATTTGGATTAGCTTCTGGTATTTCTTGTATGGGTTGTTCAATCGGATTTTCAAAATTTTCAGGAATACTGGAATCTTCTATTAATTTTGAATCATTAAGATCGTTGCCTGTAGAAAGTGTAATATTTGATACCAATATTAAAGCCAAAAGTGACGTTGCCAATATCCAAGTGCTACGATCCAAAAAATCTGAAGTTTTTTGAACACCACCCAATTGTTGTGTCCCACCTCCAAAGGATGAGGACAAACCTCCACCTTTAGGATTTTGAACCATAATTACCAATACAAGCAAAAAGCATACAATAATAATCAATACAACAAAAATAGAAAATGTACTCATCAGCTATTTTTTAGTTTTTTAATTTCTTTGATTTGGTTTGCAAATAAACTATTTTTTTCCGGATATTTCAAACCTAATATCTGGTAAGCTTCGATAGCCTTTCTAAATTTTTTTTGTTTTACGAAGACTTTTGCCAATGTTTCAGTCATGAGCTCGTCATTTGGTGACCAACTTTTTTCACTCAGATCTTCAATGTTTTTGAGGTTTTTATCTGGGATTATTCTTTCAGGGATTTTTAAGAAATCATCTAATAGTTGAAAATTTTCAAGATTATCATTTTTTTCAAATGATTTTTTATCAGAGTTCAAAATAATGGCCCATTCAGAAAATTCGAGAGTTTTCGATGAAAAGTCAGGACTTTTTGTATTTGCATCTATGTTTTCTTCTTCATTGACTTGACTTCTATCATGAGATGTAAGATTATCTTTAGTCGATCCACTTTTCTTTTTAGAAGATTTTCTGGCAATCAAATCAGTTTCAATGAATTGATATAATAATTCTCTATCATATGTTGCAACTGAAGTATGTGATAGAATTTTATCAAATGACAAAACTTCTTGCTTTTGAAGGGCTTTGAGATAATATGCTCTTACAAGATGAAAGTTTGGATAATTTTTCGAAAGCTCTTCAAGTTTTAATAAGTGATCCGGATTATTTGGATCAAAATTATCAATTAATGAAAATAAACTTTTTGAATCTTTTACTACCATTTTGCTAGTGTATCATTAAATATGTCTTGCGTAATTCTATCAAAAATCTCTTTGTGTGCTGTGTCAATCACGTCATAGACTTGAAGTTCAGCAGGGAAATCATAGAAAAATGAATATGTTCTTTCAAAATTGTCATCTTCACTTTTTATATTAAAAAAACGAAATGCAACTGCCATTCTTAGTCGATTTTGTGCAGCTGTATTTTCAGCAGTTGCAGACATTGGAGTAACACTATATTCAGTAATTTCTCCTTCATAAATAAGTTGCCCTTCTTTACTCACTAAGTTCAAGTTTGTCTGATTCATAATAATATCTTGAAGTGCGTTAGTAAAATCATTATCTAATCCTGGTTCTATTATTGAGCCAGGACGATTACCAGCAAGATTTTCAAAAAAATTAACCTGAAAAGTTGTTACACCCGGTGGGATAGATGCACCTGTGAAGGAATAAATTCCACATTTACATTGCAAAACTAAAAATGTAAATAAAACCAAAAGCTTAAATTTTTTCAGGTTCATTAAGATCGAATTGTTTAATTTTTCTATATAATGTTCTTTCAGATATACCCAATTCTTGGGCCGCCAATTTACGTTTCCCCTTACTTCGGATTAATGCCTGCTTAATCATCTCGAGTTCTTTCTCGTGGAGGGAAAGAGGTTCCTCTTCTTCCTCTATTGTTTCGGCATAGGAGTATTTATCTAATGTCTCAACTTTATTAATTTTCTCATGGGTATTATTAATTGGCACAGAATCTATTGTACTTTTTTCCGGGTTAGTCTCTTTCCCATAAATTTTTTCAATTAGACTTTGGTTTTTCTCATTTATTTCATTTTGACTTCCGTTTTTTATTAAATCAAGCGTCAGTTTCTTTAAATCATTTAGATCATTTTTCATGTCAAAAAGAACTTTGTAAAGTATTTCCCTCTCAGAGCCAAAATCACTTTTACTATTTTTTTTGTCTATCAACGCTGGTAGTTGAGGCTTTCGATCAGGCAGATAAGTGCTTAAGCAAGATACATTAATTTCTCTTTCTTTTTCTAATACTGAAATCTGCTCAGCAACGTTACGAAGTTGTCTTATATTACCACTCCACCTGAAGTTCATTAACAATTCTTGCGAGTGTTTATCGAGTTTTATAGGAGGCATATGATATTTTTGAGCAAAGTCAGATGCAAATTTTCTAAAAAGTAAAATAATATCTTCTTTTCTCTCTCTTAGAGGAGGCAGTCCTATTTCAACCGTGCTTAATCTATAATATAAATCTTCTCTAAATCTTTCTTTAGATATCGCTTCAGTGATATTAACATTTGTTGCTGCTACTATTCTGACGTTTGTCTTTTGAACTTTCGAAGATCCTACTTTTATAAATTCACCGCTTTCAAGAATTCTTAGTAATCGTACTTGAGTTTGCATTGGCAATTCACCTACTTCGTCAAGGAAAATACTTCCACCATCTGCAACTTCAAAATAACCGGCTCTTGTTTGGGATGCTCCTGTAAATGCACCTTTTTCGTGACCAAAAAGTTCACTATCTATTGTCCCCTCTGGTATAGCACCGCAATTCACAGCTATGTATTTATTATGTTTCCTATGTGAATATTGATGTATAATTTTTGGAATACTTTCTTTCCCGACACCACTTTCCCCTATTACTAGAACCGAAATATCGGTATTAGAAACACGTAGGCACTTTTCTAAAGCACGATTCAACCCAATGTTATTACCTATAATGCCAAAACGTTGTTTAACTGATTGTAATGAATCCATATTAAATTCGATTTGATATTTTAATTGCTTTTCCAATTAGCGTTGCAGAAGTACAACTCTTAATTTTCACGTCAACAAATTCACCTGTTTTGTAATTTTCTTTAGGGAAAACTACAACAGTATTTTGTTGAGTCCTTCCACTCCAAAAATATTCTGATTTTCTAGAAACCTTTTCAATTAAAACACAAACTATTTTACCTAAATATTGCTGAGTTCTATAGAGGCTATGTTTTTGCTGTTTTTTGATAATTTCATTTAAACGTTGCTTTTTTATATTATCCTCAATATCATCAGATATTTTTTTTGCAGCCATAGTTCCAGGTCGTTCCGAATATGCAAACATAAATCCAAAGTCATATTTTACATAATCCATTAGTTTTAGTGTGTTTAGATGATCCTCAGCAGTTTCAGTTGGAAATCCTGCAATCATATCATGTGAAATTCCACAATCAGGAAGAATTGTGCGAATTGAATCTATTAGCCTAAAATATTCTTGTATTGTGTGCTGGCGATTCATTTTTTTCAAAATTCTATTACTCCCCGATTGAACTGGCAGGTGAATATGATTGCAAATATTTTTGTATTTGGCCATTATTTTTATTACCTCAACGGTCATATCTTGAGGATTGGATGTGGAAAATCTAATCCTAATTTTAGGAAATGCCTCGGCAACTATGCTCAATAAGTTGTGAAATCTTAATGCAGTTTTACGCTGAATGATGGAAGCCTTTTTGAAGTCTTTTTTTAAGCCACCGCCGAACCAGAGATAGCTATCTACATTTTGTCCTAGCAAGGTAACTTCCTTATATCCCTTGCATTTCAGTTCTTCAATTTCTTCTAAGATACTTTTAGGATCACGACTTCTTTCTCTACCTCTAGTGAAGGGCACAACACAAAAGGTGCACATATTATCACAACCTCGTGTAATAGAAACGAATGCAGATATTCCATTTGAGTTTAATCTTATTGGAGATATATCTCCGTATGTTTCGTCTTTTGATAAAACCACATTCACAGCCTCATTTTCGTTTTCAACCTCTTGTAATAGCCTAGGAATATCTTTGTAAGCATCTGGACCCACGACTAAGTCAACAATTTTTTCCTCTTCAAGAAACTTTCTTTTCAATCGTTCTGCCATACATCCCATTACACCAACCTTCGTTTTAGAATTTTTTTCTTTAATAGATTCAAAAAACTCTAATCTTTTACGAACTGTTTTTTCAGCTTTATCTCTAATTGAGCAAGTGTTTATAAGAATTAAGGAAGCTTTATCTAACTTTTTAGTTATAGTATAACCATCTTCGATCAAAATAGAGGCCACTATTTCACTATCAGCAAAATTCATTTGGCAACCATAGCTTTCAATGTAAACCCTTTTGGAGGTTTTCTTAATTAATCTATTTAAATAGTGATTATTTGAAATTTCCGATACAAGGTTTTTGTCCAAAGATTTAAATTCGTCCGCTCCCATAAATTACTTGAAGGTGAAATTTTAAATTTTAATTAACAAAATTACAAAAAAGACAATCATATTGTCATTTTGTCAGTCTTTTTATAAAATTACTAATATTTGAGGCTTTATTCTTTGATAATATTATTAACAGGTAAAAATATTGTACATCATTCTCAATTTTTTTGGTTTTTTATGTTTGCAAAATTTATTTAACTTCAAATTTCTAAGCCTGTTTTTCTTAAAGCATTAAATCCTCCTTTAATATCTGTAAAGTTGTGAATTCCTTTGCTTTTTAAAATTGAAGCAGCTATCATACTTCTATAACCTCCAGCACAATGCGTGTAAAAAGTGTCATTTAAACGGAAATTGCTAATTTTTTTATTTAAAAAGTCAAGTGGAATATTTTGAGCATTCGGAATATATCCTGAACTGTATTCACCTGATTTGCGCAAGTCAAATACTTTTAAATTTTCGTTTTGAATCAATTTTTTAAAAGCAACTGAGTCAATTTGATTTACACTAGTAGTTAACTTACCTTGCATTTTCCAGTTTTTTATCCCCCCTTTGAGGTACCCAAGACTATTGTCAAAACCTACACGTGCCAATCTTGTAACAGTCTCTTCAACTCTATCATCTGGCGTTACAAGTAAAATAGGCTTTGTGACATCTTCAACAATTGTTCCAACCCAAGGCGCAAAGCTACCATCAATACCAATAAATATAGAATTTGGTATGTGTTCTTCAGCAAAATTGTCTTGATGCCTAACATCAAGTATCAAGGCATTTTTCTTTTTTACAATATTCTCGAACAGATTTGGAGCTAGAGGAGTTGTCCCAGATAAAATAATTTTATCTATATCATCATAACCCTCTTTATTCATTTTTACATTTAAAGGGAAATAATTAGGGGGTGGGTTTAATCCATTTGTTACCTCTTTAATAAATTCATCCTTGGTCATAGCAGACCGAAGGGCATAATTTGTTTTCTTTTGCTCTCCAATTGTACTTACTGTTTCGTCACTTAAATTTTTCCCACATGCAGAACCAGCACCATGCCCCGGGTAAACCAATACATCATCATTCAAGGGCATGATTTTTTCTCTAAGGCTGTCATAAAGTATCCCTGCAAGGTCTTCTTGACTAGTGTTGTTGGCTTTTTGAGCAAGATCTGGACGTCCAACATCCCCAATAAAAAGTGTATCTCCACTAAAGATCGCGATATCTTTTTTCGAGGAATCGATTAATAAATAAGTTGTACTTTCCATTGTATGGCCTGGTGTATGTAATGCCTTGATCGTGATTTCACCAATTTTAAACTCTTGTCCATCTTTAGCAATAAGTGCATCAAATTTAGTGTTAGCATTTGGGCCGAAAATAATCTTAGCACCAGTCTTTTTTGCAAGTGTTAGATGACCACTAACAAAGTCAGCATGAAAATGAGTTTCGAAAATAAATCTTATTCTTGCATTAGCTTTTTCAGCTTTTTGTATGTAGGGATTAATCTCCCTTAGCGGATCAATAATAGCTACTTCATTACCACTTTGAATATAATATGACCCTTGAGATAAACATTTAGTATAGATTTGTTCAATAACCATTTTCAAATTTAATTTTTTAATCCATTGGATTGTATTGTCTGCTTAATTTTTTCTGTAGTGGAGTTTTTTTAGAAATACCATCAAAGCTATTAGTTGCATCTCCAGAAGTAACAAACAAATTCTGTTTTTTTAATGCATCTATCAGTTTACTATTTATTATAATGTCTCTAGAAGGATCAATTGCCCCTACTACCATTACTCGTATATCTTTTTTTTGAAGCTTTTTAATTATTAGCACTAATTCTTCAGCAGCTGTACTATCGATATAATTTATTGATCGTGCATTTATTATAAAGCCTTTTATTTTTTTTGAATTTTTTTTGACAGCGTCAAAAACCAATTGTTTGAAAAATTCAATATTTCCAAAAAATAGTTGTGCATCAAATTTGAGTATAATTAGATCCTCTCTTACAGTAACTTCATCGGGGAACCTCTCAATATTTTGGAAATAATTTGTACTTCCAATTCTACCAAGAAATGCATAGTGAGGCTTTGAAGCCCTATATACAAGTAACAGAAGTGACAGAATAATTCCATAAATTATACCTTGAGAAATTCCAACAAATAAAGTCAGGAGAAAAGTAAATAATAAAACAGCAAATTCATCTTTCCTTGAGTTGTAAAGTCTAATGGCGTATTTAATATCAATTAAATGAATAACAGCTACAATAATTATTGATCCTAGTACAGCTTTAGGAAGATAAAAAAACCACTCAGTAAAAAAACTAATTGTAATTGCGACTACTAGAGCGCATATTAATGAGGCAAAACCAGACCTTGCACCTGCTTGATCGTTTACAGCTGTTCTCGAAAATCCACCTGTTGTAGGGTATGACTGAAATAAAGAACCAATAATATTTGAACTACCTAAGGCTATAAGTTCTTGATTGGGATCAAGTTGATAATATTTATACTTCTCTGCAATGGTTTTTGATATTGAAATTGATTCTAGATAGCCAACAATTGCTAATGTTAATGAAATTGGGATCAAATTTTTAATAGTTTCAATATTAAAATTAGGAATATTAAATGACGGAAGTCCACCCGGGACCAGACCAACGACAGCAACACCCTCTTGATATTGTTTTCCAAAATAAACCCATAATGAGCTTAAAATAACTACAACGAAAGCAGATGGAATTTTTGGAGTCCATTTTTTTAAAATTAAAAGAATAAAAATACTTATAACACCAATCATTAAAGTAGGAAAATGAATTGATATTTCTGAATTCACAAGGGAAATTGCAAATAGTTGGATTTTATTACTTTGATATAAAGAAATTCCCAATATATGTTTAATCTGGCTAAACCCAATAATTATGGCAGCACCAGATGTAAATCCTTTTATGAGTGGTTTAGACAAAAAAGAAACCAAAAATCCCATTTTGAAAAGCCCTAATAAAAATTGGATTGTACCCATTAAAAAAGCTAACAATATTGCTGATTGAATGTACTCCTCGGGTCCTAAAATACTAATCGTTCCCAATCCTGCGGCAACAAGCAGAGAATCCATCGCGACAGGTCCAACTGCGAGTTGTTTGGAAGTTCCTAGCAGAGCATAAATAATCTGGGGTGAAAGAGCAGCATAAAGTCCATATATTGGCGGCAGTCCGGCAATAAGCGCATAAGCCATTCCTTGTGGGATTAATAAGAAGGAAACAGTAATTCCAGCAATAAAATCACTTTTGAAAGTTGATCCTTTATAATTAGGCAACCATGTTAATATGGGAAAGAATTTTTTCAGAATACTTTTTTTACAAAAGTAAGTTTCTTGCATCTAAAATGTTTTAGACATGAGCTACTTTTTTAATAATTCATTTTCAATGATCACATATTTTGATTTTTAAAAAAAATTGGTTCTAGAATATGTCAAACGTGCGTTAATTTAAATAACAAGGTTTAAAAATTTTAAAGATCAGAAAAAACTTACATACTTTTGTGTCCAAAATTAATTTGTCATGGCTAAAAATTTAGTTATTGTAGAGTCACCTGCTAAAGCTAAAACAATTGAAAAATTTTTGGGTAAAGATTACAAAGTAGCATCGAGTTTTGGTCACATAGCCGATTTGCCATCTAAAGAGCTAGGTGTAAATGTGGATGGAGATTTTTCAGCAAAATATATCGTAAACGATGACAAGAAAAAAATTGTTAATGAACTTAAAAGCCTAGCAAAGAAAGCAGAAATAATCTGGCTAGCGAGTGATGAAGATAGAGAAGGAGAGGCTATAGCATGGCATCTAGCCAATACTTTAGAATTAACTGATTCCAATTCTAAAAGAATAGTCTTTTCAGAAATCACAAAAAATGCAATTCTGAATGCTATAAAAAATCCTAGAGATATAAATTATAACCTTGTTAATGCCCAACAAGCTAGAAGAATTTTAGATAGATTGGTTGGATATGAGCTTTCACCAGTATTATGGAGAAAGGTCAAAGGAGGACTCTCAGCAGGACGTGTTCAATCAGTTGCAGTAAGATTATTGGTTGAAAGAGAAAGAGAGATAAGAGCTTTTTCTCCTGAAAGTAGTTTCAAAACAACAGCTATTTTTAAAACAAATAGTAATAAAACTATTTCTTCTCAGCTTCAAAAAACTTTTAAAAATAAAGAAGAGGCATATAAATTTTTAGAAAAAAATATTTCTTCAAAATTTAGCATAATCGAAATAAAAAAAAGGCCTGCAAAAAAGACTCCAGCTCCACCTTTTACGACATCTACTTTACAACAAGAAGCCTCGAGGAAGTTATATTTCTCAGTAAGTAAAACTATGAATGTTGCTCAAAGGCTTTATGAAGCTGGATATATAACTTATATGCGAACAGACAGTGTTAATTTATCTGACGAGGCGAAGGATAATATAAAAAACCAAATTAAATTGTCTTTTGGGGACAAATATTACAAACCAAGGCATTTTAAAACAAAAAAAAAAGGAGCTCAGGAGGCCCACGAAGCAATTCGGCCAACAGATTTCTCAAAAAATCAATTAGATATTGACTATGACCAAGCTCGTTTGTATGAATTAATTTGGCGAAGGACGGTCGCTTCCCAAATGAAAGAGGCAGAACTTGAAAAATCCCAAATATTTATAAAAAATGATAATTACGATGACAGATTTACAGCTAGCGGTGAGATAATTACTTTCGACGGATTTCTCAAGATCTATTTAGAGGGAGTAGATGATGAAGTTGACAACGATAATACAATCTTGCCAAAAGTAAAAATTGGTGAATATCTTGAATTAAATAATATTACAGCTACAGAGCGTTTCTCAAGGGCTCCGTTTAGATATTCTGAGGCTTCTTTGGTAAAAAAAATGGAGGACCTAGGGATCGGAAGACCCTCCACGTATGCCCCGACAATAACTACTATTCAAAATAGAAAATACGTGGAAAAAGGTTCATCAGATGGAAATGAAAGAACTTACGTTAAGTTAACTTTATATAATGAAAAAATTAAATCAGAAAAGCTTTCTGAGAGATTTGGAATGGATAAGGGTAAATTGGTCCCAACTGATATTGGCATGATTGTAAATGACTTTCTTGTTGAAAATTTCAAAGAAATTCTTGATTTTAATTTCACCGCAGAGGTTGAGAGAAACTTTGATGATATTGCTAGAGGCAGTAAAGATTGGCCTGAAATGTTAAAGGTTTTTTACAATAAATTCCATAATACTGTAGAGGATGTCAAACAAAATGCTCAGCGAGAGTCAGGCGAAAGAGTCCTTGGAGTAGATCCAAACACCGGGAGGACAGTTAAAGTTCGTTTAGGAAAATTTGGACCGATGGCTCAAATTGGAGAACAGGATGACGAAAACAAGCCAATCTTTGCAAGTCTTGGTCCCAATCAGCAATTGGAAAATATTACATTTAAAGAAGTTCTTAAGCTTTTTGAAATGCCAAAAAGTTTAGGATCTTATCAAGATGAAGAAATTACCATAAACAATGGAAGATTTGGACCTTATTTGAAGCACAAAGGTATTTTTATTTCAATCCCCAGAGATTTTGTAGTAAATGAAATTAATTTATCAACGGCGATAAGTCTAATCGATGAAAAACAAAAAGCTGATGCGCCGGTTTTTGTTTACGATAAACTTCCTGTTACAAAAGGAGCAGGACGTTTTGGGCCTTATCTCAAATGGAATAATTTTTTTATTAATGTTAATAAAAAATATGATTTCGATAATTTGAGTAATGATGACATTGTTTTTTTGATTGAAGAGAAAATTCAAAAAGAAAAGGATAAGATTGTTCAAAGTTGGGCAGATGCAGGTATAAGAGTTGAAAAAGCTCGCTGGGGAAGACACCATATTATAAGAGGGAAACAAAAAATTGAGATTGGAAAAGAAATAAATGCATCAGAATTAACACTTTCACAGGCAGAAAAATTTCTTGGAAAATCTAAAACTAAAAACAAAAAGAAATCATCTAAAAAATGAGCTTAGAACTTCTTTTACCTGTTGATGAGGAAAACCTTAAAAGGCAATCAATTTTACCTAAACAAATTTTGGGAAAAAATATCTTAATACACACCAAAAATTCTGGATTACCAGACCTTAATGGCCTTAGGATAGTAATTATTGGTTTATCAGAAACAAGAAATAGTTTTTTTGAAAGCGATAACTATAAAGTAAATAACTTCAGAAAAGTTTTTTATGAATTGTACCCAGGAAATTGGAGTTTAAAAATCGCTGATTTAGGAAATCTTCCTAACGGAGCTAAAATTGAAGATACTTATTTTGCCATAAAAGAAATTGGATATCATTTAAAACAAATGAATATTATTCCGATTTTTATCGGTGGAAGTCATGACTTGATATTCCCATTATATCAAGTTTATCAAGAATTTGAAGAATTGGTTAACATGGTATCAGTAGATCGCTCTTTCGATTTTTCACAAGAAGATGAATTAATCTCTGGAAGGTCTTATATGAGCAAAATAATCATGGATAAACCAAATGTTTTAAATAATTATACAAATTTAGGTTATCAAAGCTATTATTGTGCTGTAGAGGAGAAAGATCTAATGGATAAATTATATTTTGATGGAATACGTTTAGGTCAGCTACTAGATAAAATCAAAATATCGGAACCAGTGCTTCGTGATGCTGATATCGTAGGTTTTGACATGAAATGTTTGTCATGGGATGCTATTGCAGATCCCTTAAGGGGTCAGCCTAACGGAATTGACTCGAGATCTATCTGTGCTTTGAGCAGATATGCAGGAATTAGTGATAGAGTTAGTTTTTTTGGAATTTATGAAATTTCTCCAACTCCAATGATGGATCAATTACTTGCTCAAATTGTTTGGTATTTTATTGAAGGTGTATACTATAGGTTTAATGAATACCCAATTAGTGTAAGTAACGGATTTTTGAAATATTCAGTAACTCTTTCAAATCAAAACCTAACATTTTATAAAAGCGAGAAAAGTCAGAGGTGGTGGATGGAATTAACAAATGATTCATATTTAGATAATAAAACAAAAACTACAACGTTATTAGCATGCACAAAAGAAGATTATGATTCTGCTATTTTAGACATTATACCGCAAAGATGGTACAATGCTATAAAAAGGTTAAACTAAAATTAAGGAATACATAATTAACAATTATCGTTTAAATATCTTGTTTTTAAAGAAATTTAAACAAAAGTGAAAAATTTAACTAGTTTTATGTTATCAAAGCATATGAGCCTGGTTTTAATAAAAATATTGATGAAAAGACTTTTATTTTTATCTACACTCTTGTACTTAGTGTTATCATGTGGTGCTCCTAGTAACAGAGGAGAACTAATTGGAGTAAAACAAAAAAAGTGGTTTGGTGAAAAACCCTACGGGATGGTTCTGGTGGAGGGTGGAGCATACATAATGGGAAAGTCCGACGAAGATCTTGCTCAACTTCAAAATGCGCCGGCTAAAACAGTTACTGTTCCTTCTTTTTACATGGATGAAACAGAAATTACAAACAGTGAGTATCGTCAATTTATATACTGGGTTAAAGATTCAATTGCGTTGTCACTACTTGCAAGAAAAGCAGATGAATTAGAACTGGGTGAAGATAACAAAGATGGTGTAGGTCAATTTGCGTTTAAAGATGCCGATACAACAAAATTAAGTGAGTTTCAAAAATACATGCGAGAAAACTATTACGACTTGGCAGAGGACCCATATGCTGGTCGAGCATTGAATTGGGATGCAGATTTAGCTTGGGATACTGAAGATTATTATGATAGTAACTATGCAGAAGTTATGGATTCACTTTATTTACCTCCTGAATTATGGTATAATGGTGAAGTAAAAATTGATGTTGAAAAACTTGTTTATTCTTACACATGGTTCGATGCAGAGAGTGCAGCTGCAGAGTCAAAGAGAACAAGAAAACAATTTATTGATAGAAAACCTTTCATCAAAAAAGAAAAAATTCAAATATATCCAGACACTACAGTTTGGATAAAAGATTTTACATACTCCTACAATGAACCCATGCATAATGATTATTTTTCTCATCCTGCATATCAAGATTATCCTGTTGTAGGGATATCATGGAATCAAGCTGTAGCATTTTGTAATTGGAGAACAAATTTTAAAAACGGATATCAAAGAGAAAAAGGAAAGCCTAATGTAAGCAGATTTAGATTACCAAATGAATCTGAGTGGGAATATGCTGCTCGTGGAGGAATTCCATCTGGGACTTATCCCTGGGGATCCCCTTATTTGCTAAATGATCGTGCGTGTTTTCTTGCAAACTTTAAACCATTAAGAGGGGATTATGCTGTTGATCAAGCAGTCTACACGGTTGAGGCAAAGTCTTATTTTCCTAATGATTTTAATCTTTATAATATGGCAGGGAATGTGGCAGAGTGGACAAACTCTTCTTATAACGCTGAAGCATATGATTATGTGGCCACACTTAATCCAAATATGTCCTTCGATGATGAGAATAGAAAAGTTGTAAGAGGAGGATCTTGGAAAGACGTTGCTTATTTTTTGAGAGTTAGTTCAAGAGATTACGAATATTCTGACACGTCAAGAAGCTATATTGGCTTTAGAACAGTTCAAGACTACCTGGGTTCTCAAAAAGTTAAGATGAAATAAACAATATATTTGAATATATCTTTATATTTATTCAATTAATAAATCAACAAAAAATGACAGACAAAGCTTTAAATAAAAGATTACGAAGTAAAGTAGCAATGCATATGCTATTTGGACTTGGAGGTGCAGTTGTAATTATAGGTGCACTATTTAAAATTTTACACCTTGAAATAGGACCAATAACAGGTGGACTCGTTTTAGGTTTAGGACTTGGCACAGAAGCACTTATTTTTACTGTAGCTGCATTAAATACTGGTGAAATAAAAGAGGAGCATCAGGATTTTGTAAAAAAATTAAAAGGCTCTGGTTCAGCATCTCCGTCAAGCACAGGAGATGGTGGTCTTTCCTCTAAAATTGATGCTTTAATGGCAGAAGCTAAACTTGATGTTAACTTAATGAACTCATTAGCAAAAAGTATTAAAAACCTTGAATCTTCAGCAAAGGCACTAAGTCCTGCTTCTGAAGCAGCTTCGGCCTCTCAAAACTATTCACAGGAGCTTGCTAAAGCAGCATCACAACTTGAGCAGCTCAATGCAAATTATCAAAAGCAAATTTCCGTCAATCAAAATGCTGATCAGCTCAAGAAACAAATGGAAAGTTTATCTGCCAACCTTGCTGCTCTCAATAGCGTATATGGTGGAATGCTAAATGCGATGTCAAAAAATAACTAAAAATGGCAGGTGCAAAAGAAACCCCTAGACAAAAATTAATTAGTTTAATGTACTTGGTATTTATTACCATGTTAGCATTAAATGTAAGTAAAGAGGTTCTAGACGGCTTTGGGCAAATGTTTGAAAAAATAGCGGATGCTAATGAAAGAGTCTTAGAAAGTAATAACCTTCTTTTGGAGAATATAATTGTCAATGCTGAAGAAAAAGGTGGAAAATGGATTGGTCACAAAAGAACAGCTGAACAAATTAAAAAGGAGTCTGATGCCTTCTATAATGAAATAGAAGGTTTAAAAAAACGTATCACTGAAAAGCAAAGAGAAAAAGATCCAAATCTCAAAGAATTTTCTCAAATGGATAAAGGTGAGACATTAGATGTAATTTGGTTTAAAGAAGGATCAACAGACGAAAAATCTAAGTTTATCGAAATGATACAGGAGTACAAAATGCATGTTATACAAGTTTTTGGAAGCCAATATCCCGAATCTATCGAAATGGTTGAGGCTCGATTTTTCACCGGTGACATGAACAACAATATAAAAAACAGAGACGATGTTGATGAACCCTGGTTAGATGCAAATTTTAAAGGATTTCCTCTTATTTCTTCCTTAGCAAAATTAACTATGATGCAGAATGATATTAGGCAAACCGAACATGATGTCCTTACTACACTTATGGGTAAAGAATTAAAAATGTCATCCAAAGTAAACCAATCTAATTACACTAGTCTATTGGTAACTGAAAAGGGGGCTTATTATCCTGGGGAGAAATTTGATGGAAGTGTTATATTAGGGAGAAAAGGTGGTGCTCAAAACCCTAATGGAGTTGATTTGAAAATAGATGGACGAAAACTTACTGACAAAGACTATGAGTTGATACCTGGTGGAATTAAATTAAACGTAAACTCGGGTAACCCTGGAGATCACACCATCGAGGGCGACCTAATATTTCTTAATGATGGTGAAGAATCAAAAATTAAAGTAAGTCAAATATATACTGTTATTTCTAAACCAAATTCTGCTGTTATATCTGCGGACAAGATGAATGTAGTCTACAGGGGAGTACAAAATCCAATTACCATATCAATTCCTGGAGTAATAGATAGCAAAGTACGAGCTTCTGCACCTGGATTAAAAAGAGTAAGGGGTAGTAAATATAATTTATTCCCTGGTAAAGGAAGAGAAGTAAAAATAAATGTTTCAGGTACACTTCCAGATGGTAATAGAGTTTCTTCTGTATCTACATTTAGAATTAAAGACATTCCTAAACCTGCGGGTTATTTTAGAGGACAATCAGGCTCTTTTACAATACCTAAGTCTAGTCTAGAAAGAGGTACTGTTGAAGCAAGACTTGAAGATTTTGACTTTGATTTGCCTTTACAAACCAAATCATTTAGATTCAGGGCTCCTGGACAACCAAGTGTAGTAGTCAATGGTAACAGACTAGATTCAAAGGCAAGGCAAATGCTAAGTAGAATTAAAAATGGACAAACCGTAATTATTTCTGATATAGATGTAATAATTCCTACAAATCCGAGTTATAAATTAAAACAAACATCTCCAATATCTATTACAATTAACTAAACTTAAAAAGACTGATGAAAAATTTAATGTTTTTTGCCTTATTGTTAGTTTTTTTGTTTTTCAATACCTTGAGTGCACAATCAAATTTATTGAATGCAAAAGTTCCACAAGAAGTTGGTCAAATGAATGAACAACAAATTGAGGCAGAAAATGTTACACCAGTCGAATATGGATATGTTGATGATAGAGATATTCTGTGGTCTAAGACCATATGGGAAATAGTTGATTTAGATGAAAGAATAAACTTCCCCTATTATTATCCTACTATAAACAATGGATATCTTTCAAGTAATCGAAAGTCTTTATTCAGAGTTTTAATGGATGGTATTATTGAAGGTAATATTACTGAAGTTTATTCTACAGACTATTTTAACGATAAACTTACATATGAGGATCTACAAGAAGTACTTGAGCTAAGAAGACTTTCTCCTGAAGGAATTTCAAAACAAAATGCTGGAGAAAATGTAACTGAAGATGATTACGATATTTACAAGATTGAATCTGACAAAGTAATTCAGTATAGAATCAAAGGGACTTGGTATTTCAACAAAAGATTGGGAGAATTAAGATATAGAATGCTTGGCATAGCTCCTGTAGCTCCAGATGTGTCTACATTAAGTGAAGGACCAGAAGCTATGGCAAATGCATTGGTACCTTTATTTTGGATTTGGTTTCCTGATGCTAGGGAAGAGTTAAATAAAAACAAAGTTTTTAATTCAAGAAACTCATCACAACCTATTACTTATGACATGATGTTAAATTCTAGACGTTTTAACTCAACTATCTACAAAGAAGAAAATGTTTATGAGGATAGAGAGGTAAAAGAATATATTTATGAAGATGCCTTGCGTCAACTTTTAGAATCTGATAGAATAAAATCTGTTATAAGAGATTTCGAACAAGATCAGTGGAATAATTAATTTCTAAATTAATTTCTAAAAAGCGTTTTAGGAAACTAAAGCGCTTTTTTATTTCACATGTAAGAAAAAATATTTGAACAACCTTTAAGATGGATTTGACCTCTAGGTTGAGATAAAAAATTACTTGGAATTCATAGGACAAGCTTATAAATCAATCACACTTTGAAGATAGCGTTCAGCATCTAGAGCTGCCATACATCCTGTTCCAGCTGCCGTTACTGCCTGACGGTATTCTTTATCTTGAACATCTCCAGAGGCAAAAACACCTGGTATATTTGTATGAGTAGTTTTATTTTTAGTAATTAAATAACCTGATTCATCCATTTCTATTTGTCCTCTAAATAGGTCAGTGTTTGGTTTGTGACCTATGGCAATAAATAAACCAGAAACTAAAATTTCTTCCTTAACATTTGTCCGATTATTCTTAATACGAACTCCTTCAACTACTTGGTCGCCTAAAACTTCTTCAATTTCTGAATTATACCTTAAATCAATATTAGCCGTTTTTAGAACTCGGTGTTGCATTGCTTTGGAGGCTCTCATCTGATTTTTTCTAACTAACATTGTAACTTTAGAACAGATTTTTGCTAGGTAAGTAGCTTCTTCAGCAGCAGTATCTCCTCCACCAACTATGGCAACCTCTTGGCCTTTAAAAAAAAATCCGTCACAAACAGCGCAGGCGGAAACACCACCCCCTCTAAGTCTTTGCTCGCTAGGAATTCCTAGATATTTTGCCGAAGCTCCGGTGCTTATTATTATAGTTTTTGTATTAATTTCAGTCCCTTCCTCAGTAAACGCTTTGTGTATTCCACCCCGATTTTTTGAAAATTCTACTCTACTAATAAAACCATTATTGACTTTGGTTCCAAAACGCTCGGCTTGCTTTTGTAAGTGAATCATCATCGTTGGCCCATCCACTCCTTCTGGATACCCAGGAAAATTATCAACCTCAGTTGTAGTAGTTAATTGACCGCCAGGTTCCATCCCAGTATAAACTACTGGCTCTAAATCAGCGCGGGCTGCATATATAGCAGCAGTGTATCCCGCAGGGCCACTTCCAATGATTAAAGTTTTAAGTATTTGCATTTATTTGATTTAAATCAAAAGTAAATTATATCTTTTATTTGTTTTCTCAATTTCTATTAGATTTATCAATAATTTATTAAAGTTTTTTATGCAACGCGGATTTTTTTTAATGTATATATTTCTCCTAAGTTGTTCTTCTGAATACTCAAAAGAAAAACAAATCATTGAAAAATCAGTTCAGGCATATGGATGGAATCAAAAAGAATTTTCTATTGTTTTTGATTTTCGTGACTATAGATATAAATTGACTCACAAACCAGATTTTTTTTCTTATCAAAGGACTACAGTCAAGAAAGGAGTTTTAGTTAGAGATGTTATGACTTCTAATTCAAATTTAAGTCGATATCTAGATGAAATTCCTTTAAAACTTAGCGATAGTTTAAAAGATATTTATTCAAATTCACTCAACTCAGTTATGTATTTTTTCCAACTACCAAGACCCTTAAATGATCCAGCAGTTATAGCAGATTATGATGGTGAAAAAATTATCTCTAATAAAGTTTATTGGACACTAAAGGTGAAATTTCAAGAAAAAGATGGAGGGAAAGATTTCCAGGATAAATTTCGTTATTGGATAGATCCTAAAACTGGATATATAGACTATTTGGCATATAGTTATTTAACTGACGGAGGGGGTACCAGATTCCGTAAGGCCAAAAATATGAGAGAAAATAATGGATTTATTTTCCAGGATTACACAAACTTCAGGCCAGTAAAAAAATTTACATCTTTAGATTCACTTCCAATACTTTATGAAAAAGGTAAATTAATTTTAGTTTCTGAAATTGAAAATAAAAATATTAAAGTAATTAACAGGGAGACGAGATGACACTATTTGTATACTATTTAATTTAATGAATTAAAAAAAAATGAAATATAAAAGTTCTTACCAAACATAAACCTTAAATTTGAACTTGCAATAATTTTTTTATGGTTGATCAAGAAAAAATAAAAATACTTGATTATAAGTCTCCAGGAAGTTTTGAGGAAACCCGTTACGAAAAACTTCATAGTATCATTCTAGATAGTTCTACCGAGGGCTCAATAGTTATAGCAAATTATATTGCTAATTTAATTTTGGAAAAACAGAGAAAAAATGAAAAATGTGTTTTAGGTCTTGCTACCGGTTCCTCTCCACTTAGTATCTACAAAGAATTAATCCGCATGCATAAAGAAGATGGATTAAGTTTTCACAATGTAATTACTTTCAATCTTGATGAATATTATCCTATATCAAAAGATAGTAATCAAAGTTATTACTACTTTATGCATGATAACCTTTTCGATTCTATTGACATAAAGCCAGGTAATATTAATATTCCAAATGGAGAGATTGATCAAAAGGATCTCCTATCTCACTGTATTTCGTATGAAAAGAAAATTAAAAAGCTTGGAGGAATTGATCTTCAAATTTTGGGTATTGGGAGGACTGGTCATATAGGTTTTAATGAGCCAGGATCCCATTTGAACTCTCAAACTCGAACTATTACACTACATCATTTAACACGGTTTGATGCCAGCTCTTCATTTAATGGAATTGAGAATGTTCCTAGAAAAGCCATAACCATGGGTATAAAGACTATTCTAGATGCTAAAAAAATTATTTTAATGGCATGGGGCAGTTATAAGGCTGAAATCATTCAAAAAGCAGTTGAAGGAGAAATATCAGACAATATTCCTACTACATATTTACAAAACCACAAGAACACAACCCTAATTCTTGACAATGAAGCTGCATCTGAATTAACAAGAATAAAATCTCCTTGGCTAGTGAATAATCTAGATTGGAATAATGAAAATCGTTTCAAAGCAATTGCTTGGCTCTGTAAAAAAACAAAAAAATCAATATTGAAGTTAACAGATGAAGATTATAATCAAAATGGAATGTCTGATTTGTTAGCCCAATACGGCTCATCATATGATTTGAATATAGAGATGTTCAATCGCTTGCAGCACACTATAACAGGTTGGCCTGGCGGTAAACCAAATGCAGACGATTCCAATCGTCCAGAAAGAAAGGAACCTAGTAAAAAAAGAGTTATTATTTTTAGTCCTCATCCCGATGATGATGTGATATCAATGGGTGGAACTTTTGATCGATTGGTCTCACAGGGACATGAGGTTCATGTAGCTTATCAAACATCTGGTAATATTGCTGTCTCTGATCAAGACGCATTAAAATTTATAGAAGTCAACAGCGACATTATGGGGGCTGATCAGTCTAAAACAGTAAGTGATTTAAAAAATGCTATTCAAAGTATCAATACTCAAAAACCTGCTCCTAAATCAATCTGTGATCTAAAAGCCAGCATTAGGAAGCGTGAGTCACTTGCAGCAACTAGATATATTGGAATACCTGATAGTCAGGTACATTTTATGAACCTTTCTTTTTATGAAACAGGTACTATTAAAAAAAATCCTTACTCAAAAAAAGATATTGATGAGACAATTTCATTAATTGAATCCATAAAACCGCACCAAATATTCGCTGCTGGTGACCTTTCAGATCCACATGGAACTCACAGAGTTTGCCTAAATATTATCTTTGAATCATTAAAACTTCTTAAGTCAAAGAATTTCATGAATGATTGTTGGGTTTGGTTGTATAGAGGTGCTTGGCATGAATGGGGCGTTCATGAAATTGAAATGGCTGTTCCTATGAGCCCAGATCAAGTTTTGAGAAAAAGAAAGGCTATTTTTTACCATCAATCTCAAAAGGATAGTGTCATGTTTAAAGGAGAGGACAATCGTGAATTTTGGGTACGTGCAGAGGAGCGTAACGCCAGTACTGCAAGGGATTACAAATCTTTAGGTCTTGCTGACTATGCTGCTATGGAAGCTTTTAAAAGGTATTTTTATTAGACTTATTATGAAAATATTTCTAACTATTTTTTTTTTTACATCTTTTAACATATTAGTTTTTTCTCAACAAAAACTAAAAGTGAAAGATTCTCTTGCAATTATTGATATACTTTATAAACAACAAAACGATTGGAACAGTGGTGATATAGATGAATTTATGAAGGGTTATCTAAAATCTGACAATCTTGTTTTTTCAGGATCAAGTGGGCCAATTTATGGATGGAAAGCAACTCTAGATCGCTATAAGAAAACTTATTCAGATCAAGAAATAATGGGAAAGTTAAAGTTTGAGATTTTAAATGTTATTGCTTTAAGTCCAACGGTTATCCAATTACAAGGTAAGTTTAATTTAACTAGATCCATTGGAGATGCTTTTGGTTATTTTACCCTTAATTGGATAAAGGTTAAAAATAAATGGTACATCATCTCAGACCATACGTCTGGCTCAAATTAATAGAATGCAAAAAAAAATAGGCTTTATTCTAGGCCCTTTAACATTTATAACTTTAATGTTAATTGGTCCTTTTGAAGGTTTATCTCACTCTGCGCATTCAATTTTATCGTCAACACTATGGATAGCAATCTGGTGGATCACAGAGACTATTCCAATTGCAGCAACTGCTTTAATTCCAATAGTTCTTTTTCCTCTTTCAGGTGGATTAGATTTATCAGCTACAACAGCATCCTATGGACACAAATTTGTTTTTCTGTATTTAGGAGGATTTTTAATTGCAATAGGTATTGAAAAATGGAACTTACATAAAAGGATTGCAATTAATATAATTTCCTTCATTGGAGTTGATGCACGAAGAGTGATACTTGGATTTATGTTAGCAACTGCATTTTTATCAATGTGGATTTCAAATACGGCTACCTCAGTTATGATGCTTCCAATCGGAATAGCAATTATTAAGCAATTCAATGAAAACAAAACTTTTGGAAAGGCATTAATGTTAGGAGTAGCTTACAGTGCTTCAATAGGAGGAGTAGCCACTTTGATTGGCACTCCCCCTAATTTGGTTTTAGCAGGAGTTGTTTCAGAAATTTATGGGTATGAAATTACTTTTTCACAATGGTTTTTGTTTGGATTTCCAATTTCAATTACGCTTTTATTTTTTTGTTGGATTTATCTGACAAGAGTGGCATATAAATTTGAAAGTAAATGTTTCCTTGGAGGAAACACAGAAATTAAAAGACTAAAAAAAGAGTTAGGCCCGATATCTTATGAAGAAAAATTAGTTACAATTGTTTTTACTCTAGCAGGTTTGTGTTGGATTAGTAGATCATTTTTCTTGCAGAACATCCTACCCTCGTTAGACGATACTATAATAGCAATAAGCTTTGGTTTAATATTATTCATTTTACCATCAAAACAAAAAGCGACTGCATTATTAAGTTGGAAAGATACTATTAATTTACCTTGGGGAATTATAATTCTTTTTGGAGGGGGAATGGCACTAGCAAAAGCATTTGAAATTAGCGGGTTAGCTCTTTGGCTGGGAGAGCTAATGACTTCATTTAGTGTTTTACCTTTATTTTTACTTATTCTTTTATTAATTGCAGCAGTAAATTTTTTAACTGAAATAACGTCAAATTTGGCTACAACTGCAATGCTTTTACCTGTATTAGCTCCTTTAGCTTTAGAGATAAATATTCATCCTTTTGGACTAATGGTTGGGGCTGCTGTTGCAGCTTCTTGCGCATTCATGCTTCCTGTTGCTACACCCCCAAACGCAGTTGTTTTTGGTTCAGGACATTTAAAAATACAAGACATGGTTGCACGAGGTGTTATTATGAATATATTTTCAATTATTTTAATTACACTAATGGTATACATAATATTACCTATTGTTTGGGGTATAGAATTATCTTCTTTTCCTGATATACTAAAGCCTTAATTAAATTTTTAAGTTGTAAACTTATCTGAAACAATTGCCTATTCGACTGTAAAGTCAAAGTATTTATTTGGGTAGGGTTCGTCGATTAAAGTAAAATGCCACCATTCTTTGTCATAGGGTTTAAATCCATAGGCAGTCATTACATCTCGAAGTTTTTTTCGATTTTGCTTTTGATTTTTGTTAAGATCTTCAAATCCATAATTTGAAAGATCTCCAAAAAAATCCCAATTCCCTCCCATGTCTAATCTTTTACCTCTGCATTCTCGAGATAAATAAACTAAAGTTAAATCAACGGCACTTCCCCTACTATGTCCACTTTTACTTGCTATGAATCCTAGCTCGAATAACTTGGCTTTAGGTATATAAGGATAATATTTTGATTTTTTTATTGTGTCATTTTTTAGTCTAGACCAAGCGATGAAATTATTTACTGCCTGTTGAGGTCTATAAGCGTCGTAGATTTTTAGGCCTAGACCTTGAGGCTTTAAATATTTTTGAACTTGCTTTAAAGCTTTAGCTAATTCTAAAGTCCCTATAGCTTTCTGCCCACTCTTATAGCCTTCGACCTTTTTCCCCAAGAAATTATCATCCTTTGAATAGCGAAGGTCAACTACCAAATTTGGAATCTCATTTTCTAAGAATACAAATCCTTCTGGAAGTGTTTGGCCATTTAAATGAATAAATGACATAGATATAATTAATACAACATTAATTCTGAACAGCATAATCTAGTATTGATGATCTAATATTTAAATCATATAATCCTCTTTGAGTTCTATATGGATATACTCTATTAGTTAAAAGAATAAGAAAAAATTTATATGTAGGATCAACCCATACCATTGTTCCAGTATAACCAGAATGGCCAAAGCTTTCAGGACTAACCATTGCTGATGGGTATCGCTCCTTATCATATTCTACCGAAGGCTTGTCAAATCCAAGGCCTCTTGGATTTGTTCCGTTGGGGTAGGTCCTTTTTGTAAATAAAGAAATAGTTTCTGCATTTAAATAACGTTTTCCATCATAGAGCCCGTCTTGCATAAGCATTTTGATTAAAGGGAAAATAGATTTGGCATTAGCAAAAAGACCAGCATTTCCAGATATTCCACCCATAAGAGATGCAGCTTCGTCGTGAACCCAACCGTGAACGAGTTGTTTTCTGAAAATACTATCTTTTTCTGTGGGAACTATCTCAATTTTTGAAAACTTTTGAGTTGGTAAAAAAGTTATTCGATTTAATCCCATAGGCTCAAAAAAGTGATAACTTAAAAATCTACGAAATGATAAGCCACTTATTTTTTTTACAAGTGCAGGTATGAAAAAATAAATTAATCCAGAATAAACCATTTCACCTTGTTTTGTAATATTTGTTTTTTTTATTCTCCTAAAAATTTTATTTTGATAATCTTTATGAATGAATAAACAATCAATAACTTGATCTGGAAAATCGGAACTTTTCGAATGAGAAAGAGTTTTTTTTTTAAATATTCCATTCTTTTTATAAACTAAATTTTGATGAATTAAATATGGAATCCAACCGGCACTATGACTCAAAATTTGTTTTAGGCTGTGATTTTTTTTATTACTTCTTTTAAGTAAAGGGAACAAATTTGAAAATGGAGCTTCTAAGTCAATGTTATAGAGTTCATAGAGTTTCATTAAAGCAAGTGTACTAGCTAAAATTTTAGTTACAGATGCTAAATCGTAAAGATCGTTTGCTTTAACAGGAATCAAAGAATCATATGTATGATACCCATAGGATTTATTAATAAGAATAGAATCTCTTTTATAAATTAAAACTTGAGCCCCTGGGAAAGCTTTTTTTTGTATTCCATAATTTATAATACTGTCAATTTTTTGACTAAAAGTTGATTCTATTTTTCTTTCAAATTCTTGAGAGAAACATGATATATAAGTAAACAAGAAAAAACTATGTATTAAAATTTCTCTAGTCATCAAAATCTTTGGTTTAGGCATAAAATTATGAATCTATTCATTTTAATCAATTAAATAAATCTCCATATCTTTAATTTAAATACTAATACTTGTTTATCAAGACTTGGCTATTTATGTTTTCTAAACGTATATTTCTAATTTCTTTATTTTTTTTAGGGCAAATACTCTCGATTTATTCTCAAGATGAAGAGGAAGATTTAACTGAAGAAATGATCCCTTTTGATGCAGTTATACAATCTGAAATGGGAGGAAAGAGAGTCAAATTTTATGGAAATACAAGTTTAAATTTCAATCAAGCTTATTTTTCAAATTGGATTTCAGGAGGTGAAAGTTCACTTACGGTGCTATATAGACTAAATTATAATTTCAATTATTCAGATAGAACAGGTCTTGTCTGGGATACAAATGTTTTATTTTCACTAGGAACCACCTACATATCAGGCAATAAATTTTTAAAAAAAGCAGACGATAGAATTGAAATATCTTCTCTTTTAGGTAAACAAATAAATCAATTCTGGAGTTACTCTTCATTATTTAATATTAAAACTCAATTGCTTCCAGGATATAGATATTACTTTGAAGATGGTGTTGAGGCTAGAGAAAAAGTTTCTCAATTTTTATCTCCTGGGATTGTTCAAACTGGTTTAGGATTGTACTATAAAAGGAGTGCAGATTTTAGGTTAAATCTTTCACCACTTTCTGCAAGAGCTATTATAGTCTCTAAAAATTTCACTAGTGTTCTATCAGAAGGAGCTCAATATTTTGGTGTTAATAAAGATAGAGGGATAAAATATTTTTTCGGGGCGTTAATATCTGGGTATTACAGAAAACAGATAATGAAAAATGTAATTTGGGAAAATAATTATAGCGTATATGTCAATTATCTTGAAAAAACTAAAAATGTGGATTTTGATTGGAATTCAAATATTAGATTTAAAGTAAATAATCAGATTTCTGGAAACTTTGTACTTCATTTACTTTACGATGACGATTTAATTGGGGATTTACAAGTAAGAGAGTTGCTCGGTCTTGGAATAAATATTGATTTATAAGTTTTTACTTACCTCGAGCTCTATCGATAAACCAATCGTAGTTGTAAAATGTAACAAAAACGTTGTAAACAGTTCCCTGTCCCCTAGGGTATAATTCAATTAAAACAGTTTTATCTTCATCTACAAAGCGGACTCCTGGAAGATTTTTCATAATTAAATTAGGATTTGACCAATTTTCTTGAGCGTAAACAACTTTGTAATTTTGCGATTCAAAATGTGATCTAGTACTTTTTAAATAATTTGTGGCTTCTAGAAGTGTTAAATTTTGTTTACTCCAAATATTTATGCTTACTAGTCTTTTGTCTCTCTCAACAAAAGATCTGTTCCTAAAGGCGTAATTAGTTCCACTTCCAAAAGAAAGTTTTTTAAGCGTCTTTGAGTTTTTATTTAATATGGCTTTTGCATCATCTATTGGCATTTGAAAATAAAACGATTTGAAAAGATTTTGCGCAGCTAAATCAGAAAAAGACAGAAAACAAAAGATAGTAAATAGACAAGGATACTTCATCTGTTATATTATGGCTACTACAAAGATAAATAAGTTTAATAATTTATTTTTTGAATATAAACTCAAAACTTATTTTTTTAAATTGGAAAAAAATAAAGGATTTACATGATAAACCAATATGCATTAATCACTGGAGCTTCCTCAGGTATAGGACTGGAAATTTCAAAATGTTTAGCAATTAAAGGCTTTTCATTAATTCTTGTTTCTCGGAGAAAGCAAAGACTAGAAGAGATTATGGATGACCTAATTAATGAATTTAAAGTTAAGGTAGATATAATTCCTGCCGATCTAGAAGATGAAAAAACACCTGATTTAATTTATGATTATTGTAAAGGCAAGGGATATTTTGTCAATTTATTAGTTAATAATGCAGGTTATGCTTTACCAAAACCATTTCATGAGACCCCAATGGAAGATGAGGAGAAATTTCTTCGTGTTTTAGGTATTTCAGTAGTAGCACTTACCAAGCTATTTATAAAAGATATGATAAAAGAAAAAACAGGTAAAATCATGATGATTTCTTCTGTGGCTGCATTTGCACCTCCATCTTCTATTCAAACACTTTATGGCCCCGTAAAAACATTTATTAATAGATTTAGTGAAGGTTTAAATCTTTCATATAATTCGTTAGGAATTACTTCAACCGCAATTTGCCCTGGTTATACCATAACAAATTTTCACGCCGCAAGTGGTGTCCAGAATGAAATAGACCGTGTTCCTTCATTTATGAAAAAAAAGGCCTCCCGTATTGCTCAAGAGGCAGTCGTAGAAACATTAAAAGGTAAAAAAGTTTATGTACCTACATTAACTTTTAAAATAATAGTGTTTTTGTTAAAGGTAATGCCTCAATCTTTATTTTGGTTTTTCAGTAAAAGATTGGCACCTGGGCGATATGAGAAAATATAGTTTATTTAATTCCAGTGATAATTAGTGTTCCTTTCCAATCTTCTTTTTCACCGTATCTCCATGATTTAATGTCATTATATCCTGCACTTATAAAAAAATTCATCCAGTCTTTTTCACTAAACAACTTCATATCTTTTATCCCACAATTTTGAGGCCAGCTATGAGAAATTTTATTTTCAAAATAGAAATCAATTCCAATAATTAACCTTCCATTAGGTTTTAGCCAATAGTTATAAATCTCATTTATCAGTTTTTTGGGGTTTTCAACATAGTAAAGAACTTCCATCGAATGCACTATATTTACCTTTTTATCTGGTTTCCAAGTCATTAAATCAGCACAGTGATATTCGTATCTAGGTAGTATATTTTTTGCTTTTGAAATCATTTTTTTTGAGCCATCTACTCCAATAGCTTTTTCACATTTATTATTTTCAGAAACTTTTCTTATCACCCACCCATTTCCACAACCAGCGTCTATAAATGTGAAATGATCTAAATTTTTTGTTGAATAATTAATCATATTGTTTACTGAATCTCTGTGGTTTTTTTCCATACCAAAATCCTTATCTAAGTCAGCCCATTCACCAAATACCTCGATTGCATTTTTTTTCATTTTATTAAACTATGAAATGTTAAAAGAAAAAATTATAACCTAAAATAGTGATTAAGGCCCAAATGACATATCGTAACATTTTACCTATGAACATCCAAAGACTAACTTTTATAAAATTAATTTTATAAAACCCTAATCCAACAGCAAAAATATCTCCTATTAAGGGTAACCAACAGAAAAATGCCAAAGGACTTTTCCATTTATCAACCTTGTCTCTAACTTCTTCAATTTTTGTTTTATCCAAACCTGTAAAAAATTTTATGAACGTCCATTCTCCCAATCTTCCTAAACCATAACTACTTATTCCTCCAAGCCAGTTTCCCAGAGTTGCTATAAATAAGCACATTTCAAGTGGATATTGATTTGCAAGAAGAAAACTCAAAACCAATTCAGAACTGAAAGGGATTATAGTAGCAGCAATAAAACTCGAAACAAAAAGACCCAATAGACCCAGTTCTAAAAAACTCTCCATTTATTTCTAATTTAGTTTGATCATTAACTTATATATTGATACTGCAACTATTGATTAATTTAATATTTATTAAGAATCAAATTTGATTATATTTATGTGTCAATTTATTCAAATTAATTTATAATGAGACTGACCATAAACTTATCATTACAGCTTTTTTTCTCATTATTTTTTATTGTTGCTCAAGAACAAGAGACCTCTAATATTAACGATAAAAAACTTGGCAACCTTGAGATTAAAAATTATACAAATAAGTTTTTAGAAAGGCCTGAGTCGGTATGGTCAGTTCTACGTTCAAGCAAGTCAAAAAAAATATTTTATGGAACCTATGGAGGAGTTCTTGAATATGACGGGATAAATGTAGAAGCAATTGAAATTGATGGTCCAATAGAAAATGAAATTAGAACATCATTCACGAGGACCTTATTGGAGGATCAAAACAATAACATTTATGCTGCAGGAGGAGGGTTTTTTGGAAAAATTATAGATAGTGATTTTGGTGGATCTGAATATGTTTCATTGATGGGAAAAATTCCTGACACGATTAATCCATATATTCAAGTTTTTTGGGGAGGTGTTAACAAAGAAAATGACATTTATTTGTATACACGGGATTTGATTTTTAAATATAATGGACAAGAGTTCGACAAAGTATGGAAGATTTCAGATAGAGAAGAAGGTGTTGATTCATATGGGTCAATCCAAACAATATTAAAAGTTGATGAAAGAATTTTTACAAGGGTTTGGGGGATAGGTCTTTTTGAACTGGTAAATGACAGCTTTCAATTTATAGAAAATTCCGAGCTTTTTTCATCAAATAGGATTGAATCAATGGTTTCTCTAGATGACAAAAAAATTGCTGTGTTTAGCAGTAAACTTGGTGTTGCAATTTTTGATAGTCTCAATAATTTCAAACTACTTAATAAAAAACAGGTAAATAAATGGTTAAAAGAGAAACTTATATACAATGTATCAGAAGTAAAAAAACTTTCTGATGGCAAAATACCCTTAATTTCCTTTGAGGGAGGAGTTTTAGTACTTAATAAAAATTTAGACGTGGTTGATTTGATCGATCAAAGTGATGGATTACTTTCCAATACTATTACCTCGATTTATGTAGATCAAAATGATGATATTTATTCAACCAGTCTTTTATCTGCCTCTAAAATTAAGTTAAGTAATTCTGTAACCAGCTTTACAGAAGCAAATGGGATAAAGGGTCTTGTTCAAAAAATCAAAAAAATTGACAACAAGATTTATTTTAGCACAACAGAGGATATTTTTCGTGTTGATGAAAGTACATCTTCACTAAATAATAATAAAATTGTTGACCTTCAAATAAATGATATTCCAAAAGACTTTATATCATTCGGGGGAAATATACTGTCAGTAAATAATTTAAATTCCTTACTTATTCGAAAGCAAAATAAAAGTTTAGTATCTAATGATAGACTTTTAGAATCACCTGTAAAAAGCTTATTGGATGATAGCCTTCTAATTATGGCCCATCCTATTGATGGGATTATTTTCTTTAAGCTACTTAACGATAAAAGAATAATAAAAATAAATAGTAGTAGGATATTTAATAAACTAGGAGTTTTAGGTATCAAGGAAATTGCAAAGGGAGTTTTATTTGTTGAAACCATAAACAATGAAGGTTCTTTTATATGCAATTATGATAAAAAAGGAAATATAAATTCAAAAAGATTACTTACTCCAGATAATCAAAAGGTGTTTAACTCTGAGAATTTTCAAAATGATCAAATATTTAATTCGCAAATAGACCAAGAAGAATATTTCGTTCCTTTAGAACTAAATTTAATAAATACAGGTGCAGGATATTTCATTTTTGATCAAAATTTGGATTTATATAGTTTTAATGAAGATTTTTATTTAACTCCAACAGAACAAAATTTACTCTCCATCTTCGAAAAAAATCTAACCAACTTTGACCCGATAACAAGACTTGCCAACATATCTGGAAGGCAACAATTTACTTCTGTAAATCCCTTAACAAAAAATAACTGGTTTTTATCTAGCCAAGGTTTAATTGAAGTTAATTTTAAAGAAAATGGGCAGTATGATATTGTCGGTGAATATCCTTACGGTGTAATTGATATAAATGAATTATCTGGGGCTATTTTTGCAGATAATATTGGTTCTGAAAATCTTTTATGGTTAGGCTCTAAAGACTCAAAACTAATCAGCTATCTCCCAAATAAATATTTAAATGAGAAAAAAATTAATGTAAAACCAATAATTAATAATGCTGCTTTTAATGGACAAATTATTAATTTATTTCAAAGTGATTTTTCATATAATAATTCAAGAAATATTAAAATTGAATTTAGTTTTCCTTCGCTTGAAAAAGTTGAGGAAAACCTTTTCAGATACAGACTTATTGGTTTAAATGAAACATGGTCAGATTGGTCTACAACAACTGAAGGTATTTTTACTAACCTTTATGAGGGAGATTATATTTTCGAAGTACAAGCTCTGGATGCAAACTTTAATGAAAGTGAAATCGAAAGTTTCTTATTTTCTATTAGTCCACCTTGGTATAGATCATATTTAGCCTACTTTATTTATGTTCTATTTATAGCCGCATTAATATGGTTCTTTGGGAAATATCAAGCTAAGCGTTCATTAGCTAAAGCTGAAAATGAAAGAAGAGAAAAGGATCTTGAAGAAGCAAAACAAATTCAAGAAAGTATGCTCCCTAAATCATACCCACAAATTGATGGGTTAAGTATAACAGCTGGTCTTATTACTTCTACAGAAGTTGGAGGTGATTATTATGATTTTTTTGAAAGTACTGATAAAAGTAATAGTATCCATGTTATTTGTGGAGATGCTACTGGTCACGGAACTGCTGCAGGAATGATGGTTTCAATAATTAAATCTGCGCTTAACGGGCTACCAAATCTTCCAGTTAACGAAATACTCGAGAGGTTAAATAATATAGTTAAGAAAATCAACTTGGGTAGATTAAGGATGAGTTTAAATGTTGCGAAAATAGACAAAAATGAAATCCAAATTAGTGCAGCTGCAATGCCACCAACTTATCTATTTAAGGCAAAATCTAACACCTGCGAAGAAATTATGATTGAAGGACTACCATTAGGTGGCTTGAAAAACGAAAAATTTAAAATGCTTAAAAAGAATTTTCAAAAAGGTGATGTCTTAGTTATGCTTTCAGATGGATTACCTGAAGCTTCAAATGAAAAGCAGGAGATGTATGATTATGATAGAATAAAAGAATTAATATCTAAAAATCATAGAAAGGAGCCAAAAGAGATAAAAAAACAACTATTTGACAGCTTAAATCTTTGGATTAATGGCGGTTTACCAGATGATGACGTAACATTAGTTATTGTTAAAAAAGTGGCGTAAATTTTTAATTGAAGACTTTAGTTTGTAGAATAGGCTGAAAATACCCTGTTATTTGTAGATTTTTTAAAGTTTACTTTCCTAACTTTTTTCTTCTTATCTGTATTTTTTTCTTTATTTGTAAAATTAGGGCTCTTTTTTTTTGAGGAACCGTATCCGCTGTATTTATAATTACTTTCTAAGGAAGATTTAAGATTTTCTGAGTTTGCAGTTGAGTTTTTGTAGTTATTAATTCTCGCCTCTTTATTGAAAAGACCTTTACTTTTTTCAGTAATCTTTAAAAATGCATCTGCTCGATCAGGCTTTTTTTCCATACCATTACTACAATGTAAAAGCACCAGTGGAATTAAGAATACACCTAAAAAGGAAAACAATTTATTCATATAAAACTACTTAATTCGGCCATACACAACTCCTCTATATACATTACCTAAGCTGTCTAATTGTGTTTGTAAAAATAAATCATCGTTGTAAAAATCAAAATTTCTAGTTCCACTATCTGCATCGAAGGGAGATCCCTCCTCTCTACGCTCTCTTTTTGGGAAATATTGCCCTCCAGAAAAAAATTCGCCGTACTCTTTGATACTATTTTCATCAACAAATTCATATTCGCCATATCCTCCGTGGCCAAACCATAAAGGATCATCTGGGTCAGACATTCCAGTATTATCTACTTGATAAATAAATCTACCATTTAGCCTAAAGTGTACATCAAGTTTTCCATCATTTGGAACACTAATTGTGTCAATAGGAATATTATTTACATATTGAATTTCGAACGTTCTTTTCCAAATGCCATCAATTTTTGATGAATTTGGGGTCACATCGGGTAATTTTTTCCATAATTCTATATAATTTTCCCCAAACTCATTTTGTAAATTCTCACCTTCTTGATTATCGTTAACGAAATCGTATGTTAGTAAATCATTACTAACGGAAAATTTAAATGGAGTCGGTCTAGCCTCCTTTTTAACATCAATTTCAACTACACCATCGATGCCACCACCCCATAACCAACTAATAGCACCTCCAGTTGCATGAGTTATAGTTTCTGTAATTACATTATCATCAATTTTAAATTTTCCGTACATTCCACTTCCACTTTTCCAATCATTTGATGAGTCGTATACATTATCAATCCAGGCTACATTTCCTTTATGAAAAACTTTTATTTGTCTGTATTCAGGATCAGTGTCTTTTATATAAACCGTGTCGACTGCCATTCCTTTAACGGTTTGGATAGTTCCAATTCTTTCCCAAAAACCGTTCAATTTATCTTCTACAGTTAAAATTTCTTCTTGGGGTTTCTTGACTTCTCCACAACCAATAATTGTAAGTACTAGAGCAAAGATTAAAAAGAGATTAAATTTCATAATACAGATTTTAGTTTGTTGAATATGTTGAATAAGTCTGAGGAGAATTATTTTGATAAGAGTAATTTACTTTCTTAGTTTTAGTATTCTTTTTGGATTTTTTGTTGTTGGAACTATTATCTTTTTTGGATGGGGTTGATCCATAACCATTATACGAAACGTTTTTACTTAATGATTCTTTTTTGTTAAGGTTTCTTACAATTGAGTTTTTGAATTTATTTTTTCTATCCTCTTGAGTAAAAAGATTTTCATTTTTTTTATCGATTTTTGAGAATGCTTCTAATGCATCTTTGCCAGAAGAACTTTTATTTTCGCTGCTGCACGAAAAAATTCCCAAAACAAAAAAACCTATTAAAACTAGATGTTTCCCAAACATTTTATTTGACTCTTTTGTAAACAACACCTCTACCTGTTGCTTCGTTATTCTGATTATTTCCAGAAAAGGATTTATCAATTTGTAAAAATAAATCGTCATTATAAAACAAAATATCGTGAGTCGTTTTGTTTGATTTTGGTTCAGACTCAGCTGTAAATGATCCACTTCCCCATTCAGCATATTCGTAAAGCTTATTATTTTTTTCATCCAATTCAAAAGTTCCATATCCTCCAAAGCCACCATACTCTGCTTGGTCTGAATCTGCAAAACCAGTTTGATCTACTTGGTACATGTATCTTCCTCTGTACATTACTTTCATATCTAAAATTACGTCGCTGGGTATTGATGTCGTATCTACAGGTATTTCGTTAACATATGCAATTTCATAGACTCTCTTCCAAACTCCGTCTATACGCGACTTTGGCTCTAAATCTGGAAGTTTTGCAAAGTATTCAGCAAATTCACTTTCAGGTCTATTTTTTTGTGAGTAAGTCTGATCCCCTAAACTTATACTCATATTCCATGTTTGAGATTCTACATTGTTTTCATCTTTATATTGTTTTAATCCAGCACCCATTAAACCTGTCCCGTGAGACATCAGTTCAGTAAGAGAATCACGAGAGTAAATATTGAATTTTCCGTAACCACCTGAGCCACCTTTCCATGGTGTCATTGAGTCTTTCCAAAAGTTGTTAACCCACATAACTCTATCGTTTAAATAAACTTTTATCTGTTTGTTATTTGGGGTTTGTGAGTTCACAAATGCAAGAGTATCAACAGCAATTCCGTTCATCAATTGAATGGTACCGACTCTATTCCAAAAACCTAGAATATCTTCCTCATAGCTGTCTATATTTTTATTTGTTTGGTTGTTTCCACATGATACTAAAAAAATTAGTATTGAAACAAAAAGTATTTTTTTTGACATAATATTTTTAATTGGTTGAGTATGCAGAAAAACCTGCATTAGAAAATTTTGGTTTTACAACTTTATTTTTCTTTATTTTCTTATCAGATTCTTTCTTTACTGAACTTTTTGCAGAACCGTATCCACTATAACCGGAGTTAGCAGTCAGAGATGCTTTTATTGATTCGGATTTTTTGAGCGATTTGTTATAAGAATTGATTCTTTCTTCTTCAGTAAATAGTTTTTTATCTCTTTTGTCGATTTTGTCGAATACATTTGACTTTGCTTTCCCCTCCTTGGCTTTTGCATCTGAGCAAGAATAGTAAACAGCGCAACAAATTGTTAATAAAATATAGAGCTTTTTCATAGACATCAATTTTTTATTGAACTCTCCTGTAAACAACACCTCTTCCTGCTTGAAGATTTTCTCTATCTAGAGTATCTTTTGTAATTTGTAGGTACATGTCATCATCATAAAAAGAAACTGATGCATAATGGGCAGTTTCTGCATTCCTAGGGGGGAAGTTAGTTACACTACCTAATCCTGAATAAAATTCATTGTACTCAACCATATTACCCTTACCGTCATAATCAATTTGCCCATAACCTAAAAAACCTCCGTGCTCAGGGTCATCAACATTTTTGATAAAATTTGTTTGATCAACTACAACCATAAAATAGCCATCACGAATTATCTTTAAATCAAGTACAGCATCTGCAGGAACTGTGGTTGTGTCAATAGCAACACCATTTACATATGAAATTTCATAAGCTCTTTTCCACACCCCATCCATCTTTGATTTTTTAAGTGATGGTAATTTTTCATAATACTCTCCAAACACAATATTTTCTTCTGAGTTGGGAACCCTACCTCCTAATTGAGTGTATGTTTGGTCATTCAGGTAATAACCGAAAGGGAACTTAATTGAAGAAATGTTTAATGAGTCCTTATTGTATTTCAACCATGGACCAAATCCACCACTTCCGTGGGACATGAACTCTGTTAAAGTATCTTTTGAAATTTTAAACTTACCGTAACCACCAGGTGAACCATACGGATCTGTCTTACCAACTGCATTATTTACCCATAAGATGTTTCCCTCTGAATAAACCTTTATATTTCTAAAGCCTTCCTCTTCGCCTGTATCATCAATACCGTAAAATAAGGTATCAACTGGAGTGCCATTGACAAATTGAATTGTTCCTTTTCTTTCCCAAAAGCCTTCAATCGGAAGTTTGGTTTCGGATGTATTTTCTTTTGGAGCCTCACCACAAGAAACCAATAGAAGAATCAATACAATTGTAAAATTTCTTATATAATGCATATTGAAAAATTATTATTGATTTATGATTAATTTTATATAAATATAAATTTTATCTAAATTAGATCCAAGTATTCATAAACCAATTTTAGATAATGAAGAAAAACCCTACAGTCGAACTAAAACTACCTATTTTAAAGGATATGGAGCTTGTTGCAACACATACCTCTGATGTTGTAGCTAAACACATGAATTTATCTGAGGAAAAATCTGCTGAAATTTCAATGGCACTCATCGAAGCATGTATAAATGCCTTCGAGCACTCGGAGACAAAAGAGGACATCTATATTCATTATATTATAAGTGATGAAAAGCTTACTATAAAAGTAATCGACAAGGGGGTTGGATTCGATGCTTCATCAATAGAATTACCCAATATTGATCAGAAAATTACTGATGAAAGAAAAAGAGGTTGGGGCCTTATGCTAATCAAAGAACTAATGGATAAAGTTGATTATGAGTCTGATAATACGGGAACAACATTAACTATGACAAAAAATAAAGAAACCGATGAGTAGTATAACAAACAAGAGCATAAGAGACGGGATTGTAATTATTTCAACGGAAGGTTATTTTAATAAAGATCTTGGTGAGGCCTTAAAAGCAATTGCTGATGAAGAAATTAAAAATGGGCATAAAAGCTTTCTAATTAATCTTGAAAACTCAAAAATAGTGAACAGTATCGGAGCTTCTATTTTAATTGAGATAATCGAAGATTTACAATCAATGGATGGCTCTCTAAACTTCTGTAATTTGGCTCCAATTATTGCTAAGACTTTTAAAATCATGGGATTAACAAAGTATTGTGAAACTTTCGAAAATGAAGATGCAGCCATAGCTAAATTGGCATAAATGCAACTTGATCTTTCGTCTTTCTCAAAACTTTATGATAAAGAGAAACTTCCAAATAAAAAAATAGATTTTATTGTTAGTTGGCTTGAAAAAAAAGGATTTCAAGTAAAGTTTTTCGTAGATAAAAAAAACCTTTTTTCAAAATCAAAAAAATCGGCCTTTGTTAAGGTGGAAAGCTTAGACTTCTCAAGTCTATTTTCAAGTAAAAATCTGCTTCCCTATTCTAAAATTTCTAAATATTTTCAGATTAATTTATTCGATAGTAATAATATTTCACCAAACAACATTGAGGGCTTAGTTGCTGGATTAAAGGTAAAATCCTCTTACGTTGGAGCGTTTTATCTATGGAATCCAAAAATTGATAGTCAGGATTTGATTACAACAATTGATTATTTTAAGCATTTGGTTCAATCAAATTTTAGAGAGTTGCTTCTAAGTAAAAAGTTAAGAAAAAACACTTCAGATTTAAGAGATAAAAAATTAGAAATAGAATCATTTATTGATATATCAGAGTTATTAAGTGGAACTAGTGAATCAGAAATTTTATTTCAAAAACTTTTAGAATATTTAGTATTTACTATGAATGCATCGAAAGGAGTAATTCTTTCAAAAGAACCAAATTCAGGAATATATGAGTTAAAAGCAACATTAGGGATTGAAGATGATCTTGATAAAAAAATCTTTAGAGAGAATAAGGGGGTTTTGTCTTTACTAAAGAAAGAAAAAAAATCGTTGCTGCTGAATTTTTCAGAGGATTTACCATTACTCTCATTTTCTAATAAAAATTCTGTGGTTGGTCCTTTCTTAAATGGTAAAAATCTAAATGGTTGTATAATATTATATGACAAGGAAAGTAGAAAAGGTTTTGTTGATTTTGATCAATACGACCTTAGGTTTTTCAATTCCATTGTCAAAAAAATCTCTTTGTCTTACAACAATTTAATCCTTTTAGACAATGTCAAAAAATCCAAAAAACTAATTGATAACATAATGTCTTCCATTTCAACTGGGATAGTTAAAATTAATCTAATGGGTGAAATTGAGTATATCAATGATTCAGCAATAGAAATTTTTCAGCTCGATAAATCAATATTATTAGATAATCATTACGCTATTGTTTTTGAGAGTAACCCAGATCTTACAGAATTAATTGAATTTGCAGAAAGTAGAAATCATATCCTTTATGAGGAAAATTTAAGAGTAAAAAAACAAGACAGTAACGAAACTAATATCAACCTAACCATTTCCCCTGTTTTTGACGATGGTGTTAACTCCGGTTCAGTTATTTCTTTTGAAGATTTATCTGATATAAATAAAGTGAAATCAACCTTTAAAAAATACGTATCAGAAAATATAGTAGATGAATTGTTATTGAATGAACATTCTTTAGAGCTGGGTGGAGTAGAACAGGAGGTTTGTGTATTATTTTCAGATATTAGAGGCTTTACTTCAATGTCAGAACGTATGGAGCCTTCGAAAGTGGTTACACTTTTGAACAGTTTCTTTGATAAGATGATAGATGTCGTCTTTAAATATGACGGTACTCTTGACAAAATAATAGGTGACGAACTAATGGTTTTGTATGGTGCTCCGTTAAAAAAAACAGATGATATTTTAAATGCTGTAAAAACAGCAAAAGAAATGTTTACTACCCTTGATAAATTCAATATAAAAATGTTAGAAGAAGGATATCCTAAATTGAATATTGGAATTGGAATTAATTATGGTAAAGTTATATGTGGTAATATTGGATCTGAGCAACAGATGAACTACACAGTGATTGGAGATACTGTAAATTTGGCTTCAAGATTGTGTTCGGCAGCAAAACCTGGAGAAATTATAATTTCTGATAGTGTATATAAAAATCTAGATAATACTATTGGCTTTTCGTTGAACGAAAAATTAAGTCTAAAAGGGAAGAAGCAACCTGTAAAAAGTTGGAAATTTACTTATTAATTATATAGCATAAATGCTTATAAAAAACAGTGTTATAAAAATAAGTGATCTTAATAAATGCTTAAGTCCCTTATTTACATTTAGAAATTTAGTTGATGCTATATTTGCTGTGGCATAAACAGATTGGGTTAAGTGTTTTCTATACGTATTTTCATCATTTAGTACTTCCTCCAAAGAATCAAAAAAGTTTTCAAAATTTTTATATTTTGAAACATCTCCAAAAAATAGAGGAGATTTTTTAACAGTAAAATCAAACCTCGGTAGAATACACATTACACATCTTCTCAAAGATGCAATTATAAAAAAAAAGGATACGCCAAGAAGTAGAACGTGGACAATACCAGAAAAACCGGTTGAAAAAGAATAAATATTTTCTTCATCTAAAATATCCAAAGTATAACCTAAACCAAAAATTAGACTATAAATTGATATTATTGCAGTAGCTTTAACCTCAGCAAATTGAATCTGACCATAGTTGTAATTGATCACATTCCAATAATCTTCAATATCTATATTTTTGAGTTTACTACCCATTAATGTTTACAATTGGTTTATTTGTTATCTTTCTAAATATAGAAATTTAAATTGAGAAAAATAAGAAGTAAAAGCTGCCAGCGTTGCCAAAAAACAGAGGGTATTATGTTCAGAGTTGTCTACCAAAATAATTTAGGGTGGCAATTTTTGTGTAAAAAATGTGTGCTCGAGGTGAAGGGAAGTACCTCATATAAATATGGAGGTACTTGGAAAAGATAAGATTTTCAATATTTATTAAAGATCAGGACAAAGAATATCAATACTTTGGTCAGCCTCGTAAAAACTTAAAGTATAGCTTTCAGGGTAAAAAGAATCACACTCCTTATATGATCTGAATAGCTTATCATCGGTATCAAAATAATAGGAAAAAGTACCACAATGATTTATATTTTCACCGGTTGCTCTTAATCCTAGTTTAAGAGTATCGACACCATTTTTTAATATGGTATACTTTATCTCATTACCTCTTACTATTTTTAATTGCTCAGTGTAATCGATACAGACTCCGTCTTCAACTAGTACTAGTTTAAATGGATTACTTTGCAGTGCCATAAAGTTTGTACCCCTTGTCCAAACTATACCATCTATTTTTTCAAGCAGTAATTGTTCTTTACTTTCTTTAGTACAGAAAATAAAAAACACGGTTAAAGAAATAATAAAAACTTTTTTCATTGGTTTTTATTTTTCACAAAGTCTCTTGCTAAGGCAATTAAAACGATAATCATTGTGATTACTACTGTGATTGCAACACCTTTAGGAGTCATAGAATTTTTTTAACTCTGCAAATATAAAAAAACACAGTTATTAAAGTAATTTCGTAGATTGGATTTGAGATTAATAACTTATCTAACTTGATAAAATTAAGAGAAGCTAAATTAAGTGATCTATCAACTTTATTGGATTTTGAAAAAAGTCTAATTAAATATGAAAGAGCCTTTACCCCAAATCTAAAAAAAAGCAACTTTAATTATTATGATTTAAAATCCTATATACAAGATCCTGATATTTCAGTTATGGTCGCAGAAAAAAATGGGTCATTGATTGCCTCAGGATATGCTTTAGTTCGATTAAACAAAATTTATAAAAATCCCTCACATATTGTATTTCTTGGATTTATGTACGTTGTTCCTGAATGCAGGGGGTTGGGCATTAACAAGAAAATTTTAGACTATCTCATAAAATGGGGACAAAAAAAAGGGTATTCAGAATTTCAGCTTGATGTTTATGCGCCCAATAAAAGCGCAATCAAAGCTTATAAGAAAATTGGATTTAATTTTGAAACTATAACAATGCGATTAAATATTGAAGAATAAAATTTCAGTATTTATATAACCAATCAGAACGGAATATTTACTCAATTTCTTTTTTTAAATTTATTCAACTATAAATCAATCCATTTTGAAGAAGCACTTAATATTTTTTTTAATGTTATACCCAACAATTATTATTTGTCAACAGGGTAATAATATTGATTTAAAAGAAGTTGTAAACACTGCCGCTGTTATCCCAAGAATCAATATTGATGGTCTTATATACTCGATAAGAGATAGAGATCAAATAATAACAAATCTTCTAAGATCACCTTTCTGGGATGAAGGCTATAAGTTTACCATTAACCTTGAAGATTATGATTCTGGCAGAAAATATACTTACCAAAACAAAGGAGTAGTCAGAGTTTTTGTAAATAATATTGAGTTGTCTCGAAGACATAATTTCAAAGCTTATGATAATATTAAACTGTTATTGAAAAACGCAGAGGACATATCTGTAATTTCAAGTGCTGAATGGCAAAGAGAGTCGAATTTAAAATATCAACGAAATTCCTCTTATTTAAGTTTAGAAATGGGACCTGATGAATTAAACAGACAGGGAGCTTTTTTGGATGAGAAAAAAAAGGTTCCTGTTACTTTAATAAAAATAAAATCAGACTTAAGCACTGAGGTTGTTTACAACAAAGCGAAAAAAAGGAGTAAGCTAAAAAAACTTTCAGAACTAAAGGTTATTGATAAAAGTGTAGAGGTCGGTGTCAAAGGGCAAGAGGGCTCTCGTAGATTGATTTTAAGAGCTGGCACTACAGTATATACAGACCAAATAACAACAGTTGAATTAGAAGGTGTTGATGTGGTAAAAAATGTTGAAGATAACGGAATAATATATTCTCCTGAATTAGTAAATGGACAAATAATTTTCAAAAAAAACCAAAAGTTAACAAGACTTAAAAAACAAAGTGACAAATTTTTAAAAATGGGGCTTAACGAATGGGGTATAGATGTAGATGCAAATACATGGTCTCAAGCATTGCGAGCTCATCTCAGGGGGAAACAGACCTTTATTACAAGTGACGGGTTACCAATTCTTTTCGGCGCAGTAACACTGGGTGATGAACAACCTGGCCCACTTTGGGTTGTAGATGGTGTTTATTTGACACAACCTCCAGTAAATGTAAGATCCTTAGCTCCATTAATACGTGAGGTTAACGTTTTAAAATACAATGCGACTAAATATGGTTCAAGGGGTGCTGCAGGTGTTATTGAAATCAACACTAGTGTTGGTCTATCTGAAGATTTAGGGAACTATAAAAAAAGCTTTGCTATCAGAGGAAAAGAAAATATTAGGCTTATGGAAGAATTTCAGAAATATGAAAAGCAATTTATTTTGGAAAGGGAAAAGCTTAACGACTCTAGAAAAATTTTTATCCAATCAAATGAAGTCGAAAAAGTAGATTCAATTCAAGAATTAATAAATTCATTAACATTAAAAAGTTATTTATTTACAGCTAATTTTGCTATAAATAATGCTGATTACGAAGTTGCACCATATTTGGCATTGAATAAAATAGGTGATGCAAAACTTAAAATATTAGAGGCCATAGAACAAAAATTATCTCCACAGATTAGGAAGTCTAAATATGGAAAAAGATTTATTGAATTTCTAGAGATTAAAAAAAGTAGAGATACTACAAGCACTAAAAATTAATTTGTCTTTTTCCTAAAATTTAATTTATTTTTAGTTTTTAACTTTAAGTTAAATCAATTCAGAACCCATTAAAATGCTTAATTATTATTGGATTTTTTAGAATAGTTTTACTTTTAAGTTGGTAATGACTCTATTAAAAAATAAAATATTAAAAATCCATCCTAAAGACAATATAATTGTTGCTCTTATTGATTTAAAAGCGGGAGAAATTATCACCTATCAGGGCAAGGAGATTTCCTTAATAACGGATGTTAATAAGAAACATAAGTTTGCAAATAAAAATCTGGATAAAGGACAGGATATTTACCTTTATGGGGTAATAGTTGGAAAAGCTACAAAACAAATTAAAAAAGGAGAGGCCATTAATACACAAAATATTTCTCATCACACACAAGAGTATTACTTACCAAAAAGTATAAAAAGGATATATAAACCTAATTTATCTAATAATCATTATAGTAGCAAAACCTTTGATGGTTATCATAGAGAAGATGGAAAAGTGGGAACAGAAAATAATTGGCTTGTAATTCCACTTGTATTTTGTCAAAATCGAAATATAGATGAATTAAAAAAAGCTTTGTTAGGTGGTTTAGGGTATGAAACTAAAAGGAAAAGAGCTTTCGATCTTGAAAGGTTAATCTCACATTTCAAATCTGGTGCAACCAAGTCAGAATTACTTGATCAGAATGTATTATCATCTGAAAAAAACAATTCAAAAAAACCATTATTTTCAAATGTCGATGGGATATATTTTATAACCCATGAGGGTGGTTGTGGAGGTTCAAAATATGATTCTGCTAGCCTTTGCAATTTAATTGCAGGGTATATTAATAATCCAAATGTCGCAGGAGCGACTATACTAAGTCTAGGATGTCAACACGCTCAAATAAGTCTTTTGGAAAAATCATTAAAAAGAATAGCTCCAGATCTTAAAAAAACAATCTTCTTAATGGAACAGCAAAAAAGCAATTCAGAAGAAGAATTTTTAGCAGAATGTATTAAAAAAACATTTATTGGTCTTATTGAAGCTAATAAAATTGAACGTAGACCTGCATCCATAAGTAAACTTACCTTAGGTTTGGAGTGTGGAGGATCAGATGGTTTTTCTGGAATTTCAGCAAATCCAGTTTTGGGATTTGTTTCTGATTTGGTTGTTGAACACGGTGGCTCTGCAATTTTGTCTGAATTCCCTGAATTAAATGGAGTCGAACAGGAGCTTATAAATAGGTGTACAAATCTTGAAAAAGCAAAAAAATTCAAAACTCTAATGCAAAATTATAATAAAAAAGCAACTGCCTTAGGAGCTGGTTTTGATTCTAATCCATCTCCGGGTAATATTAAAGATGGTTTAATTACAGATGCTATTAAATCAGCTGGAGCTGCAAAAAAAGGGGGTACTTCTCCTGTTGTGGACGTCTTAGACTATACTGAGCAAAGTAGTATTCCAGGTTTAAATCTTTTGTGTACTCCAGGAAATGACGTTGAATCAACTACTGCACTTGCAGGTTCAGGGGCTAATATTATTTTATTTACTACTGGTTTGGGAACTCCTACTGGAAATCCTGCAGTCCCTGTTTTAAAAGTTTCTTCCAATACAAGTTTGTATAATAATATGGCTGATATTATTGATTTTAATACTGGTACAATAATTGATGGAACAAGCAACATTAAAGATTGTGGAGAAAAACTTTTAAATTTTATCTTGGAAGTGGCAAGTGGAAGAGTAAAAGTTTGTGCTCGGAAACTAGGCCAGAATGATTTCATTCCTTGGAAAAGAGGCATGTCACTTTAAATGCAACAGAATGAATAAAAAATTTTCTCTAAAGAATAAAACCGCTCTTGTAACTGGTGGCGGAAGTGGAATTGGCCAAGCTATTTCATTAACCCTTTCCTCACAGGATGCATTTGTACATGTATTGGATAATCAATTTGAATCTGCATTGGAAACAGTAAATGATATAAAAAAAAATAACTTTATTGGAGTGGCTCACCAATGTGATGTTTCAAACATTCAAGAAGTCAATCAAGTTATCCTTGAAATATACAAAACATCAAATATTGATATTCTTATTAATAACGCTGGAATTGCTCATGTTGGGAATATAGAAAATTGCCAAGAAGAAGACCTGGATAGATTGTATAATGTGAATATAAAAGGAGTTTATAATTGTTCAAAAGCTGTTATTCCATATATGAAAAAAAATAAAAACGGGGTGATTATTAATCTTGCCTCTATAGCCTCTAGTGTTGGGATTAGTGACAGGTTTGCATACTCTATGACAAAGGGTGCTGTTCTAACTATGACATATTCAATTGCTAAAGATTACGTGAAAGATAATATTAGATGTAATTGTATTTCACCAGCCCGAGTTCATACTCCCTTTGTAGACGGATTTATAAAAAAAAATTATCCGAATGAAGAAAAAAAAATGTTTAAAAACCTATCAAAAACTCAACCTATCGGACGCATGGGAACCCCACAAGAGATTGCGGACCTTGCTTTATATCTTTGTTCTGAGGAAGCAAAATTTATTACAGGGTCAAATTTTGCAATTGATGGAGGATTTGTAACTCTTAATTCACAATAATATGAAACTTATTAGATTTGGCAGTCTCAAAAAAGAAAAACCTGGTGTTTTAACATCCGAAGGAAAGCGAATTGATGTTTCTGATTTTGTATCGGATTATGATGAAAAATTTTTCGAAGAAGAAGGTTATGAAAGTCTAAAAAAATGGCTTTATCTAAATGAAAATTCTTGCCCTACAGTTGATGAAAATGTAAGATGGGGTTCTCCTCTTGCAAGGCCTTCAAAAATTGTCTGTGTGGGATTAAATTATGCCAAACATGCTAGAGAAAGTGGAATGGAAATACCAAAAGAACCTGTTTTATTTTTCAAATCAACTTCGGCAATTGTAGGACCATATGATCCAATTATAATACCCAAAGGAAGTATTAAAACAGACTGGGAGGTAGAACTTGCAATAGTAATTAGTAAAAAAGCTTCTTATGTGTCGGAGGATGAAGCTTTAAAACATGTTGCAGGTTATGTCCTCCATAATGATGTAAGTGAGCGTTCTTTTCAATTGGAGCGATCAGGACAGTGGGTAAAGGGTAAAAGTAGTGATAGCTTTGCACCTATCGGTCCATTTATTGCCACCAGTGATGAAATTTTAGATCCAAATAATCTTAATCTTTGGCTTAAGCTAAATGGAGTAATTATGCAAGATAGTAATACATCCGATTTTATTTTTAATGCTCAAGAAGTAATAAGTCATATTAGTCAATTTATGACTTTACTTCCAGGTGACATTATTTCAACAGGAACACCCTTTGGGGTTGGCTTAGGATTAAACCCACCAAAATATTTAAAAGAAGGAGATGAAGTTGAACTAGGTATTGAAGGTCTGGGGATTTCAAAACAAAAATGTGTAGCTTTTAAAAATGATAATTGATAGCCATCAACATTTTTGGAATTATAATCCTGAAAGAGATACCTGGATAGATGAATCAATGCAAGTGTTAAAAAAAAATTTCCTTCCAAAGAACTTAAAACCAATTTTAATAAATAATGGAATTGATGGCTGTATTTCTGTTCAAGCCGACCAATCATACCTAGAAACAGAGTTTTTACTAAAATGTGCCTCAAACAACAAGTTTATTAAGGGTGTTGTTGGTTGGGTTGATTTATGTTCACCTAATCTAGAAAAAAAATTAGAAAAGTACACTTCAGACAAAATATTTAAGGGTGTAAGACACATTGTTCAATCTGAAAGTCCCGAATATTTACTTAGGAAGGATGTTCAATCTGGAATATCAAAATTATCAAAATTCAATCTTACTTTTGATTTATTGGTTACTCCAATCCAGCTGCAATCGGCAATTAAATTGGTTAAAATTTTCCCTAATCAAAAATTTGTTCTAGATCATATTGCGAAACCTCGTATTTCTGAACCTTTAAATAAAACTTGGGTGAGTGACATAATTAATTTATCGAAATGTAGTAACGTCTTTTGTAAGATTTCAGGATTAGTTACTGAAACGAAAGGATATAATTTTTCTGAAACCGATTTTTTGCCTTTTCTAGATGTAATATTTAAATATTTTGGTTTCGATAGAATAATGTACGGCTCTGATTGGCCTGTTTGTTTACTAGCGGCAGACTACAAAAAAGTACTCGAGATAATTAGCAATTATTTAATGAGTTACGATTTAAAAATTAGACAAAAAATAATGGGAACAAACGCTAAAATATTTTATAACTTATAGTTAAAATGGATTTAGGATTAAAGGGAAAAATAATAATCGTAACCGGAGGCTCAAAAGGTATTGGTTCTGGTATTGTTTCAGTTTTGTCAGAGGAGGGTGCTATACCTGTTATTGTAGGCAGAGATAAAGACACTATTCTAAGTACCGTAAATAAATATAGAGAAAGAAATTATCAAGTTGGATATGCATTTGCAGAATTGACCGACCCAAAGCAATGTGAGCGAGCTGTAAAAAAAATAATTGATGACTTTGAGAAAATTGACGGTTTAGTAAATAATGCAGGGGTAAATGATGGAGTAGGTTTAGAAAAGGGGACGTATGAAGATTTTTTAAATTCAATAAATAAGAACATCGCTCACTATTATAAAATGGCTCAGCTAGTGTTGCCTGAACTTAAAAAAAACAAGGGTGCAATTGTAAACATTGGATCAAAGGTATCGGTTACTGGACAAGGTGGAACATCAGGTTATGCAGCCGCATGCGGTGGAAGAAACACCTTGACTAGAGAATGGGCAGTAGAATTAATACCTTATTCGATAAGAGTTAATAGTGTGATTGTTGCAGAATGCTATACACCTTTATATAAAAAATGGATAGAAAGTTTTGAAGATCCAAAAGAAAAACTTGTCTCAATAACTAATAAAATTCCATTAGATAAGCGAATGACAACAATTGAAGAAATTGCTAATACAGTCGCTTTTTTGATCTCAGAAAAATCGAGCCATACAACTGGCCAATTGATCTACGTTGATGGTGGTTATACTCATTTAGATCGAGCAATTTTTTAACAAATTCACTAAAACATGGAATTCAACGATAAAAAAAAATATTGTTTTGCATTGGATTTAAAAAATGATCCGGAAAAAATTCAGGCCTACATTGATCATCATAAAGGGGTATGGCCAGAGATTAAAGAAAGTATTAAAAATGCTGGGATTAATCAACTTGAGATTTTTCATACTCATAATCGTCTATTCATGATTGTTGAAGGAAATAAAGATTTCTCTCTCCAAAAAAAGTCTAAAATGGATTCGGAAAATCCTTTTGTACAAAAATGGGAAGAAATAATGTGGGAGTACCAAAAATCACTACCCAATACAAAAAAAGGTACTAAATGGGTATTAATGGAAAAAATTTATGACCTAGATAAATAATTTATTAAATGAAAGCTCATTAATCATCATGATTGAAAAATCATCAGCTTTAGTTTCTAAAAAAGTATTAACACCTTTTATATTAGTTACTTCACTTTTTGCTCTTTGGGGGTTTGCAAATGACATAACAAATCCAATGGTGGCTGCGTTTGGAACACTTATGGAACTTTCAAACTCAAAAGCAGCTTGGGTTCAATTAGCATTTTATGGTGGCTATGCAACTATGGCTATACCAGCTGCAATGTTTGTAAGAAGATTTAATTATAAAAAAGGAATTATTCTCGGTTTAGCATTATATTCAATAGGTGCTCTTCTATTTTATCCAGCTGCTAAGTTTGAAGCATTTGGATATTTTTTGATATCACTATATATATTGACATTTGGATTAGCTTTTTTAGAAACAACTGCTAGTCCATATATAATGTCGATGGGTGAAGACGAAACTGCAACTCGAAGATTAAATTTAGCACAAGCCTTCAATCCCTTTGGATCTCTATTGGGTATGTTTGTAGCTTCAAATTTTATTCTTTCAAAATTAAAATCAGATCAAAGAGATATTTCAGGTGAAATAATATTTAATTCATTGGGGAATGCTGAAAAAGCGATAATTAGAACGCATGATTTAAGTATTATAAGTATGCCTTACATCATTCTAGGATTTATTGTAGCTGCGATGTTAGTATTGATTACGATTACTAAAATGCCATCAAAAATTAGCGAATCAGATTTATCTAATGATTTAGCTGCATTTAAAAGATTGTTCAGAAATGCTAATTATAGAGAAGGAGTAATTAGCCAAATGTTTTATGTAGGAGCACAAATAATGTGTTGGACATTTATAATACAATATGCTGATAAATTAGGGATGCCGAAAGCTCAGGCTCAGAATTATAACATTTTAGCAATGACTATTTTTTTAACTAGTAGATTTTTGTGTACTTATTTAATGAAATTTATAAGCTCAAAAAAATTGTTAACACTATTTGCAGTTGGAGGAATAATCTCAATTTTAGGTGTAATTTTTTTAAAAGACATCAAGGGGCTTTATTTTCTAGTGGCCACTTCTGCATTTATGTCTTTAATGTTTCCAACAATCTATGGTTTAGCACTTCATGGTTTAGGAAATGATACTTCTCTGGGAGCGGCAGGACTTGTGATGGCAATTGTTGGTGGAGCACTAATGCCTCCTCTACAGGGATGGATCGTAGACTTAGAAACTGTTGGTAATTACAAAGCAGTAAATATTTCATTTGTTTTACCTTTGATTTGTTTTTGTGTTATTATGATTTATGGATACCGAACTTTAAAAATTCATAAAAATTAAGTTTTATGAAAACAGACATTCATTACATAAATAGTAAATACCCCTCAATACCTGACTTGAGGGATAAAGCTAAAACCAAAATTCCCAAATTTGCTTTTGAATATTTAGATGGTGGTTGTAATGATGATGTAAGCTTAAAACGCAACACACAAAGAATTCGAGAAATTGAGTTAAAACCTAAATATTTAGTTCCATACAAGAGTCCAGATTTAAATGTAAATCTATTTGGTGAAATTTATGATTCACCCTTTGGAATTGCACCTATTGGACTACAGGGATTGATGTGGCCTAAAGCACCTGAAATTCTTGCAAGAGCAGCATTTAATCATAATATTCCCTTTATTTTAAGCACTGTGTCTACATCAAGTATAGAGACTATTTCTGAAATAACTAATGGGAAATTCTGGTTTCAATTATATCATCCAGCTGAAGAAAGTGTAACTAAAGATTTATTGAAAAGAGCTGAATTTTCTGGTTGCAAAGTTTTAATAATTCTTGCTGATGTTCCCTCTTTCGGTTACCGGCCTAGAGACATAAGAAATGGGTTAGCAATGCCCCCAAAATTTACGCTTAAAAATATAATACAGGTTTTAAAAAAGCCTGAGTGGGCTTTGAATACTTTAATAAATGGGCAACCATCATTTGAGGTTTTAAAGCCATACATGCCAAAGAGTTTAAATTTAAAACAATTAGCAAAATTTATGGATAGTACTTTTTCGGGTAGATTAAATGAAGAAAAAATTAAAAAGCTTCGCGATAGTTGGAAAGGTAAATTAGTAATTAAAGGGACTGAATCTGTTCATGATATTGAAAAAGCTTACAAATTGGGAATTGATGGTGTTATAATATCTAATCATGGTGGAAGGCAAGTTGACGTTGGACAGTCAACTGTAGATTCATTAAAGACTATAGCCCCGATATATAAGGATAAATTAAAAATAATGATGGATAGTGGAATTCGAGGGGGGGCTGATATTGCCAGAGTTTTAGGAGTAGGAGCAGATTTTACATTTTTGGGAAGGTCATTTATGTATGGTGTTTCTGCTCTTGGATCAAAAGGGGGCAATCATACTATATCTATAATTAAAAAGGAATTAAATCAGATTATGGAACAATTAGGGTGTAGTAAAGTAAAAGATTTTGTCGATACTAGAATTAGTTAGTATTTGTAATACTTAAGTTTTAAATCGGAATTCCTATTTTTAGTACTTCTCGACCTATTTTATTGAAATTTCTTTTTTAATCTCTGAATTATTCATCAATTTAAGAAGTTCTAATAGCTGATCTATATTTCTTGTGTAATGTTTGGCTGAAGTTTTTTTCTTTCCAACTTTTATTTTGTAACTCCTGGGTGGTAAACTTGAGAACATACTTTCATCTGTAATATCATCACCTGCTGCAAGACAAAAGTCATATTTTTTTTTGTTGATGAGGTCTAGTGCACTTGTTCCTTTATTTATGTTAGAAGGGATAAGTTCTAGGACTTTGTTTCCATCCATTAATGTCAAATCATTTGGAAGTAAACTTTTTAAAACTGTTTTTAACTCTACCGCTCTTTGAGTACCTAGTTCAGGGTCTGCTTTCCGATAATGCCACGAAAGAGAGTTTGTTTTATGCTCAATAAATGTTCCTGGTGTGTTGTCTGTGAATGTGTTTAATACTGGGAGTAAATGTTCAATCCATTTATTACTTAGCCCTTTTTTCTTATGCCAATCACCATCTTTTTGTTTCAAATAGAGACCATGTTCAGCAACTAAGGTCAGGTTCAAACCTGTAAAATACTTATCCAGAAAAGTATAAGTTCTACCACTCATAATCACAACATCAGTATTTTCATGAGAACTTAAATTTTCTAATAAATCTAAAAGAGGTTTAGGCGGAACAACTTTTTCGGGATTTTCATGGAATCCTATTAGGGTTCCATCATAATCTAGTAATAAAAGTCTTTTTTTCGATTCTTGATAAGACTTCACTATTTTTTTTGCAATTACAGGTGTAACCAATTTTACTTTTGAAGTAAATTCTTTCTTTGATGTCTCACTGAGAGTATCTATGAAGTTTGACGACCATTTGTTTATATCATAGCGTTTAATTCGATTTCTGAGAATTATATTTCTTTCCTTTTGATCCTTTAAAGGCATCTCAACAGCAGTTTTTATTGCTTGAGAAAGTTGTTCAATATCAAAAGGATTTACCGATATTGCTTGAGACAATTCTTTTGAAGCACCTGCCAGCTCACTTAATATCAGAACACCATCATTATTAATTCGTGTTGCCAAGTATTCTTTAGCAACTAAATTCATCCCATCACGAAGAGGGGTGATCATCGCAACATCTGACGAAACATACAAATCAATTAGATTTTCAAAAGGCATTGAACGATAATAATACCAAACAGGAGTCCAATTTACAGAAGCAAATTTGCCGTTTATTCGACCTACAACTTCATCTGTTTGACGTTTCAAAATTTTGTATTGTGGAACTTTGGATCTCGACGGCACTGCCAGCATTACCAGTCTGATTTTGTCATGATATTCTGGGTTAGTATCAAGAAATCTTTCAAAGGCCAACAATCGATTTAGTATCCCTTTTGTGTAGTCGAGTCTGTCAATAGAAAGAATTAGCTTTCCCTCGTTAGCTAACTTATGTGTGTTTATTTGTCTTTTTAGTGCTGAACTATTGGGTGAAATCCTTAAGTTTTTTCGAGCTGCTTCTTCGAATTTCTTAAAATCTATACCCATTGGGAAAGTATTTACGACAATCTCTCTACCTTGGTGAAGTATAATATTAAAATTAACTTCCAAGTTTAAAATCCTTTTAACAGAACTTAAAAAATGTCGCTCATAATCATAAGTATGAAAACCAATTAGATCGGCTCCCAACATCCCTTTTAAAAGCTCTTCTCTTTTTGCAAAAATTCTAAAAATTTCGAATGAAGGGAATGGTATATGAAGAAAAAAGCCAATAGTAACATTTGGATTGATATCTTTTACCATTTGCGGACATAACAAAAGTTGATAATCATGAATCCACACCTTATCGCCATCTTTGACGACTTTTAAAACCTCATCAGCAAATTTTTGATTTACCTCTATATACGATTGCCATTGAATCAAATCAAATTTGTGAATTTCAATAAAGTAATGAAATAAAGGCCATAGGCATTTGTTTGAAAACCCAAAATAGAAATCATCTAATTCTTTTTCATTCAAAAATACTGGACAAAACTGCTTATCCAATAAATTCTCATTAATCTGCCTTTTACTTTTTTTGTCTAAACTATCAGAACTTATCCCTGGCCAACCAACCCATAATGACTTACCTTCACTATGAAACGACTTCAGGCCTGTAGCCAGCCCTCCGCTAGTAGGTGTGAAAAACCATTCACCGTCTTTACTTTCAGCTTGAACGGGAAGCCTGTTTGATACAATTATATTTTTAGACATCTTGAACTTACGAATACAAAATTACCAGCATTTTGAAAGTAAAAGCCAAAAAAATCATTTTAAATTGAATTTATCCTAATTTGAGAATCTTCAATGCTAATTAAAGAGAATACTTCAATAAATCACATCTAATATTTCAAATATGTATCACTTTAGTGTTTTCCCCAATAAAATCTAAAAAAAGTTATTTTTTCCTCTTAAATTTAAATAAAGGAATTAATCAAGCCATCAAATAATGATTGAAGAAAAGAATCTAAACTATGGTATTATTGGTAATTGTAGATCAGCGGCTCTTGTAAATGATAAGGCATCTATTGACTGGTGTTGTTTACCAAAGTTTGATTCCTCATCAGTATTTGCAAAAATATTAGATGATAAAAAGGGGGGAGGATTTTGGATAGAAACAAAACAAAAATTTCATATTTCACAAACTTATCTAAAGAACACCTGTATTCTTAGAACTATTTTTAGAAATGAAAATCATGAATTTGAAGTAATAGACTTCATGCCGCGATTTATTAAAAATAAAGGAGAGTTTTATACACCTCCTGAAATAATTAGAATTATTAGTCCAATTAAAGGGTCTCCTGAAATTAAGTTTAAGTATGACCCAAGATTAGAATATGCTCAAGGTGAAACTAAACATGTTGTAAAAAAAAATTTGGTTAGAAGCCGGGTAGATAGCCCAAAACATGATAGCCTTTTTTTGTACACAAATATTGAAAATATCAAAATAATTCAGTCCAATTTGCATAGACTTGAGGGAACAATTTTTTTTAATATTTCATATAATGAAAAATTAAAAACACCCCAGCTTTCAGATTGTCTTTTAAATTTTGATAGAACAAAGGTTTATTGGCTAAATTGGTGTTCAAAAACACCTGTTTTTAAGCATTACAATGATCAGATTTTGCGAAGTGCTATGACATTAAAACTAATGTCTTATGACAAAACTGGAGCAGTATTAGCTGCTGTAACAACCTCATTACCTGAAACTATTGGTGAAGTGAGAAACTGGGATTATCGTTTCTGTTGGATTCGAGACGCCTCTATGGTTATTAGAGTAATTTCAAAGCTAGGTCATAAAAGGATTGTAAAAAACTTTATAAACTTCATTATAGAATTAATCCCTGATAAAGCGCAAAAATTACAGATAATGTATGGAATAAATGGTGAGGAAATTCTCACAGAAGAATTTTTAGATCACCTTTCAGGCTATGAAAATTCAAAGCCAGTAAGAATTGGAAATGCTGCGTACATTCAAAAACAAAATGATATTTATGGAATTTTAATGGATGCAATTCATGCTGAGATTAAACAGTTTTCAATTGGCTTTGAAAGATTACAAGAAATTTGGTCAATTGTTAAAGGAATAGTTTGGGTTGTAAAAAATAATTGGGAAAATCCTGACAAAGGAATATGGGAATTCAGATCTGAAGATCTTCATTTCACCTTTTCTAAAGTATTATGTTGGGTAGCAATCGATCGTGCAATAAAAATAGCTGAATTACTGGATAAAAATGAAGCAGCTAAAAAATGGGAGCCTTTGAAAAAACAGATTAAAGATGATATCGAAAATAAAGCATGGAATGAAGATATACAGGCTTATACACAATCCTACGGATCAAAACATCTTGACGCCTCAGTTTTATTAATAGAACAATATGGATTTATAAGTCCAAATGAGTCTAGATTTATAAGTACGGTCAATGCTATTGAAAAAGAACTTGCATATGAGGGCCTTTTATATAGGTATAAAAACCAAGATGATTTCGGTTTGCCCTCCTCATCATTTACAGTTTGTACCTTTTGGTTTATAAATAGTTTAATCAAGATTGGGGAGTTAGAAAAAGCAAAAACTTATTTTGATAATTTATTGAGTTACGGAAACCATCTGCAACTCTTTAGTGAAGATATTGACTTTAAATCAAAACGTCTTCTTGGAAATTTTCCACAAGCATATTCTCACCTTGCACTTATTGATACAGCATTATCATTTAATTTGGCGTCCTGATGAAACTGTTTTTTAGTAATCTACTAGGATTATTTTTAATATTAAATTTTATAACTGCTTCAAATACCCAAAGTATAAAAAAAAATAAAATTTCAAGTAATTTATATATATATGATTTTATTGAAAAAAAATCAAAATTGCTAAAAAGTGTAAATAGACACATTGAAGCTCCTAATTGGGATCCTAACAATGATTTTTTAATTGTAAATTCTAATGGGAGATTAGAAAAATACGATACTGAAGGGCATTATATAGGATTAATACCAACCGGCTCCTTAAATAAATGTAATAATGATCATGGCATATCTTATGATGGGAAAAATTTATTTTTTTCTAGTGGAAAAAGAAAAATTAAGGGTCACAGTTCATTCATATACAAGGTTTCTATTCTAGGAGGAAAGCCAGTACTTTTGACAGAAAATTCACCATCGTATTGGCATGGTGTATCACCTAACGGGAAAGATATTGTTTACACAGCTAAAAGGAATGACAACTATGATATTTACATGATGAATATTGACGAGAAAAAAGAAGTAAGGTTGACCTTTGCAAATGGATTAGATGATGGCCCAGAGTATTCACCAGAGGGGAAATTTATATATTTTAATTCCTTTAGAGATGGGAAAATGGAAATTTGGCGGATGCTTACAGATGGATCTAATAAAGAAAAACTGACAAATGATAAATATTCTAATTGGTTTCCACACATTGCTCCTGATAATAAAAAATTTATTTTCCTAAGTTATATTGAAGATCAAAAACAAAATCACCCCTTTGGCAAAAAAGTTAAGTTAAGACTGTATGATTTAAATACAAAATCAATTAAAGATATGACACCAATATTCACTGGAGGGCAAGGCACAATTAATGTTTCGTCGTGGAGTCCTGATAGTACAAAATTTGCGTATATTTCTTATTCTTTTCAATAATTTACAATTTAGCTCGAATTCTTTAATAAGATAGTTTTTTGTATTTTCAATGCTAGAGTAAGTAGGGATAAAATTCAAAAGCAAATGTTTAAAACAACACACTTTTTTTTCTTCTTTTTTCTGATTAGTGTAAATATTTCATTAGGTCAAAAAGTTACTTCATATTACTTAATAAGGCATGCTGAAAAGGTTCTAACAAACCTTAATAATCCAAATCCACATTTAACGACAAAAGGTATGCAGCGCTCACTTGAATGGAAAAAAATTTTTGGAAAAATCCATTTTGATAGGATTTACTCTAGATCTTATCACCGAACTTTAGAGATGGCAAAACCAATAGCAGATGAGCGAAATATTGAAATTCAAAAATATGACCCAAATAATTTATTCAATGAAAATTTTAGAAAAAATAATATTGGTAAAACTATACTAGTTGTAGGTCATAGCAACACAACTCCCGTTCTAGCTAACAAAATTATCGGGAAGGATATATATTCCTTAATAGATGAAAGAAAATATGGATATCTATTTTTTATACAAATTATAGGAAAAAAAATAACTTACCAATTGCTCAACTTAGAATGATAAAAATGATAAACAAAATTTAATATTTCATGAGATTTTTTTATACAGCAGTAATAATTGCTTTTTCACAAATTTTATTTGCTCAAGATGTCAAAGAAAATGAGGTTGAAGAGGGTTTGCCCCTAAAAGCAACAAGATCAATAGAAATTAATACAAATGAAGGAACTTGGATCTCGTTAGATGTTCATCCTGGTGGTGAGAAAATTATTTTTGACCTTTTAGGAGACATATATGAACTTTCTATTGAAGGGGGTAAAGCAAATCGTATTACGGAAGGTCTTGCTTTTGACTCTCAACCGAAATATTCTCCTGATGGAAATTCAATACTCTTTTTATCAGATAGAAGTGGTGGAAACAATGTTTGGATAATTGACAGAAAGGAAAAAGATACTGTTCAACTTACAAAAGGTAATATCTCTAAGATGCAATCTGCTGATTGGTCAAGAGATGGTAATTATGTGGCAGTGAGCAAGGGAACTCGAAATTTTAAGTTACATCTTTATCATAAAGATGGTGGTGGAGGAAGTCAGTTAATTGAAGAGCCAGAAAGGCTTAAGATTTCAGAACCTACTTTTAGTGCAGACGGACGTTTGATTTGGTTTTCACAAAGAATGGGAGCCTGGCAATATAATGCGCGATTTCCTCAATATCAACTAGCAACTTATGACCGCGAGGATGGATCAAAAGAGGTTATGACATCGCGTTATGGATCTGCTTTTACTCCTACACTTTCCCCTGATGGTAATTGGCTTGTTTATGGGACTCGTTTCAATGATCAAACCGGGCTTGTAAAAAGGAATCTGAAAACAGAAGAAGAGGATTGGTTAGCTTATCCAGTTCAACACGATGAACAAGAATCAATTGCCCCTTTAGGTGTACTTCCAGCAATGTCTTTTACTCCAGACAGTAAAGAATTAGTTGCTTCATATGGGGGTAAAATTTATAGAATTCCAATAGATGGTGGAAAAGCTATCAATGTTCCATTTAAAATAAACGAAAAATTGGTTATGGGCCCTCAATTAAAATTCAACTACCCTGTTGATGATTCATCTACTTTTCTAGTAAACCAAATTAGAGATTCTAAAATTTCTCCAGACGGCAAATCAATTGTTTTTTCAGCTTTGAATAAACTATATATTATGAATTTCAAAGATCAGATACCAAGAAGACTAACTAATTTTTCTTTTATAGAGGCTATGCCCGCATGGAACAAAAATGGTAAAGAGATTGCTTACGTCACTTGGGATGAAGAAAATGGTGGTAGTGTTTACAAGCAAAGAGTTGATAAAATTTCAAAGCCAATTAAAATGACTCAAGAGTTAGGAGTTTACACAGAACCCGTTTGGAGTTTAGACAACAGAATCGTCGTTTTTAAAGGATCTTCTCAGCAATTTAAAAATTCGTATGGACCAAGATCCTTTAGACAAAAATCAAGTTTGGTCTGGCTTAATGGCAAGAACCCAGGTAAAACCAAACTAATAACTAAGGCTTCTGGTTTATCAAATCCACATTTTGCCCAAAATGACAATCGGATTTATTTAAATTCTAAAGATGGTTTAGTTTCTATTAGATGGGATGGAACTGACAAGAAAAAACATCTCTTTGTGGATGGAATCACCGCATATGGCACTTTATATGATTTCAATCATCTATTATCTGACACGCCAACAATTTCTAAGAAAAAACCATCCAAAGCTTCAGTATTGACTCGTGCTCCAAAAGGTCCTTATGCACTTGCACAGATAAATAATGATATTTATGTAGTTACTGTCCCATATTTAGGAGCTGATGGAGCAAAAATAAATGTTAATAATCCAGAGGAAGCTAATTTTCCTTCCCTCAAACTCACAAAGTTTGGAGGACAGTTCCCCAGTTGGGATTCAACTGGAAATGTAGTTTATTGGACCCTTGGCAAGACTCTTTTTCGTTATGATATTTTAAAAGCAAAACAGATTGAAAAATTAAAAAAGGCTGAGGAGAGAGCTCTTGAAAATGAAAATAAAACCATTTCATCATCTAATGGTGGAGATAAAACTATTGAAGAGTATCAAGCAAATGAAAAAGATATTATAGTTAAAATGGAAAGGGCTATGCCAAAAGGTCATTTAGCACTAACAAATGCAACTTTGATTACAATGTCTGGGGAAGAGATTATTGATGATGGTACAATTATTTTAAAAAATAATAGAATTGAAAAGGTTGGCAAATCCAATGAAATCTCAATTCCTAAGGATGTCAGAGAAATCAATTTGAAAGGAAAATTTATAATACCAGGATTTGTAGATACTCATGCCCATTTGCGTCCTGCTTGGGGACTCCAAAAAAACAGTGTTTGGAGTTATGCCGCAAATCTTGCTTACGGTGTAACAACTACACGCGACCCTCAAACTGGAACAACTGATGTATTGACATATGCTGATATGGTTGAAGCAGGTATAATTCCTGGACCCAGAATTTATTCCACCGGACCAGGTCTTCTTTATTCAGGGTATAATATTAAAAGTTTAGACCATGCGCGAGATGTACTAACGCAATATTCCAAATATTATAATACAAAGACTATAAAAATGTATGTTACTGGAAATCGACAACATAGACAGTGGATTATCCAAGCAGCAAAAGAACAAAAGCTAATGCCAACAACTGAAGGAGGTTTAGATTTTAAACTAAATATTACGCAAATTTTAGATGGATATCCAGGCCACGAACATTCATTTCCAGTATATCCATTGTATAAAGATTTTGTTGACTTTGTATCAGCTTCTAAGACAGCTTACACACCCACCTTACTTGTTTCATATGGTGGTCCGTTTGCTGAAAATTATTATTATGCAACTGAAGAAGTGCAGAAAGATGAAAAAATTAATCGCTTTACCCCCAAATCAGAATTAGATATAAAGTCAAGAAGGAGAAATTCAGGTTGGTTTATGAAAGAAGAATATGTTTTTGATGACCATGCTGTATTTGTAAAAGATTTAGTTGAGGCTAATGGAATAGCTGGAGTAGGTTCTCACGGACAGCTTCAGGGACTTGGATACCATTGGGAACTCTGGAGTATGTATTCTGGAGGTATTTCGAATCATGATATGTTAAAGGTTGCCACCATACTTGGAGCAGAGGCTTTGGGTTTAGAAAATGATTTGGGGAGCTTAGAGCAAGGTAAATTGGCAGATTTAATTATTTTAGAGAAAAATCCGTTGAATAATATTCGAAACACAAACCAAATAAAATTTGTTGTTAAAAACGGATTTATTTATGATGCCGAAACTTTGAATATGATTTATCCAAAAGAGAAAAAACAAGAATATCCTTGGACTCAAGAAGCACCAATGTTAAATTTACCAGGTATTAAGTAACCAAATAAATCTTTTATTCTATAAACATCAATGTATCTAATTAACCATGTCGCACAATAATTTTTTCTATAATAAATCAAAATCTTGCACAGAGATTAAGAATTATTTTAAATCTACAGTAAGAAAGACCTCACTTATTTTTCTATTCCTTATTGCATATACTGTTAAACCCCAAATTCCTCTAGCTGAGCATCCAAGACCAGATTTTGAAAGGCCAACTTGGAAAAACTTAAACGGCTCTTGGGACTTTAAATTCGATTATGAAGACAAGGGATTAAAAGAAAGTTGGCATAAAGGAACAAAATTTGATAAAAAAATTATTGTTCCTTTTCCTTGGGGGTCAAAATTATCAAAAGTAAAAGATGAAGCTGATATTGGATGGTATTTTAGACAAATTAATATTCCACAAGATTGGAAAACAAAAAAAACATTTATTACAATTGGAGCTTCAGATTGGGAAACTACAGTTTGGATTGATGGACAATTTGTAGGAAAACATCAAGGAGGTTATGTCCCTTTTTCTTTTGATTTAACACCACATATAAAATATGGTCAAAATCAAAATCTTACCATTAGGGTAGATGATGACGCTGGAGATCCAAAAAAATTCAAAAGAGGTTTTGCTCTTTATGGTAAACAAGGATATGGTAATGCTCGAGGTATTTGGCAAACAGTTTATTTAGAAGCCAGAGGGCAAAATTTTATTGATGCAATTCATTTTACCCCAGATATTGATAATAGTAAAGTAAATGTTACAGCTTATTTGGATAAGTATGCATCAACTGAACTACCCCTTAAAATAAAAATTTATACTGACAGAGGATTCATAAATCATGAAATTAATTTTAAACCCGGACAACTTAAGAGAAATTTCGATATCAATATTCCGGAAATGAGATTATGGAGCCTTGAAGATCCTTATCTGTACAAAGCAGAAATCAATTTAGGCGATGATTTTTTAAAATCTTATTTTGGAATGCGCAAAATTTCAATTACGAATTTACCCGGCACTGAGTATCCCTATGTTGCGCTAAATAATAAACCAATTTATCTTCAATTAGCACTTGATCAATCATATCATCCTGACGGTTATTATACCTTCCCAAGTGATAAATTCATGAAAGAAGAAATTTTAAGAAGTAAGTCCATAGGACTAAATGGAATCAGAATTCATATAAAAGCTGAAATTCCAAGAAAATTATTTTGGGCAGATAAATTAGGTCTTTTAGTAGTTGAAGACTTGCCTAATTCTTGGGGTGACCCAGATAAATTTATGAGAAGGGAGTCTGAGTATACACTCAAAGAAATGATAAAAAGAGACTATAATCATCCGTCTATTTTTTCGTGGGTTCTCTTTAATGAACAGTGGGGACTTTCAACCAAAAATGATCAAGAGGATAACAAACAAAACAAGAGCGAAATACTACCAGAAACATATAATTGGGTTACTTCAATGTATTACTTGGCTAAATCAATCGATAAATCTAGACTTATAGAAGATAATTCACTGTGTTGTGGTGGAGTTCACACTGCGACTGACATAAACTCTTGGCATGTATACCTTCCAGGTTATGCTTGGGAAAACTATCTAAGAGAAAAAACTGAAAAAAATTTTAAGGGATCTACTTATCAATATTATAAAGGTTTTAGACAACAAAATCAGCCTTTTATTAATTCAGAATCTGGAAATGTGTGGGGTTACAAAGGGAGTACTGGAGATATTGACTGGAGTTATGATTACCACAGGATGATAAACAGTTTCAGAAAGTTTCCCGAAATAGCTGGATGGTTGTATACCGAGCATCACGATGTCATAAATGAATGGAATGGATATTGGAAATTTGATAGGTCCCAAAAAATAACAGGATTAGATGAAATTTTAAATGGCATGACCTTAAATGATTTTCATTCGCCAGTTTATCTATCTACTGGAGTCGAAATATGTAAAACTGTCAAAGGAGGGGATGAAATCAAGATTCCATTATTTTTATCCTCTATGAATTCAAAAAATTTAGGAGATAAGCTTGTTATTGATTATGAACTAAAACATATAAATAAAATAGCTCATGAATATGAAGTTACTTCAGGTGAAGTATATATTAAGTACGAGCCTTGGAAAAATGAATCACTAAAAGAATTAAATTTAAAAATGCCAAAATCAAGTGGTCTTGCAAAACTTAATCTTACATTAAAAACTCTTGATGGGAAAGTTTTACATAAAAATTTCATGTATTTTGAAGTCAACTCAATTGAAAATTTAAAGAATTTAGATTTATTAAGTATCCAACCAAATTCCTTTTCAAGTTCGAGCTGGTCCAAAAAATCTTGGGCAGTTTTTGATAACAAAAAAATGAATGGCACAGGGAATGGTTATTTTGAGTATGAAATTATTTTCCCAGACAAATTAAAATCTCAAGAATATAAAGGTGCATATTTTATAGTTGAAGCGTCGGCAAAGGAACTTTTTGATAAAGATAAAGTTGGTGATGACTACGTTGACTTTGGTATTGATTATATGAAAGGATCAAAAGTTAGTCCAAGTAAAAATCCTAATTCTTATCCGATGACAGACACAAAAAAATTTGAATCAAAAATCCAAGTTTTAATAGATGAGAAAGTCAAAATGCAGTTAACTCTCAAGGATGACCCTGCTGATCATAGGGGGGTACTTTCCTGGCACCATCAGAAAAGATCAAAAACTTCTGAATCACCAAAACTTAATGAGGCTGGATCTTACGGATATATTATTAAAATTCCTATTTCTATAGCTGAGTTAGAAAATTCAATGAAGAAAGGGAAAATGAAAATTAAGTTGAAAACAATAGGTGAAGGTGGTATTGCAATTTTTGGGAAGTCATTTGGGAGATACCCCATCAATCCTACTTTAGTACTTCAAAAATAAATTTTATGATTTTTTATTTTGCATTGAATTATTGAGTGAATAGTTTCCAAACTCAAGAATTTCTTCATAATCATTTGGTAATTTCAGAGGAGCTTTTAATATCCTGTTTTCTTGAAACAAATAGACCTTTTCTAAACCTTTGATTTGGATTATTTTTTCTATGTTTTGAGTATCAAACTTTGTATTCACTAAATAAATACGTTTTAAGTTTTTTAATTGTGATAACTCATCGATATTTTGGCCAAGTACGTTTGTGTTATTTAATTTTAAAACTGTTAGGTTGTTAAAATATTTTAGATTAAAAAAAACAGAGTCGGTTATCTTGCTGTTACTCAAATCAAGATTTACAATATTTTCTCTAATACTAGACATCATTGATAAATCAGTATCGCTGAATTTAGAGTAATTTAATGTGCTAACAGAAAAGAAGTTTGAACTTTTACTAATAGGATTAACCAAAATATTTTTTTCCCTTATTTTTTTAATTGTTTCAATGTCAGCTGTTGAAACATTTTCCATTGGATAAAATGGTTTTTCAATTGAGAAAAAATAACTTATAATACTTTCATCAAGTTTAAATTCGCTTAAAGATTTTTCAAATGAGCTTCCATTTTTAATCCAATTACTTACAACATTAATTTCTTCTCTTGTTAATTGCTTTCCACCTTTTGGAGGCATATGTTTTTTCTCTTCTTTTGGTAAATGAATTCTAATATACATTTCACTCATTTCGGGGAATTCAAAATTAATTATAGAACCATTTCTTCCTCCCTTGATTAATTCATTAGAATTATGCATTTTCAATTTACCATTAGATTTTTTAGAATTATGGCATTTCACACATTTTTCATCAAGTATTGGTTGGATTACAGAGGAAAACAAGGGCTTTTCTTTGAAATCTGAATAATACTTGATGGATTTACTTTGGACCTTATTAAAACTGGCAAGATTTTTTAGAGGTTCAATTAAATGTTCTTCACCGTGAGTAATATTTCCACCTAAATGCCCTGCAATTAACAATATAAAAGAATTTCCAATTGTAAAAAATTTCCTTGATACTTGTTTAAAGAGTGAATTTTCAATTAGTTTGAGGTAGAAGGAAAATGATAAGACAACAGTTAGAATTCCAGCTAAAAAGTGGTTTTCAACAGTCTCCCAGAGATATCCTCCATTTTGATATTGTAAGAAGCCGCTAATTATTGATAAGATTCCAGTGATAGTAGCCCAAAAGAAAATAAATTTAAGTGCATCATTAGACCATTTATGCTTTTTTGAATTAAACTCAATTAAAATTCCTAAAACTATAAATCCAATTGGTAGATGAATTATCAAAGGATGGAAACGACCAATTAAAATCAAAAAATCATCAAGCATAAAATTTCATTCTTTTAATCTTTTTTTCAACATTTTCATTATATAAAGATTAGCCAGCCATTGATCAGATGTTGGTTCCTGAGTAATCGGTAATGTTGGCATATAGTTTGGCGGTCCAAATTCAGTTGTAATTGTTGGTATTTTTTTTTCACTCCTGATTTTTTGAATTACAGTACTCCAAATATCTATATGTCTTTCAACGACAGTTTTCCATTCAGGTGCAGAAGGATCATTAACTTGAGGACCCTCTTCGAAACCAACCCTTGCATGAATATGATTGGTTCTATTTATGATTTTTTTTAATAAATCAGCTCTCTTTAATAATAAAGATTCATGAACTACAATCCAATGACTAACATCTAATGTAAGAACCAAATCTTTATTTTTTTCAAGATATTCGATCGTCTTTGGAAGGGAATAACTAAATCTTCCTCTATGTGTTTCGTGGTAGATAGGAATCTCATATTGTTTACTGAGTTTTGTTGCCTCCTCTAGAAAAGCCATATTTTGATTGAATGAATAAAAATCACTACCAGTATGGGAATTTATAGCCATAGGATTAAGTTCAAAAGTATTTTTAAGATATTTTTTGTAAATAGCTAAACCCTTTTCAAAAGAAAGATTTGGATCAGAGCCACAAAGATAAATTACTTTCATGTTTTCCTCTTTTAACAACTTTGAAATTCGTATCTGTTCATTTTTATCAGTTGGAGACCAGATTTCAATCCCATCAAATCCTGAGGCCTTTGCTTTTTTTATAAATGCTTCGGTTGTCCCTTCAAAACCCCAGCTGGTCTGAAAATAGAGAGCCTTATTTTGTGCAATTGTTTGATATGAATAAACAATAAGTAAAAGAATTAAAACTAGCTTTTTCAAAAAATTTTTATGCTAAAATTTGACGTATAACTTGTCCTTCGACATCAGTTAATCTAAAGGGTCTTCCTTGAAAGTCGTATGTAAACTGCTCGTGATCGAATCCTAGTAAATGTAATATAGTAGCTTGGATGTCATACACAGACACTCGACCTTCAATACCCCTATATCCAATTTCGTCAGTTTTCCCATGAACATGACCTTTTTTCAAGCCACCTCCAGCCATCCACATTGTGAACGCTTCTCCTTGATGATCTCTTCCAACAAGGGTATTTTGAACACCAGCTCGGTTCTCCCACATTGGTGTTCTTCCAAATTCACCGCCCCAAACTACAAGCGTTTCGTCTAAAAGGCCTCTTTGCTTTAGGTCTAATATAAGTGCCGCAATTGGTCTGTCAGAGTCTTTACATTTCTTTAAAAAGCCTTTCCTTAATGATTCTGCTTCACCATTACCATGAGAGTCCCATCCCCAATCATAAAGTTGAACAAAACGGACTCCTTTCTCTACCATTTTTCTTGCTAATAAGCAATTGTTCGCAAAGGATTCTTTACCAGGTTGAACACCATACATTTCTCTTATATATTGTGGTTCATCGTTAATATTCATGACTTCAGGAACGGAGCTTTGCATTCTAAATGCCATTTCATATTGGCTTATTCGAGTTAACACCTCAGGATCCTTAAATTTTTTGTATTCATCGTAATTAATTTTATTAATAGATCCGACAATATTCTTTTTTAGGGTCCTTGAAATTCCTTGTGGATTTTTAAGATAAAGCACTGGGTCACCTTTTGATCTGCATTGAACACCTTGATAAATTGAAGGCAAAAACCCGTTGCCCCAAAGGCTTTTACCTCCGTCTGGAGTTCCACCTGATGTAAGCACTATAAACCCTGGGAGGTCACTACTTTCAGATCCAAGACCGTAGGTTACCCAGGAACCAATAGAAGGTCTTCCTAGCCTTGGACTACCAGTGTGCATTAAAAGTTGAGCTGGACCATGATTAAATTGATCTGTATGTACAGCTTTCAAAAAAGTAACCTCATCAATTATATTTTTGAAGTGTGGTATATGGTTTGAAATCCAATTCCCAGATTCCCCTTGTTTTGAAAAAGTGGCTTGCGGACCCAACATGTTCGGGGTTCCTTCAATAAAAGCAAACTGCTTCCCAGCTATTAAAGATTCAGGACAGGGTTTATTATGTAACTTCTCTAGTTCAGGCTTGTAATCAAACAACTCCAATTGTGATGGAGCACCCACCATATGTAAATATATTACACTTTTAATTTTAGGGCTGAAAGGAGGAGCTATGGGTGCTAAAGGATTTAAACTTCTGTCAGCATTATAGTTAAATGAAACATTCTTACTAGAACATGAGTTTAAAAATGATCCTAAGGCAATCCCACCTAAACCTAGAGTACATTCTTTGAGAAAATGCCTCCTGGTATTAAATCTCGCATTTGAATTTTTGAATTCGTTATGTAGTTTTCTTATATTATCCATGAGTTAAAAATTCATCAAGGTTCATTATTGCATTTGCAACGATTGCAAGGGAAGCTATTTTTATGTCGATTTTATCTCCTAAACCAAAAAAATTATCTAGTTTCAAATTATCCTCTTCAAATTCATCTTTAGCAATAGTATATAAGCTTACTAAATTATCTAAAATTTTAGGTTCTATTTCTTTATAAACCGCGGATTTATACATTTTTTTTATTGATGATTCAATAGATTCTGCCTTATTTGATTTAGCAAGATGAAAAGCTGCTTCAGTGTAAACGGGGTCATTCATTGTGACTAAGGCTTGAAGAGGAGTGTTACTAGGGAACCTTCTTACTAAACAAATTTCTCTACTACTTGCATCAAATGAAATAAATGAGGGATAGGGACTTGTCCTTTTCAAGTAAGTATATATTGCTCTTCTATGTTTGTCTTCGCCTTCGCTTTCTTTCCATAGGTTACCTAGATAAGGATGTTCCCACACACCGTCTGGTTGAGGCGGCATCACGCCAGGGCCATATTTCTTTCTGCTTAAAAGTCCAGAAACAAATAACGCTTGATCTCTAACAGATTCTGCACTAAGGCGAAGTTTTGAACCCCATGAGTAATATAAATTATTAGGATCTAGTTTAAACTTACTTTCTACAATATTGGAGCTTTGTTTGTATGTTGATGAAAGAACTATTTTTTTAATTAATGACTTAAGACTCCAATTCATATCATTCATGAAATTGAAAGCCAACCAGTCAATAAGTGCTGGATGAGTTGGAGGATCAGATTGCGTTCCCATATCTTCAACTGATGAAACCAAACCTTTGCCAAAAATCTGGTACCAAATTCTATTCACCAGTGTTCTAGCTGTTAGGGGATTTTCCTTACTAACTATCCATTTTGAAAATCCTAATCTATTTTTCTCCCATTCTAAATCCCATTTATTCAAAATCGAAGGAACTTGAGGATTGACTTCTTCGTTTTTATTTAACCAACTCCCTCTATCAAAAAGATATGTTTTGCGTTTCATGAAATCTTCATTTTCAACCATTATGGGTGTAAGATTTTTAGGGGTATTCAAAATTTTATTTATATCTCTATCCAATTTCATAAGGTCATTATTATTTGAAATGGGAATATTTGGTAAGAATGAAATCCAATCAATTTGAGCAGCTAAATCTTTATAATCATATGAAATAGAATTATTTGTATACAAATCACCATTTATTGCCTCTATATACAGATCAAATGGCTTTAATTCTTTGTTAATTTTAATTTTAAAATATGAGTTTTTTTTACCGTTAAACCAGAATTTTTTTTGATTTAAGTTTGTTGAAGCAATTACTTTTCCAGTAGGCGAATTCTTACGAAAAATTAATTTGGTATTTAACTTACCACCACTATGTTTAAAATAAAGGTTTTCAAACCCTCTGGTATTAATATTTTTATAGACTGCCATACCTTTATTTCTCAATTTTAATGTTTCCCCACTAATAAACCCATTGTCAGTATTCAGAACTACTGAATTATGTAAAGCATATTTAGGTTCTAGATACCTAAAAAAATTACTGTAGATGTCAAGTGTTTGTTTATCTGTTTTTTCTGAAATAAATTCTAATACTTTATTAATCTTAATTTCAACTTCTTTAGAATAGGATCTCAAATTTGGTGAATCCCCAAATAAGTCCTCATCTCTAGTGTTGTTAAAAAAGGACATTAACTCATAATATTCTTTTTGACGTATTGGGTCATAAGGATGATCGTGACATTGAACACATCCCATTGTCGTACTTTGCCAGACATCAAAGGTAGTATTTACTCTATCTATAACCGCAGCTACTCTATATTCCTCGTCATTTGTTCCACCTTCATCGTTATTCATCGTATTCCTATGAAATGCTGTGGCTAGTAATTGATCATAAGAGGGATTTGGTAAAAGATCTCCAGCTATTTGTTGAATTGTGAATTCATCAAATGGGAGATCTCTGTTTAAAGATTTAATGACCCAATCTCTATATTCCCAAATATTTCTACCTCTGTCTGTTTCATAACCTTTTGTATCTGAATATCTAGCTAAATCTAACCACCAACTAGCCCATTTCTCACCGTAATGGTCTTTTGAAAAAAGTGAGTCAACGTAAGTTTCATAATTTATCTTATTTTCTAAAAACAATTCAAAAAGTTTTTCATCAGGTGGAAGACCAGTTATGTCGAAAGAAACTTTTCTAGCCAAAATACTTTTGTCCGATTCGGGATTAGGGGATAGGTTTTTTTCCAACATTTTAACAGCAATGAATTTATCTATGGAGTTGTTGAAAAAATTTTCACTAAAAGTACTTTCACTAAATTCGGGGGTTTTTTCATTTTTTGGAGGTATATAAGCCCAATGCGTTCCCCATTTTGCACCTTGATCAATCCATTTAGTGAGCAGATCAATCTCGTTTTGACTAAGCTTTGGTTTTTGGTATGGCATTCTAAGCTCAGGATCAGTTTCATGAAGCCTTTGAATCAGTCTACTATTTTTAGAATCTCCAGGTATAATCGCTGGCGAACCTTCATCAGTGTCAGCTAGTGCTTCTTTTTCAAATAAAAGACTGAATCCTGCAGTTTTTTTTACCCCACCATGACATGAGATACATTTTTTGTTAATGATTGGTTTAATTTCAGCATTAAAATCAATTTGTTTATTTGGTTCACAAGACATAAGTAAAATAATAAAAACAAAAAGTTTAGCATTTTGTTTTATTTGAAATAAATTTATTTTGTCTTTAATATCTTTAGTTTCCAAATTGATTTATTTTAATTTATAAATAATTGAAAAACACAATTAACGAGTTTAAATTATGAATAATTTTAAAACTATCATATTTATAATTTTTTTCATTGAGCTAAATGTTTCCTGTAAATACCAAAAAGGAAAAAATTATTTTAACTCTCCTGTTTCTATTGAGAAAACTTTTTATGGAGTAACAAAAGATAATCAAGATGTTTATCAGTTTTCATTAAGGAATAAAAATGGAATGGAAATTAATGTAATCACTTATGGAGGGATAATAACTAAATGGAAAGCTAAAGATAAGTTTAATCATTTCAATGATATCGTATTGGGATTCAATAGTCTAAGTAGATATGAGTCAAGCAGCCCGTATTTTGGAGCCATTGTGGGTAGATATGGAAACAGAATCTCAAAAGGAAAATTTAAATTAAATAACAAATATTATTTTTTGACCACAAATGATAATAAAAATCATCTTCATGGTGGACTTAAAGGATTTGACAAAGTGATATGGGAAGCACAAATAATAAATTATGATTCTATTGCTTCATTAGAACTCAAGTATTTGAGTAAAGATATGGAAGAGGGTTATCCAGGAAATTTGGAGACTAAAGTAATCTATACATTGAATAATATGGATGAATTGACAGTTAATTATGAAGCTAAAACTGACAAAACTACTATAGTAAATTTAACTCAACATTCCTATTTTAATTTGTCGGGTAATTTCAATAACGATATTTTAAGTCATGAATTAGTCATAAATGCAGATTCTTTTATTCCAGTTGATACATCTCTTATCCCGATTGGAGAGATTAGAAATGTTGAAGGAACCCCCTTTAACTTTAAAAAAAGAAAAAAAATTGGGAAAGAAATTAACTACGAAAATCAACAAATCAAAAATGGCAAAGGTTATGATCACTGTTGGATATTAAATGATCAAGAGAATGATTTGAGATTTGTAGCATCAGTTTATGAAGAAAAATCAGGAAGATTTCTCGAAATCTTCTCGACCGAACCTGGTGTTCAATTTTACTCTGGCAACTTTTTAGACGGAACTCTAAAAAGTAAAACAAATGGAACCTACAATTTTAGGTCAGGATTTTGTTTAGAAACTCAGCATTACCCTGACTCTCCAAATCAACCAGAATTTCCTTCTGTAGTTTTATTGCCAGGAGATATTTATAAGTCAAAAACAATTTATAGGCTTTCGAATAAATAGTTATCAATAATAAATACTTTTAAAATAATATGATTCAAAAAATTATTTCCTTGTTTTTTTTAATTTTCCTTTTTAGTTTTTTTAGCTGTAAATCGGATATAGAAAAGAACAAAGAACAATTACCAAACATAATTTGGTTAGTTGCAGAAGACCAATCTCCAGAATTTTTTCCAATTTACGGTAATTCAACGGTTGAGCTGCCAATTATTGAAAGTTTAGCCAAAGATGGAATTGTATTTAATAATGCTTACACGCCAGCACCAGTTTGTGCACCGGCAAGAAGTGCAATTATTACTGGACTTTATCCCAGCACTTTAGGCACACACAATATGAGAACATATAATTCTTACAAAAAAGAGAATCAGCCAAGTATAGGTATTCCAAGTTATTCACCCATTCTCCCAGATGGAGTCAAAATGTTTCCAGAGCACCTTAGAAAAATTGGTTATTACACTTCAAATAATTCAAAAGAGGATTATAATTTTAAAAAAACAGATGGTGTTTGGGATGATAGCAGCTCAAATGCACATTGGAAAAATCGTGCCCCAGGACAACCTTTTTTTGCTGTATTTAATTTCGGAATTTCACATGAATCTCAAATATGGAAGCAAGGAAGTAATGATATTTTAGTAGACCAAAATTTAGTTCCTATTCCCCCAGTTTTTCCAGATACTCCAAAAATAAGAAAAGACATAGCAGTTAACTACAGTAATTTGATAAGACTTGATAAAAAAATTGGTAAAATTATTGCACAACTTAAGCAGGAAGGTTTATATGAAAAAAGTATTATTTTTTTCTATGGTGATCATGGGGGCCCCTTTCCTAGATATAAGAGATCTTTATATGAAACTGGAATAAAAGTACCCTTAGTTATTAAATTTCCGAACTCCAAATTTGCTGGCACAGAGAATAATGATTTTATTAGTTTTATTGATTATGCACCTTCAATCTTGTCTATCGCTGGCATCAAACCTCCAGATATAATGCAGGGGAAAGCTAAATTTGGAAAATTTAAGGCTAGTAGTAAAACTTCTTATATTTTCGCTGCTTCTGATCGTTTTGATGAAAAAGTTGACAGGCTCAGAGCTGTCAGATACAAACATTTTAAATACATAAGAAACTTTAATCCAAAAATTAGTAATGCGATCCCGGTTTTGTATCGTGAACAGATGCCAATGATGAGGGAATTGAATAAGTTATGGAAGGAAAATCTTTTGATAAAGGATCATGAACTATGGTTTGAAACACCAAAACCAAAAGAAGAACTTTATGATCTTACAAAAGATCCTTATGAGCTAAATAATCTAGCAGATAAAATTAGTTTGAAAGACACATTATTTTTTTTAAGAAAGATCTTAGATCAGTGGATATTTTCTACTAAAGACTTAGGAGAATATTCTGAGAAAGAATTAGTGAAGAAATGGGTCCAAGGAACAAAGTCAAGAAAGTTAAAACCTGTTTCATTTAAAAAAAAATATGGTAAAATTATTTTGGAGCATATAGATAGTGGATCAACAATACTTTGGAAAGAGAAAAATGGACCTGTTTGGAATGTATATTCAGAGCCCATAAATTTTCCTAAATCCATCATTGTAAAAGCTGTAAGGATTGCTTATGATGATAGCGATATAGTATTAATCCAATAAAAACATCCATTATTTTTCACTTTAAAATTATTATTATATTTAGAGTAATTGTTAATTATAATATTGTCTTATGAATTCAGATAGAAGAAAATTTTTTACGTCTTTAGCTCTTGGTGTTGGAGCTACCGCATTCCCTAATTTTGTTGAGGATTTTGAAAATCTAGAACCAGTAAATTCTAATTCAAGAATTAACCCAAAAGATTTGTCTAATTGGTTCAAGAAGATAAAAGGAGAACATAGGGTTGTTTACGATGGTAGTGAACCGCATAATACCTTACCTATAGTTTGGAATTGGGCTTTTCTTGAGTCGAATAACTCTGTTGGGGTAAAAGATTCTAATATTACAGCAATTACAGTTTTAAGACATTCAGGAATTGTATTTGCCTTTAATTCTGAGACGTGGGAAAAGTTTAAACTTGGCGAACTTGTAGGTTTCAATGACAATAAAACCGGTAAACCTGCATTAAGAAACACAGTATATGAACCTCAAGAAGGTGATATGCCACTACCTCCAATTCAGGGGATAAAAGATTTACAGGGAAGAGGATCACTTTTCTGTGTATGTGACTTAGCTACAAAAGTTTACGGATCTGCCGTTGCAAAAAAAATGAGTCTTAATCCAGATGATGTTTATGCGGAGATGGTAAAGGGTATTTTACCCGGTATTCAATTGGTACCATCTGGAGTATGGGCACTTGGCAGAGCTCAGAACAGTAAATGCGCGTATATATTTGCGGGATAATTTCTAGATTATTTTTAATTGGAAATTAAATATTCAATTCATTTATTTTAAAATGAATCAAAGGCTAAATAGCATTTTAATTTTATTCATTTTTTTTTCAGCTTTAAGTAAAGCTCAAAATTATAATATAAAAGATTTTGGTGCTTTAGCTGGAGCAAATGTTATAAATACGGTTGCAATAAATAAAGCTATTTTAAAGTGTAGTAATGACGGTGGGGGCAGGGTAATAATTCCAGCGGGTGAATTTATAACAGGGACTTTACATTTAAAATCAAATGTAAATCTTCATTTAGAAAGAGGTGCAAAGCTTACAGGCAGCTTAAATATTAAAGATTATGATTTAATGCCTGAAGGATATTATTATTCGGGTAAAAATTACATGGGGATATTATTTGGGAATGACATAAAAAATATTTCTATAACAGGAAATGGTATTATTGACGGAAGAGGAACCTCGTTTATGATTCCAGATACGAGATTTTCTCCTTCTGTTGAAGAAAGACAGTTCACACGTCAAAAAGAGAATTATCGAGATAACAAATCTCTTGAAGATGGACCACTTAAATTTCATGAAAGACCAGGTCATATTTTAACAATTAGTAACGCGGAAAATGTTTCAATTAAAGGAATAGAATTTATTGATTCACCAAAGTGGACAATTCGTCTAGGAGGAAGTGAACATGTAAAAATATCTGATATAACTATCAAAAATAATTTACTTGTCCCTAATAGTGATGGTATTCATATCACCTCTTCAAGTTACGTGAATGTTTCTAATTCAACAGTAATTGCAGGGGATGATGCTTTAATAGTTACTGGATTTATTTCGGGTAACGAAACATATACATTTGGCAATGATTCTAAGGAAGCCAAGAATATAGTTTTTGACAATTGTGTTGTGTCTTCAAAATCAGCAGGCATTAGGGTTGGCTATGGTGAAAAACCAATCAAAAATGTAATATTCAGTAATATTATCATCGATGATTCAAATAGAGGAATTGGATTATTTTCTAGAGACAATAGTGATATTAGTGATATATATTTCTCAAACATATTGATAGATACAAGACTACATTCTGACGGTTGGTGGGGAAGGAGCGAACCAATTCATATTTCTGCAATTCCTTCATCAAAAAATGGAAACTCTGGGAATATTAAAAATATAGTTTTTAAAAATATAAATGCAAAATCAGAAAGCGGTATTTTAATATACGGATACGGAGAGGGGAAAATTGAAAACATCAAAATAGATGGCCTTACATTAAAAATATTGGAAGGTAAATACACATCAAAGTATGGAGGGAATTTCGATTTAAGACCTGCTTATTCGAATAACAAATCAATTTTTAAAAATGATATTCCAGCTTTCTATGCGAAAGGCTTAAAAGGATTAAGAATTAATGACATTACCTTAACCTGGGAGGATGCAAAATCTAATTTTTTCACCAATGGAATAGAAATTGAAAATTTTAAAAATATTCTAATCACAAATTATAATATATCAGCTGCTTTTAAAAAGAAAAGTTTGTATGATATTAAGTTATCAAAAGGAGAAAATTATAAACTTATAAATGATCTTTCACTAAGTGATAAAACTAAAATTTTATATCCCTAACTCATTTTAATTGTCCAATCATTCTAAAGATAGGGGCTCGCCGTAACCTGAACCAAACTTTTGGGGGAGGTTCATCATTTTTCTTATAAGAGGAGCTATTTGATTATTATATACCTGATTATTATTAAACAATTCTCCTTTTGCTTTTACACCTTTTCCAAAAATTATTAACCAAGTTTCATCAGAACCACGGACTTCTTTACCATGACTCCTCCAACTTTCAATTGGGTTTGAGCCTCTTCCATGGTCAGTGGTAATAATAAAAGTTGTGTTGTCTTTATAATAATTGTTTCCTTGACAAAATTCCCACAGGTCTTTAATCAAAGCATCTGTATTTTTTGTAGATTTTAAATAAGACTCATAATCTCCATCATGTGCAAAATCATCTGTTTCTCCATAAGAAATAAATGTTAAGTTAGGTTTGTGTTTATTAATAAATGCTTTGGCATACTGATGTGTAAATCCATCTAAACGAACTGTTCCCCAGGGACTTGGGATTTGTTTTTGTAATTGGTTTAACAATCTTTCATTTGAGTTTAAAGGAAAATCAGACGAAGGCTCAAAGCCGCAATTAGTGTAAACTTTTGATCTCTCTTCGTTTATTATGTAATCAAATACGTCCCAACTTGCAAAAGCAGCTACTTTTTTAGGATTGTAATTCTTTGCATATTGCTCTAAAACTGTCTCATTAGGATTTGGTATTTTGTCATTTGAATTTATAGATCTATCGTCAGCTTTTCCTGTTAATATTTCATTATAACCAGGAAAAGAAAAAAGCATTTTATTAGATAAATTGACTTTATTTCCTAGATTTCTGTTTCCAAAAATCTGCCCGATATTAACTATTTCTTTCCAAACAAAAGGCATTAAAAGTGATCGTCTTTTTTGCGGCGTCCTTTCCCAAGCCCAGTCAGATAATTCATCGGGATGTTTTACAAAGTTTTCATTTTTAATAATTAGTGAATCAGCTCCAGTAAATAGTTCTTGCCATCTCAGTCCATCAAGTGTAATTAAAAAAATTTTCCGGTCATTTATATTTATCTTATTTTGAGCAAAACATAAATTGACAAGTAGAAAAGTAAAATAATAAAAGACGATGTTACGCATTTAAATTTCTGAACTTTTCTAATTCAATTTTGGAATATACCAGAGGTTGTTTTCAAGATCAACACCTCCTTCAAGTTCCTCTTGGACTACACGATCAGTTATAAATACTCCAATATTGGCCATGTTTGTAAAATTATCTATGCCATTTGGGAAGTTTTGCCTTGTTCTATGAATATTGTATTCTTCAGAGAACTCTCTATCGAATGCTTTTTTTACCTCGTCTTGACCAATCATAAATCCTATAAGCCCACCCCATGTTGCAGTTGGATTATCCGAGTCCCATCCCATGAGTGATCCTATCTTTATTGTTTCTTTTAAATCACCCTCGCCAGCAAAAAGACTTATTATACTTGCAGCAAAGTTTATTCCTGCTGCTGCACAACCGTTGCAATGTAAATTCCTAGAAGTAATATCATAACCATCCAGTTGCTCAACCTGATATCTTTGGTAAACATTATCTCTTATAGTTTCCCACGGTATTCCTTCATTATATTGTTTTTTTACAAAATCATACATTTTTGAAGCATACGAATCATCTGGTAGTTGATTCCTTGATTTTTCAGCCATAACTATAAGGTTTTCTTTTATATCCAAACTTGGATCAGGATTTGCGGCTAGAGAATACATTGAAACATAAAATTTAGAAATCCATTCGGCATTAAACCTAGCAGTTGTCCTTATTGGTAAGTCAGCCATTTTAACAGCAAAATCTGGTCGTCCAGGAGAATAGAAACCAAAAATTTCAGTAGTTAATTGAGCATCTATCATATCAAAATCAGGATTGTTTTTAGGATCACTTGTAGCTGGTGGAATAACTCCACTTATCATTAAATCTAAAGCCTTTTGATTTGAAACCCACAAAAAATTTTCTTCCTCTTCTTTAATATGTTTCAGCCAGCCGTCTCTTATTTGTTTTCCATTTAGCATTGATGTTTTATTTGTGTAAAGCAAATGTTGATATATATATTCTATGTCAGTATCATCGTCTGCTCTCCAAATCCCATCTTCACTTTCGAATACAAAATCGATATTAGGTGCAAAATCTTGTTTACTTCCATTGTATCTTGGTAGGTCTTTTTTACCCCAATCATCTCTTGTGTAAAAATCACCTGTTTTAAATTCACCTATGTTACCTATTTTATCCATCTCGGTAACAATACCAGTCCAGTTTGCAATGCACTGAGCAAGCCAAAATCCTTTTAACTTTTTTAAATAAAGGCTTCTTGAAAGAACTATTTCATTTCCGCTAGGTTTATAACTCTTATATTCAAAGTTTTTGTCTTTTATAACTGTCTCATTTGATTCTGCCTTCTCTGAACAGGAACTAAAAGAGATTAAAAATGCTATCAATAATAATTTTTTCATTGTTTGTTTAAATTTTATTAATTGTAAATGGCTTATATTAAAGTTTGATTATATCTTAATATAAGAATCCCATTAAATTTAAATTTAAATTTTTAAAAATGCGATTTTTTTTAGATGAACTGGAATTGTCAATTAAATACTGAAAAATGAATAGTAATATATATGTAGTTGGAAGTTCAAATACTGATATGGTGATAAAGTCAGATTCTATTCCTAATCATGGTGAAACGGTAATTGGCGGAAATTTTTATACTTTTCAAGGAGGAAAAGGAGCTAATCAAGCAGTTGCTGCTGCCAAACTAGGTGGTAGAGTAACTTTTGTTTGTAGGGTCGGCGATGATTCGTTGGGTAAAAACTCTATAAGAGAGTATGAAGCTCAGGACATAAACACAGAATTTATTGGAGTAGAAAAAAAGGAGCATACTGGGGTTGCATTAATTATGGTTGACAAAAAAGGTGAAAATTTAATATCTGTTTCTTCAGGGGCAAATTCAAAAATTAAAATTGAAGATGTATCTTTTCTAGAAAATAAATTAACAAATGATGACATTGTATTAACTCAGCTTGAAATTCCTATAGATGTGGTCAAATACTTAATTGATATCTGTAGTAAAAAAAATGTGAAATTAATATTAAATCCTGCACCTTTTCAAAGACTTGAAGATAAATATTTGAAAAAAGTACATACCATAACACCAAATATCTCAGAGACTAAATATCTCACGGAAATAGAAGTAAATGACATTGATTCATCCAAATTAGCAGCCCAGAAGCTTCTTAATAAAGGAATAAAAAATGTTATAATAACGATGGGCTCAAATGGAGTTTTTTTTATGTCAGAAGAACAAATGACTCACATAGAAGCAGAAAAAGTTAAAGCTTTAGACACAACTGCGGCTGGAGACACCTTTAATGGTGCTTTAGCCACAGCATTTTCTTTTGGTGTAGACTTAATTAAAAGCATCAAATTTTCAAATGCAGCTGCTGCATTTTCAGTAACTAGACTTGGTGCTCAAGATTCAATTCCAAAATTAAATGAATTAGATAAAAAGTTTCAAAATTATGTTTATAGTTGAAAATTATACTTTCTCGGTTCTTCTCTGTTTTATAACAATGTTATGTTGGGGTTCGTGGGCAAATACTCAAAAACTTTCTCCAAAATCTTGGCCTTTTACACTGTTTTATTGGGATTATGCCATAGGTGTTCTTTTATTTTCCTTATTCATAGGAATTTCATTTGGTAGTTTTGGGGAAAGTGGAAGACCATTAATTGAAGATTTAATGCAAGCTAATTTGGGATCTTATTTAAATGCTTTTCTAGGAGGAGTTATTTTTAATTTAGCAAATTTGATAATTGTTGCCGCAATTAGTATTTCGGGGATGTCTGTAGCTTTTCCAATTGGCATTGGTACTGCACTTATTTTAGGTGTTTTTGTTAATTATATTTCAACTCCAATTGGAAATCCATATTATTTATTTTTGGGAGTATTTTTAATTGTTTTAGCAATTTTAATTGATGCGATTGCATATAAATTTCATTTGGGCGGTAAGAGTACATCATCATACAGAGGGATAGTAATTTCACTTATCGGAGGTATACTTATGGGATTGTTTTACAGGTTTGTTGCCTCATCAATGTCTTCTGATTTTAACAATCCTGTAACCGGTTTGTTTACACCATATAGTGCGTTATTAATTTTTTCTTTTGGAATCTTTATTTCAAACTTTATTTGGAATACATATTTTATGTACAAACCAATTGAGGGTGATCCAATAAAATTTAAAAATTTTATCTCAAACACAACTTTAAAAACTCATTTTATAGGAATACTCGGAGGTATCATCTGGTGTGTTGGAATGTCATTAAGCTTAATTTCTAGTGAAAAAGCAGGTTATCCTATTTCTTATGGATTAGGCCAGGGTGCAACCATGGTGGCCGCAGCTTGGGGAGTTTTTGTATGGAAAGAATTTAAAGGGGCAAGTTTAAAAATTAACGTATTGATATCACTAGTGTTCCTTTTGTTTATCAGCGGTCTGGTCTTTATTATAATATCAAGGTATAACTAGTTAATAGTTAGGTTTTAAAGTTTGACTTTAATTAACATCATTTAAGCTCTCTATCTTTTTGAGGATTTGGTATTATTTCGATTTGACTGTGAGCTTTTACTTCCTTTCTTTCTTGTAACTCCGTAGGAGCCCATAAAAATTTTACCTCGTTTAGTTTTTTTATCACCCTTTCCCATTATTTATTATTCTAAATTTTTAGATTTAAAATATATCTGGGAATTGAACCCCTAGGACATATCCAAGAAGCAGTCCAAGTGCAAACATAATTAGTCCTTTAGCGCTAAAGAACCAACCAAAATTTTCTTCCCAAGAATCAGGTATAAAATTACCATCAGCATCTTCAGCTTTTCCAGTTCTAGTGAGATAACCCGCATAGAAGTACACTCCTGAAACAAGGATTACTATAAAAATAAGAGTTATTATAAATTCATTCATATTACTGTTTTTCAGTAAGTTAACAAGAAAAAATTAGAAATCAAAATTTCAAAATTATACTTCCTTATAATTACATAAGACTAATAAAATAATTAATCAGTTACAATCATTTCAATTTTATTATTTCTTAAAGTATCTAAAGTATTTGATAAGTCCTTAGTTTTGAGTTTTTCAAATTTTTTTGTTATTGAATTTAATCTGCCTTTTAAAACCTCATAAACTTCTACATAAGAATCAGCAGGTTTAAAATCAGATATTTGGACATTTGCAGCCAAGTATCTCAATTTTTCAACAAGCATTTTCTGATATCTAACACCATCTTGTCCAGTACCAGTTATTTTTAATTGAATAAGTTGTTTTTCAATTTCTAAAAATTGATTTTCAAGCCTATCCACCATTTGTACAAATTCCTTTTTGGAACTAGAGTTATTTAACATAGCTTTTAAATCAAGTAACTGTCTCCTAATAACCTCGATTGAGTTGATATGAGAGATTGTAGTGTTCAAATCTGCATAGATTTTGGTGACTAGCTCATTTTGAAGATCGATATCATCTAATGTTCCTTCTGAGTTAGGGTCTTTCATAACTTTTAAAGTTTTGGTCATTGAATTTTCACCTGATTTTAAAGTTATATTGTATGTTCCAGGTGGAGACATTATAGAAAAACTATAAAGACTTTGGTCTGCTCTTTCTTTATTTTTATCAAGAGTAAACCAATCGGCGTATAATGGTTTTGTTCTAAAGACAATATTGCTCGTTTCCTCATTAGAAAAGTCCCACCAAAGTCTATTAATTCCTTTTTTTGCTTTTTCTTTTATGGTTTTAACAGGTTCATTTTTATGATTTGTAATTATAATCTCTATGTCTTTTTCTCCGTTAGACCAATAGTTAATCGACGCCCCTTTGGGTGGGTCTTGCCCCGTTGAAGCCTCTTTAAGCATTTGAAGACTATTTGTAACATTGTGAAATCTATATGCGGGTTTGATATCAAAAAGATGGGCTTCTTTTTTTGTTATATTTTGATCTAGTTGTTGAAGTGGAGACAGGTCATCTAAGATCCAAATTCCTCTTCCGTATGTTCCAACAACAAGGTCATTGAAGTGCTCTTGAACGTCAATCCAATACATAGGGCTTGGAGGCAAGTTTGACATTAAACTTTGCCAATTCTCGCCATCGTCATTTGAAAAGTATAATGCATTTTCAGTACCTAGGTAAAGTAAACCTTCTTTGACAGGATCTTCTTTGATATTTCTAGTGTAACTTAAATTACCAGGCTTAATACCATTAGTTATTTTCTCCCACGATTTACCGTAATTCTCTGTTTTGTAAACATAGGGTTTAAAATCTCCAACCTGATGAAACTCCATTGTTAAATAGGCTTTTGCAGGATTCCATTTAGATGCCTCAATATTTCTTACAACACCAAGCTTTGGAAGTTTAGGAATATTTTTCGTGACATTTTTCCAAGTTTTCCCATTGTCTTGACTTACATGTACTAAACCGTCATTAGTTCCCGCCCAAAAGACTCCTTGTTTTACAGGTGATTCTTCAAAAGCGTATATCACATTCGCATATTCTACCGCAATATTATCTCCTGTTAATCCGCCTGAGAACCCCTGCATTTTTTTATCATTCATTGTTAAGTCAGGACTAATTATTTCCCACGATTGACCGTCATTTGTTGTCTTATGTACATGTTGGCTTGTAACAAAAACAGTTTTGTTATCATGAGGGGAAATTAAAAGTGGGAATGTCCATTGAAATCTATATTTAAGGAGTGATGCATAACTTCCAGCAGCATACTCTGGCCAAACTTCAAGCTGCCTATATTGTTTTGTTTTTTCATTGTATCTAGTCACTATACCTCCAAGGGAACCTGAACCAGATGCACTTGACCAGACAATGTCAGGATTTTTAGGATCAGGAGTTGCAAAACCACTTTCTCCTCCACCAACTTCTCTCCATAAACCTGATTGTATCATTCCTGAGTGCCACCAATTTTCCATATTTGATCTACTAGGTCCTTTCATAGAAGGTCCATCTTGTCTGTTAGTTAGTAAGTTATAGGGAATGCTATTATCTGTTGTAACATGGTATAATTGAGCTACGGGGAGAAAAGTTTTCAACCAGGATTTTCCTCTGTTTTGCGAGATTGATATTCCACCGTCACCTGCTACAGCCATTCGGTTTCCATCAAATGGATCGATCCACATTTCGTGATGATCCCAATTTGGAGATGCCAATTGAGGTCCATTTTTGTCTACATATTCTTCTTCTTCATTCCCATCACCTTTTAATGCTTTTGTAACTGAAACCCCCCCATCAATACTTGAGAAAAAGTCACTTGTCATAAAGTATATCTCATTTGGATTATCTGTAGAGGCTGCGGTTCTTGTGTAGTATGCCTGTCTTCCCCCTAAGTTTCTGTTTGAGTTGACAAGTTTAAATGTTTTACCATTATCATCTGATCTCCATAGTTCTCCCGATTCGGTTTCCTTTCCATTATAAGGCACACCGTCTCCTGTTTCAATCAGTGCATAGAGCCTATCAGGATCTGCAGGAGTCATTGCGAGAGCAATTTTACCAACATCTTTCTTGGGTAATCCGTTTCCTTTTAGTTTAGTCCAATTAACACCCCCATCTACAGATTTAAATATTCCACTTCCTGGACCTCCACTAATTCTTCTCCATGTTTTTAAATCCAGTTGCCATGCTCCGGCAAATAATATTCTAGAATTATCAGGATCCATAACCATATCGGAGATACCAGTATTACTGTCAATAAAAAGAACATGTTTCCATGATTCCCCACCATTTTCACTCATAAAAACACCTCTTTCTTTTTGAGGTGAGTAAGCATGTCCTAAAGATCCAACATAAATTAAATCTCTATTTTTTGGATGAACAATGATTCTGCTAATTCTCCCTGTCTTTTCAAGGCCCAAGTGTTTCCAAGTTTCACCTCCATCCTCAGATTTATAAACTCCATTACCAATAGATACATTAGATCTAATTGAACTTTCACCAGTACCCACATAAATAGTCATTGGGTCAGAAGGAGCAACTGAGATCGCACCGATAGAATGCACCTCCTGATTATCAAAAATAGGACTCCAATTTAGCCCTCCATCAATTGTTTTCCAAACTCCTCCAGAGGCTGCCCCAACATAATATGTCATTGGATCATTTGGAATTCCAGCTACTGTTGTAACACGATTTCCAATTGGACCTACGTGCCTGAATTCCATTTCCATGATTAAATTATTGCTTAATGTTTGTGCATATGACAGATTCGAGCATAATAAAAAAATAATTAAGGTCAATAAATTACAAAGTGTTTTCATTATTAAGTATTTGTTGATTATAGTACAACTTCGTTTGTAGTAATTATTATAGTTAAAATAATAAATTTCAAATTAATATTCAGCAAACTGATTATTTTTAGGGATATATAAAATTAGATTTATATTAAATTTGATCTTATGATTACAGGAAAAAAAATTCTTCTTATTCTATTTTTTCTGCCAATTTGTTTTTTTGGGCAAGTTAAAATTACCTATCCACAGCTCATAGATAGAATGATTGATCTAGAGCAACTTGCTATTTCACCAACTGAAGGAGAATATTCAGGTAATTTTTCTAGCTACGATAGGAACTCAAAATACGACTCTATATCAAAGACATATAAAAATTGGGATGCAAATGCAGACGGAACAGGCTTTGTTAGAAAAGAGAATGATAATATAGTTGTATTTGAAAAAGATGGGCCAGGTGTAATATGGAGATTTTGGAGTGCTTTAGCTTTATCAGGGAAAATAAAAATCTATGTTGATCATGGGGCTCAGCCAATAATTGATCAACCATTTTCAGATTTTTTTGAACTATTAGATGAAAAAGGAGTAGAATTACCCGTAAGTCTTCCTGGTCTTCCATCTGTTAATCTACCTGAACTAATGAGTACATTGTCAAGAGGGCGTAATCGTTTTATACCTATTCCATTCAAAAAGCATTGTAAGATAGTACTTGAAAAAGGCTGGGGAATGTATTATCATATAACTTACTCTAAATTTCCAAAAGAAAAATTTGAATTACCAAATTTTAAAGGCTCATTTTCTAAGGAAGATTTAATTGCACTTGCAGAAACAGATCGAAAATTATACAACAGAGGTTTCACAAGAAAAAAATACGAAAATGAAAAAATTTTAAATTTTGATATAAAAAATTTGTCAAACTCCAATAATTGGGAGACTAATCTTGAAGGTTCTGGTGCAATTAACCATTTCAATATAGGTTTTGACAAAAATGAATATCCTTCAGCTCAGAGCAGGAAAAAGATGCTGGAAGATTTATGGATTCAGATTAAATGGGACGATGATAATGCCTACTCTGTTTCTGTTCCATTTGGTATGTTTTTTGGAACTTTCCCTGACTTTTATCCAAATAGAACCTTGCCAGTCGGTGCATTATCTGAAAAATTTTATTCAAACTGGTATATGCCCTTTTCAAATGGAGCCAATTTTAAAATTTTAAATAAAGGTGAGAACAAACATGACGTTAAAATCTCAATAGCTGTTATTCCACTAAAAGAAACAAAAAATTTGTTGAGGTTTCATGCGAAATTGCATAAAGGTAAATTCAAAGAAAAAATTAATGATAATGGAAGGGATATAGATTGGCCAATACTAATAACTAATGGCAAAGGCCGATATTGTGGCATGACACTTCACATTCAAAATGAATGGGAGGAACCAAAAAACGAGGCTGTAAATTGGTGGTATGGTAAATTTAATACAAGAAATATTTGGTGGTGGTGGGGAGAAGGAGATGAAAAATTTTATGTAGACGGAGAAAAGTTTCCATCTACATATGGAACTGGTTCTGAGGATTATATTGGCTATGCATGGTCAGCAGAGCCAGCATTTGCATTATTTGACCACGGATTTGCTAGTCAGCCCTTCACAGCTATTGATGGTAATGGGCACACAATAGTAAGTCGCTTTCATATAGGGGATAACATACCATTCCAAAAATCATTTACTGGAGTTATTGAAAAATATAAAGCAGATAAGTGGGGTGATAAAGAACAAAACTGTTCTTATTGCCCCAATATTTGTTTGTATCAAGCTGTTGCTTTCTGGTATTTAATGCCAGGTCAAACAGATAAATATTGACCTTTTTATTTATAATAACTACAATTTGAATTAATTATCGGTACCATAAACCAAATGATTAAAATCAACCCATTACTTAGTTTAATATCTTTTTTTTTATTTTCCACTGCATTCTCACAAGAAATAACCGGTAATATTTATTATGATAAATCACCACTACCAGATGTGAATATCAAAATTGAAGGTACTCAAATAGGCACAAAAAGTAACAAAAATGGAGAATTCAAAATTTCAGTCAGAAAAGGAGATATCTTAATTTTTACCTATGTAGGAATGAAAACAGAGAGATTAAAAATTAAAGATTTTAATGATTTAAAAATTAGTATGCAAGTCAGTGTGAGTGAGCTTGAAGGGATTGAATTAAAAGGAGTAAATAAACAAATGATTGAATCCAGAAAAATTATAACTAGGTTTGGCGAGATTGATATGGACAAAGTGGGGTATACATCATATGGATATACAGGAGAAGAAATTCAAAGTTTTTCATCTCTTGGAATTGCAGAAGCTTTAGTAGGTAGGGTCCCTAACTTACAATTAACAAATCAAGGTGTTATTTTAAGATCAAGGGATTTTAGGAAACAAAATTATGCCCTGTGGGATGTGGACGGAGTTTTGTATGATCGTTTTCCTCCTTATTTTGATCCCGCAACTGTAAAAAGTGTTTTTGTTATACCCTCCACAATTTCAAATCTTCGGTATGGTTCAAGGGCAGCAGGTGGTGTAATTATAGTAAATACATATAAATATTATAAAAATAATATTTCATTGAAACAGCTTGAATACTTTATTCAAAGTGATGAAAATGATTTACCTCAAAATGAAGCAGGATTGGCTAAAATCATCAAACAGTACTCATCAGATATTGAGGAGCTAAGGGTAATATCATTTAAGTATTGCCAACAAAATAATAAACTTTTTAACTTAAGATTGAATAGATATATTTTATCTAAAAAACCATATGATATTAAATCATATAGAAACTTAGCTGAGACCTTAATTACTCAAAAAAAATATATAAATGCGTGGAACAACCTTTCGAAGTATTTAAAATTGAAAGAAAATAAAATTAACAGTGTGGAATCGCAAATAATTTTAAACGATATGGAGCGTCTTTTTCACAGTTATGGAATAAGAAAAATTAATGAAAATTTTAAAACATCAAAAAACCCTTTAGAGAATTTTAAGAACCAAGTTAGAATAATATTGGAATGGAATGTTCCAAGTGAAAGTTTGGAATTAGAAATAGTTAATCCAAAAAAACAAAGTATAAAATTTCCATTGGGAAATGATTCAAATAAAAATTCATCAATCACTGAGTTATTTATTAATGGTAATTTATTTGGAGAGTGGAAATTCAATTTATCAACTAGTAAAAAAATTATTTTTAAAGGTAATTTGAAAGTAACTGTATATAAAGATTGGTTGTCTACAAAAAAAGAGAAACCTGAAAAAAAATTATTTTTATTTAATGAAACTAAAAAAGGAAACTATAAATTATTTAATATAAATCTATAGTGGCTTTATCTACTTTTTTAAATTATTTTCATAAAACTCTTTGAGATATTTAACCTAGTAAAATTTCACTTTATTTTATATTTGTGAAACTAAACTAAAGCTAGCTAATTATGAATTTAAAGAGTGTATTTCCATTTTTATTTCTATTCGCGTTAATATCTTGTAGTGAAAGCTCAGATGAAGAATCCTCAAACACTACAGATTCAGTGACGTACTCAGTTGAAATCTCAGCAGCTAGTGGAGGCACAGTAGATAATTCGGGGGGCTCGTTTGATTCGGGCTCAAAGCTAACAGTCACAGCAATACCAAACTCGGGGTATGCCTTTATCAATTGGTCAGACGATACAACTGATAACCCTAAAGAGTTGAATATTAATTCAAATCTTACCCTAACAGCTAACTTTGAAGAAGCATTTACAGTTTCAACTGAGTTTGCCGAATTATACAATTCAATAGATGGACTATCTACTGTTGGAGATAACCAAATTCTAAAATCAGGATTAGAGTCAGTAAGAGAGCTAGATTTATCAGATCCCACAGGTGGAAGTACTATAGGCTTTTTAGATGATTTGTCAGGAATTGAAAACTTTACTAATCTTAGAAGGCTTACGATTGATAGGCAATCCCTTAGAAACATAGATCTGTCTAAGAACACCAAACTCGAATACATCCATATATGGAATAACAAACTAATTTCAATTAATTTAGATGGGCTAGAAAACCTTGAAACATTAGAATTAAACGGCAATAAACTTGAATCAATAGATTTGTCCGATAGTCCATACATAACGCATTTAAGACTTGCTCAAAACTTTTTTTCATCATATGATCTCTCATCAACACCTAGAGTTGACTATTTGGTTTTAAAAAGCAACCCTTTAACTCAAATTTCAAGTTTAAATGACTTAACGCTTTTGAAAAATTTGTTTATTGGAAATACTAATTTATCGAGCCTTGATGTTTCCCAACTACCCTCTCTTGAATTTGTTGAGGTACCCAATACAAATCTCCTTAATTGTATTCAAGTTTCGCAAAATCAGCTCGATAATCTTGTTTCAACTTGGAGATATGACGAAGGGCAAGGATTTTCAACAAGTTGTGACTAGATATTAAAAGATAATTATTCTGCTGGAATAGCCCTTTCAACTGGCCGAATGTCTTTGTATCCATTTTCCATTTTATTCATTTTCTATGTCAAGTTAGATTATTTCGGGGTTGATTTAAAGTCTATTTAGCATTAGTAATCTAAAATCTAAAACCTCTTTTCCAGTTTTCTTTAATGCTTTTATCTTAAGAGTTCCTTTTCCTTTTTTCAAATTAAAAGTACCCACATTCAAAGGAATAAAATCTTTTACATAGGATTCAATTCTTTCTACCCTATCATTCTCCGTTCCATACTCTTTGGGATCATAATATTTGGTTATTTTCTTTGAAACCTTTGAATCCTCAAAACTTATTTCTATCTCTGAACCAATGGCATCTTTTGCACATGTATAGTAAAGTATAACCTCAAATTTACCTGATTCAGCTACTTCAGCTTCCCACTTTATGCTATCTTCAGTATTTACCCAATTTGTCATATAACTACAGTTAGGATAATAATTCGATCTTTTAATTGAACCACTAGCAGTAGCATCTCTAGCAGGTATTTGAGTATATTTTAAACTGGGATGTCCAATTATAAATGCTCTTTTCTTATTATTTTTCAAATCAATTAATACTTCTTTTTCCCATTTTGATTTAGCATTTTGCATTGCCTCAAATATTTCAATATAAATTGAAGAAACATTTTTCAACTGGCTTGGATCATTATACATATCATAAAGATTGTTTTGATTATCAAGTCTAAAATTTTGACTTCTAACACTTAGTCTCCCCCTCCAATAATTATAAATATATCTATCAGGCCAAATGGTATTATTTTTAAAAATCAATTCTTTTAAGTCCTTTCCATCAAACTCTTTTTTAGGTTTTACATTTATACCTGACAATGAGATCAACGTTGGTAATAAATCAATACCTGATGCTATTTCTTTTACTTTTTTGCCTTTCGGAATTTTATCTTTCCAACTAATTATCATTGGTGATCTAACACCACCTTCATCAGTGGAGCCCTTGATTCCCTTCATACTATCATTCCATCTATTACCATTAGGTCCATTATCTGATAAATAAATGATAATTGTATTTTGATCTATATTTAAAGACTCCAAAGTATTAACTAATCTTCCAACGTTCCAATCTATATTTTCACACATTGCTAGTGCAGCTTTTGTATGATTATCACCTTTATTATTTATTCCGGATTCTTTATCATTTGAAGGTATCTCCACTGTTCCATTTTGTTTTAGGATTTTATTTTTGAATTTATCCCAATACTTTTCTGGTACTTGCATAGGACTATGAGGAGTATTGTAAGGCAAAAAAAGGAAAAATGGGTTGTTGGCATTTTTTTTAATGAATTCTATACCTTGATCGGTTAAATCATCAGTGATAAAACCTTTCCCTTTGACTATTTTACCATTTTTTTCTAAGACTGGATTAAAATAATTTCCCCAATGGCCAGAACAAAATCCATAAAATTCATCAAAACCTCTTGTATTTGGGTGATAAGGAGCTTGCATTCCATTGTGCCATTTTCCAAATGCAGCAGTTTTGTAACCAGAAGCTTTGAAAATATCAGCAATTGTTTCTTCATCCAAGTCCATTCTTTCACCCCCACGAGAAACGTCATACACTCCAGTTCTAACATGGTGTCTTCCTGTTAAAATCTCAGCTCTCGTAGGGGAACATACAGGACTTACAAAAAAGCGATCAAACTTTACTCCACTACTGGCAATTTTATCAATATTTGGGGTATGTAAATCTTTGTTACCATTTGAACTTAAATCACCCCAACCTTGGTCATCAGTAAGAATTAAAATAATGTTTGGATAAGAATTGGAATTGCTATTAGATTCACAAAAAAGAACAGATAATAGAGAAAAAAAAATTAGTAGAAGCCTTAACATGCTTAAATATATTAAAACAATGGTTTTAGATTAAATTAGGGAAATAAATTATTTATTAATCCCCAAGTTTTTTAGAATTTAAATTGCTTTTTTTAAACTATAATCCAAAAGAACTGATCAAGTTGATTCTCTCATCAATAGTTTTTTGCATAATTGAATCCCATTCTGTGTAAAATTCCTCAAGTGTTTTATTAAATGTTAATTCAAAAGCATCTTTAAAACCTAGTTGATACAAATTTGGATAAAAAACCTCATTTAAAGCATTTGGATTTGAAATAGTAGATAATAGATAAGCAACTGCAGGTTCACCCCAATAAAATTTAAGATTAAAACAGTTTTCCGGAGAAATTTCCTTGAGCGTAATTTCACTACAACTGCTCTGTTCAATAAGTGACTCTCCAAATAAAAATTGTTGTTTTAACCAGTCTTTAATCGGACTAAGATTATTATTTGATTCTCTTTTTCTAACAGCATAATCTGCCATAAAAGTGGAAGCTCCACTATAAAACCAATGTGGTCCCCTTCTAGTATCGTCTCCAAACTCATAAGTATCACCCAATTCCTCGTCAATAAATGCACTTTCCTGAAGTGCATGATAGTATTCGTAATAAACATTGACCATTTCCTTATAATAATTTTCTGTACTTAGAAAACCAATAGGATTTGAAAAAATAAATAACTTCATTCCCCAATCCCTTCTACCATTTAGACCTTTCCCAAATCCAGTAGCCCAATTATTTTCAATAGTTTCAATAGATTTAGACATGTAGTAATTAAAATACCCTCCATCACTAATTAATCTTTGGTCGGTAGAGACCAAAGTTGTTGGTAAATAGTTCTCTCCTTCAAGTGGATAAAGCATGAATTCATAACAACTTAGGGAATTAAATTGAGGGAAAAACTCTTGAAACCTTCTTACTCTAATATCACAGAAACTTTTTGCTTTCATTTGAACTCCCTCATAATCTTGGCCTATAACCCATAGTTCAATTGGACCCCAGTTTCCAAATTCGTCCATAGCTCCAAGCATAGAACTAATAGTAGCTTCTTGAACGGCTTCATCAATATCATAAGTAAAATAGAAGTTCGGTTCAGAATCATTCTTCACACCCCATAAATTTTCATTCATTTCTGGATCTAATGGCCAATAATCGTCTTCATCACAAAAATCATCATTATCCTTATCCGAACATTGCGGAGTCAAATTGACAGCGGTTTCTGTTCTTGTGTCAGATATCAATTCATCGGAAAATTCAGTTTCGTACTTTTCTGAACAACTGAAATAGACTATTAAAGCTAGAAATAAATAAGTTTTCTTCATAGAAGTAGGTTTATGGTTATTTAACTACAAGATACAAAGATGTCAATTAACTAATAATAGATTCCTAAATCAATTTTGTACTTTAGAAATGTTTAAAAAATAAAAATGAAAACTATTTTAAAATCTCTAATTTTTACAATATCCATAATCCATTTTACAAATGCTCAAGATAGAGTAACGGGAAAATCTTATGCTACGCGTTCAGTAGTTTATGCTCAGAATGGTATGGTTGCCACAAGTCATCCATTAGCAACTCAAATTGGACTTGATATTTTAAAAAATGGAGGAAATGCTATAGACGCAGCCATTGCAGCAAATGCAACTTTGGGACTTATGGAGCCCACAGGGTGTGGTATAGGGGGTGATTTATTTGCTATAGTATGGGACGGTAAAACAAAAAAATTATATGGCTTGAATGCTAGTGGACGTTCACCAAAAAATTTATCAATCAATTATTTTGAAAAAATGGGAATGACTAAAGTTCCATCACACGGACCTCTTCCAGTAAGTGTACCTGGTGCTGTGGATGGGTGGTTTGAGCTTCATGAGAAATTTGGTTCAAAAACTATGACGGAAATACTCGCTCCGGCAATTGGTTATGCTAAAAATGGGTTTCCATTAACAGAACTCATTGCATGGTATATGAGCAGATCAGTTCCTTTTTTTGAATCAAAAGGATTTCCTAATATCGATGATACGTATAAATTTCAAAATGGAGGGAAATTACCTAAGGAAGGGGAAATATATAAAAACAACTATTTAGCCAATACTTACAGAAAAATTGCTGCGAAGGGTAGAGATGTTTTTTACAAAGGTGAGATTGCAAAGACTATTGTTAAATTCATCAAAGAGCAAGGAGGTTTTCTTTCCGCAAAAGATCTTGCTTCTCATAAGTCCGAATGGGTAGAACCAGTTTCCATAAACTATAGGGGTTATGACGTTTGGGAGTTACCACCAAATGGGCAAGGAATAGCTGCCCTGCAAATACTCAAAATATTAGAAGGTTATGATTTTTCTAACATAGAATTTGGAAGTGCAGAACATTTACATTTATTCACTGAAGCAAAAAAATTAGCATTTGAAGATAGGGCTAAATACTATGCAGATATGGATTTTGTCAAAGTACCAGTAGAGAAATTGCTCTCAGAGGAGTATGCTCATGAAAGAAGAAAGCTCATCGGCAAACGTGCAGGAAAATATAACGCTGGAGAGATATCTGCTGGGGAAACAATCTACATGACAGTTGCAGATAATCAAGGCACAATGGTTTCGCTTATCCAAAGTAATTATCGTGGTATGGGATCAGGAATGGCTCCCCCAAAATTGGGTTTTATTTTGCAAGACCGTGGTGAATTATTTAGCCTAACAAGGGGACAAGCTAACAGTTTTGAACCCGGTAAAAGACCGTTTCACACAATTATACCGGCTTTTGTTACAAAAGATGGAAAGCCATTTTTAAGCTTTGGAGTAATGGGAGGAGATTTTCAGCCGATGGGGCATACTCAGATTATTATGAATTTGATAGATTTCAAAATGAATCTTCAAGAGGCTGGAGATGCTCCTCGATGGGATCATACCGGTGGATCAACTCCAACTGGAAAAACAACATTAAATACAGGCACAATTAGGGTAGAGTCAGGGATCCCATATAAAACTGTGAGAGGATTAATGAATAGAGGTCACAAAGTAGGATTTGCAAGAGGTGTCTATGGAGGCTACCAGGCGATTTTATGGGATGATGTCAGCAAAGTTTATCATGGAGCTTCTGAAAGTAGAAAAGACGGTCAAGCAGCTGGATATTAAACCATAAAAATTAGAAAAAGGAAATTAATTCATTTTGCCTTTTTCAAAATAATAATATCCATATTACTTATTTTGAAAAAAATTTCTTAAGTAATCTAATTGAGAAGGGTTTATTGAATGCTCAGCATTGCCTTTTATGTGAACAACATCACCAGATAGGTATGAATATTCAAAAATAACAGGACTCCCTAAAGCTAAACCTTCAGGTGGCAATTTGTCACCATTAAATCCCTGATTTTTTGCAATGTAAAAGATTGCATCTTCCGCATTTAAAAAATTCAGTCCAACTTTTGAGTTACCTCCTGAATAAGGGATTGTTGGATCATTAATATTACTTATACTTAAATATTTTCTAGAACTAATCGGATTAGTAATTTCTTCATAGCCGCAAAAAGCTGACATAGCATTTGTGACAGCTGTATTTTTATAAAAATTGTTATCATGATATTGAGGAACATTTAGATGAGATACCACTGCACAAATTATATCAATATTTGGATTTTCATTTTGAATAAAAATATTGTTAGCTAGACCGGCACCATTTGAGCTTCCAAGGATTCTTATTTTATTCAAATTAATATTTGAGTAATTAGCAAGAGTATTAACTAGTTCATCTACCATTTCAATGTCTGGAGCATCACTTCTTTCGTCACAAATATTCCAGCTATTTAAATAACCAGTTGGAGCTATCAAAATGTGATCATCTAAAACAGAAGAAAATCGATTGATCATCTCTTTACCGTTATTACCATTTTCGTGAAGCAACACGCATACAGGAAATCCGTCAGCTGGTTGAATATTATCAGGGACTTTTATATTTATTTCATATGTATAGCCATTTGGTTGCTGTTCCCAAGATTTTTTAATTATTATTTCTGATGAAGATGTTAATTTAAAGTCTGACTTGTTAATTTGATTTGACTCAAGGCTGATTTTATTATGACAAGAAAAAAGTACTAATAGGATAAAGCCTAAGATTTTTATAAACAATCTAACTAGTCCAATAGACATGGAGATGGCCATACGAGGGTAGGTTTTTTTGGTTTACTCAAATAAAATAAAAGTCATTCGAAAGCAAACAAAGGTCTTTTATAATTTTTGATAAAAAAAATTACTGTAAATCTATCAACATTAGTCTGATACCAAAGTGTTTACTCAATTATTATTGTACCTACCATTCCGCCATGAAGTGAACATATGTAATAAAAAGTTCCTGTTTCTGAAGGCTGCCATGTAATTTTTCCACTTTCAGCACCATTATTACTAACACCGCTAATTGTGTCAGATGTTCCAGTTCTTGAGGCAGTTTTTAGATAAAATGGATGGCCAGTGGCGGAAACATCAAAGTTTATCGTATCACCAACTTTAAATGTCAAATCAGGATCATTACCCGATACATCTCCGTTTCTATCTGTTCCTGTTAATGTATAATTTGCACTACTTGAAGCAGTAACATTGATATCAAATGAAGGTGAATCTGATTCAGAATAGTCCGATGAGGAATAATCTGAATTGGAAACGCTAGATGATGTTTCATCAATCTCTTCGTTATCGCTGTATGTTGAGCAGCCTACTAATAAGATTAATAACACAATGGAGTTTAAAACTTTAATCATTTCAATTTTTGCGCAAATATAAATAAAGCGACCAAACTAAAACAAAAATATTTTAAATTAAAAATCCCCTTCTACTAGAAATGAGCTGAATAGTTCCTAATTGTTTAGAGCAATCTCATTGTTAATAAAAGTTGGATCAAACATGAAATATGCTTGATTTGATTTCATCCCATCCCATTTAAATGCTAAATGAACTGGAATTGTTGTAGTTTTTTTTGATTTTTTTCCCTCGCCAGTCCACCATGCCCAAACGTGTGTCCATATTTGTCCATTTTCATATTTCGATGTGATATTAGCACCAATTTCAAATGTTATGTTTTTAAATATTTTGTGATGTAATTTTTCAAAATCAGCAAGCTCTGCTGGTGAAATCACATTTACACCATTTACATTAATTTTAGATTCAGCCAAAAAGATATTTTTTAACTGAGATTGGTCATTTTTAGGATATAAGTCCATATGTCTTTGGATCATCATAGTCCTTTGGTCATCATTTGATGTCTTTCCTTTCCATTGAGCTGAGGATAAAACAGGAAATAACAATAAAAACACTAGTATTTTTTTCATTTTAATTGATTTTTAATTAATTAATTTCAATATAAAAAACTCTGCAGTATTTTGAACTTTATTTTTTTAATTCTTCTTATTTAATATCACAAATGAAACAGTTAAATATTTATTAGATTTAGTTAAATGATTTTTTTACATAAGCTTTTACCTCTCTTTGTAATGCCAACATTGGTATTTATAGCACTAATATTCATATGTACATATAAGGGGTATAAAAAATTAGTTTACCTTTTTTCAATTTTATTTTACATAGTGTCAACTCCTATATTTTCAAATTTTATAATGAAAATGGTGGAAGGGGAATATAAATATGAAAAATTGGAAAATTTAGAAAAAGTAGATGCTATTGTGATTCTTGGAGGAATGTTACAAATATATGAATTCGAAAATAATTATACTGTAGAATGGGAGGATCCGGATAGATTTTTTAAAGGAATTAAATTATATGATTCTTTAAAATCAGATAAAATTATTTTCACAGGAGGGAAATCTCCTTTCAATTTAACTCAAGTTTCTGAAGGCTCTGTTTTAAAAAATTATGCTGTAAAATATGGAGTTTTAGAAGAAGACATAATAGTAACAAAAGAGGTTTTAAATACTTATGATGAATCTCTAGCTGTATCTGAAATACTTGGTGAAAATAAAACAGTTATCCTAGTTACATCTGCTTTTCATATGAAAAGGGCTAAGCTTTTATTTGAACAACAGGGGATTAAAATAATACCATATAAAGTAGATTTTAGAAGCTCTATTAACTCAAGGTTATATTTTATAGATTTCATCCCGAATTCTTTAGCCCTAAAAAAAACCGAGATCTCTCTGAGGGAGCTTTTGGGTAGGCTATACTATAGTTTTCGATGGTAATTTTTAAAGGAATTATTCATAATGTGCCCAAACACTTGATTTTCCATCGGAATCAATTGCTAGGACATCAAAATTTGCTTTTTCATCACTAACCTCCATTCCAGGAACATTTATTCCTGCAGGCATTCCAGGTACGGTTAGTCCGATTATGTTGTTGGGATTTTCCTTAATTAGCCTTTTAACATCATCTGCTGGAACGTGACCTTCTATGAAATAACCACTTATCATCGCTGTATGGCATGAAGCTAAATCAATGGGCAAACCAGCATTAATTTTTATATCATACATATTTGAGTCCATGTTTTTTTCTAAAGGAAAATCATTTTTTTCCATATGTATAACCCAGTCATGGCAACACCCACAATCAGGAGACAAATAAACAATATTTTTATTTTCAGTTTTTTCTTTGCAAGAAAAAAGAAGAGAAATTATTACTATAAGACTATATCTTTTCATATTTCAAAATTACAAAAAACAAAATTGATTAGAAGTTGAAAATTGCATATTAGTTGTTTATGAAAGTCAGAATCTCCTTAACGACTTTTTCATCTCTCAAAATTCTTCTATGGCCTAGATTTTTTGTGAAAAATGTTTTAGCGTTTTTTATACTTTTCGAAATAAGCTTGGAATCTTCAAAGGGTATTTCCTTGTCATCCTCATCATGAATAATTAGAGTTTCACATTTTAGGTTTTTCCCAAATTTTTCAGCTGAAAGATTCTCATCGATTTTAATCCCAGTTTTTTGGCTGTAAAATTCAATCATTAAATCACCAACTTTCTTACTAACTCGAATTAATCTGAAAAAACTTTGAAAAAGATCATAAACGCTATTAAATGGACTAATAAGCACCAATTTTTTTAGTTTTTTAATATTGAAACATGAACAGTATATTGATGCAAAAGCACCCCCAGAGTAAGCAATAATGGTATCAATAGATCTAATATGTAAATGTAACTCATTTATGCAAGCTATGAATTCTGGAATATTTGTTGTTTTTGATGGAGAATTTCCATGAGCTGGAGCATCAAATGAATAAACATCATAGCCTTTTTCAATCAATCCTTTGATTATATAATACATATTACTTGCTCTCCCGCTCCAACCGTGAACTAATAAAACTTTCGGACCCTTTCCTTTCCATCTATAGAATTGAATTTTTTTATTAATACTTTTTATTGTCAAAATTGAAGTATTACATGATTTAAGAGTTGGGATTTCTCTTTCTGGAACCTTGTATTTAATTGGTCTTGTCCAAAGATATCCAGCGAAACGCATACATAAATATGGATTTAGAAAATCTAAAGTTTTTATAAAATAAATTATTGACTTCGGGACTATAAGTCCTCTGTTATCTTTTCTATTTTGATCCAAAAAATCGTATTATCATTAATAAAATATCCCTATAAAATTAGCTAGAAATTCAAAGCACTCCATTTTCACCCTATTCTTTTATAAATGGATGAGTAAAATAAAACTTATTTTTATTTAGAATAAATAAAAATAACATTTAAATTTGTTTTTACAATCGTTCTAAAATGAGTTTTGAAAAAAATATTTTACTACCCGTTTTTTACTTTTTTTCCACGTATTCATTTTGCCAAAAAATTTCTATAGACTCATTAAAAACGACGAATCTAAAAGAAATTATTTTAACAGCTACCCGAACACCAAGAGAGCTTTCCTCCATTCCCCTTCCTGCAACACTAATAAATAAAAAGCAAATTAAAGATTTGGGTGCAGTTAGACTTGACGAAATTTTGATTGAACAAACTGGTATCAATATTGTTTCTGATGAAAGCGGTTTTGAAGGATTGCAAATGCAGGGAATTTCATCAGATTACATTCTCATTCTAATTGATGGTGTACCCTTAATTGGAAGGAGAGCAGGAAATTTTGATTTAAGCAGAATGGCTATTGGGAATATAAAACAGATCGAGATTGTCAAGGGTCCTAGTAGTAGCTTATTTGGATCTGAAGCTTTAGGTGGTGTTATAAATATTATTACCGATGAACCAAAAACAAAAAAATTGAATGGAAATTTATCTTATCGTTTTGGATCATTCAATCAGCAAGATATTAATACTGATATAAAACAAAACTTAGGGAAATTTAAATTTAATTTTTTCTTAAATCGTTTATCAAGTGATGGTTACCAAGTAGAGTCTGAAACTGATCCGCGAATATTTTATCCATTTAGGAATTACACACTACATGGTAAAATATCAAATGATTTTTCAAATAAATTGACAGGACTACTTTCTTTTCGATTTTATGATAACGAGCAGTTATCTGAGCTTGTCTTTAATGAAGAAGATTTTGAAGGAGAAACTCAAGAAAATGATATGAATATTCATTTGAAACTAGACCAAAGAGTAAGTAAAAATTTTGATATTGATTATGAACTTTATTTTACTTCTTATAATGCTGAAGAATTAATTCAAAGTGTTTTGTCTGAGAATATTTTAAATGATAATTTCTTCGATCAAAAGTTATTACGTCCAGAAATAAGAGGAAATTTAAAGCTTAAATCTAAATCAAATTTTTCTGGAGGGATTGGGTATCAATATGAAGAATTGAGCAGAACTTTTTTTGATGATAATATAAATTTTGCCTCTCAATATTTTTTCATTCAAGGTGATTTCTATCTAGCGGATAAAATGAATTTAATTGTAGGTAGTCGCTTTGACAACCACTCGGAATATAAAAGTCAATTGAGTCCAAAATTGGCATTTTATTATAAGGCAAATAAAAGTATGGCTATAAAGGGGTCTGTTGGTTTTGGATTTAAATCTCCAGCATTTAGGCAACTTTATTTCAATTTTACCAATTCGTCTGTTGGATATACAGTTCTTGGCTATAATGTAGCATTAGACAAATTAGATGAGCTAATTGATCAAAATCAGATTCAAGATGTAGTAATATCAAGAAATGAATTGGTAAGTTCTTTAGATGCCGAAAGTTCGATAGGGTATAACTTGGGAATTTCTATTGATGAGCCGAAGTGGAAATTAGATTTAAATTTTTTTAGGAACGATATAAAAAACTTAATCGATACAAGAATTATAGCAAGAAAAAAAAATGGCCAGAATGTATTTAGCTATGTCAATTTTGACGAAATATTTACAACCGGTTTAGAGTTAAATTTTAGTCAAAAAATAACAGAAAATTTTAATATAACTGCTGGTTATCAGCTACTTTATGCTTTTGATAAAGTTAAAATGCAACAAATAAATAATGGTGAAATTTATGCTCGAGAAACTATATCAAATAAAACTATTGAGTTGAGTAATAAAGACTATTTTGGACTTGTAAATAGATCCCGTCACCTTGGAAATTTGAAGTTTTTCTATTCTTTTACAAAATCAAAACTCAAAGTTAACCTTAGATTTATTTACAGAAGCAAGTATGCTGAATTTGATACTAATGGTAATGGCCTTGTAGACTCATATGACACAAGTTTTATAAATGGTTACATAACAACAAATATTTCAGCAATTAAAGATCTATCAAAAAAATTTGATTTTCAACTAGGTATTTCAAATAACCTAATTGATTATACAGATGCAAATACCCCTAAAATACCTGGTGCCCTAGGATTTTTAAAATTAACCTATAAAACTTAAATACTTAAACTATGAAAACAATAAATAAAATTTTAAACATTTCATTCACAATATTACTTTTATCTTTTATCTCATGTAGCAATGAAGAAGAGGAAGAACAAGAGATGGTGGTTTTAGAACCATTAAAATCTGAACAGGTTGCTAATTTTGCCGCACCCCAGACAGGAGGTATGGGACAGCCTATCGGCGGAGAATTTTCAAAATTTGATTTTGTTACTGGTGAAAAATCGACAAGTGAAACAGATTGGGATATTGCTTTTAGAGGAACAACTATTTGTATAAATGGAGGGACATCAACAGGAACAGCGGATGAACCAGTAAGAAATGGTAATGCTGGAGCTGTTATTGTAGCGGGAACATTTGATAGTGTAACAACTGCTCAAGGTCTATCTTTTTCACAAGACGCAGAGGGCTCATTTGCCATTCCAACAGGTAGTGACAATGGTTGGTATAATTACAATCCTCAAACATTCACTATTACCCCTGTTCCAGGTAAAGTTTTAGTTTTTAGAACAAGAGATGGCAGGTATGCCAAAGTAGAAATTTTAAGTTACTACTTAGATCAAGATTCATCTAATACAAGGGGAGGTAGATATTATACTTTTAATTATGTTTTTAATCCAAATCAGGGTGAAACATCTTTTTAAAAAATTAACTCAAGATCCAATTTGTATGGTGTAATAAAATTCTCACGAAATGATAAATGGAAAGGTTTTTTTTGTTGGTAAAAATGTAAAAATTAGATTGATTAACATTAATGATTATAAGGACTTAAAAAAATGGGATCCAGAGGGGAGTAATAGTTTTAATTATTTCCCAAATTCAGATTTTTTAAATGAAATTAAAGACAAAAGGTGGATTGAAAACAAAATCAAAGATAAAAATGGCCTATATTTCGTTATCTTAAAATTAGATACAAGTGAAGCAATTGGCATTACAATTTTGGAAAATATAGATCTTAAAAATAAAAATGCATGTTGGGGAATTTATATTGCATATCCAGAATATAGAAAACTAATCTATAGTTTACAGCCCTCTTTCCTTATCATTGATTATGCTTTTTCAAAACTAAAACTCAATAAATTATATGGCAATAGTTTACCTACAAATAAAAGAGGAAGAAAATTTCATAAACTTCTTGGTTTTAGTGAAGAGGCTATTTTTAATAAACAGATTTTAGTAAATGAAGTTTATCAAGATCTAATTTGGATTTCTATGCTAAGCAAAAATTGGACTAGTAAAAGGAGTGAATTACTTAAATTAATAAATTCATGTTAAGAGATTTAATAATAAATTTTTTATTTGTCTCATTAATAACATTGACTCATGTTTCATCTCAAATAATTAAGAACGAAGATATAGGTCAGATTTCGATTTTTGATGAACCTACAAATTTGGAACTAATGCAATGGGAAGATTTTGATTTGTTTATGATTGAAACTTATAGATATATAAAAAATGAGAAAAAATTACTTTTGGATGATAAAAATAATCCCTTTGAAGATAGTCTTTTTATGAAGAAATTTAAGCACATCACATACTTGACTATTTATGAATCAGCGAAGGCTTATAGAGATTCAGTTTATTTTAAAAGTAATGCTAATAAAAAATATAAAAATATTAATCAATGGGCATGGGAGCGATTTCCTGAATTTATGATTTTTAATAAAGAATTTAATAACTTAATAAACAAAGAGTAAATACTAATTATAAGCATTAAAATTATTATGGATTATAATTTGAGGAATTTAATGAGAATATTTAGTTATCTAATTTTAATTGCTTTAGTTGTAAGTTGTTCCTCTGAAGAGGAAAATGCCACCCAATCAAATAATAGCCAAATAGTCGATCTTGAACCTGATCCTACGCGCTACACTTTGACGGTAACATCATCAGAAGGTGGGAGCATATCTACTGAGGGAGGGACTTACGATGAGGGAACGTCTGTTAATATAACAGCTACACCAAATCAAGGCTATAAATTTACAGGATGGGAAGGTATTGATGAATCTAACAATGAATTGATTATTTCTGTTAATTCTAATATAACAATAAGAGCTTTGTTCGAGCCAATAACTTCTTTTACTCAACAGGGAGGTTATGATCAACCCACTAAAAGTTTTGGGAAAATAGCTGTAATACCAATAGATTTCTTAGATACACCAGATGAGATAAGAAATGATTTTCCAACAAAAGAAAAATTGTATGATCTTTTAACCGATGAAAACCTCATTAAGTTCTTTGATGATGTTTCGTATGGTATTTTTTCATACGAAATTGAAGTGTTAGACTATTATCATCTGCAGATAAATGGTTTTGATAACCAGAAACTTTTCGACGACACTATAATCTCAAACCATAATTATGAAATTCAAAATTTTAATCCTGAGGATTATGATCATTTACTTTTTGTACCCGTTTATGATAAGCAACTAGCAGGTGCAAGAGCTGGAAGTTGGGAAGTGACAATTAATGATAAATTCTATTCAATGGGAACAATACAATCTTTTTTCGTTCCTATTATGATTGGATACTTTGATAGAGATGAGTCAATGTGGCCATTTTCAGATTCAACAAAAGATAAAAAACTTTACTCTATTCCCACAGGTGAAAGTTCTTCTATAGAAGGAGAAATAAATTATCCTTTAAGTCGATTTCAACAAACATTTATTCACGAATTTATTCACTCATTGGGAATCGGTACTCATTCTTATTCGAGCACTAATGATGATAAATTTAATTTTGAACCTATTGTACAGGGGAATGATGGACTGGAGGATTTAAACTATGGTGACAAATTTTGTATAATGGGTTCGGGTGAATATGCATGGTCGCTAAATGCTGCATATCGAGACTATTTGGGATGGTTTAACGACACAGTAAGACATAGGATACTTGAAAAAGGAATACATAATGTTAATCTTCACCCAATAAATACAAGAGATAATACTGCTTTTATTGAGGTGAGAATACCGGGTAAGACAAGTGATTTTTCCTCAATAGGTTACAAAAATGAAGGTTATTTTATTGAAACAAGATCAAAAGAGGACATATGGAGTTCATTTTTGGACAATGCTGAGCTAAGTTCAAATATTGAAGGTGTTTTTGTAAAAAAAACAGATGGTTATACATCATGGTTGCTTGACATGAGTCCTAGTTCAAATATAAATTTCTATGGTACTACAACACCTGATTTGAGAGATGTCGTTTTAAAACAAAACCAAAACTATGAAAATGATGATATAAAAATTACTGTAATTTCAAAAAACCTTAACGGTTCATTTGACATTGAAATAGTATTGAAATAATATGAATTTTATTAACTTATAAATTGAAAAATATGAAAAAAATTCAACTATTAATATTAATTACTTTGATTATAGCTTGTTCAAAAGAGGAAGAGGTAATAAATGAAAGTAATGTGACCAATACACAAACTTATGAAATCTGGAATGGCCCCTTAATAACCTTTGAAAAGGTTGATGGTTCAGATCCAACAGACGTATTAAATCAGGACAGAATTACGGAAAATGTGTGGATTACAAGGGGTAACAATGGTGGACAAATTTATAATGCTAAAATAGAAACCGCTCCAGATAAATCTGAAAGCCCAATTGGAACTGAGTGGGCAATTGGAAATCTTGATCAAATAGAAACTTTAGAGTTTAAAGATTTTAGATCTGCTGTTGGAAAACCTCAAGATGTTGTTGGGAAAAATTTAGTACTTCATTTAATGGATGATGATTTTTATCTGTCTGTAAAATTCTCATCCTGGTCACAAGGTCAAAAAGGAGGTTTTTCATATGAAAGGTCGACTCAATAACGTTTTTTCCTCTATAGATTATTTTACTTGAGCTTAAAAGCAAGAGAAAATTTTCTATATAAATAATTTTTTATAAATTATGTAACGTTTCCGTGCAAACTGGGCACAAAATATAGTTGCGGGTGGAGAGAACGCATCCTGAAAAATCGTTACAACATTTTAATGTTAAATTTTTTAAAATGAAAAAGTTAGCTTTTTTCTTGTTGTCTACAGTTATTATATTTTCGTGTGGAACTTCAAAAGGTCTTAGAGCCGATGTGGAAAGTGAAAAAACATTTAATTTGCCTCCTGATGTGGGTTCCAATAAATATTCAAAAAAAAGGAGTTTAAAAAATTAGTGTCCTAATATTTCATTTTAAGAAATTAAAATAATAAGTATTATGAAAAACGATAATAACGAAATAGAACTATTAAAACGAATTATTGAACTTTTAAAACCAATATCAAAATTGAGTGATCACTACAATAATGTAATTGAAAATGAAAAGGATAAAGAAGAATCTATTTCTCATCTTAAATATACACGAACAGCTGCTGGTGAAATGAAAAAAGAAGCAGACAAATTAAACAATTAAAAGTTTATACCATATTTTCCACCTTGAGAATCGAGGTGGAAACTTCGTCTAATTTAGCTAAATTCGTGAGGCTAATCAATTCAGTAATATTTTAAATTTATTTTTTTGATATAGATAAGTATAATAAACTTGAAGAGAACATTACTCTAAAAATTGATAATTATGGATTATTTCGAGAAATTATATATTGCGAATGTTGCTAACCAATGTTCGCCTCCATAACCACTTTTAAACATAATTCTGAAGCCTTCTTCAGAATGTCTTTTTGCAATTTTTTGGAAAAATCTTTTATTTTCGTTGTCCTCAACCTTTCTAGCGATATCTTTTAAAGTCCATGCTCTATGAAACATTAAGCCAATTAGATGACCTATGCCTGGATCTAAAGGGTCTAAGACCTCAGGAATATTGATTATTTTACCAAAATACTTCTCATCAAATGAAGGGAAAAATTTGTATATCCAATTATTAAAATCTTTTTTATTAAGAATAAATGACATTAATCCTGCTTCAGCAAGGCACGGTGACAAGAAATCAGTACCTGAAGGTTCATAAGCAACAGGACAATTTGTGTCTTTTAAAAAATTTTTAATACTAAACTCTTTAATTTTACTTAATAGGTTTGTGTCATCAGCTACCAGTGCATATTCTATCATAAGAGAAAAAGAAAATGCTGAATTGGCGTGAGTTCCTGGTCTAAGTGGTGTTGAGAGTTTGTCTAAAAAAGAAATGGTTCGTTCACTTAGAAGATCAACAAGTGGTTTCATATTGCTTGCCCACACCTTAGCTTTATCATATTCCCAAGAAATTAACTCTGAGTAGAGTTTCATTAACCATGCCCAACCATAAGTTCTTTCAAATCCTTTTGCGAAATCTTGTTTAAAAAATTCGTATTCTTTTTTAAGGTTTTCTTTATTCAGATTTTTTTCAAGTTTTGACAAAATTATGTCTCTATCGGAAATTTTGGGAAAATCTTTCAATATTTTAACCATTGCCCAGTGACCATGAACGGCAGAATGCCAATCCCAGCAACCATAAAAGGAAGGAGTGATTTCATAGTGTGGTTTCACCCAATTTTTACCAACAAACCTATATCCTATTTTGTATGGATATTTTTGATCAACACATTTTATTGAAAGAAACACCAACTCTTCTGCTAATTCCTTATCAATTTTAATGTTTTCAATTTTCTGCTCCTTATTTTCTACACATCCAATTGTAAGAAGAAAGAACATAAAAAGATATACTCTCTTTAAATATAACATTTACAAAAATTTCTAAAAAAAAGTTAGTCATTTTAAATGATATCCCTTATTTCTTGTTGACTAAATTCAAAGGTTTTTTTAAAAATTGAACTAAACTAGAATGAAATTTGACTCTAAACATATGATAAAGGTTTATATGCATGATATATGAAAGCCACCCCAAAGCCTTGTGGAATATTTTTTATAACTATAAATCCATTTTTTTCTAAAACTGTGTTAAATGCTTTTCCAAAAGGGAAAGCTTTCGCGGATAAATACAAATATTTATAAGCTGATTTGTCCTTAGAAATGAATGAACCAATTAAAGGCATTATATTTCTAATATAAAGTTTATATAAATAATTGTTTGGAAAACCTTGAGGTATAGCTGTTTCCAAAATTACTAATTCACCTTTAGGTTTAAGAATTCTAAAGATTTCTAAAAGAGCTTTGTCGAGATTTTCAAAATTCCTAACTCCAAAAGAAACTGTAACTGCATCAAAATAATTGGTGGGGTAATTAATCTTTTCTCCATCTCCAATTTCCATTTTTATTTTTTTATGCCATTTACTTTTTTTAACCTTTCTTTTTCCAATTTCTAGCATTCGATAAGAAATATCAATTCCAATAATTTCTGTTGCCTGTGTTTGACCTAGCGCAATTGCTAAATCACCGGTGCCAGTTGCTAAATCCAAAATTTTTTTTGGCTTCTTTGGTTTTAGAAGTCTAACTATATTTTCCCTCCATTTTATATCTAATCCTCCCGAAATAACCCGATTTATAATATCGTATCTAGAAGAGATTGAGTCAAACATTTCACGGACTTGTGATTTTTTGGAACCTTTTTTGTCAACGTAGGGTAATACCTTTTTTTTGGTCATTTGTAAATGTATTACAAATACGAACTTTTATTAATTTTTGAATGTACTTATTTGTATATTAAATATTATTAACCATAAATCAAAAAGAATGAAAAAGCTTTTTATTCTATTGATTGTATTAATTGCTTCATTGGCTTGCAATAATTCAATTAACAATTCTGAACAATCAAAAAATGACAAAATTAGATTTGAAAAAAACTGGAAGGCATTCGAAAAGTATCATGTTGGAGGAGTAGTAAATAAGGATGTAGATCTTTTTTTAGAGTTATACTCTGATTCAGTTAAATGGAGTCCACCAAATTGGAATAACAATCAAATACTTGGAAAAAAAGAATTAAAAGAAGCAGCGAGAAATTATATGGATAACTTTGAAAATTTAAAATTCACTCCTGGTGGAGCGGTTATTGGGGGTGAAGGTGCATACTGGGGAGGCTCAACCTTTTCTGACGCAGGGGAAATAAATTCATCTCCAGATGCTGTAAGAATTTATGGGGTATGGTCAGGGAATCATATCGAATCTGGAGCTCCTTTCCATTTAAAGTTTTATATAATTCAGCAATTCAATAAGGATGGTAAAGTAGTTTCTTTAAACGAATGGTTCGATCCAAGTTCAATTCAAGTTCAAATAGACGAATATTTAAAAAAACAGAAGTAAAATCAAATTTTTGAAAAACCATTCTAAAAATGCAGGGTAAGGTTAAGACTAAAATTTGAAATCGTTGCTACCATTAAGATTGGTCTCAATATATTTTACTAATTTCATTATATGGAATGGTGGAGGCTTCTCTATTTTATTGCTTTTTTATCTTTCATTGGATATTCACTCTATTCATACTTCGGTGGAGGTTTAAGTTGGGAATTTCTCCCAACTGCAGCAATGTTAATTAGTGTTGGTTTACTTATATATGTAAAGAAATAAACAGAATGGTTTTTAGTGTCTTTTAAGTTTTAAATTTATAGAATCCTTATATTTCCAAAAAATCAAACAAATGAGAAAAATTATTAGCATAGTATTTTTATGTTTATTTTTTTGTTCAGTTAGTTGTGAATCAAATTCAGATGGAAATATTAATGAAAGTGAGAAAAGTAACGAATTAATCGTTGGACTTTTTGCACTACAAAGATATGATGAATTAAACAGAAGGTATGTTGAATCAGTAAGTGTAACTCAAGGAACATGGGATACTTATAGTGAGGGAGACAACTTTAATTACAAAGGTTATGTCTGGACAATCCTAATGAAGGTGCAAAATTGACTAAAACCAAATTCTAATTTATTTTAAAAAACTTATTTGGATATAAATAAACGCTATCAAAACTTTATCCACAAAAAAATGAAAAACAAATTCATTATTTTATTATTTGTCATATTTATCTACTGTCAAAAAAAACCAATAGATAAAGCAACAAATACGATTAAACAGAATATTGAACTAAAGGGTGAGGGGATGCTAAACGGATTAAAAATCCAGTCAATTCAGATGGAAGATTCCACAACATTCAAAGTTAAATATACGTTCACAAATCCTTTTAATAAGGTAATGAGAATAACTAACAGATTTTATTTGAATACTATATTGGACACCATAAAAAGTAAGGAAGACTTAAGAACCGAGGTCATGAGTGAGGGTGAGTATAGGACAGTATTTGAGAACAAAAAATTCTTAAAAAAATTAAACAGATGAATAAGCTAATTTTTTTATTTATTACAGTTGTAATTTTAAGTTGTGGTGAGGTTGAGGATATAGAATCAATTATAATAAATAATAACTCTAAATGGGTTATGTATTACAATCAGGGCAATTTTAAAGGAATAGCTTTACTTCACACAATTAATGCAGTTGTAATGCCACCAAAATCAGATTTTGTAGTTGGCAGGAATAATATTGAACAAATGTATAAGTCAGAAATTGAAATGGGAAAGGGAACATTAGATTTAAAAACAAAAGAAGTTATTCGAGAGGGCTTTTACGCATATGAGACAGGTCTTTATAAAACTAAAATGAGTATTAATGGAGAGAAAGTTTTTGATTATGGCAAGTACATTGTTGTATGGGAAAAACAAAAAAATGGAGATTGGCTTTGTAAGAAAGATATTTGGAATACAAATTTAATTGATTAAAAATGAAAAAATTATTTATTTTACTTATTCCGGTTTTAATATTTAATTGCGTTCAGAGTAAAAAACAAAATACAGACATAAATCAAATTTTAATTCAGAAAAGTATTAAATGGACAAAGGTTGCTTCAATTGGCAGAAATTATGAAGAAGCAAAAAAACTTCTTTTATCAAACATGAATACCTCTACCTTTTCATCAAATGGGACACCATTAAGGGCATATGACAAACAATATTTTAGTTCTCCAATAATGTACAAGTGGATTAGTTTTGAAACAAACAATCACAAAGTCCAAGTTTCTCCAAATGGGAATACTGCGGTAGTAACATTTAATGTTGACGGAAGATATATTTTTGAAGAAAATGAAACTCCGTATTCTGTAAGAGCTTCTTTTGTTTGGACACAGGTTAATGGTGAGTGGAAAAAAATGCATTCACATTGGTCGCCGAGAAAAGGGGCTATTGGGATACCAACAAAAGATAGATAAATTATGAAAAAACTTTTTTTGTTTTGTACACTTACATATACTTCATTTTTTATTGCACAGGAAGCTCAAATAATAAAATATCCTTGTAGTTCAATTGTTGACAATTACAAAATAAATAAGGGTTTAACGAAATGGCCAAAGTTTAAAAAAGGTAAACATTGTGTGATGTTTAATTCAAGTATTGCAAAAATACTTATCATAAAAATTAATGACAGATATTTATAATAATAATAGCTACCTAGAAAAAAACCCTACCCTACATACTGAAGATTCAGAATTTAAATTTGAAAACATAAAAAGGTTTTTGAGTTCTATTGAAGTTAAAAATAATAGAATTAAAATTTTAGATATCGGTGGAGGCGCAGGTATAATTGGAAAATTAGTTCTAGAATTCTTTCTAGATAGTGGAATTATTGTAACATTTCATTCTTTAGATTTATCAAAACAAATGCTCAAAATTCAATTAAAAAATAACCCTCAAATTAAAAAAATAATTAATTGTTCTATTAATGAATGTACTGAATTAAATTATGATCTGGTTTTAATGATTGACGTAATAGAGCATATAGAGGAAAAAGAGGATACAGCTAAAATCCTAAATAAAATTGGTAAAAATATTATTTATAACATCCCTATAGAAATTAATTTTTTTGACATTTTAAAATATTTAAAGTCATATTTTAGATATTATAAAAGACAAAAAAAAAGGTGGGGACATGTCCACTTTTTTTCTTTTAAATCCTCTCAATCATTTTTAAGAAGACATCATAAAATCATTAATTCATATTTTAAACCGTATTGTTTTCACTATAGATATTCAGATTACGAAGGTTATTTGAAATTAAGGAGTGATTATTTATGGAATATAGAATTAAAAATATCATGCTGGATATTTAATCATTTTCCGATGATTTCAAAATACCTAATTCAAGGGTCTAATTATTCTCTTGTAAAAACAAAAAATGCTTTTTCATAGGCCAAATTATTTTAAAATATAACATACTGTACTTAATAATATTTATGTAGCCTATTAAATGTAAATCTGCCCTAATAAAAATTCCTCTTTACTAAATTCAGCTTCTTATTTGTATATTGTTACTTGTTAACCATAAATGAATTAAAATGAAAAAATTTATGTTCTTTATAATCCTGTGCCCATTAGTTGGTTTATCTCAATATGTTGATATGTGGCATTTTTCTGTTCCTTACAATGAAACTAATATATATGAGGCAACTGAAAAAGAATGGTATGCTAATGTAATGTCAAAAGCTGCAAAAAATCAATTAATAAATGGTTGGGGAATGGCCAGAAGAGTTGGGAAAGACGAAAAAGACGTAAAATACATAACTTGGATTTCATTCGGAGATATAAAATCTCGAAAAAATGCATACAATTCAATTGGTAAGTATTTTGATGAAACATCTGAACAATTATTCACTCCTAAATTAAGTCAGTTGGGTAGAGATAAGTGGGGATCATATGTTGTTGGAAACAGTAATCTATATTTTGATGAATTTCTATCGGCTCCTAAAGGGGTAAACATAAAATACTCAGTTCACAATTATGCGATGTCTTCAGATGCTAAAAACTTTTCAAATCAACAAAAGATTATTTGGCTTCCGTTTTTTAAGAATCTTTTAAAGAAAAATCAAACAAAGCAAAAAAGTTGGGGTGTTGCTAGAAGAATAAATCCTCGTGGTCACAAATATCAATGGAATGTGATGACTGTAGATGGATTCCAAACTCTAGATGATGTTTTTGAATCAATTAACTCAGATGTACCTGGGATTTCAAAATTAAACCTAAAACCAATAACAGATTCTGCTCCAAATGGATGGTTTGAACAAGTAATCTGGGAGATTTTAGTAAGAGTAACTGAAGAAGGTGAAATAATAGAATAATTTAAACAATCCCACTTAAGCGTAGGGGGTTTTATTTTTTAATCCATTCTGAGTATCTTAGAAAACAATATTAATCATAAATCAATTTTAAAATGAGAAAAATAATTTTTTTAACTACTTTCTTTTTTTCTTTTACAATAAATGCTCAATATTTTATGTATGGATATAATATTGTTCCAGAAGATGAAATTGAACATTATCTACAAAATGAAAGAGAGTTATATGGTAAAGCAGCTGAAAAGGCCTTCAAAGAGGGAGTAATTAATGGCTGGGCTATTATGAGACGCATCCAGGGAGGGAAATCTGAACCAAATTTTTATTGGTACATTGGTATAGACGATATGAAAAAACTAGATGCCCTTCCAAATGATTTTGGTAAAATTATAAATGAAACCATGGAGAATTCTGGTGTCCCTTCATTAATTAAAAGAGCTATTAAAAATCATAGTACTTATGGAAGGTTTGTTGCTTCTTTTTATAGACCCGAAGTGACTAGGACTAAAGATTTTAAGGGGTTTAAATATTTAAAACATAATGTTGCTTCAACGCCAAATCCAAATTTATGGTGGGACACACAAATTAAACAATGGGGTCCTTTTATAAAGAAAAACATGAATAATGGTAAGGTTAATCAAGAGATTTGGGCTCCAGCAGTTAGAATAAATCCTACTGGTAATGGATATAATTGGAATGTAATAACAATTGACGGATACAATTCTCTTTCTGATCTTTTTCAAAATGGGGGGAAAGAATTCCCTTCAATGGAGGGTGTTGATTTCAAAAGCATAAGTGAAACTATGCCCAATGGATGGTATAAGTCAGTTATCTGGGAAAGAGTTATGTGGTTAGATGATAATGGAAAGCTAATGGAATAATAGCATTGCAAATAAATTGCCCTCCCAAGTGGAGGGTTTTTTTTTCGATTCATTCTCTATATCTTAGTTAGTTTATTAATCATAAATCAATTAAAATGAAACTTAAATTATATTTATTAATATTTGTATTCAGCTTTATCGGTATTCTTGATGCTCAAGTTATAAAAGGTGGTAATTGTTGGATCGATTATGAAATAATAGTTGACAGTAATGATGCTCCAACTGTTTTGAACCTTTTAGACTCTTTTTTTTCAAAACCTGAAAATAGAATTGAGGGTGTAACTTACAACCTAACTCAATTTAATTATAAAGACAAGGACTTTGAAGCAACTCATTTATTTCAAGTGGTTGGACCTGCAAATGCATTAAGCAAATGGCACCATAATCCTCCTGGTATTGAAGGACAGTTGACCGGTGTAATGGTTAACCAATTTATTGAACCATACTCTGCATTTTTTGGGAAAAATATTATTTCTTTCGGAACACCAAGTAATGATAAACTTGAATTTACTTATTCTTTGAAAGTAAATGATGAAGAAAAATTTTCTACAGCTTGGGTCAAGGCAATTAAAGCTCTGAAGCCTGACAATTTTGTTGGCCTTGGGTCGGTAATAGCTGGAGGTTCGGATGGTCAAACCCACTACATTTATTCTCAACGAGACGATATGGAAGCCGTTTTTAATCCAAAAGCTATTAAAGGGAGTGATAAAATCTGGAAAACATTTTCTGAAGAGGCTGGGGAATTTGAGGTAATTAGAAAAATTGTTAGAACCAGACTCAAAATTTGGGAATAGACTACCAAATCATTTATTCCCTATAAATAAATAGATAGTAAATGATAAACTAAATTATCACAATTAAAAAGACCTCTCAAACGTGAGAGGTCTTTTAAAATAATCTAGTTTGTCCAGCCACCAATTAAAACTCTTGGCTCTACTCCGTAAGCCTTTATTCTGTTTTTAAGTTCTTCAGTTGAATTACCTATTAAGATGAATGAGTTAATTTTAAAAGTATCTAAAAATGGTTTCATGTTTGGTCCATTTTCAAAATTTTCTGCATGAAGAATTGCTGCTTCAGAGTTTTTATATTTCTCAATTAGAGTTATTTTTTTTTCGTTTGGAGAAATATAATATCCATAATCGTAAGCATCTGGTTCATTTTTTCTCATAAAGTTTGTCAGCTTTTCTAAAAATATTTTTACTTCATTTAAGCTATATCCTTTGTTAATTGATAGTTCAATAACGAAACCCACTTTCTCATTAGTTAGATTTTTACTCGATTTTGCGTTTGCCTCTTTTTCAAAATGGTGCATATCAAAAAATTGAAACTCTTCAATTATTTTGTCATTCTCCCATTGATATGAAATATGAAATGGAAATTTTACTTTTTGACCAGTATATTTTCCTGTAGCACTAAAATTATTCCAAATACTTGACCAAATCTTACCGTTTGAGTAATAATTAGTTTCAATTTCAGATCCATTTGCATCTCCATTTACTGACTCAAATTTAATACCATCAAATAAATCGAACATTTCTTCTATGCCAGCAATAAATTCTTCTTTGTTAAAGATCACATCTTTCGAGTTTACCATTTTCATGTTATCAGAAAAGACTTCTTTCAAATAATCAGTTCTTTCAGCCGATACCTCTTCAAAAATCTTTTTAATAATTGTTGATTTCTCGTCAGATGAGTCGACTTTAGCAAATGGTCGAGAGCATGAGAAAATCATTATTAAAGGAATAAAAAATAGTTTTTTCATTTAGATTGATTTGTAATTAACATTTTAAATATACAAATTAGTTCCTGACAATGTAATATTAAAAAATTCTACTAAGCATTTACAATCGCGATTTTCATGATGGAAAAACGATGAATAAAAATTTCAAAATTACTAAGTAAATCACTACTAACCATCTGGACCAACAGAGTTGTCCGGTTCCTCCTGTCCAAGTAGTATTTTATAATTTACTTCTTTATTTGTCAATGTAACTAAGTCGAAGTCCTCATTAAAAGATGCTTCATTTTCAACTCCATCAATTATATAAGTTTGAACACGATCATTTAAATCATCTCCTTTATTTTCCCAAGTACCTTTACCTTCATTATTTAAAGTATTTCTTCTTTTAATATATGTTCCATCAACCTTATATTCGATATCAAAAAAATTATTTCCACTGTATGGGTCGTCTAAAAGCCAAAGCCAGATTCCAATTAACTGATCTGTGGCACTTTCTTGTTGTTCCTCCTATTCTTCCATTTCGTTGGAGGAACAACTAACTACAAGAAATAAAATTGGTAATAAAAAAAGTTTTTTCATAGCATAAATATAAATAACCTTCACATTACACTATTACATAAGGCTCCCTATTTGAGAAACTGATTTTTTTTCAAATAGGGTTCTTATTTTTTGCTTTTCTTATACTATTTTTTTTACATTTTATTTAGCTTAGTTTCATGAGTGATTTAAATTCCATTAATAAACACAAATGTAAAAGTTGTTCAAAAGAGATTGATTTTATTTGGGCAAGTGGTATTTATAATAACAATGAATTTTCACGACTATGCGCAAATTGTAGGGATGATTTGCTTAATGATTTATATAAAAAATGATTGAAGTCCCTTTATATCCAAATGGTCACCCTTGTAGATGCTCAGGAGCTTGTAACTATTCAAAAGCATTTGAAAACGCTGGTAAGCCAAATTATATAGATTATGAAACTCATATAAAAAAGGATTTTATCCCAAAATCAAAACAGCAGAAACTCATTAATGAATTCTTAAATACTAAGTATTGTTTGAATAAATAATTTCTAACCTAAAGAATGAAAAAGCTGCTCATTTTTTTAATGTTACTGCCACTAATTTCATTTGGACAGGAGAAATTAAAAGATGTTGATTTAACATTTTATCGAGAAGATCAAATTTATTTCGGGACATCTTTTATGCTACTTAATAGTAATCAAGAAAAATTTAAACGTCAAGGAATTTCAAAATATTTTCAACTTGGTTTTGTAAGAGATATTCCAATAATTTCTTCTGGCAAATTAGCAATTGGTTTAGGTTTAGGATATTCTTTTCAAGACTATAATTCTAATTTGGTAAGATTTAATATTAATAATGGTAGTTCAATTTACATTGTAAATTATACCCTAAATCAAAAATCAAAATTATCTTTTAATTTCATTGAATTTCCAATTTCTTTAAGATGGAGAAACTCCTCACCTTATAATCAACAATTCTGGAGAGTTTATACAGGGTTTAAACTTCAAAGAAATTTTTTTTCAAAATTGAAATATAGCACTGGGTACACAAAAAATATTTCTAATGAAGTTAATAATTGGAAAAAAGAGTTGTATTTAAGTTTTGGATATAACACTTGGAATTTTTATTTCTCTTATGATTTGAATCAAGTAATGAAAAACTTGCGTAACCAATATTCTGGCAAACCATTTAATATAACATCTCTGAAGATCGGGTTGATTTTCTACATACTATAGGGATCTTAGATAAAATAGATCCAATTAGAAATACTTGAGTTAGGGGGGTACTATTTTTTTACTGTTCTTATGCTGTTTTTCAATTATCAACAAAAGGTTTGTATGCTTTAAATTCTTTGGTTTCCTTCCAATCTTCAACAGAAATATCTTTTGGCACTCTTTCCCCATCCTTAAAAATTAATTGTTCTGGTGGTGGTGTAGAACCAACTAGCCGAAGATAAATAGCAAATTTTCCTCTGTGATGCGATTGATGTTCAAATCCCTTTCGGGCTAAACATCTCTTACTGCAATTCCAACGATAGTAATAGGTCATTGCATCAAGATCATTTTCATTTTTAATTTGATCAATCATAACATCATAACTTTTTGACACCCATTCGACAACTTGAATTTTTGTTTGAAGATTTTCCCTATTGTAAATTTCTTTTTGATTGCTAGCATCATATCCACCTGCAATCATAGCTGCGTATCTGTAATTTCCTAGTCCAAGATGCAAAGCTTCTTCCCTAAAGGACAAAATCTCCGGTGTGGGTTGGAAACCGTAATATTTTTCAGGCATAGTATTCAGATACTTCAGAGTAAATTCTTTTGCCCTTTCGAAATCGGTTATTAAGTCGCAAGCAATTACAGCATCTGTTTGTTGCTGACAAATAGATATGAATGGGAGCATAAAAATTAGTAATACTTTTTTCATTTTGCTGATTTATGGTTAATAATAAATAAATATAAACCTATGATTTATAAAATACAATTTGAAGAATGGTCTTTATGGGTAATGGATATTCCTTTAGATTTACCCTTTGTAAATTAAATATATAATTATACCTAATATTTATATAAGAATTATTCATAGGTTTATAAAAATTATATTTTTAAATACAAATAATTTTGATTGATTAGTGTTGTTAATTATATTAAAATTAAAATTTTAGTTATGAAAGTAAAGATTTTAATTGTCTTGCTGATTTCTCAAATAATAGTCAGTTGTGCTGTAATTAGACCAGGAGAAGTTGGAATAAAACAAAAGTTAGGTAAATTTTCAGATAAGGTAGTCAAAGAGGGAACGGTGGTTTACAATCCTCTAATAAGCAAAGTTGTAAAAGAATCAACCCAAACACAAAATATTAAACTAATATTGAGTCTTCCAAGTAAAGAAGGCTTAAGTGTAGAATCTGAAATATCGATCTTGTATAGACTTGAAGAAGATAAAGTTGCTTCTGTTTTGGAAAATTTAGGTAAAAATTACGAATCAATTGTCACTAGTGTTTTTAGATCAGCAGCATCTGACGTTTGCGCACAGTTTTTTGCCAAGGATATGCATTCAGGTGTTAGATCAAAAATTGAGGGTGAAATCTTATCCAAGATGAAAATTAATTTAGAAAAGCAAGCCAATGGGGTTGATTTGATTGCTGTTTTAATGAAACAAATTCGGCTACCCCGCGGTTTAGCGAGCTCAATTGAAAGAAAATTGCAGGCAGAACAAGACGCGATGAGAATGGAGTTTGTATTAAATCAAGAGAGAAAAGAAGCAGAAAGGAAAATTATCAGTGCTAAAGGTGAAAGAGATGCGCAAATAATCATATCAGAAGGACTAACAAGTAATGTCCTAAAGAATAAAGCCATTGAAGTATTTAAAGAATTATCTGCTTCAAATAATTCAAAAATAATTATTACAAACGGGAACACACCCTTAATAATTTCTGATGATGAGGATAAAAATTAGGTTTTTTACACTAAAAAAATCTGTTAAAAATTATTAGTAATTTTTTTTTTAATGAAGAAAGCCACCACCCAAAGTAAATAAATAAGTTCTACTTATGATTAATTCCAAACAAAAAAAATAGATATATTTATTATTAATGCAACAAGCGTCAAAAGGACGCTTCCAGTATGCATGATAAAAAAAGATTTTTCTTTATTCATATCCCTCGCCTTATTCATATATGGCACAGCTACGTAACATATAATCATAATAAAAGAACTCAAAATTGACAGAATTTGAGCTATGTACTGATTTGGGCAAAAAATTGATATAAATACAAAACATATTAAGGACAATAAGGATACAATTACAAAAAATTTCGGCCATATGTATCTTAAATATCGGCTAGCATCTTTTTCATTTAAGAGTTTATTAATTGATGGAGGGATAACAGAAGATTGAAAAATTATAATACCTGAAATTAAACCAGCAAAAAATAAAGGGAAATACTCAAATTCCATTTAAGTAAAAATTTAACATTTATAATGAATTCTTCTAAATTACTTAAATATTGAATAAAGACCTTGATTTTGGAGGGACATATTTATAGATATTAAAAGTAGTTCCTTTAATAAATAATAGAACGGATTTATTTATCCAATGATTTTTTTATATCCTTTATTCCTGTTTTCATTTTTTTTACAATCTCTATCGCATTATCTAGATGTTCTTTTTCCCAGTGGATTCTGTATTCATGTCCATTTACAAATTCCATTTCACATTGGCTACACTTTATCATTAGAATGAGTAATAATAAATAATACTGCATAACAAAATAAACCAAAAAATTATTATTGGTAATTTCATTTAATCAATATGATATAACTGTAGCAAGAACAGCATGTTTCAAATAAAGTCCAAGAATTTCTACAAATATCAATCATCCTTTGGGTTAAATATTGTTTTAATTACCAATGAAAATATACCAAACGTATAAAGAGTTTTAGCAAGGGTTATGATTTCAAGTTTTATAAAAAATTCAATTATAGTGCAAGAGAATATTACTATTGCAGCTATTAAAAGAGCTTTTGATTCCGATTTTATTCTTTCTAATACATTCATAGAGCTAAATTAAAAAAAGGTGAAGAAACTACATGTGGCTTTGGAGTGATTTACACAATTTATAGCTTGATTTCTTTTACAACAATCTGTCCTATATTCTATTAATTCAAAACTCATAAGGGGTTAAGCAAAAATTTACTTATTCAAAGTGACACTATTTGGTTTATTGCTATATTCTTAATATTTAATTAAACCATAAAAGTGGACAATTTGGACAATGGTATTGAGGATGTTGGAATTTACAATATCTGTAAAATTCATGACTAGACTGAGATAAGAAATTGGTTGTTTTTATATTAATAAAAAAGTCCTTCAGATAGATATTTGAGCCCAGTATCACAAGCTACAGCAACCACCCTTGATTTTGGCCCTAAACTTTTAGATAATTTTATTGCCCCTGCGACATTCATACCGCTAGAAGTACCGCAAAATATTCCTTCCTTGGAAGCCAGTTCTTTACAAATTTGTCTTGCTAAGGATTCTTCAATTGAAATAACATCATCAACATATTTTGAATTATAAATAGCAGGAATAAACCCAAGGCCAACACCTTCAACATTATGAGCGCCTTTAATTCCTTTGGATAATATTGGAGAACTAGCAGGCTCAAGGGCAATGACTTTAGAGTCAACACCTTTATTTTTGAATGATTTTGCTATTCCCATCAATGTACCTGCTGTTCCAACTGTGTCACAAATAGCATCTACTTTTCCGTTAAGTTGTTGGAGTATCTCATCTCCAAGAGGAACAAAACCTTCAATAACGTCCATATTATTAAGTTGATCTGTAAAAAATGTATCAGGTTCAACAGAAATTTCTTCAGCCCTCTCAATCATCTTTCCAATAAGTTCTTTTGTGATTTTTCCATCCTCACTTTTAATAACTTCAAGATCTGCTCCCAATGCTCTCATTAAACCAATTTTTTCTTTCCCAAAAACATCTGCAGTTATTAATCTGAAACGGTACCCTTTTATAGCACAGACAAAAGCTAATCCAGCTCCAGTACTTCCTCCAGAATACTCAACAACAGACATGCCTTCTTTTAAGTCACCTCTTTTTTCTGCTCCTTCTATCATAGAAAGAGCCATTCTATCTTTTTTTGATCCTGTTGGATTGTTTGCCTCTAGTTTTACAAAAACTTCCCCACAACCTGGTGGAATAATTTTTTCAAGTTTTACAATGGGAGTATTCCCGACCGTTTCTAAAATATTTTTCATCTGCTTGATTTATTATTAATTAAAAAGGGAATACAAATAAGTCCCTTAACATCTTGAAGTAAACATGCTAATGATCTTGACAACCTTTATAATTTTTAGTGAGTTTTTATTTTTATTGATTCATCAATTTTAAAAGAGTTTTTTAATTTAATTCTGTATACTCTTGGATTATCTAGATGCCCAGTAACATAAAGATATTTTTCGTCTTTGTCGAATGCGCAATTAGTCGCATTTCCAAAATTAATTCTTGCCATCAATTTACCATCTGGATTAATTATTAAAATCCCTCCTCCACCAGAAAAAAATATATTTCCACTTGAGTGTACCTTTATACCATCGAAATCTCCTCCATATTCTTCTGAAATTTTTCTTCCATCAAAAAGAGTACTGATTTTTTTTGTTTCAAGGTCTAGTTTTAAAACTTTTGGGTTATCGTCAAAAACCCCCATTTTTTTTATGTAAAGAAATTTTTGATCAATTGACAAAGCTAAACCGTTGGGCACGCTCACTTCATTTGTAACAAGAAATAAGTCTTTGTTTTTTGGGTTGAACTTATAAATTCCGTGAAAATCAATTTCCCTGTTTTCAGAATCTACAATTTGAAAAGTATCTAAATTTAAAAATCCAAAAGCAGGGTCACTGAAATAATAAAACCCATCTCTTGAAATTATAATATCATTTGGGCTATTAAGTCTTTTACCTCGGTAATTATCTACTAATGTTTCAAAAACAGGATTAACAGTAGGAAAATTTTTTATAATGGATACTCTTCGGTCACCCATCTGACATAAAATTAAATTACCATTTGAATCAAAATTTAGTGCATTAGCTCCAACAAGCGCTTCTCCAGAATTGGGAGCATAACCAGTATTCCCACTTGGGTATATATAATCCGAAACTCCATCTTTTTCATTCCACCTTAAAACTTTATTATTTATGATATCAGTGAATAATAATGAGTTTGACTTTTCATCCCATAGTGGGCCCTCAGGTAAAGAAATTGAATCTGCTAAAAGTTCAATTTTTGAATTCATATCAATCACTGACAATATAGACTCATCATAAACTATTATATCTGAGCTTTCGTAGCCAGAAAAGTTTTGGCAACTTTGACTTGCAAAAAGGACAAGACTTATAATTGATAACAATTTTTTCACTCAAATGGATTTATTCTAAATTTCTTAAATATACAAATTAGCCCCTGAACTAAATTATAGTGCTATGTTGATGATTCCTAACATACAATTTGGATAATTGTATGTTAGGATGTTAGAATTTTAATTATCTACAAAATTCATATCTTGGGAAAAACTGATCAAGTGAAAATAAGATCGTTGTTGTTTTTATTACTTATTGGAATTTATGGAATTCTAAAAGGGCAAAATATCGACACAAATAAATCTGAGTTAGCTCTCCAGGATCGTTGGATAGAATGTGATCTTCTTTGGTTCAAGCCTCATGATATTAAAGGTAGTGTTGATAAATATTTTTCCCGAATAAGTCCCCTTTATGGAAAGACTGGTGGTGAAAAAGGAATCGTTCTTAATCCAGGATGGATGTTTGATATGGTAGCATGCTGGACTGGGAATTTGGATGACCAACTAATACTTCCAACTTTCAAAATGCCAGGGCATCAATATTTACCTTGGACAGGAAGAGAGTTTAAAGAACTAGTTGATACTATTAAAAAATCAGCAATAAATTATGGATTCAACGATTTCAAAGTTGCAATCTGGTTTTGGGGAGGTCCACAGCTTTACGATTTAGAAACTTCCCAATGGAAGGAACGTCACCCAGAGACATACCCAATATATAATTTAAGATATCAGAGTCCATTGAAGGGTGACAAATATATATACGCTACGTATCGGGATGGAATTCCCGATGGCACCCCTTTTTATAATTTTTTTGCTAAACAAATGGCTGATTTTTCAAAAGCTACTGGTATTGACGGATTGGAAATGCGAGACTTCATGACTTTTCGTCACGCTTATGGAGTTCCACCACATGAATGGGATGAAGACTTCTACCAGGGTGTAAGAAGTTTTCTTGAGGAGTTGAAGAAAGCGAGGCCATCATTACTTTGTATTGGTTATAATTCTGCAGGACCTGCCACTGGCGATCTTCGTGGCCAGGGATTTGATAGTAATTTACTGGCCAGCAAAAATTTATTAGATCATTATGTAATTGAATCATGGGGTGTTGCTTGGAATGACTATTATAAACCTCATATATTTTCCTGCAGTTATGCTGCTCAGCAGGCCTACCTCGCTGTAACACAGGCTCAGCTTGCCGGAACAAAATGCGGAGTACTTCCATTGGTTGAACTAACTGGAGGTTGGGAGTATGACGATGCTCCTTTAACTCGATCACGATTCAATAATCGAATGCAGGCATGGTTATATGCCAATACTTTTTATGCCTCATATGACGGAGAGTTAAATCCACCTAACGGTTTTTCCCTAGCATTTGCTGACCGAGCAAGAGCCAAAGAAAAAAACAGTTTGATTTCAAAAGACCAGGTATCATTCATGAAAGCAACTCTCGAAGGGGCGTCTATGGCTGCGCAAGGAGTAGAAAAAGCCTACGGTTGTAGACTATTCTATAATCGAAAAGGGTTGTTATGGATGAATAAAAACGCTCAAGGTGTAGATCTTGGTGAATATTCAGATTTCCATTTTTCGTTCTTAATGAATCTTGGAATTACAGCAACTTCCTCTGCACGTATCGAAGATTTTAATACAAAAAACGCAGGCGATTTTCCTGTATTATTCACTCCTTTCCAACTTTCAAATGAAACGATTTATCAAATTAAGAATTATTCAAAAAAAGGTGGTTCAATGATGATTATTGGCGCGAAGAATATGATTGATCCCGAACTACAAAATTTACCAAATACGATCTATTGGGAGCCACCACTAAACGATGGTAAAAATTTTGCCAATCCGGACGCTGAGGAAATGGCAGCAAAAATTAACGATGCTCTAAAGGCTAAAGGTCATTCTTTTCAGAGTGGACAACAGCTTGGTTTATGGCCAATTTGGAGGAGTAAAGGCACTAATTATATGCAGATTGTTAACTTTCAATATCGCATCGAAAATTCAGTTTCAAGAGTTTACACAATTAATATATCACGAAAACAGCTTGGCCTTGGACCAGGTCCTTACCACCTTAAAGGCGTATACAATCAGAGAAAGATAGGTCCAGATTATGCTGATAAGGACATTCTTTCATTTCGTGTCTTTGTGCCACCATTTGAATCATTTATATGCACTGTCCAGCCTGGTGAATCCGAACCAGAAAGTACAGTGATCAACAATACTGACCCAAAAATAGTGTACAAAGGAGAATGGACGCACAACCAAATGGCTTTGGTAAGTTTTAATAGAGATGAGCACTTTAGTTCAAATAAAGGAGATTACGCTGAATTCACATTTACTGGTAGCGGAATTTCTGTTCTCGGTACTAAAAGTGATAATTTGGGTTATGCAGATATTTTTATAGATGATAAAAAAATATACACCGTTGATGGATATGCAGATCGTTTAAAGGAACCAGGTATTCAAACCTCTGCTCATTCAACGCAATTCTTAAAAGATTATCTAAAATACGTTATTCCTGAAAAGCAGATACTTTTCTCTATTTCAGGACTCTCAAAAGGTTCACATACCATTAAAATCATGGTAACGGGAACAAAACAAGGTGAAGCATCTGATTGTGGAGTTGTTATTGATGCTTTTGAAATAACAACGCACCTTAATTAGTTGTTTATTTTCTTATCGATATAGAAACTATTTTTTAGCATAACCACCAATACTGGTTCTATAATCAAACTCTATTAACTTACCTTCAGAATCATTCATTGATTTGTCAAAACCTATATCAAGAAAAAATTGTTTTAATTCATCTGTAACTGGACCAAGTACAGTGACACCTTCAAATTTATATCTAGCAAATACTTCTGGTAATCTATCTTTAAGGTCTCCTTCTGTAATTCTTTTATCGTGGTGCATTAATCCTTTCCAATTCGTATAAGATTCATACATAGTTACACGAGATCTGTTTTCATTTATAAAAAACCTCCACGAAGTTGTTAAAGGTTCAGACTCAATAACCATTTTTGACCAAGCATCATTCCATTCTTCTAGGTTAACTTCAGCACCCTCGTTAATAGACCATTCGACTAGGACTATTAAATCTTCATTTTGAGCATCACTAACAATAATAGGTTCATTATTATTTGGATTGTTAACACATGATAAAGTAATTAAGGAAACAATTAACACATATAGGTTTTTCATTTTAATTGATTTACGATTAATAGTATTCAATATACAAATTACCTCTTAAACTTAATGAAGAGGTTATGCCGACGATTTATAAAATACAATTTGGAGAGTGTTGTTTTAGTTCTGTTGAAATTTTCAATATCTGATAAATTTTATTCCTAAGAAACAATCAAACAAATGAAAAATTTTCTTTTCATAATATCATTTGTTCTTTCAATATTTGGATTAATCTAGAATTATTCTGCAATAATCTGATTAATATTGGATAGAGAATAAGGTTTAGATTCACTCGAAATCCCAAAATCTTTATTTGGCTTTATATCCATTTCAAAATTTAAATTACCTCCTTTTTGGATATCATTATAATCAATCCAAGTTTTATTATAATTAACTCCATTTAATTTCAGGGACTTTATATAGGGATTTTTGTGATTGTTGCCCTCCGCGTAAATTGTAAATTTGTTACCATTCTGTAGATTAATTGTTGCCTTCTTAAAGAGAGGGCTTCCAAAAACATATTCCGGGACACCTGGGGTAACTGGGTAAAAGCCTAGAGCGCTAAAAACATACCAAGCGGATGTTTGCCCATTATCCTCATCACCACAATAACCATCTGGGGTGGCAGAATATAGTTTTTCCATTACATCTCTAACTTTGTGTTGTGTCTTCCATGGTTGTTTAGCGTAATTATATAAATAAATCATATGTTGTACAGGTTGGTTTCCGTGTGCATAATTTCCCATATTTACGATTTGCATTTCTCTAATTTCATGAATTGTAAATCCATAATATGAGTCATCAAATTTTGGAGGCATAGTAAATACTGTATCTAATTTTTTTGTGAATTCTAAGTCTCCACCCATTAAGCCAATAAGACCCTGAATGTCATGAAATACAGACCATGTATAATGTATACTATTTCCTTCGGTAAAAGCATCTCCCCATTTTAATGGATTGAAAGGCGATTGAAATGTGCCATCTTCATTTTTACCCCTCATCCATTTAGTTTCTGGATCAAATAGATTTATATAATTTTTAGACTGTTTATAGAATCGTTTTGACAATTCTGGTTTGTTCATCTTTTTGGCCATCTCTGCAATTGTGAAATCTGCATATGCATACTCTAATGATCTGGCAGCATTCTCATTGATTCCAACATCATAGGGCACATAGCCCAATCTGTTATAATAGTCAATTCCTTCTCTTCCAACAGATTGTTTTGGACGTCCATCATTAATATTGGCATTTTTTAAGACAGCTTCTAATAAGACGTCTTTGTCTTTTTCATTTACATTTCCCTTTAAATAAGCATCTGCAACTATTGGTGCAGAATTTGAACCGATCATACTTTGCCGGTGTCCAGGACTAGCCCATTCTGGCAACCAGCCAGATTCTTTATAAGTATTTGCTAGGCCCTCCATGATTTGTTTGTTAAGTTCTGGATACATTAGATTGAAAAATGGGAATACAGCTCTGAAAGTATCCCAAAAACCGTTATCTGTGAACATATATCCTGGCAGAATCTTTCCATTATATGGACTGTAATGTACTATCTCATCTTCTTTATTTATCTCATAAAATTTTCTAGGAAATAGCAAAAGTCTATACAGGCATGAATAAAATGTACGAATATTGTCAATATTTTCGTCTTCAACCATTAATCGTTGAAATTCTTTTTCCCATGAAGCTTTGGCTTGTAACTTAATATCTTTGAAAGTTTTTTCCCCGATTTCTTTATCGAGATTTAGTTCGGCTTGCTTTAAACTAATAAATGATGAGGCTACTTTTACATTGACTTGTTCTCCTCTTTCGGTCATAAAACCTATAATAGCTCCTACATGATCTCCTTCACTAACTATCGAGTTTTTATTTAATTTCCAATTGTCAGACCATGTATGTTTCCACTTAAAATCTTTATCAAAAACAGCAACAAAGTAATTATGAAAATTTTCTGGCACACCACCATTATTGTTTCTACAATAACCAATAATTTTTCTTTCTTCGGGTATTATTTTTACCATAGACCCCTTTTCAAAAGCATCAAGTATGATGTAAGAAGAATCATTTTCAGGAAAAGTAAATCTAAAAATTGCTGCTCTTTCTGAAGGAGTTACCTCCGCAATAACATCATAATCAGCTAAATAGGTTTTGTAATAATGTGGCTTAGCTTCCTCTGCTTTATGTGAAAACCAAGATGCCCTTTTATCCTCTTGAAATTTGAGCTCTCCCGTTACAGCCATTAGAGAAAAAGAAGCATAGTCATTAATCCATGGACTAGGTTGATGAGTTTGTTTGATCCCTCTAATAGTTTCATCATCATATTTATAAGCCCAACCATCTCCCATTTTGGAAGTTTGAGGTGTCCAGAAATTCATTCCCCACGGAGTTGCAATAGCAGGGTATGTATTTCCATTTGAAAGACTGAATTTAGAATCCGTACCCATTAAAGGGTTCACTAAATCTACTAAACTGGAATATTGTGAATTATTTAATAAGCTATTTTTTTTACTTATTTTTTTGGTGCACGACAGGATTGATAATATCAAAATGGTCATTAAAATTTTTAGTTTATTTTTTTTCATAATCTTTCAATTTAATTGATCAAAGTGGTAAGTATTAATCCTCAGATGATTTATAAAAGCTTTGTTATAAATATTTTTCTAGATTCTATTGTGATCATTTTTAATACTAACAATCTCATCTTCGCCAAAATATTTACCTGGCTGAACATCAATAAAGACAACTTTTTATTGTTTTGTATTTTAAATACATTGCTTAACTCATTAATGGATTAGAATAGTTTCACCTACTTCATATTCTTTTATGTTCCCCATTAAGAGTTATGTTTAATTTATATTCAAATATTGTAAATCTTAAACTATTTATCACCGTAAGAAGTGTACAAATTAAAGTCCATATTCTTTAAACTAGTTATTCAAACTTTCAAATAAATGAAAAGCTATTTTTTATTTTAGAACAGGTTTTCCGTTTGCTTGATACCAATATATAATTTTTCCCTCATGAATTTGATACCATTCCATAGTTATGGAACCATCCTTTCCTCTAAATTGTGCGTTAATCCATTCCCCTATTTGATTTCTTACAGAGGAGTCTTTGGCTCCAACAGCTTTTACACTAAATGCTGAAATTGTTTCCCATCCCCAGCCGTAAGTTTTTTCGATCTCTTTGTACTGCTTCTGAATTTTCTTAATAAAACCTTTTGGGCCTTTTACTTGTGTTCCATCATCGAATCTCAGATAAGCATCTGAGGCTATGTAAGATTTCAGGGTTTCATAATCCCTTTCAGCCCACGCTTTGTCAATCCTTTTAAAAATTTCAACTGTAACTTCTGAACCCAACTCAATTGTCTGTCCTTCTGCTGGACCAAAGCCATTTGTTTGTTGAGAATAGCTTGAAAACCCAATTGATACAAGTATAATTGTAAATAAAGTTTTTTTCATTTTAATTGATTTATGATTAGTGATACTAAATATACAAATTAGAATCTGAACTCAATGAAAATTATATGCAGATGCTTTAAAGCTTGATAATAATCTAGCTTAAAGTGTTTTTTAGAATGGAAATTTAGATCTTCTTATTTTTCTATATAATATTTTTAAAGTAAATTTTATATATAGAAAATAATAGAGTTAAAATCTCCTACACTAATAGTATAATGTTATTTATTCACAAGTTTTAGATCAGTTACCCTACATTCAACAATTCAAATTGCTCATCAGTTATTACTTTGAAAATATCTAAATCACTTTTTGAGTGAACAGTAAAATCATTTTAAAGATCCGTAAATAATAATTTTTATATGATGAGCCTCCTTATGATATTCTTACAAAAACTTAATGAATTTAAATATTAAATTATAGCTATCTTAATGAATCATATTGGTTAATAGGGCCACTTATACCTCTAATTAAAATTTTATCAATTATTTCTACATTTTTAGGAACAAGTTCTGACCCTATTTTATTATACTCCCTTGATCCGTTATCAATAGGCTTACCACTTTTGTCCATAAATACAGCCTCCATTTGTTTCCAAAAATTTGAGTCATCTTGGATTTTATTATTTGGTTCTAAATCATATATACTTATTTTCTTTAGATGTAGTAACCTGACAATAAAATAAACAAGTAATATTTTAGTTCTAATCCATTTGATTCTCTTTTCAATTTTTCCAAGAGGTTTACCTGTAAATGCATCATAAAATGTTTCAAATTCAGTAGCAGGATCTATGCATCTTTTCTCTTTTAAGGATTTAAATAAACCTGTTAAGGAATCCTTTACGTCTTCATCTAGAAGTGTATATGAATAGCCATGCTTAGGTTCCTTCTCTGGGGAAAGGACTTCTTTTGCACCAACAATTTCATTTGTTGGATTTACACCTAATTCTTGAAGATTTGCAAACAGATGATCATAGAGGGGTGTTTCTTCCCATTTATTGATTAGTAATCTATTTTTCCAATATCTTAATGTAGCTTTTTCCATTTCTAACTTGTCCTTATAATCTAAAATAAATGGGTCAACTATAGTTGCAAGTTGTATGCTAACTTTCTCCTTTATGTCTTTAGTTCTAATTTGTATTAAAATATTGAAACTTCTATTTAAGCTTGACATATAACTTAGGACAAGACTGAGGATTATTTCTTTGTCATAGTCACCTTTTTCCTCTATTACTTTTGGTTTAGAATAATAAGATTTAATCACAGGCTCTATAACCCTATATGTCATTAAATAACTATATGTCTTTGAAATGCTCATCTACCAGAAGTTTTTGCTCATTTTGGAATTTACAATATTAGGAGTATATACCGATCATTTATAAAATATAATTTATACAGCGGTTTTGGTCTTGCTGGCATTTTTTATTATCAATAAAATTTATAAATTGAAAAAAAATCAATAATGAAAAAGTTTCTTTTACTATCATTATTTGTTCTATCGATATTTGCTTTAATCTATAGTTGTTCAAATGAAGAGGAAGATTCATCTCCACAACCAACCTTAGTTCAGCAAGAAGAATCTGAACCAGATCCTACTCAATACACATTAACGGTAGGTGCCGAAGAAGGTGGAACAGTTTCAACTAAGGGTGGCTCGTATGATGCTGGAACTGATATTACTATTACAGCTATCTCTGACCCTGGTTATGAATTTGATAGTTGGAGTAATGGAAGTATTGAAAACCCAATAAAGATTTCAGTTAGTGAGGATCTAAATATAGTTGCCAATTTTAAGAAAGTAACCTTTGCTTTTTTCGAAAATTTGACAAACTTAAATAAAAATACTTCTTGGTATCAGACCAATTTAAATTACAAAAAACTAAATATTAATAATTCATTTTTTAATTGTTATATCGAAGAAATTGGGCTCACAGGTCAATGTGATGGGACTCAAGGTTATGCGAGAGAAACAGGCGGATATTTGTATTATGATTTTAATGATGACGGGGATTTAGATTTGTGGCATCACTTTCTTGCGAGTCCTTGGCCTAAAGACAAACGAGGCATAGATTCATATTTTGTCTCATATAGTGGAAACAACAAATCATATGATTCTATATATCCAAGTCTAACGCAGGTTAGAAAACAAGTTTTATCAGATTTTGACAACGATGGGTTAAATGAAATCATGTTATTTTCAAGTGGATTTGACGCTGAACCTTTCCCAGGGGATTCTCTAGCAATTTTTATTCCTAGCAAAAGGGAATACAAATTTTTGAGCGAATCGATAAATTATTTTCATGGAGGTGCAACAGGAGACATTAATAAAGATGGGTTAATTGACATATACTCATCTGCAAGTCAATTGGAGCCAACTTTATATATTAATAAAGGTAATTTCATTTTTGAACTAACTGATTTACCTTTCAAAAATTTTCCTAACGCTTCACAAAATTTATCTTTAGGTAACTTTACATACACAGACGAATTATTCGACATAAATTTGGATGAAAGATTAGACATAATTTCTGGAAAATTCTTGTTTTTACAGAATTCTAAAGGCGAGTTTGATTATTTAGAAAAAATTGTATTGCCTATAAATTCAGATAACTTAAATTCACAACAAACGCCATTAGATTATGACTTTCTTGATATTAATAGTGATGGTTTAATCGACATAATTGTAAGCAGTGAAATTGATTATTATCAAGGATCAAGAATTGATATTTTGATACAAACTTCGCAAAATATTTTTGAGAATAAAACAACTGAATTGATAGATATTTATGAGTTTAATGGGCCTAATGCTTGGTGGAAATGGTTATATGTATTGGATTTTGATAATGATGGAGATCTTGACTTGCTAGCTGATGGATTATTTGGTGAATTTTTTAACTATGATAGAGACTTATTGTGGTGGGAAAATAATGAAGGCAAATTCCAAAATGTCAGAATACCTAATTATTATTAATAAAATCTAACATGAAAAACTTTCTTTTACTATCATTATCTATTTTATCAATATTTGCCTTCATCTATAGTTGTTCTTCTGAAATGGAAGACACATCTCCACCACCAACAGTCACTCAACCACAAGAATCTGAGCCAGACCCTACACAGTATACTTTGACTGTTACAGCTGGGGAAGGAGGAACTGTCTCAACTGAAGGAGGAACATTTGACGAGGGGACTGAAATCAAAATTACTGCTATACCTTCAGAGGGGAATGAATTTATTGGATGGGAAGGAGTTGAAGAAACATCAAATGAAATAACTGTTCAAATTAATTCAAGTATAAATATCAAAGCCCTTTTTAAGGTCAGTTTGTTCGAATCAACCTCAGAAAGATATTCAGATATTAATGAAACAACCAGATATTTTAGTTTAACCAAATCATTTAAGAGATATATTTCTTTGGATGAAGCAAGATATTTGAGAGAAACTACAGATCACATGTTCAGCAATAAAGATGCTGTAACTTATGACATTAATGAGGATGGTAAACTGGATCTTTTTTGGTTTGGTATGAGTAAAAACGTTTGGGGTTATATGGGAGGAAGTCATTCTAATGGTAAATATTTCATTATCTCAGATTATTTTAATCAGTCGCCTCCTTATCAAATATTAGAGTATGATTCATCTGTAGAGTTTGCAGCTGGTGGGGTAAACCCTCAAGATATTGATGGGGACGGAATTAAGGAGATTTTAATCTTTTCAAACAATGTTCATCAAATAAACACTTATGGAGGAGGCGTCTATATCACTAATACTTCAAATCCTCCGGAAGAATTAGGAACAGTGATTTTAAAAATTGATAATAGTTTTAATTTAATTTATGAAAATATTATTGGGACTCCGAAATGTATTCATAGAGGTGGATCCGGTGATGTGGATAATGACGGAGACATAGATATTCTTAATTTCCCCGACGGACATCCAACAAATCAAACAACAAGACAAAAATTTCCCACTATTTTGTATAATGATGGTGCAGGGAACTTCACAGAAGAATTGATTTTCAAAGATACTTCTCTCGAGGATTACTACTGGTCAATGGATTCAACAACATCTCATTTGTTTGATATGGATGGGGACGGATTTTTAGATATAATTTTTGGAAGAGACATTGGTGTTAGTCCTGGAGAGAAACCCTTCATTGAAGATGTGTATTGGTTTGAAATTGAAAATACGACAATTCTCTGGGGAGATGGTTCAGGAAAATTTTCCTGGGACAATAAGTCAGATCTAATCTTAAAAAATGAATTGAACTGTCAACAATTAGTTCTGGGACTTGGATTTACTGATTATGATAACGATGGTGACATCGATTTGGTTGTTCAAACTACAAGAGAGTATAATAATTACATATTGAATTTATTTGAAAATACAGGTAATAGATCCTTTGAAGATGTAACAATAAATAAGATTGACGGATATTATCATTTTGAAACAGAACATTTAGGTGATATGGGAGAAATGATGTCAATTGACAAAGATGGCGATGGAGATTATGATTTGGTTCCTAAAGATGTAACGGTTTTTTGTTGTTATGGGAGTCAATACGATTTTGTTTCAGATTTATATTGGGAAAATACAGGTGGTCAATTTGTAAGGAGAATAAATGATTAATTTCTTAAATGATAAAAAAAGAATATAAAGTTGAAGTAGTTAAAGAAGGAGCCTTAGGGACAATTTTTCTTGGTTCAAGTAAGATGCCATTAAGGAAAATGGAGGAAGTGATGAATAAGTATGGAGAAGATGGATGGGATGTTGAATTTCAGTTAGTAGAGAAAAGAAGATTATTGTTTCTTTGGTCAAGAGAGGCCGCTATAATTACTTTTTCAAGAAAGAAAAATTAAAGCTTAACGAAGTCCACAAGCATGTAGGAAATCGAGTTTTTATAGGGGTTACGGAGTTATTTGTACACCGATTTGTACACCAATAGGGCAACTTAAAGCTAACTAAAGTCAATTCTGAACTCCTTATTTATGTATTATATTAAGTGTATAAATTAAAATACCTTTTTTTAAATTAGTTATCCAAACAATAAACCAAATGAAAAACATTCTTTTTTTATCATTATCTATTTTATCAATATTTGCTTTAATCTATAGTTGTTCAGCTGAGGAGGAAGACACATCTCCACCACCAACAGTAACTCAACCACAAGAATCTGAGCCAGACCCTACACAGTATACTTTGACTGTTACAGCAGGGGAAGGAGGAACGGTCTCAACTGAAGGAGGAACCTATGATGAAGGGACATCGGTAACTATTACAGCTACTCCTAAAGAGGGCTATAAGTTTATCGGTTGGTCAGATGGTGAAAGTACTATATCAAGAAGTATAAACATGTCTGAAAATATTAATATCGAAGCTAATTTTCAACTTCTTCTTCAGGGTTTTTATCAGTTTGAAACAATCCCTTTATATAATGATGGAAGCTATTATGCAACATCATCTTTGGCTGCTGATCTTGATAATGACGGTAATGAGGAGTTAGTTATAGGTATTCAAAAACCCGAAAGCGTTAAAAATTCAAATCTAAGACAAAAAATTCCAATTAAAGTATTAAGTTTTACAAACCAAAAGCTAGTTGATGTAACTAATAATTTTTTTGATGAGATACCTGCTACATATTTTACAAGACAAATATTTTTTGAAGACCTAAATCATGACGGATTGAAAGACTTATATTTCGCAAATCACGGGTCAGAACCAGATGACATAAGTGTTTTTTATCACCAAGAATTAGGAGAAAGAATAGATGGGATTCATTGTGAAAAAGACTTAGTTTATTTCAATAACGGAGGATTTTTTGAGAAAGCAGATTATTTTAATATTAGTGATTATTCACACGGAGTTGGTATAATAGATATTAGTGGTAATGGAAGAAATAGTATTCTTAGAAATGAACCTTCGCCAAGACCTTTACAACTTGGAGGAAAAAATTCAATCATAACATTTCAAAATGGAAACTTCGCTATTAACGATATAGTTGCTGATATTGAGGACAATTTATTCCAAGAGTATTTTTGTCCTGGTTCACTTTGGGCGTATCCAATTGATATCGACTCCGATGGAATTGATGAAGTTGTAACGCAAAATAAAATTTTTAAAATAACTGGCGATAGTTATAATTCATCAGACTTGTCTCCTGGTATTTATGAAAAAGATAATTTTTTTATAAACGAAGGCGGATTTGTTTATGATATGGACAATGACGGAGATGATGATTTAATTAAATCTGCAAGTAAAACTAATTCGAACTGTCAATTAGTTAATTTTTTTGACCATCAACTTGAGTACTACGAAAACATTAATGGTCAATTAAATCCCAATACAGGTAAACTCCCTACACATCCACTTAACTTAAGTAAATTTTTTAAACCATTCGATGTTAATTTTGATGGCTTGTTGGATATAGTATTTTATTCAGTTACTACGTTTAATGAGCCTTCATTTTATTTCATGAACAATGGTAATGAGTTTGAGCTTAAGGAATTTAACCTTGACCAATTTGATGGATTTGTTAATTTAGATGGTGAACAAACAAGAATTCAACAGTTTCCAGAATTACAATATTCATGGTTTTTAAAAAGTAATGAAGGATATATATTCGTAACTGGAATTTCGCAAGGTCTTATGGCATTTAGAATTACAAATGAAAATATCAATTTATTTTTAAAATAACTTTTTTTAAAACACCAGATTACTTTTATTTTATTCTACTTGCCGATACAGAAATTACAAAAAAGTCCCTTAAACTTAATGAAGAAGATATGCCGATGATTCAATAAAAGTCTCATTTTATTTTAAAGCTTAACGAAGTCAACAAGAATGTAGGAAATCGAGTTTTTATAGAGGTTACGGAGTTATTTGTACACCGATTTGTACACCAATAGGTCAACTCAAAGCTAACTAAAGTCAAATCAAACCACTTTTATACATATGGCACGTGTACAAATTATAAAGGGGACTTCAATCATCAACTAAAGTAACCTTTATTGTAAAGATTTAAGAGAACTGCAAGTAAAAAAGTAATACCAATTAAAATCCACCCTTTTTTATTCATATAACTAAAATAATATAACTACTTTAAAAAAACTTGATTAATCAAGTATATAATCAAATAAAATCATTAATGAATTTACAACTTGGAATACTATTGAATTCATAAAGATTGAAAAAGATTATCAAGATAAAGCCACTTAAATAATAGAGTAAACTTTTCCACTAAAGTTGAATTTGTAGGTTTTGTTATTTTAGCAGTATGAAAAGGCTAATTCTAATTACTTCAATATTTTTGACTTTTGCTTGTTCAAATGTTGAGGAATCAATTGATGAGGAATCAAGTGGAACATTTTTGGATATATACAATCAAACCTCTTGGAGTTTAATAAGGGGGTCTCAAAATGATATAAATGAAATAATTACATTTTCAAACGGAGAAAATTTTTATAACTATTACAGTAGTGAAAATATAGAATATATTGATTTTGATGGTGGCCCTATAGACATTGTATATTGTATTCAATATAGAGAGGGTGTTGTTGAGCACTGGCAAGGGGTGACGGGTGATTGGGAAGCTGAAATTGAAGTAAACGAATCAAATAAATTTGTATGTACACTTAGCTTTAGGGGTTCAAAAGTTTTAAGAAACGAATTTGAATCTGAAGGTGAAAACCTTATTATGAAGGAAAGCTTCTGGATATGGGATGGAGGTGAAAATCCAGAGCCAGATTTTATTGGGGATTATACACTAACAAAATCTGACCAATCCTATTCAGATTATTGTTCAATCGAATGATTGTTTCAGAACCAATTTTAGGTCATAATGTGTACAATCGTGTACAGTAAAATTATTTGTACACCATTTGTACACACAAAGGACAATTTAAGCTAAATAAGGTCAAATCTTCACCACTTTAAGCCAATGATTTAAAGCTTAACGAAGTCCACAATTATTTGCCCTAAATTCCAAGATGGGATATAATAAGTTAATGTATTTTGTTCTTTAAGTTTTTTTAATATCCTTTCTTGCAAAATACTCGAGTTTCCTGTAATAATTGTTAAAGAAAAAGATCCTTGTTCTTGTAGATTTTGAAGCTCAGTTTCTACTTTTTCAAGGGCTTCTTTATGACGAATTCCGTGTAAGTCTATACTAGTAGTAATAACCTTAATTTATTTCAAAAGTAGGAATAAATCAATTGTTTATTTTGGAAACATACCTTTTAATATGCATAAGATCGAGTGAATCAGAATCTCCGTATTCTTTTCTTAGTTCTCTTAACTTTAGATGAAGGTTATCTTGAATTTTTTTGTACTGAGGATTGCCATATACATTGTTCATCTCAGATGGATCTTCTTTCAAATCATATAACTCCCACTCGTCAATATCATAATAAAAATGGATTAATTTATATCTTTCAGTCCTTACACCATAATGTCTTTTGACCATATGAACTGATGGATATTCATAATACGTATAATAGATAGCATCTCTCCATTTAGATTCTTTTTGATTTACAATATTTTTAAATGACATACCTTGAAAATCTTTACTTGCAGTTATTCCAGCATAATCAAGAAAAGTGGGAGCAAAATCAAGATTCTGGATCATTTGAGAGATTTTTATACCTGGCTTTATTTCCTTTGGATACCTGATCAATAGTGGAGTTCGAAGTGATTCCTCATACATAAATCGTTTATCAAACCAACCATGTTCTCCTAGATAAAAACCTTGATCAGAGGTGTAAACTACAATTGTATTTTCTGTTAAGCCCTCCCTGTCCAAGTAATCTAATAATTCACCAACACCATCGTCAACCGATTGAATTGTACGGAGATAATCTTTGATATACCGATTAAATTTCCAAAGTGCTAAATCCTTTCCAGTTAGCTTTTGTTTTTTCATTTTTTCATTTTTGGGAGTGTAAGCATCAAGCCAGTCTCTTTTTTGATCACTATTAAATCGTTTTAATTCATTTTCAAAACCTGTGTTTTTACCATATGGATCAATTATCATTTTAAAGTCGTGTCCCCATCTAGCTTGGCCACCGTTACCGTGAGCAGCTTTAATCTGCTCTTCCGTAGCTGCAATTAGCATTTCTTGTGTTTTTGCAGCAGTACCTCTATTACTATAATCATCAAAAAAATTAGCTGGGGGGTTAAAGTCTTTATCATCAAAAAGATTTAAATATTTTTTTTCCGGTTTCCAATTTCTGTGAGGTGCCTTTTGATGGTAAAGAAGTAAAAAAGGTTTAGTCTTATCGCGTTTCTCACTTAGCCAATTTAGAGCAATTTTTGTTGTAATATTTGTTACATACCCTTCAATTCGCTCTTGAATACCATTAATTATAAAATCAGGATTATAGTAATGTCCCTGACCTGGGAGCACTGCAGAATAGTCAAAACCTTGCGGAAAACCTCTTAGATGAATTTTACCAATTAATGCTGTCTGATAACCCACTTCTTGAAGATGTTTAGCAAAATTATCTTGGTCCCAATCAAAGTCTTGGATATTATCAACTTTTCCATTCACAAAGCTGTGCTTACCAGTTAGCATCACTGCTCTACTTGGCGCACATATAGAGTTTGTTACAAATGCTTTTTGAAATATTGCCCCTTCATTTGCGATACGGTCAATGTTGGGTGTATTATTTAAACCATACCCATATGCACTTATGGCTTGATAGGCGTGGTCGTCTGACATAATAAAAACAATATTTGGAGGACTTTTTTTTGGGCTTGTACAAGAAAATAATATAATTGAAAAAAGAAATAAATAAACTAGTCTTATCATAAGAGTATCACTATAGATTTATTTTTAAATATACGTATTTAAAAAAATGAATTTTAATATCCAAGCTTTTTAAGTTGTTGATTATTGGAGCGCCAATTTTTAGAAACCTTTACATGTAATTCCAAATAAATTTTCTTATTAAAGAAATTTTGTAAAGATTTTCTAGCACTAATTCCAACTTGCTTTAATGCATTTCCTTTATGCCCAATAATTATACCTTTTTGAGTTTCTCTTTCAACTAATATTACTGAACTAATTTTTATGATTTTAGGACTCTCCTTAAATTCTTCTGTTATTACTTCAACAGAATAAGGTATTTCATTTTTATACCGTTGTAGAATTTGTTTTCTAATAGATTCATTTACAAAAAAGCGTTCAGGCTTGTCAGTAATTTGATCTTTTGGAAAATAGGCAGGGGAATTTGGAATATATTTTATTATCAAATCAAAGACCTCAGTTATAAAAAAACCATTTAACGCTGATATTGGACAAACTTTTGCTGAAGGTAAAACGGATCTCCAATAATTAACTTTTTTCTCAACTAATTCTTGAGTTGACATATCAATTTTATTTATAAGTACAAATAAAGTTGATTTGGTTTTTTTTATTCGGTTCAATAACTTTTGATCCTTTAGCTCTTCATCCTGAGGTGTAACCATATAAATAATGATGTCAGCATCTTTGAGTGCCTCTTTTACAAAATTCATCATAGAGTTTTGCATCTCATAAGATGGTTTTATAACTCCAGGGGTATCGGAAAAAATTACCTGAAAATTTTGACCATTTACAATTCCCAAAATACGATGTCTTGTAGTTTGTACTTTTGATGTGACAATTGAAATATCAGAACCCAAGAGTGCATTCATAAATGTAGATTTCCCTACATTGGGGTTTCCAATTATAGATACAAAACCAGATTTATGATTATTTTTTTTCTCCAAACGCTGAATAAAAAAGTAAAAGTTAAAGCTAATTGATTGTATTAAATTTAAGGTTAATTATAAATAAAAGACCAGCGACTAACTGGTCTTTTTAAGTAGCGAGGGCAGGACTCGAACCTGCGACCTTCGGGTTATGAGCCCGACGAGCTACCACTGCTCTACCTCGCGATGTAGGTTGCGAATTTAGTGATTTATAGTGTTTGTGCAAAATCTTTAATCTTAAATTAAATACTATGGTTGTGAAAATATTATTTTTACAACAAATCAAAATGATGAGTGGAATTGTGGCAATAGTCGGAAGGCCAAATGTTGGTAAGTCAACTTTTTTTAATAGAATGATTCAAAAAAGAGACGCTATTGTTGATTCACAAAGTGGAGTTACTAGGGACCGCCATTACGGAAAATCTGATTGGAATGGTAGAGAATTTACTATAATTGATACCGGTGGATATTTAGAAAATAGTGACGATGTTTTCCAAAAGGAAATAGATAAACAAGTTAGCTTAGCAGTTGAAGAAGCTGATGTTATTGTGTTTATTGTGGATGTGACTGATGGGGTCACTGGAATGGACCAAAATATTGCAAAACTCTTAAGACGTTCACAAAAGCCGGTTTATCTTACAATTAATAAAGTTGACAACACTTCTAGGGCCCAGATGACCTCAGAATTTTATACTCTTGGCTATGAAAATTTTTATTGTATCTCTAGCGTTAGTGGAAGTGGAACAGGAGAATTGTTAGACGATTTGATAAGCTGCATGCCTAACGAGGAAAAAAAAATTGAAGATGAGATCCCAAATTTTGCTGTAGTTGGGAGGCCAAATGCAGGAAAGTCGTCATTTATTAATGCTATTATAGGACAAGAAAGAAACATTGTAACAAAAATCGCGGGAACTACAAGAGACAGTATCAATTCAAGATACAAAAAATTTGGATTTGATTTTAATCTAGTTGATACTGCTGGAATAAGAAAAAAAGCAAAGATAAAAGAAGACATTGAGTTTTATTCAATTATGCGGTCAGTTCGTTCAATTGAGTATGCCGATGTATGCATCTTAATTATTGATGCGACAAGAGGTTTTGACGGTCAGGTTCAGAATATTTTTTGGTTAATACATCGGAATAATAAAGGCATAATTATTTTGGTAAATAAATGGGACTTACTAAAAAAAAGTAGTAATGTGACAAAGAAATATGAAATTGAGATTAGAGAGGCTATATCTCCTTTCAAAGACATTCCGATTGTTTTTATTTCATCTTTGAATAAGCAACGTATTTTTAAGGCTGTTTCGACTGCAATAGAAGTTTTCAATAATAGAAAAAGAAAAATACCAACAAAAACTCTAAATAATGAAATATTACCATTTGTCGAAAAAACTCCACCGCCATCTTCTAAAGGAAAATATATTAAGATTAAATTTTGTACTCAATTGCCAACAAATTATCCTCAATTTGTATTTTTTTGCAATCTGCCACAATATATAAAAGACCCGTACAGAAGGTTTTTAGAAAATAAAATCCGCAGTAAATTTAATTTTCAAGGGGTCCCTATTCAAATATTTTTTAGAAAGAAATGAAAAGTTAAAGTTTAATCTTTAATTTTTCCAATGAGTCTTTTATGCTCTCAAGCTTTGACAGTATAGTCTCTTTTTTATCATCTTTTGGCTTTAGCAATAATTGCTTTTTTGCACCCTCTAATGTCATGCCTTTTTCCTTTACAAGATGATGAATATATTGAATCGTTTTTATGTTTTCCTGAGTATATTTTCTAGTACCACTTTGCTTTTTTTTTGGCTTTATCTGTTCAAATTCTTTTTCCCAAAAGCGAAGTAATGAGGGCTTAACCTGAAATGCTTTTGCTACTTCTCCAATTGAATAATACCTTTTTTCTGGAAGGTCAAAGTGCATATTAATCCAAAGATTGGTTTTCTTGTTTTGATTGGCTTAATAAGGCTTCAAATTCTTTTGGAGAAAGATTCCCATAATAAAAATTTAATGGGTTGATTTTCTTTTTGTCTTTTAAAATCTCATAATGTAAGTGAGGTCCTGCTGATCTTCCAGTATTTCCTACGTATCCAATAATATCACCTCGCTTTACCTTCTGTCCTCTTCTGACATTATATTTGGATAGATGTGCATAAAGGCTCACATATCCAAATCCATGATCTATACGTATATGTTTGCCATAACCAGATGAGCGATTGTCTGCACGCTTTACAATTCCATTACCTGTAGCATAGACAGGAGTTCCTCTTTTCGCAGTGAAATCCATCCCGTAATGAAATCGACGTTTTTTTGTAAAAGGATCAATTCTATAACCAAACCCCGAAGCAACTCTTGTAAGATCTTTATTTTTTATTGGTTGGATTGTTGGGATTGCCGCAATTAGTTCAGATTTGTTTGCAGCAAGTCTTTCGATTTCATCTAAGGATCTTGATTGAACAACCGTTTGTTTGGTAAGTATATCTAGTCTTTTTGTAGTGTTTACAATAAGCTCAGAATTGTCATAACCTTCTAAATCTCTGTATCTGTTAACTCCACCAAAACCAGCGTACCTTTGCTCAATAGGTATAGGGCTTGCTTCAAAATAAACACGATATAAATTATTATCTCTTTCTTCTACATTGGCGACTACTGATTCTAGCTGTGATAGTTTTTTATTTAAGATATCAAATTGTAATTCATAATTTTGAATTGTTCTTATTTGTGCAACCTCAGAAGGGGTATTTAAAATATCAGAGTTGAGTAAAATTAAAAGACAAATAAGGCCAAAAGAGAATGATGATAAAACAAAAAGTAAAAAATTTATTATGCGGTTTGTGTTAGTTGCCTTAATTGGACGGTAAGAAAGTGTCTCGGCATCAAAATAGTATTTAACTTTACTCATAAAGTTTTGTAAATTTTCGTTTCTTTTGCATCAAAATAACAATTCGCTAAAGATACAAAATTTGGGAAAATTTATCGTTTCTAAGTATTAAAGTAAATTTGGAAACATATTAAAACAAAAAAACTTCTAATTGAATGAAATCATCTCTTATAAGGAAACAGTTTTTAGATTTTTTTGAATCAAAAGCACACGAAATAGTAACATCGGCACCGATGGTTATCAAAAATGACCCAAGTTTGATGTTCACAAATGCTGGGATGAATCAGTTTAAAGAGTTTTTTTTGGGTTACACTGAGCCCACCTCAAAAAGAATTACTGATACCCAGAAATGCTTAAGAGTTTCAGGTAAACACAATGATTTAGAAGAGGTAGGTATTGACACATATCATCATACTTTTTTTGAAATGTTAGGCAATTGGAGTTTTGGAGATTATTTCAAAAAAGAAGCAATAGAATGGGCTTGGGAATTATTGATCGATGTTTACAAGATTGATCCAGATAGACTATACGTAACAATTTTTGAAGGTTCTGCGGAAGAAAAATTGGAAAAAGACACTGAGGCTTATAACCTTTGGAAGGTTATTCTTCCCGAAGACAGAATTTTACTTGGCAGTAAAAAAGAAAATTTTTGGGAAATGGGGGATCAAGGACCTTGTGGGCCATGTTCGGAGATCCATATTGATACTCGACCTAAAACAGAATGGAATAAAACACAAGGTTCTGAATTAGTGAATAAAAATCACCCTCAGGTAATTGAGTTGTGGAATCTAGTTTTTATAGAGTTTAATAGAAATGCAAATGGAGTGCTTGAAAAATTACCAAAAAAACATATCGACACCGGAATGGGGTTTGAAAGATTATGCATGGTTTTACAGGGTAAAACTTCAAATTATGACACTGATATTTTTACTCCCATAATTAATGAAATCGAAAAAATAACAAAAAATAATTATGGTGTCTCACAGCAAGTTGATATAGCTATACGTGTTATTGCAGATCACATAAGAACCGTTTTTTTTGCTATCGCAGATGGTCAACTTCCAAGTAATGTTGGCGCGGGTTACGTAATAAGAAGAATTTTAAGAAGAGCTATTCGATATGGTTTTACTTTTTTAGATCAGAAAAAGCCCTTTATATATTTATTAGTTGAGATTATAACTAAACAATTAGAAGATATATTCCCTGAGTTGAATAGAGAAAAACAACTCGCATTTAATGTAATAATGGAAGAAGAAAAATCTTTCCTTAAAACATTGGAGCAAGGACTCGTTCTTTTAGAAAATGTTATAGGAAATTTAAATGATAAAAAGATTCCAGGCGAAAGGGTTTTTGAGCTTTATGACACATTTGGTTTCCCATTTGATTTGACTTCTCTTATTGCAAATGAAAGAGGATTAGATATTGATAAAGACGGATTTGAAAAAGCAATGGAGAGACAAAAATCAAGGTCCAGAGGTGCTAGTTTCTCAACGATTGGAGATTGGTTTATTATAAACGATTCTGAAACGACAGAATTTATGGGATATGACAAGTTAGATTCAAAAATAATGATCACTCGACATAGAAAAATGAATACTAAAAAAGACGGAGACTTCTACCAGCTAACTTTTGATAAAACCCCTTTTTATCCGGAAGGTGGTGGCCAAATTGGAGATCAAGGATATTTAGAATCTGAAAATGGAGAAACTTTTAATATCATAGACACGAAAAAAGAAAATAATCTTATCATCCACCATTGTAAAAGTCTTCCAAAAAAAATAGATATCAACCTTAGAGCTGTCGTTGATTTTGAATTTCGCCAAAATATTTCATCTAATCATTCGGCCACCCATCTTTTACACCAGGCTTTGAGATCTATTCTGGGAAATCATGTCGAACAAAAAGGATCAATGGTTCACCCAAAAATGTTCCGTTTTGATTTTTCTCATTTTTCAAAGGTTAATAAAGAAGAGCTTAAAAATATTGAGGAATTTGTTAATCAAAGAATTTTAAAAAAAATTCCTCTTGAAGAACAAAGAGAAGTACCCTATGATAAAGCAATAGAAGAAGGAGCAATTGCACTTTTTGGAGAAAAGTATGGAAAAAGTGTACGTACAATAAGATTTTCTGAATCAATAGAACTCTGCGGAGGGACTCATGTAAGAAACACTTCGGATATTTGGTATTTTAAAATTATATCAGAAAGCGCAGTCGCTTCTGGTGTAAGGAGAATTGAAGCAATTACTGGTGAAGCAGTCAAAAGTTATTTTAAAAAGCAAACGCAAACTTTAGAAAGAATTAATACAATTTTAAAACATTCACAGGATCCATTAAATACAATCCAAAATCTTCAAAAAGAAAATGCATTTCTAAAAAAAGAAATCCATGCACTTTCAAAATTAAAATTACAAACATTAAAAAACAAGTTAATTAATGAGATCACAACTATTTCTGGTATTAATTTTTTATCTAAAGAAATTGAAATAGATGCTCAAGGCATGAAAGATTTAAGTTTTGAGATCGGTAAAGATTTTGATAAAATTATTTTAGTATTTGGTTCTCGGAAAACTGGTAAGCCATTGATTAGTTGTTATATATCCAAAATATTAGTAAATCAAGAGGGCAGAAATGCAGCTCAGACAGTAAATTACTTAGGTAAATACATTGGTGGTGGTGGCGGTGGCCAGTCTTTTTATGCTACAGCTGGAGGAAAGGAAACTGAGGGTTTAGCTTTAGCTTTGGACAAAGCGGAGAAGATTTTATTTTCAGATAATTAATCTATTTCTGGGGGATAGCTTCCAACTATTTCTTTTACAAACATGGATATACGTTCATTCCTGTTTTTTATATTTTCATCAATTCCACCTCTTCCTTTTCCTTGCCAAACGAGTTGTCTTGTGGTTGCATCAATTATATTAACATAAAGAGTGCCTTCTGTCTTTGTACTTATTGTATTGAATCCATTAGGGCCCCATAACCAAGGATTAAATCCCCAGCCCCAGCCCCAGCCCCAGCTAAAATTATTAAAATTATTAACATATATTTTATCTTTGGCTTTAGTGGTAAATCCAATCAGAAGGTCAGGAGTTTCAGATTTTGATAAACCCTTTAGACTCATTTCATAATCGAGCGCTTTTAGGATCCTTCGTTTATCAAGATCTGAAATATCAACTCTGTCAATTTCGGGTTTAAAATAAGCAAAGGTTTTGTAATTTGAGAAATCAACGTTATTATCAAAATCCGAGTATACCCTAATGGATGAACAGCTGCTTAAAATTAAAAATAATGACAACAAAAAAACTTTGTTCACTTAGATAATTTTTTCTAATATAATTCAAAAATAATGCCGAAAAAAATTTTTTTTCAAACTAAACATTTCAGTTTAAAAATTTGTTTCAATCAAAATCTGAATTTTAATTTGCATACTCAGTTAATTTTATCATCCTTGGTTTTATTTTAAATCATCTCATTTTATGGATTATTAAAAATGGATTTATTTAATGAAAATAATAAAACACCAAATCAATTTCTAGGAGTTATAAATGGTTGTAGTCTTTTCTTAAAAAGAGAAGATTTATTACATCCAATTGTTTCTGGGAATAAGTTTAGAAAATTAAAATATATTTTAAAAAAAACCATTTCTAATAAAATTCCTGTCATCGCTACTTTTGGAGGTGCATTTTCAAACCATTTAACTGCAACGGCAGCAGCAGGGAAAATGTTAGGATTAAAAACTATTGGATTTGTTCGTGGTGAAGAGTGGAAAAATAAAATAATGAAAAGTAGCACTTTGTCTTTCTGTCATTCTCAGGGTATGAAATTAGTTTGTCTGTCAAGGAAAGCCTATTCTAAAAAAGAATCTTCTTTTGAAGTAATTCAAACATTGAGAAAGTTTCCAAAATTCAGATTGATACCAGAAGGTGGCACTGAACCATTAGGGGTTAAAGGTTGTTCGGAGATCCTTAATTCTAAAGACTTAGAATTTGATATCATTTGTTCAAGTTTGGGTTCTGGAGGAACTGTAGCAGGATTAATTAATGGTTCTTCGAATGATCAAAAAATATTAGGTTTTAATGCTTTAATTAACCCTTTAATATCTGAAGTTATTTGTACTTACACTACAAAAAATAATTGGGAAATAAATTCGGATTATACTTTTGGAGGTTTCGCAAAGACAACGACAAAACTTATTGAATTTATGAATTCATTCTATGACAAATATCGAATTCCATTGGATCCAATTTACACAGGCAAGATGCTTTTTGCTATTTTTGAATTGATTAAGAAAAATAAATGGAAGCGAGGCTCAAAAATTTTAGCAATTCATACTGGTGGTCTTCAAGGAATTGCATCAATAAATTCCAAATTAAAGAACAAGCACCTGCAAACTCTTTCATATTCAAAGTATTTTTTTTAACCATATTAATTACTTTCACAATTTCTTGTGGGACCTCAAGAAAACTGATTTCAAATAAAAAAGTATTGGATAATCCTAAAAAAGAAATTGTTTCTTCTGAACAATCTAATGCAATACCAATTAAAATTTTAAGTACTAAAGAAAAAATAGAAATTTATATTGATCAATATAGTTCAATTGCGAAAGATGAAATGAAAGCTCACAAAATTCCTGCAAGTATAATATTAGCGCAAGGTATTTTAGAATCTGGCATGGGATACAGTCGTCTGGCAAAAGAAGGTAATAATCATTTTGGTATTAAATGTCATAAGAATTGGAGTGGAGAGAAAATATATCATGATGATGACAAAAAGGGTGAATGCTTTAGAGTATACAAAAATGTTGCTTCTTCTTTTCGAGACCACTCTCTATTTTTAAAAAACCGTCAACGTTATTCTCCACTTTTTAAAATGAAATTAAGTAATTATAAAGGGTGGGCTAAGGGCCTCAAGAAAGCTGGTTACGCAACAGATCCAGATTATGCGGAGAAATTAATCAGCTTGGTTGAAAGATTTGAACTTATGAGGTTTGATTCGAAAATATTTAAAAGACAAATTGAAATGTATACTCCTAATGAACTAACTCCTAATTTTGTTCATAAAGTAAAAAAAGGCGATACATTATATTCAGTTTCCAAACAATATGGAGTTGCCTTAGAAAATTTGGTGAAGTTTAATGATATTAAAAATCAAACAATTTTCATCGGTCAGGAATTAAGGATTCCTCAAACAAACTAGATATGCGGTACCAAAGAAGTAGTATTTTATTCAAAGAGGCCCAAAAAGTTATTCCTGGTGGAGTAAACTCTCCAGTAAGAGCTTTTAAATCTGTAGGTGGAACCCCTATTTTTATAGAAAAAGCAAAAGGGGCATTACTTTACGATAAAGATGGGAATACTTTTATCGATTATATCTCAAGCTGGGGACCCATGATTTTAGGTCATGCTTTCGACCCTGTCATCAAAGCTATAAAAATGAGAGTGGAAAAAGGAACATCCTTTGGTATACCAACTGATTTAGAAACAGAAATAGCAGTCCTAGCATTAGACATGATAAAAAACAAGGATAAAATACGTTTTGTGAATTCTGGAACAGAAGCTTGTATGAGTGCAATTCGTTTAGCTAGAGGGTATACAAATAGAGAAAAAATTATAAAATTTAAAGGATGTTACCATGGCCATTCTGATGCCTTTCTCATTGAAGCTGGAAGTGGAGCTGTTACCTTTGGGAGTCCAAGTAGCCCAGGAGTAACTCAGGGTACAGCCAAAGACACACTTTTAGCAGATTTTAATAATTTAGACGAAGTGATAAGACTTTTTGGTGAGTATCCTGAAGAAATTGCAGCCGTTATTGTTGAACCTGTTGCAGGAAATATGGGATGCATTTCTCCAAATCATGGATTCTTGGAAGGATTAAGAAGTATATGTGACAAATTTGCTAGTCTACTCATTTTTGACGAAGTAATGACTGGATTTCGTTTAGCAAAAGGTGGAGCTCAGGAATTACTAGGAGTTAGCGCTGATATTGTGACCTATGGTAAGGTTCTAGGAGGGGGATTACCTGTTGGTGCTTTTGCTGCAAAAAAACAAATAATGAGACAACTTGCACCTGAAGGACCAGTTTATCAGGCTGGAACTCTCAGTGGTAACCCAATTGCCATGGTAGCTGGACTTTCTACTCTTCAAATATTAAATGCTGACCAGGAGATTTATACTCGTCTTGAAAAGAAAACAGAAAACTTAGAATTAGGATTTAAAGAAATTTTGAATAGCAAAGGTGTGCCCTACCAAATAAATCGAATAGGCTCTATGTTTTCTCTTCATTTTACGGAACAACCGGTTGTTGATTTTCAATCGGCTACATTAGGAGATAATGAACTATTTAAAAACTATTTTCATGGTATGTTAGATCAAGGTATTTATTTACCTCCTAGCGCTTTTGAAAGTTATTTTTTAAATGATGCCCTAACATTTAGTGATATTAATTATACAATTGAAGCTTTTCGAAAAGTAGTCAGCAAATTTTGAATTAAAATATCCAACTAGGAACCTTGTTAGTCATGCAGGTTTAGTTTTAAATTCAATTGGGTTATATTATATTAATTTAGCCTGCTTATTTAATTATTTGGATCATTAGTTGGTCGCCATTTTTTTCGACATTAACAATTTTTTTCTGACATAAACCCTTTATTGTTTTATCCCATTTTTTATTACTTAGGTTTGCCTCCTCTTTTATCTCTTGAAGAATTGCAGGACTTTTATTTAGTAAGATTTTTAAAATATTTTTTTCATTTTCAGTGAGTTCTAAATTTTCATTTTCAGCTTTCATTTGAGGAAAAAATAGAACCTCTTGGATAGAACTATTATTTGTCATAAGCATTACTAAGCGATCAATACCTATACCAATCCCAGAAGTTGGAGGCATTCCATATTCTAACGCACGAAGAAAATCTTGGTCTATGAACATAGCTTCATCATCGCCTTTTTCACTTAGTGCCAATTGTGCTTCAAAACGGTTTTTTTGATCGATAGGATCATTTAATTCCGAATATGCATTAGCCAATTCTTTTCCATTAACAAACAGTTCAAATCTTTCTGTAAGATTTTTTTTAGTTCTATGCTCTTTTGTAAGAGGACTCATAGATTTTGGATAATCTGTAATGAAAGTAGGTTGAATAAAGTGACTCTCACATTTTTCACTAAATATTTCTTCTATAAGTTTACCCTCTCCCATAGTATCGTTTACTTCGATATTTAGTTCTTGTGCTGTTTCACGTAATTCTATTTCATTCATTTGAGAAATATCAATTCCAGTATATTTTTTGATTGCTTCAAAAATTGGAACTCTAGGGTAAGGAGCTTTAAAGTCAATTTTTTGATCTCCAACATGGATTTCTGTTTTTTGGTGTACTGCATTAGAAATTGTTTCTATCAAGTTTTCAGTTATTTCCATCATCCAGAAATAATCTTTATATGCAACATATAGTTCCATTACAGTAAATTCAGGGTTATGTGTTTTATCCATACCTTCATTTCGAAAATCTTTCGCAAACTCAAAAACACCTTCGAAACCACCTACTATAAGACGTTTTAGATAAAGCTCGTTTGCAATTCTCAAATATAGTTTTGTATTGTGGGCATTATGATGGGTTATAAAAGGTCTGGCAGCTGCTCCCCCTGGTATAGGCTGAAGTATAGGGGTTTCCACTTCTAAATATCCCCTTTCGGTAAGAAAATCACGAATAGTAGTTGTTATTTTTGAGCGCTTAAAAAAAGTCTCCCTTACTTGCGGATTAACAATTAGATCTACATAGCGTTGGCGAAATCTTAATTCAGGATCATTAAAGGCATCATAGATATTACCTTCAGAATCAGTTTTAGGAATTGGTAAAGGCCGAAGAGATTTATTAAGTATTGTAAAATTTGAAACTTTTACTGTTTGCTGACCTACTTTTGTTGTAAATAGTTTTCCTTGAATACCTATGATATCTCCAATGTCAAGAAGTTTTTTATAGACTTCATTATATAAAGATTTATTTTCTCCTGGACATATTTCATCTCTGTTAAAATAAATTTGGATACGTCCAGTGCTGTCAAGTAGTTCAGCAAAACTAGCACTACCTTGTATTCTTCTTGACATTAAACGCCCGGCAAGGAAGACCATTTTACCATCTTGATATAGTTCTGGTAGATCTTTTGCATGAAAGTTGATATGAAATTGTGCTGCTGGGTAAGGATTGATGCCAAGTTTTCGTATCTCTTCTAATTTTCTCCGGCGAATAATTTCCTGTTCAGAAAGCTTTACCATAAGATTTTATTTGATGTAAAGATAAGGAGACTGTAAAAATCTAAGGAATCAAATTTTATATCTTTGATCTTAAATCTTATTATGAGTTTTTTAAGAGTGTTGTTATCTATATTATTCCCACCTTTTGCAGTCATTGATCAGGGTTGTGGTTCTGTATTAATTGTATTTATTTTAACAATATGTGGTTGGGTTCCAGGTGTAATAGCTGCTTTAGTAATACTAAATAATCCGGATAGATTGGGATTTAAAAAAAATATAAATGGAAAAGAAAAATAAGAATATCCAAATTGTAGAATTAGGAATTAAGTCATTTACAGATGCACTATTAATTCAAGAAAACTATTTTAATGAAATTATTAATATCAAGAGGTCTAATCGTAAAAGTGAAAATAAAACTATAACCAAAAATTTCATGTTATGGGTTGAGCATACACCAGTTATAACCCTTGGTAAAAGCGGAAAAGATAAAAATCTCCTATTAAATAAAAATGAACTAAAAAAAAAAAAAATTGAATATTATGAAACAAATAGAGGCGGTGACATCACTTTTCATGGTCCAGGTCAAATTGTAGGTTATCCCATTTTAGATTTAGATAATTTTTTTACTGACATTCATAAATATCTTAGATTTTTAGAAGAGATTGTGATTTTAACTTTAAAAGAATATAATTTATCTTGTGAAAGGAGTCAAGGTGAAACTGGAGTTTGGATGGATGTAGGCACACCATTTGCTAGAAAGATTTGTGCCATGGGAGTTAAAGCCAGTAGATGGGTTACAATGCATGGTTTTGCTTTAAATGTGAATACAGACTTGAGTTATTTTGATTATATAGTTCCTTGCGGGATTGAAGGTAAAGCAATAACATCTATGGAGAATGAGTTAGGAAAAAAAATTCCTTTTAAAGGAGTTAAAGAAAAATTGAAGCATCATTTTGCAAATTTATTTGATGCAAATTTTAGCTGATAGAATTTTTAATTTATTTGATATATTGTGAGCTCCTCTTGATCAGATTGAACTATCATTTCAATAGCTTTGTCATTATCTGCATTGGTAAGATCTGCAACTGATGTCCCGTAAACTGGAAACCCTCGGACCGGATTACCATTACTATAAAATGCGAAGACCTTTTTTGTTTCATATTCTGTAATTGTAACATATATGGTATTGTCTATATAAAAAATTTTAGGGCTGCTATAATTACCAAATGGAAGAATAACAGGAATTCCTTTTATCATTAGCTTATTTTCAGATAAGGTTACTAAAGATTTACTGGTCATATCAATTTTATGACCAATTTTTAGTTCCAAACCAGTTTTATTTACATTACCATTAACATCAATTTGTACCAAAGATCCGTTTTTATTTGTACTTGCAAATGTTTTCCTGTAGGCAAAAATTGGATTAACTAAGGTTTCAAGTTTACCTTGAACAATAATTCTATCTTTTCCTTGCCTATCAATTATTCTTACTTTCCCATCCGTATCCTGTAAAACTATATAGTCTTTGTTTCCAAATCTAATATGCTTGGGAGGATGTAAAAGCGGTTTTTTTAGTGAATTAAGTTTAAACCCAGATACCCTTTCCCCCTTTTTGTTAAACATTTCAATTTTTTTACCATGATTAAGTAAAAAGCGATAATTTCTGTTGCCATCATAATCAAAAACTGATAAATGCCGTGGTGAGTCATTAGGTAGTTTTATATTAAATGGAGGGACTATTTTTCCATTTCTATCCAAAATTATAAATCTATCTTGAGTTCGAAAGACCATTTGGAGTCTTCTGTTTTTATATAGATCAACCTGTTGAATTTTTCCAATTATGGGGCCAGAAAGTTGTTTTTTCCAAAAAAGATCTCCGTTGTTAGAAAAAAGATACAGAACATTGTTTTCATCTTGAATTACAATATCCATAGTTTTATTTATATGATTTCTAATCCACTGAGGGTTATTTGCTAATGGTGCATCTAAGTTGAATCTGAATTGATTAGTAACACTATTTTTCGGTTGATTTGGATTATTTTTTTGGGCTGTAAATCGAGATTGAACAACATTATCCTCAGAAACACCTTGAATTGCAATAAGAGGATAGGGTTTTAATTTTATATTACCCCATTTCTTGAAATTTTTTTTAGATTCTTTTTTCCAAGCATCTTTAAGATTATCAGTGTCACCAATCCATATAAAGGTACTATTGTCAGCAAAATCTTCTTTAAGATTGCTAAAGTTCATATCATTTCCTAAAGTCTTCCCATCTAAATAAATGCCAATTAATTGTTTTAAATATGATTTTTCTTTTGTGTATACTAATATTCCTTCAATTTTGGCTGAATATTTTGGATAATGAGTTACACCAAGAGATTTTAAAAAACCAAAAATATCTTCAGGTAATTCATGATTTATAATTTTTATACCCCTATAATTATCTACAATATTTTTTCCCGAAAACAAATTAGGTTCAAGTATCTCGGAGTTCTTTAAATGTAAGTATGTAGCTTCACTTGATTTGTTATTTATAAATGCAATTTCACTAACATTACTTAATGGATTAAAATTAATTTTTTTAAATGCCAAATTTTTGTGAAGTACAAATTCTTTAAAGTTTTCTTCCAATGTTTTATAATCACTAACTGATAATGCGAAATAGTTGTCAAAACTTCTTGGCACAAAATTTTGACTAACCAGCATTTTTGAATTTAAATTCTTATATAATGTGAGCCCATCAGGAATGGAATCATTTATAAAACTTATTCCATCTAAAGTAAAAGGGTCTTTTTTAGTATTAAAATCGAACGAAAACCAACTACTTCCCAAAAAAGGGAAAAATTTAGTTTTTGGGAAAAGTTTATTCATTATATTTCTAATATCCTCATGGAGAAATACTGTTAAAATTGCATCAGTATTACTTAGCTTCGCAAGTCTATAAAATTGATCATCTTGAATTCCTTTTTGTTTGTTTTGAATATTTCTTATGCAATTTTCTAAAACCAATTGTGAATTACTTTTAATATTTATATCTCTTATTCTTGCGGCATAAACTTTTCTTTCTTTCTCAATACTTACATCGACCTTAACCGAATTATAAACAAAACTTTCCAAAATTTTATAATTAGTTGAGTCTGACTCCTTATGCCTGAAGACATATGAAACAGCGATATCACTTTTACCCTGAGGAGTCAAAATTAATATTGAGTTTGGACTTTTTGTTTCTGGAATAACAGCTGAAATATTTTTTTGCAAATTAAAATCAAGTTTGGCAAGACCTTCAAGAAAAGATAGTCTTTTGAGGGTATTGTCCAGCATAAGAGGATCATTTATTTGAACAACCCCAATACTATTTTGAGGAACAAAATCTAGTAGATTTATAGTTTCTTTTATCTCATTCCTACAGCTAGACATTGAGATAATCATTACAAGTAAAAATCTTAATCGCATTGAATATTAAAGTTAAAAACTACTTATTATCAATCTTTATTTTTTTCAAAATCTTTTCAACTATACTAAAAAATCAGAAAACTCCCTAAATTTTGATTTTTAGTTGCCGATTCAATAGTTTAAACGAATTTCTGTGATGAATTGAAATTCCAAAATTTTCAATTGCATTTTTATGATCAGCAGTTGGATATCCTTTATTTTTCTCCCATTTGTATTTAGGGAAATCAGCTCCTATCATTTTCATGTAATCATCTCGATAAGTTTTAGCTAATATAGATGCAGCAGCAATATTTTGATATTTTCTATCGCCCTTAATAATGCATTTAAATGGGATTTTTTTGTATGGATAAAATTTATTTCCATCTATAACTATATACTCAGGTTTTTTTTCCAATTTTTCAATTGCCAGATGCATCGCTCTTATTGACGCATTTAAAATATTTATTCTATCAATTTCATCCTGAAAAACATGTGCTACTTGATACTCTATCGCTTGTTTTTCAATTATGGGTCTTAATTTGTAACGTTGTTTTTCAGTTAAGATTTTCGAATCATTGATAAAATGAAATTTAGCATTTAGCGGTAAAATTACAACTGCTGCGGTCACAGGGCCAGCCAAACATCCTCTTCCAGCTTCATCAATTCCAGCTTCTAGTGATGATGTTAATTGTATTTTTAGCATACAAGGAATTTAAATTTTATATTTTGGACCCTACCGCAATTTACATCCATTTATTATAACTTCGTAATGTAACTTTCAAGGATATGCGCTTCCAATTAATTATTTTTTGTTTGGTAACAAATAGTTTACTTATTGCTCAACAAAATGATACTCAATTAAAAGATGTGCAGGAATTTTCAAATGATTTAGGCTTTCAAAATACGGACTCTATTTCAGTAGAAAAGAAAAATCTAACTAAAAAAAAGGACTCATTGATTACAAATTTATCTAGAAAGAAAAGGTTTATACCTTATTTCAAGTCTATGGATGAAGTATCGATAAAGGATTATAAATTATTGTTTTTAGATGGAAGTGAAAAGACTGTTGATACATCACTTTCTCTCGAAAGGGAATACTCATTCAATTTTTTGAGAAAAGATTATTTTGAATTTTTAACCTTTCCAAATATGGGAGAAGCTTTTAATAAATTAGGTTATGATTTCCATGATCAACCTTTTACTCCACAAATGGGAGCCAGAGTCAAACACTTTAGTTATTTCGAAAAAGAGGATGTTCCTTATTATGAAGTACCGTCCGCATATACAGAATTATTTTTTAAATCAACCTTTCAGCAAGGTCAATTCTTAGATACTTCATTGGCTATAAATACCTCTCCAAAATTTAATGTTGCTGTTTCATTTAGAGGTTTTAGATCTTTGGGAAAATATTTAGCTTCCCTAGGAAGATCCAGGCAATTTAGAATAAGTAGTCAATATCAAACTTATGATCAAAAATATCGTCTTCGACTTCATCAAACAACTCAGTCTTTAGAAAACCAGGTAAATGGAGGATTAAATAGAGATTCGGTCTATTTTTTTGAAAATGCACCAAATTACGTTTTAGCAGATGAGGAGGGCCAATCAATATTAGACGAAAATGGTAATCAACAAATTGTTTTTTATGATGGTTTTTTGGATAGGAATCGGCTAGACACGCAAATCGAAGCTGATAATTTATTAGAGGGGAAAAGGTATTTCATGGAGCATAAATATCAAATGGTCCCAGTTTCAAAAGACACGACTAGCTATAAAATGTCAATAGGTTATAGTATTAGTTTGGAGAAAAAAAATTATAAATATGATCATAGATTTGCCAACACATATTTTTATGGTAAATATGATACTAATATTAGTGACAGCACATCTTTTGATAATCTAGAAAATAAGCTCTTTCTTCAATTTAATAACAAGTCATTGGGTGAATTAAAACTTAACTTTTATCACATAAAATGGGACTATAATTTAGGTCAAGATGACTATGAAAAGGATACATTACTTTCAAGATCGATAAGTGCCAATCAATTAGCAGCCCAAGTGAATTGGCAGAAAAAACTTTTTGGAACATCTTCAAGAATTATGGCTTATCAGTCAATTAAAAATAATTATGCGACAAGATCCATTAAAATTGAAACTGAAAAGGATGTTAGTAAAAAGACCAATGTTACGGCTACCTTCAATTATCGCTCTCAACCTCTAAATTTTAATTTTTATTTATTCCAATCAGATTTTAAAAATTATAATTGGGAAAATCCAGATTTATCAAACCAAGATTTTTCTACATTATCTTTTGGGTTAAATCATAAAAAATTTGGAAGTATTCGAGGCGAGTGGAACTCGATAAAAAATTTTACTTTCTTTAACAACACAACTCCCGAATTTGATTTAAATAGAAAATTTAGTGTCGAGGTTTTTCAATTAACAAACAGGTTGGATTATTTTAAGGCTCGGATGGATCAAAGATTTGATTTTGGAAAATTTACGTTAGCAAACAATATTCAATTCCAAAAAGTAAATCAGAAAGAAGATCCCCAGGGCACGATTGATGACCCAGTCGCATTGAATGTTCCCAAATGGCTGCTTAGAAGTACTTTTATGTTAACATCCTCCATTTTTAATAAAGCACTATTTTTTCAATCTGGAATTACCTTAGTCTATTTTACTGATTATTTTGCTGACCAATATAATCCTTTATTAGCTGAATTTGTAACTCAAAATTCAACAAGTATTGGAAATTATCCAAGGGTTGATTTTTTCTTTAATGCCAAAATTCAAAGCTCACGAATATTTATCAAGCTTGAAAATATTTCTGCACCTATAAAACATTTGATCAATATTGATGCTCCTTACAATTACTACTCTTCTCCTTTCGTTCCTTACAGAGATTTTTCAGTGCGTTTTGGTTTGATATGGAACTTTTTTGATTAGTTCAAAAGACTGCAAATCATTCCGTAAAATATATTTTTAATATTTGATCAAAAAATTCTTAAAAACACCTTGAAAGAATTAAAAAGGGTTTTATATTTGCAACCGCTAAAGTAATTTACATTAGTATTTGAACTTTACGTCAAACGTTCATTGAAAAAATTAAATATTAAAGAATGACAGCGCGTATCGAAAGATACAAGTGAATAGAACCATTTTGACCAAGTCAATTTTTAGTTAGTTGTATATATTATAAACAACAACGAAGAGTTTGATCCTGGCTCAGGATGAACGCTAGCGGCAGGCTTAACACATGCAAGTCGAGGGGTAACAGGGATTGCTTGCAATCCGCTGACGACCGGCGAACGGGTGCGTAACGCGTATGCAACCTACCTTTTACAGGGGGATAGCCCAAAGAAATTTGGAATAATACCCCATACGATCTACAATTGGCATCAATTGAAGAAGAAAACTCCGGTGGTAAAAGATGGGCATGCGTCCTATTAGTTAGTTGGTGAGGTAACGGCTTACCAAGACTTCGATAGGTAGGGGTCCTGAGAGGGAGATCCCCCACACTGGTACTGAGACACGGACCAGACTCCTACGGGAGGCAGCAGTGAGGAATATTGGACAATGGAGGCAACTCTGATCCAGCCATGCCGCGTGCAGGAAGACTGCCCTATGGGTTGTAAACTGCTTTTATACAGGAAGAATTGCATCTACGTGTAGTTGCTTGACGGTACTGTACGAATAAGGATCGGCTAACTCCGTGCCAGCAGCCGCGGTAATACGGAGGATCCAAGCGTTATCCGGAATTATTGGGTTTAAAGGGTCCGTAGGCGGTCTAATAAGTCAGAGGTGAAATACTATCGCTCAACGATAGAACTGCCTTTGATACTGTTAGACTTGAGTTATTGTGAA
>CAJWUI010000003.1 GCA_913047695.1 uncultured Bacteroidota bacterium
CCTTGCATATTACTCACATTCGAGGTATCCCAACTACTGATGTCTTGATTAAAAGACTGATTGTTTTGAAATAAACCTTGCATGTTAGTGATCCCAGATGTACAAACACAGGTAACGTCACTTCCATTACTAATCATTGTTTGTAAAGTGCTCCTATTAACCTTGGTATAGGTTTTACCTCCTACAACACCTGTTTGGCCGAATGATGCACCGTCACATGTAATAGTTTTATTATTTGAGGCGAGTTGAAAGTTTTGCCCATATAAAGAATAACTGAAAACAAATAATAGAATTGTCAGCAAACTTTTATAATTAAAGCGCACGCTTTTTAGACCAGATCTGAAAAGTTTAGTAACTAAAAACATAATATGGAATTAGTTAAACTTTGACCTCTGTTAAGGCCCATCTTTTTTCGAATACTTGATCTTAAATTCGCAAGGCTACTTTTAGAAAGACTTATCTCATTTTGAATTTGGCGATTTGAAAAACTCATCTTTATAAACATGCAAACCTTTACCTCCTGGAAGGATAAACTGCTGTATGTACCAACTAGTTTTTTTGTGAACTCTGGATAGGTTTGTGCAAAGCGCACTTCAAAATGTTCGTTAATCAGTAAACTCAATTTGTTTATACACGAAGTAATTATCTTTCAAAAATCGATTCTTTATCGATAATTAATCCTAATTTTTTTCAAAAATATAATACTTGCAGTATAAATGCAGTAAATTTTTATTAAAAAAGTACCGTAAAAAGACCCTTAAAGTATTAAAGAAGTAGTTTTTTGGTAATTTAAATTATATTTATTGAATAGTTTTAATAGCATAGCTTTCTGCTAAAGGAGCATTTTTTATTTTGTATTTTTGTCAAAACTAAACTGAATAATGGCTTTTGATATTGAAATGATAAAGTCCGTTTACTCTAAAATCAAAGACAGAGTGAACAAGGCTCGAGAGTTAACAGGCAAATCCTTAACTGCCTCTGAAAAGATTCTATACTCCCACCTTTGGGATGGAAATCCAGAGAAGGTTTTTTCAAGAGGTAAAGATTATGTTGATTTTGCGCCAGACAGAATCGCTTGTCAAGATGCGACAGCTCAGATGGCTCTTTTGCAATTTATGCAAGCAGGAAAACCAAAAGTTGCCGTACCAACAACTGTTCATTGTGATCACTTGATTCAAGCAAAGTCAGGAGCTGCCTTAGATTTAAAATCCGCAAACAGCATATCTGCTGAGGTTTTTAACTTTTTAGAGTCTGTCTCAAATAAATACGGTATCGGCTTCTGGAAGCCGGGTGCTGGGATTATACACCAAGTAGTTTTAGAAAATTATGCATTCCCAGGAGGAATGATGATAGGTACAGACTCACATACAGTTAATGCAGGTGGGCTTGGTATGCTAGCCATTGGAGTTGGGGGCGCCGATGCTGTTGATGTTATGGCTGACATGCCATGGGAACTAAAATTCCCAAAACTAATTGGTGTAAAACTCACAGGGAAATTAAATGGATGGACTGCACCTAAAGATGTTATTCTTAAAGTCGCAGGCATACTTACAGTAAAAGGAGGTACGGGTGCAATAATAGAGTATTTTGGCGAAGGCGCCGAATCTATGTCTTGCACAGGAAAAGGAACAATATGTAATATGGGCGCTGAAGTTGGTGCGACAACCTCAACATTTGGATACGATAAATCAATGGAACGCTATCTTCGTGCTACAGAAAGAGATGACGTAGCAGATGCCGCAAATCAGATCAAAGAATATCTTACAGCAGACCCTGAGGTTTATGAAAATCCAGAAAAATATTTTGATGAACTTATCGAAATTGATTTAGATGAATTAACCCCACATTTAAATGGTCCATTTACCCCAGATTTAGCAACTCCAGTATCAGAGATGTCAGAAGTTGCAAAAAAAAATGGATGGCCTATAAAAGTAGAATGGGGTCTTATAGGCTCTTGTACAAATTCTTCTTACGAGGATTTATCAAGGGCAGCCTCTATTGCCAAGCAAGCAGTTGAAAAAAATCTTGTGACAAAAGCTGAATTTGGAATAAACCCAGGTTCAGAACAGGTTCGTTATACGGCTGAAAGAGATGGTCTTTTGCAAATTTTTGAAGATTTAGATGCTAAAATATTCACCAATGCCTGTGGACCGTGTATAGGCCAGTGGGCTAGAGAGGGTGCTGACAAGCAAGAAAAAAATTCTATAATTCATTCCTTTAACAGAAATTTCTCAAAGCGTGCTGATGGAAATCCTAATACCCATGCTTTTGTTGCTTCTCCGGAAATGGTAGCTGCTGTTGCAATTTCTGGGCGCTTAGATTTTAATCCTATAAATGATACACTGATAAACCAAGATGGGGAAGAGGTGAAATTAGATCCTCCAACAGGAATGGAATTGCCTCCTTCAGGCTTTGATGTTAAAGATAATGGTTACTTAGAACCAGTTGAGGACGGGTCTTCAGTGCAAGTTGTTGTTAAAGACAATTCAGAAAGGCTTCAGCTACTGACTCCCTTTAAGCCTTGGGACGGACAAAATCTAAGTGGAGCTAAACTACTTATTAAGGCCCACGGTAAATGCACAACCGACCATATTTCAATGGCTGGTCCTTGGCTTAGATTCCGTGGACATTTAGACAATATTTCAAATAACTGTCTTATAGGAGCAGTGAATGCATTTAACGAAAAAACAAATTTTGTAAAGAACCAATTATCAGGTCAGTACGGTGGTGTTCCTGAAGTACAACGTCAATATAAACAGGCAGGAGTAGAAACAGTTGTTGTAGGCGATCACAATTATGGAGAAGGATCATCTAGAGAACACGCCGCAATGGAACCGAGATTTTTAGGAGTGAAAGTGGTAATTGTGAAATCCTTTGCTAGGATACATGAAACCAATTTGAAAAAACAGGGAATGCTCGGAATTACTTTTGACAACGAATCTGATTATGATTTAATTAAGGAAGATGATACTTTCAATTTTATCGATTTAAAAAATTTTGCTCCTGGTAGACAGATTACAATTGAAGTAGTTCATACCGATGGCTCGAAAGATCTAATTAAAGCTAACCATTCTTACAACGCCCAACAAATCGAATGGTTTAAAGAGGGTTCCGCACTCAATCTGATCAAAAAACAAAACGCAGCTTAAATATTAAGACTAGTTTGGATACAAAATGGTCTTTTTGTAAGTAGCAGTTTCGATTTTTTCTTTAGAAAAATAAACGGGGAAATATTTATCCTCGGACCAATCTTTAAATAAATTTCCATAGAATGGACTAGCGGGATTTCCGGATTGACCGGGTGCATTTGTTCCTATACTACCGTCCCAGTCTCCAGTGTTGACGATCATCCGAAAACTTCCACCACTACTTTGTCTGTAATCTGATCCAGTTGATCCAGGTGTGTAACTATTCCCTCCTCTTGGGAGTGGCCCTAAGTTTAGTTTTTCAGAGAATTCTTTTTTTGTCACTTCTCCTAAAGAATGAACCATATAGCTATGCTTGTTATTTTTTTGACCGTACATCCAATTTTTAGTATCCTCACCTAGACGTTTTTTCAAGTCCGCTATCGCAGAGGCAAAAGTTTTTTTAACAAAAAGATCTCTTTGTTTTGTATTTAAAAATATATTTCCAGGTGACTCAATCCAATCGATAACAGTCTTTAATTGAAGTGAAGTAAAAATTGATTTTGCTTTATCGGGAACAAACCTATCAAAAGCATGACTCATTATTTCATTTTCCCAGGCAACATAAATTGCAGCTTCAACAGAATTGGGTGTCAATCTAAAATCCCAATCTAATAGCTTTAGTTTTTGTTTATTTTCAAAATCTTTGAATGAAACTTTTTTAAGATAAGGCACTAAACTTTTTGCTGGTAATGAAGTCACATCAACTTGAAGCCTTTTCATATCAACCATAGTTAGACTATCACTTGAACCTAAAAATTCATTTACCCTGTCACCTCTATAAGGATCGGACCAAGTGAATCCTATGGCATCCCAATTTTTATAATCTGCAGGTGTAAGGTTTTGATTTGCTGTTGCAATGAAACCTTTTTTGGGATTAAAAGAATTTGGTTTTTCAACAATAGGTAAATATCCACTCCATTCATATTTTCCGTTTCCAAGAACAGGTACTAGGCCACTAAAGTTTTTTCTTATTGGAGCGATACCCACAGCTTGCCATCCAATGTCTCCTTTAACATCAGCCCAAATCATATTTTCCCCCGGGATATTGCTATATGAACAAGCCTCTCTGAACTCTTGCCAGTTTTTTGCCTGGTCCATTCTCAGTGAAGCGAGATAGGGAGAACCTCCAGGTTCTAACCATGCACATCTAACAGCATAAGCTTTAAGTGCCTTTTTATTAAGGTATGTAATAGGGCCATGATGGGTATAGTGGAGTTCAATTTCTCTATCAGGCTCACCTTTCACACTTAGCGTTTCTTTAATAATTTTTATCTCTTTCCACTTGCCGCCATGCATGTACTGTAGAGGGTTTTTTGGATTTAAGTCATACTGATATAAATCTTCTCCATCAGTTCTAAAAACAGTTAATCCCCAAGCACCATATTCATTGTGGCCAATAGAAATTCCTGGGATTTCAGGCTCACCACCTCCTATAACATTCCATCCAGGGGCTACCAAATGAGCCATGTATCTAAGGGAAGGAACTGCTATGGTACGATGAGGATCATTAGCCATGTAGGTATTCCCATCGATAGTTTTTTTTCCACTTAAAACCCAATTATTACTTCCAATATCTAAAGACTTCGAAGACAAATCATTGAACCTATTGATAAATGAAACAGCCTTTTTATCTCTATATTTTTCAATCAGATGTTCTTGTTTAAATTCAACAGGTTTTCTATAGGAATTATAAAGCTCTAATAGATCTTCAAATAGAAGAGAACGATCAATTTTTGGATCTAATTTGATCTTTGGATCTTTAGGATGAAACCACATTAAGTCTTTTACTTTTTTTTCACCAATTAGAGCCACCGTTCTGCCAATTTCTAATTCATCTTCAATATTTCCGAGAAGTCCTTGGTGACGGGAAATAACAACTTCTGGTGTCCATTTTTCAGGAACAATATCTAACATTTTAAATGGAAGTGGAAGTTTTTCTGGGGTCTTCAAAATATTTGAAATATACTTATTTACTCCTTCCACATAGGCTTCAATAATTTCTTTTCCCTGAGGGTGATAATGGTTAAGCTCCTTATTTATATCTCCTCTGTACATAAAAAGTCTTGTGCCTATATCTCTTTTTATTTCGTCAGGGCCTAATATTTCAGCAACGGATCCTGTAGCTTGTCGACGCCAAATCTCAAATTGAAATAACCTGTCTCTAGCAGCAGTATATCCCTGTGAAAAAAAAAGGTCGTGTTGATTTTGGGCATAAATATGGTTAATACCCCATCTATCACGATACACTTCAACAGACTGTTTAAGGCCATCAACTTTTATATTTTCTTTGGGATAGGGCTCAGTTTTTAAGCAACTAAAGCAGAAATAAAAAAGACTTAATAAAAAAACACTTCGCATACTAAAGCGCATCAGAAGCTTTGATAAATCTCGTAGTTAAATCAACATTTTCCATATCCTTGTCTAAGGGAAACATTGGTCTTTTAATTCTTTTGTAATCCAAACGTTCTAAATCCTGATCAACACCACCTGGGGTAAGTGCCATAATCCAGTCTCCTCGGATGTTGTAAAGTTCAGGAACTAGATAACCAATTTTTACAACAAGAATGTCGGTTGCTCTTGGGTTTAATCCCAACTGTGTAAAATCCTTTTCCCTATGGTAGGGCTTTCTTTTTTTGGTAACGATCACTTTTAAGCTACCTGTTTTTATAACTACTTCAGTTTCCGCGTGAATATCACCTTGATGAATTGCCTCTACAACACCCTTTAATAATACTGGAGGGGAATACCTATCGTCTACTTCGGCACCAACATAGGCAGAAACTTTGTTTCCTATACCAACCTCCATTGCTTTTTTAACCATATCAGGTCCAGGGATTGAGGCATAAATAAGCTCTGGACCTGAAGATTTTTTGAAAGCTTTCTTTTTTAAAAGCTCACGCAGTGTCCATGTAACGTCTCCTGCACCTCCAGCTGTTGGATTGTCACCCATATCACTTATTATGTAGGGTTTTTTATCTGATTTTAAAGCATAAGAAAGACTCGTCTCAAGATCTGCAGTTGGTGCTACAAATTCAAATTCATGACGTACATCCCAAAAAGCTTTTGCTAGACTTTCTGCGTTTCTACTCACAGCTTCCTTATTATCACCAGTAACCATGACAACAGCATGATTCCTAGGCTCATCCGCCCAGGCATAACCTACCCATATAGCAGCATCAATAATACCTTCTTTTTCTGTTACGGGTTGAACTTTCGCATAAAGACTCTTTCCAGGTTCAATTCGTGTACTGGTTTTTTCACCTGGCAATAAAATAGGAACTGGAATCCAAGCCTTATATTTTGGCTTCCCTTTTCCGCTTATTAAACGTCCCAATAGATTATCAACAGCTCGTTGTTTTGATTCAAGGGCATCTTCATGAGGCGCTAAGCGATAGCATGTAATAAGATCGCTGTGCTCTGCTAAGCGCTTTGAGACATTACCGTGAAGATCCATAGAAGTTGAAATAAGGGTTTTAGTGCCAATTAAATCACGTACTTTTCTAATAAAATCTCCCTCAGGATCATCAACTCCTTCTACGCTCATAGCACCATGAATATCAAAGAAAAGCCCGTCTAAAGGCAATTCTTTTTCTAAAAGAGATAGCGTTTTTCCAACAAGTGAATCATAAGCTTTTTTTGTCACAATACCTCCTGGTAGAGCATGGCCTCTAAGCGTAGGAGCCCAATCCGCAGCATTTCTTTGTGGACTTTCCTCACTCAAAAAGGGATAATAATCAAAAACTTTTTCCCCTTGCCTTGCTAAAAATGCTGAGGCTTCAGTTTTTGCAGGAGAAAAAGTACTGGATTCAATCGCCAAACCCGCTATTGCAATTTTAGGTTTTAAAGGAGTTGGCTGGCAAGAGAATAGAAAAATAAGAACAAAAAATAATAGAGAATTTCTAATTAAAAAACGCATAGTACTATAATGATTTAATTTAAAGATAAAACTTTCAAAGGCAATTCAATAAAAAGCTGCATTCAAAGTGAGAAGGAATAAATTTTAACAACTCCCTAAGTTTCCCTTTTTTATTTAAATACCTATATTGAAGACACAAAACAATTGAATTTATAACAAGGATAAGGTAAAAGATGAGACAAATTTTCTTTTGGTCACTTGTGGCCGCACTAGCTGGACTGCTATTTGGTTTTGACACTGTGGTCATTTCAGGGGCAGATAAAAAACTTCAAAATTTATGGCAGTCTTCGGATGCCTTTCATGGGAGTGTAGTTATGGCAATGGCACTCTGGGGGACTGTTGTAGGTGCTCTTTTTGGAGGATATCCCTCACAAAAATTAGGGCGGAAAAAAACATTAATTTGGGTTGGAGTACTCTACACAGTCTCAGCAGTTGGATCTGCTCTTGCAAATGATCCGATTAGCTTTGCTGTTTTTCGATTCATCGGAGGATTAGGAGTTGGAGCGTCTGGAATTGCAGTTCCAGCCTACATTTCTGAAATCGCCCCTGCTAATAGCCGAGGGCGACTGGTAGGACTCTACCAGTCTAGCTTGGTTTTAGGTATTTTACTTGCATTTATTTCCAACTATCTTTTAAGCGATATAGGGGAAAATGCTTGGAGATGGATGATGGGAGTTGAGGCATTTCCAGCCTTTCTGTATACTTTTTTATGCTTTGTAATTCCAAAAAGCCCAAGGTGGTTAATTACCAAAGGCCATTTAGATCAGGCTAAATTAATATTTCAACAAATTGATCCTAATGGCTCTTTCGATAATTTGGTTAATGAGATAAATGAAAATACTGATGCTAAAAACACCTCTGAATCTATCTTTGATAAAAAATACAGCTTACCGCTAAAACTGGCTTTTTTGGTTGCTTTTTTTAATCAGCTTTCAGGAATTAATGCCTTTTTGTATTATGCTCCTCGAATTTTTGAAGAAGGAGGATTGGGAGAAAGTACATCACTACTAAGTAGTATTGGTATTGGGCTTACAAACTTAATATTTACATTAATTGGAGTCTCTCTTATAGACAAGCTAGGTAGAAGAAAATTAATGTACTATGGCTCTTTTGGTTATATAATTTCTCTTTCTCTAGTGGCTTTTGCATTCTTTTTTAAATGGGAAGGGATCTTAATTCCTATTTTTCTATTTGTTTTTATTGCATCACATGCTATTGGACAGGGTGCGATCATTTGGGTATATATTTCAGAAATTTTTCCAAATCACCTGCGTAACTCTGGACAATCATTTGGGGTAAGTGTTCACTGGGTGTTAGCTGCTATTATTCCTTCTTTGGTACCTCTTTTATTTGCCAGTATTGGTCCTGGTGTTGTATTTTCCATTTTTGCTGGATTTATGGTATTACAGCTTTTGTTCGTTCATTTCATGATGCCTGAAACCAAGGGAATATCTTTGGAAGAACTAAGTAAGAAGTTAGTATCCTAAAAAAATGATCCATAGACAAAACCTAATACTAGTTTTTACTTTTTTTATTTTTTCAGCTTGCAATAATTTTAAAAAATCATCAGATAAAATTTCCATGAACCAAAAAAACCAAGATGAAATAAAATACCGCCCTCAAATTCACTTTTCACCAAAGGAAAACTGGATGAATGACCCTAATGGAATGTTTTATTACAAAGGGAAATACCACCTTTATTTCCAACATAATCCAAATGCTAATGTCTGGGGGCCCATGCACTGGGGGCATGCTATAAGTGAAGATTTAGTTTCATGGGAACAGCAGCCTATAGCACTTTTTCCAGATGATCTTGGAACAATTTTTTCTGGTAGTGCAGTTGTAGACCTTGAAAACACTTCAGGCTTTGGCACAAAAGAAAATCCACCAATAGTTGCTGTTTACACGAATCATAATTCGAAAGAAGAAAAAAATGGATCAAAAAAATTTCAAAATCAAAGTATTGCATATTCTTTAGATGAAGGGCAGACCTGGACTAAATACAATCAAAATCCCGTGATTAAAAACCCAGGAATGATCGATTTTCGCGATCCTAAAGTCTTTTGGTACGAAAGACAAAATAAGTGGGTACTTACTCTAGCAGCTGGACAACAAACACAATTTTATGAATCTAATGATTTAAAAAATTGGAGCTATTTATCATCTTTTGGAAAAGGAATTGGAAACCATAAAGGAGTTTGGGAGTGTCCAGATTTTTTTGAGCTTCCAGTTGAAGGTTCAAAGGAGACTAAGTGGGTTCATTTAGTTAGCATTAATCCAGGGGGACCAAATGGGGGTAGTGCAACACAATATTTTATTGGTGACTTTGACGGAACAAACTTTTTTGTTGATCCCTACTTTGAAAAACAAATGAAAATCAATCATAATTTTTGGACTGATTTTGGGAAAGATAATTATGCTGGAGTTACATATTCTAATTGGAAAAGTGAAAAAAAAGGGGTATTATTTCAAGGCTGGATGTCTAACTGGCAATATGCAGGTATCGTCCCTACAACGACTTGGAGAAGTGCAATGACCCTTACACGAGAGCTCGGATTATTCAAAACAAAAAAAGGGCTTTATCGTTTGCGATCAAAAAACATTAACTCTTTTGAAAAATATACAACCCAAACCATCGAAAAAGAAAAAATTGATTTAAATAAAAATAATATTCTAATTTCAGAAGGCAAGATAGATTTTTCATCTGCTAAGGTTGAACTTGAGATTCAAAGTATGAATGAAACAAAGTATAACTTCATTCTTTCAAATAAGAATGGAGATTCTTTAAGCTTTGGTTATGACCATAAAGAAAAGTTATTTTTTGTTGACAGAAGTAGGACTGGCAATATTAATTTTTCAAAAAACTTTGCGCTAAAACCCTCAATTGCTACGCGCATAAAAAAAGACAGAAACCTAAAAATGGAATTTATTTTAGATAAGTCTTCGATAGAATTATTTTATGATGATGGGATTTCAGTATTGACCGAGATTTTCTTTTCTAATTCGCCTTATGAAACATTATCTTTAAACTGTTTAGGCTCAGGGTCAAGTTTGAAAAAATTTAAACTCCAAGAAATAAAAACGGAATAAATAATTTTAAGCTGGCTGAATACCCTTGTTAACTTATGAAGATTACTTTTTATAAAGTACGATTAAAAAAAAGATTTCCTTTAGCAATAAGCAGGGGGGTTCGTTCTGACTCAGAAAACCTTTTTGTAAGATATGATAACGAGGGTATTACTGGGTGGGGAGAAGCTGCACCTGGAAAGTCAGAAGGAGCTGAAAGTGTAATGAAAGTTAAACAGTCACTTGAAAAGTTTATTTCAACAGGGATTAATAATTTCTCTATCCAAGAGCTTTATGATCGTTCAAGAGAGTTGAAAACACCCCCATGTGCCTACGTTGGTCTAGACACTGCACTTTGGGATTGGCAAGCAAAAAAAGAAGGGTTACCATTATATAAACTTTTAGGTTTTCCAAGGCCCAAAACACCTACATCTGTTACCATTGGAATTAATCCCCCTGAGGTAGTTAAAGAGCGAATTCCAATTCTACTTGAGGGTACAACAGTGAAGTCTTTAAAAATTAAATTGGGATCTGTTGATGGAATTCAAGCTGATAAATCAATGTTTGAGCAGGTAGTCAAAAGCACTAAAAATTACAATATAAAGATTCGTGTAGACGCGAATGGAGGTTGGAATATTGCTGATGCTAAACATATGATGCAGTGGCTAGCCGACCGAGGAGTGGATTATGTAGAGCAACCACTTAAAGAAGGAGAAGAAATTAATTTAGAGGAACTTTATGAAAATAGACCAGTCCCTATATATCTTGATGAGACCTGTCGTTTTTCAGAAAACATTTCTAGTTTTGCTCACTGTGTTGACGGGGTAAATATGAAATTAATGAAGTGCGGAGGCATAACAGAGGCGCTTAAAATTATTAAGACTGCAAGAAAATATAAATTAAAAACAATGATTGGTTGTATGAGTGAATCTTCAGTATCAATTGCAGCTGCAGCTGCACTTAGTGGAGGTATTGACCATATCGATCTTGATTCTCATTATAATTTGGCTCCTGATCCTTCCGTTGGAGCCCCAATGGTAGATGGTGTTACCATGCCTCCTGATATTCCTGGACATGGGGGTGAATTAAAAAAAGAGTTTTATGCTTAATTCCAATTCAAAAGTTGCCGTCTACATGGAAGGTCACATAGATAGTGACTATGGGAAAATGGGTATGGGTGTTGTTCGTTATTTAAAAAATCCAATAATTGGCGTTGTTGACAAAGCTTTTGAAGGTAGAGCTATGAAAGAGTTTATTAATATTTCTAGGGATATTAAAATTTACGGTAATCTTCAAGATGTTATCGACCATGGGGCAGAGGTTTTAATTCTTGGCATAGCACCATCTGGAGGAAGAATTCCAGAGTCTTGGAACCCTACTATTGAAAAGGCACTTGAAGCAGGTTTAAGCATAGTTAACGGCCTTCATGATTTGTTAAGTCCTAAATGGCAAAAAAAAATCAAAAGTAAAGATCAATGGATATGGGATGTGAGGCTACCTCAATTTACTCCTGAAATAGCAACAGGAAAAGCTGCTTCACTTTCTAATAAAAGAGTTCTTTTTATAGGAACCGATATGGCGGTAGGGAAAATGACTTCTGCCCTTGAATTTTATGAAGACCTAAAAAAGAGGGACATAAATGTAGGTTTTGTTGCTACAGGGCAAATTGGAATTACTTTAACAGGTAATGGAATACCTCTTGATGCCTTCAAGATTGATCATGCATGTGGTGCTGTTGAAAAAGTAGTTGTCGAACAGGCAGATAAAGATGTAGTAATTATTGAAGGTCAAGGGTCTATATTACATCCTGGAAGTTCTGCGACATTACCTCTTATGCGAGGGAGTTGCCCTACTCATTTAGTTCTTTGTTTAAGAGCGGACAAAAAAGTATTGCGCAGTCCAGAAAATATTCAAATTCCAGATTTGAAAAAGTTCATAGCTTTAAATGAATCTCTTGTCTCGGTCTTTGGAGTTTATCCTAATGCAAAAGTTATAGGTATTTGTACTAATACATCAATGCTTAGCCAAGGAGAAGGAGAATCTTACATAAAGAATTTATCGAAAGAAACAGGTATTCCTGTTACTGATCCAGTTAGATTTGGCGTTGATGAAATTTTGAAAGTTCTGTTAAAAGATTAATACATTCTTTCTCGACTAACTTCTTGTAGAAGCGGCTGTCCTTTTGTGAGGCGGTCATAACAATTTAAGACTTGTTTAACGCTTTCTTCTGGATAGGTCAAGCTTGCTACGTGAGGTGTAATTTTTACTTTTTTGTGACTCCAAAGAGGACTTGATTCAGGCAGAGGCTCCTGTTCAAAAACATCAAGGAATGCACCTGTCAATAGGCCTTCGTCTATAGCTTTAATTATATCTTTTTCAACCTGAACATTTCCTCTTGAAACATTAATGAGATAAGTAGGAGATTTAAATTTTTTAAAAAGGTTATAGTTCAAAAGCGCATGCGTCTTGGGAGTGTATGGGACAGTGCATATGAGAACATTAAATTGTTCCAAAAATTCATCAAATTGATCTCCATAGTAAGTTTTAAAATCAGCTTTTTTTTGACTATTTGAATATCCAAAAACAGGGAAGCCCATGTGATGAATTTTTTTTGCTGCATCCATACCTAAATGCCCAATTCCTAAAACACCAACTTTTACAGGGCGCTCAATAAACTCAAATTGAGACCAATGTTTTTTGGATTGTGCATCTTGAAATTCATAAAATGAACGGTGATAATTTAAAACCGCCATCAAAATATAATTACTCATCGAAAAAGCCATTTGATAATCAATAACTCTGCAAATAGGAATATGCTTAGGAATAGTTTCATCCTTTAAAATGTGGTCTACACCAGCACCCATGGCAAAGATCAGTTTTAAGTTTTTAAAAGGTGTTAAAGCTCCTTTAGGTTGATTCCATACCATTGCGCAAACTACCTCCTCAGGGTGGTTTGGTTCTAATCCTATTTCAAGATTTATATGTGGAGCAATTTTTTGAAAATTCTCTTTCCAATTTTTCGTAGGTGTCGGAGGGGCAATGATGGCAAAATGCATGAATTGAAATTTAAGTAGCCACTTAAAGATAGTTAGAATTTGTAATTTTAGGCAAAACAAATACAAATGCTTTGTCTAAGAATCATTCAGCAGATATCTTTTTTTCTGTTACTAAGTTTACATATTGGATGTGAAAACGATTCGATTACAGCTGCAGTTGACAATATAGATTTTGATTCTGAAATTGATTCAAGCCTTGAGCAAATAATTGCTAAAAAGATTTTAGAGAAAACTAATGCTATTCGAACTAGTCGGGGACTTTCTGAATTGACTCAAAATGATGACATGGACCAACTTGCAGAATTACATAGTTTAAATATGATAGAATACAATTTTTTTGATCATGTTGACCATCAAAATAAATCACCTTCTGAACGCGCTGATGATTTAAATTTTGAGTGGAGAAGAATAGCTGAAAATATCGGATATGTTCCTTGGTTTGAAAATGTGGTTGGTTGTGGAGACACAAGATCTGCGGAATCTATCTCAGAATGCGTAGTTGAAGGATGGAGAAATTCTCCTGGACACTATGCAAATATGATTGGAGATTTTGACCAATTAGGCGTTGGAGTTGCTTTTACAAACGATAGTATAGCCTACTTTACCCAAGTTTTTCGTGTACCATAATTTATTTGCAATGATAGTCTGCAGCACGAGTTGCAATTTGATTATTGGGCTTTATATTTACTTTATAACCAAGAGAGTTTGCCCAACCTTGAGCCGCTGAAATTAACTTATGAGATTTGAAACTTTCATCACTATTGTAGTCCATATCAATCTCTACTTTAAGGGTTATTTTTTGAGTTAGCCACTCGGCGACGTCAATACTTAACTCTGCTTCTTTCCAAAGGCGAGTCCACATATCAGTGATTAATTTTCTATTGGATTTATTAAAAATGTAATGTACACCTCTTGTTCCTAAACGATATGCAATAACGGTTGTGTAATGAGTCTGTTTGTTAATATTTTGTGAATCTGTACCTATATGAATCTCTGCATAAGGATAATTTTTAAGAACTTCAATAGTGTGCTGCACTGGGTCTAACTTATCCCCTTTGATGTTTTTGAATAAAAGCATAATAATACAAACTAATTTAAAAATACTATTTTGGTAAATGGTATTAATTTTAAATTTATGACAGTTCTACTTTTTAATTTTTGCAACACTTGTATTCTGTTAGTTTGGGGATCAATTATTATTTTTCCAAATAGTAAAATATCTAATCATCTTATTACGTACCCTTGGGTTCCACTTATAATTAGCTTTTTTTATACTTATTTCATTTTTATTTCAGGAGGTATTTCAGATGCTGATTTTTCCTCTTTGGAGGGGATAGTTACTTTATTTAGAAACGCTTCTCCTGAATCAGCAGCAGCAGGATGGCTACATTATCTGGCTTTTGATTTTTGGGTTGGTTCCTGGATTATAAGACATAGCAAGAAATATAAAATTAAACACTATCTAGTTATCCTACCACTACTTGCTACTTTTATGTTGGGGCCAGTAGGAATTTTGTTTTATAGCATTATCTATTTTGGCTTTAAATATTTTACACCGGCCAATTAAAAGTAATGTTTTGTTTTAAGTCAGGATGAAGTGATTTTGCTACAGGGCAGTTCAGTGCAGTACGCTCTAAAAGTCTTTGAATTTTGCTGTCAAAGGACTTATTAACGTTAATTTCAATTTTAATTTCATTAATCCTCCTGGGCTCTGAAGCCATAATTTTTGTGACCTGTGCTTTAGTACCTTTAAGATCAAGATCTAGATTTTTTGCCTTAATCCCCATTATTGTTAAAATACACGAGGCTAGAGCGCTAGCTACTGTATCTGTTGGTGAAAAGGCTTCGCCTTTTCCATTATTGTCAATTGGGGCATCTGTTATAAACGAATCTTCAGAGGCTAGATGAATGCTTTTAGTTCTTAGATCACCTTCATATGTAACAATGCTTGTCATAATTAAAATAATTTTTGATAAATGTAATTTCCAGCAAATGCTATTACGCCAAGTATTAAAGGATACAAAAAGATTAACCAAAAAGCGTCTTTAAATGTTATTTGATTCCAATATGACTTATTTTGATATAAACCCTGCAGTAAATCGTACCAGCTTTTGCATTGTATTTTAGAAGCCAAGAAGTTAGCTAATATGGCACCAATTAAAATTACAATTCCAACAAAGTAATGGCGTAGCATGTTCAAAAATAAATAACTTTATAATTGATATTCCAATCTTTGTTATAAATTCACTTTAAAATAAATTCTTTAAAAAGTTATTATGAGAAATTTTGTTAGTGCCTTTTTGATATTTTTTGTTTCTTTTTTTGCGTTTGGCCAAAACAAAGAAATATCAAAAATCATATCACTTAGAAAGAAAAATTTAAAACCAATTAAAGATCAAATAATTACTTCTATTGAAGATCAGAAGAATAATTTGATAACAATTAGCGATGGCATTTGGGAAGCTGCAGAGACCTCTTTAGAAGAATTCAAATCATCAAAGCTTCTTATAGATTATGCTAAAGCAAATGGTTTCGAGGTTACTGAAAATGTTGCTAACATATCTACAGCTTTTATGGCAACTTATGGTTCAGGGAAACCTGTAATTGGAATTTTAGGGGAGTTTGATGCAAATGCAGGGATATCTCAAAAGCGGCAACCAACAAAAGAAGCAAGAGTTAAAGGGGGTGCTGGTCATGGATGTGGCCACAATCTTTATGGAACAGCTAGTTTAGGTGCAGCAGTGGCAATCAAAGAACAAATAGAAAAAGGGAATCTTAAAGGAACAGTAATATTTTACGGGACTCCTGCAGAAGAAACAATTTTCGCAAAGGTTTGGATGGTTAGAGAAGGGGTCTTTGACAAACTTGATGTTTGTATGGATTGGCATCCTGGTGACACAACCGAATCAGGAACACAACCCAGTAAGGCTTTGGTTGATTTTAGAGTATCATTTAATGGTAGTTCTTCGCATGCTTCATCGGATCCTTGGAATGGGAGAAGTTCAGTTGATGCAATGGAGCTATACACAACGGGATTAAATTATTATCGCGAACATATTTTACCCACATCTAGAATTCATTATCAATTTGAAGCAGCAGGGGATGTGGTAAATGTAGTACCGGATTATGCTAAAATATGGACTCGATTACGTGGCAATAGCGTAGAGCATGTAAACGTTCTCTACGACAGAGCCTTAGATATTGCAAAAGCAGCAGCTATGATGACCGGGACTACTTATGAAACAAAACTTATTTCAGGGATTTATGAAATTTTAGTTAATAGAACAGGTGCTGCAATAATGCAAAATAATATAGAGACTTTAGGCGATATCTCATATACTAAAGAAGAAGTTTCTTACGCTAATACAATTTTAAAAGAAACCGGAAAGCCACAAATTGGTCTTGATGGAAAATATAAGCCACTTAAGCCAACACTTCCAGCCACAGGAGGATCAACAGATGTTGGTGATGTAAGCCAAGTTGTTCCAGTAATACGCATGTCAGCAACAGTTGCAGCTAAAGACGGACCTTGGCACTCTTGGGCAGTTGTTGCGTGTACAGGCATATCTATTGGCCACAAAGGGATGATTTACGCAGCCAAAGCCTTATCAATGACTATGGCGGATTTGTTTAAAGAGCCAAAACTTGTTGAAGCTGTAAAAGAAGATTATAGGAAAAATAAAAGCCCAAAGAAATATGTACCCCGCATTGATCCTGGACCTCCAACTTTAGAATAAAGAAGTCAAATTAGAATTATTTTATCCATTTTCTTTTCTGCATTTCTTTGTTTACATAAGAAGACAGATAAATTATTGCAATCATATTCGGTATACACATAAGAGCAAAGGAAAGGTCAATAATTCCAACTACAATATCTACAGTAGCTAGTGCTGAAAAAACGATGCTGATTACATAAAAATAATTGTAGTATTTGCCCCAGCTGATCTTTGTCAAATAGCCAAAACATTTCACTCCATAATAGGAATAAGTAAACAAAGTTGATATTCCAAATACAAAAACCATAAGAAGTAGTAAAATATCACCCAAACCAAAAAACAAACGCCTAAATGCCTCTAGAGTTAGCACAATACCGTTTAGATTTTCAACTTTGTAAGCTCCACTAATAATTACAACTAGACCAGTAATTGTACACACAAGGATTGTATCAAGAAGCGGACCTAGCATTGCTACTAGTCCTTCATCTGTCCCATTTTCACTTTGAGATTGCCCATGATACATGGGCGCATTTCCAACTCCACTTTCATTAGAAAAAACAGCTCTACGGACACCAAGTATAACAAGACCCCAAAAGCCCCCTGCAACGGCAGTTTTTAAATTAAATGCTTCAAAAATAATTAGTCTAAATGTTGGAATTACCTCCTCAAAATTTGATAAAATCATGAAGAGCCCCATAAAAAAATATAAAGCTACCATTACAGGAACCAAATTTGAAGTAACTTTTACAATTGACTTTAAACCACCGAATATTACAAAACCACTTGCTATGGAAAGCAGAATACCAATTATAAATTTCCACTGTAGGTCTCCAATAATCACATAATTGTTCGGTTTTAGAACATCCATAAAAGTTTGTGATAATTGATTAGCAGTAAAAGCAGGAAGAACACCAAAAAGCCCAGCTATTGAAAACCAAATAGCAAGAGGCTTACCCCATCTTTTGATACCTAAACTCATATAATACATAGGACCGCCTAAGGGATCTCCATTTTTTTGTTTTTCTCTGAGTATCACTGCTAGTGATGATGAATAAAATTTAATTATCATTCCTATTATGGCTGTTATCCACATCCAAACTAATACACCGGGGCCACCCATATGTATAGCAATAGCAACTCCAGAAATATTCCCGAGTCCTACAGTTGCAGCTAGAACAGCTGAAAGTGCTTGAAATCTTGAAATCCCTTTGTTTTGTTCAACTGTGAAAAGAAGTTTAAAGGCAGATTTAATTTTTAGTAATGGATACCCTTTGCATATAAAAAAAAGGTAAAAACCACCTCCAATTATAGTGAAAAGCATCACCCATTCTAGCTGTTTTATGGAAAATTGTAGATAGGAATCTAATAAATTAATAAGTTCACTCATAGCGAAAATTAGGGATTAATTTTCATTTTATAAGTAACATAAACCAAATCATATCTACCAAACAAATATTTTTTGTGATAAAATTTTGTTTTATAAAAAAAAAGGAGAAACTTTATTATAAAACATTAGAAATGCAAACAAGAAGAGATTGGCTTAAAGTTTCAATGGGAATAGGAGGGATACTTTTGACACCACCCAGTATTTTAAGTGCTCAAGAGAAAATACAATACAATCCCAGAGTACTAGAATCTACAATTCGCTTAAGTTCAAATGAAAACCCTTATGGACCTTCAAAAAAAGTACAACAACGGATAAAAAATTCATTTAATCATGGATGTAGATATCCGTATGCCTATTCCGACGACTTAGCTTCGATTTTAGCTGAAAAACACGGTGTCTCTGAAGAGTCAATTATAATTACCGGTGGATCCACTGAGGGATTAAGAATTACGGGTCTTTCCTTCGCATCTAATGGGGGAGAAATTATATCTGGGCAACCCACTTTTCTTGCAATGATGGATTATGCAAAACAGTGGGGGGCAACAATAAATTGGGTTCCTGTCGGTGCCGACAAAGGATATGATTTAAATGAAATAGAAAAAAGAATCTCTTCTAAAACAAAACTTATATTTCTTTGTAATCCTAATAACCCTACTGGAACACTTGTTCCTGCGAATAAACTTGTTGATTTCTGTGATACAGCAAGTAAAAAAACTATAGTTTTTTCAGATGAAGCGTACTATGATTATATTGAAAAGCCTAATTATCCAAGTATGATTAATGCGGTTAAAAAAGGTGACAACGTAATTGTTTCAAAAACATTTTCAAAAGTTTATGGTATGGCAGGTTTAAGAATAGGATATTTAGTTGCCAAACCTGAAATTGCCAATAAAATTCGTAAAAATGTTGTTGCTATGAGTAATGTTCTTGCTATCGAAGCAGCAAAAGAAGCCCTTAAGGATGAAGGATTTTATCAATTTTCATTATCCAAAAATAAAGAGGCAAAAAATAGAATTTATGCGATTTTAGATCACCTAAAACTAGACTATGTTACCTCACACACTAATTTTGTTTTTTTTCACTCGAAAAAAGATATACGAAAGTTGGGAAAAATAATGTTAGAAAAAGGGATACGAATCGGAAGACCTTTTCCTCCCTTCTATGATTGGTGTAGAATTAGTACGGGGACTCTTAAAGAAGTGGATCTTTTTACAAAAAATATGTTAGAAGTGTATGAAGGATAATTATTATTTTTCCTTAACAACTATATAAGTAGCTTTTACTCCAGTAGCAAGATTCCATCGATTAGAACCTACTAATTTTCCATTATCATCAAATACCATGACCTCTGCAGTGTTTGGACCTGACGCGCCCTGGTTTAATGCAACAAAATCTATTTTGTTGAAGCCCATAACAAGGTCTATTGCAATACTTTTGAATCGCTCTTGAAGTAAGACTCTCGAAACAACTTCTTTATCATTTAACATTATGCGAATTAAATCACCATCTGGAGATTCATGATCTCTCAATGCTATCTGTACAAACTTTCCATTATTACGAAAGTCCCCTAGATATTGGTCTGTTTGGAATTGATTTGGATTTTTGTCTTTTTCAGACTTACGATTCAGCTTGTTTTCATATCGTTTTCCAGGATCCAAAAATTTTTCATTTTCACCAAACATCATGTTTGGATTTTCCCTTTCATTGTTCAAGTTAGGCAAGTCTATATTAGGTTTAAAGTAATCCTCAGATAATAAGGATTTATTTTCTTTCGGTTTTAATAATTTTGGTTTCTCACCTTCAGACTTTGGCAAAATAAGCTTTGGTGGACTCACCAGCTCAGTCGGCTTTTGGCCATATATGTAGAACAAACAAAAAAAGAAAAAAAAAGAAGTTGCCTTTTTTAGCACAGCAATTAAGTTTTATAATGCAAACCTAGTAGTTAATTAATTGAATCTCAAGTGTTTTTTGAATAAATTAATTTGGGATTGGGTTTTTTTTTACCTTTAGATAGACCAAATGATTTAAATTATGCAGATTACTAATCTAGATTGGCTAATCATTTTTTTATTTTTTGCAATATCTCTAGGAATAGGCATTTATGTTTCAAAGTCCTCAGGTAAAAGTGCAAATGAATATTTTTTATCAGGAAGAAGTATGCCTTGGTGGCTCTTGGGCTTATCAATGGTTGCAACAACATTTTCAACTGATACACCAAATTTGGTGACTGATATAGTAAGATCCAATGGTGTATCTGGTAATTGGATTTGGTGGGCTTTTTTGATAACAGGACTTTTAACGGTTTTCGTTTATGCGAAACTTTGGCGGAAATCAAATGTTAGCACCGATTTAGAATTTTATGAATTAAGGTACGGCGGTAAACCCGCAAGATTTTTAAGAAAATTTAGAGCTATTTATTTGGGAATAATTTTCAATGTTATAACAATGTCAGCGGTTACTTTGGCAGCTATTAAAATCGGGGGTATAATGCTAGGACTAGAACCTTGGCAAACTGTTATCACTGCTGGTTTAGTTACGGTTACTTTTAGTGCAATCGGAGGGTTTAAGGGAGTTGTTTATACAGATGTTATTCTATTTTTTGTTGCAATGGGAGGAGCAATTGGTGCTGCATTTTATCTAGTGAACTTACCTGAGGTAGGTGGAATTGAGGCTCTTTTGTCAAATGAAAATGTATCAGGTAAAATTTCTATTCTTCCAGATTTTTCTGATACGAATGCACTCATAGCTTTACTTATAATACCGCTTGCAGTGCAATGGTGGAGTTCTTGGTATCCTGGCGCAGAACCAGGAGGAGGAGGGTACATTGCTCAGAGAATGTTTGCAGCGAAAAATGAAAACCACGCTATTGGTGCAACATTCTTTTTCAATATTATGCACTATGCTTTGAGACCATGGCCTTGGATTTTAGTTGCACTTGCGTCGCTTGTTATTTTCCCTGATCTTGATAGTATCCAACAAGCTTTTCCAAACATAACTGAAGATAAATTAGGGAATGATCTTGCTTATCCTGCAATGCTTACCAAATTACCTACAGGACTCTTAGGTCTTGTTTTAGCTTCATTGATTTCAGCTTACATGAGTACTATTTCTACTCAACTCAATTGGGGTTCTTCATATATTGTTTATGATTTTTATCAAACTCAAATTAATCCTAGTGCTTCTCAAAAACAGTTAGTAGCTGTTGGAAGAATTTCAACGGTCTTACTAATGGTTTTAAGTACTCTATTAGCATTGCTTCTTCAAAATGCAATGCAATTATTTAATCTATTATTAGTATTTGGAGCTGGAACGGGTCTTATCTTCATATTAAGGTGGTTTTGGTGGAGAATAAATGCATGGAGTGAAATTACTGCGATGGTTGCTTCTGGATTAATTTCTTTAACACTAACAATTCCGTCAATTAAAGCAACTCTTTTTGGTCTTGAGGGGATCATGCCGGGTTGGGCAGAATTTCCTTTTGTAGTTGCAGTGACAACAATTTTATGGTTACTCATTACATTTATTACTCCTTCAGAAGATGAGTCTGTATTAAGAGCATTCTATAAAAAAACACAACCTGGAGGACCAGGTTGGGCAAAAATTATTGACAAAGCTCAAAAAGATGGTGTAGAACTTTTGGATGATAATAAAACGTGGAGCGTTCCTGCTGGGATTGTAGCAATGTTACTTGGTTGTTCAATGATCTATAGCATTATGTTTTGCACTGGATACTTCATTTATGGAAATCTCAGATTAGCATTTCCGCTTTTTGCATTGGCGATAGTATCAGGCTACTTACTTATTAAAATCTGGGGGAAAATAAAAGTAAATGTTTTATAATAAGTTTATCCTAAAATAATACCCGCGATAGTTGCTGACATAAGTGAAACTAAGGAACCGGCAATCATTGCTTTTAGACCTAATTCTGTTAAAAGTTTTTTGATTTTAGGAGCGATAATTCCTATTCCTCCAATTTGGATACCAATTGATGCAAAATTTGCAAATCCACAAAGCATGTAGGTTGCCATTATTACTGATTTTTCATAGTTGAAATGGATTGGATTCAAAGCATTTTTTAAACCCACAAGTTGAGTGTAACCAACAAATTCACTCGCAACTAATTTAACACCTAATAATTGTCCCATAAGCGCAATATCATCTTTTGCAACACCGATGATCCACATTAATGGAGCAAATAAATACCCTAAAATAAATTCAATAGAAAGGCTTTTGTAAATAGTATTTGATTCAATCCATGAATTAATTCCAGTAATATCACCAACGCCTCCAAGTATACTACTTAACATTGCTATTAATGCGATAAAGACTAATAACATTGCCGCTACATTTACCGCCATTTTTATCCCTTCACTTGTTCCAATTGAGATAGCTGAAAGTAAATTAGAGCCGATCTTATTTTTTGAAACTATGACATTATTTGAGATCTCTTCATTTTGAGGATACATCATTTTAGCAATCACAATGGCACCAGGTGCTGCCATAACGGATGCGGCTAGAAGACTCTTCGCAAATTCTAACTTTTTGATTGGATCATTCCCGCCTAGAAAACCAATGTAAGCTCCAAGTACACTTCCAGCTACTGTGGCCATTCCACCAACCATTACTAAGAAAATTTCAGAACGATTCATTTTCTCTAAATAAGCTTTAATAAGAAGAGGCGCTTCGGTCTGACCTAGAAATATGTTCCCAGCAACTGATAAACTTTCAGCTCCAGAAATTTTAAAAACTTTTGTAAGAAGTCTTGCCAAAAATCCAACCACTTTCTGAATAATTCCAAAGTAATAAAGTATCGAACTTAAGGCTGAAAAGAATATGATAACAGGTAGAGCCTGAAAAATAAAAATAAAGCCATATTCATCAACATCACCAAATTCACCTAAAAGCATTTTAGTTCCTTCACCAGTATATTCAAGAACTTTTATAAAAAAGTTGCCTGCAGTCTCAAAAATATTTTTTATTAATTTCACCTTGAGCACCCCAAAAGCAACAATAAATTGTATAAATAATCCTACACCAACTGTCTTCCATGAAATAGCTTTTCGATTATTGCTCAAAATAAAAGCAATTAAAATCAAAACAGAAATACCCAAAAATCCTCTTAAAAGGGAAATAAGAGAAAAGCCGCTAACTGGAATTAACTCCATAATTTATTTATCTATTTGATAAAGTTAAGGAATCATTTTCATGAGAATTATAACCTTAAGTACTTTCAAGCTTTTCAATAATCTAATTGAAATTAAAATTCTTCTTCTAGGATTTTTCGGATTACATTTCTGGTAGTTATGAGCGTTATTTTATGAACACTGTCTTTATAATCACCATTTTGAATTTTTTGTTCAATGTACACAAGAAGTTCCTTTGCTGATTGTTTTAACATTTCAAATACTTAATGAGGAACTTCGATTAATAAAAGTTTTGTGCTTTTATCCACAGAAATATTAAAATCTTCTGTATCCCAAATTCCAAGGGCATCTCTCTTGCCAAGGATGTTTTCAGAAATTTTTGCACGACCTTCAATAACAAAAGTATAAACCCCATTACCTTTTTTATTTATTTTATATTCAAAGGAGGCTGGTTTGTTAAAATTACCCATGTGCAACCAGGCATCTTGATGAATCCACATTCCAGTACCACTTTTATTCGGAGTAACTATGGGATACAGACTATTCATTTTTTGAAGCTCCTTAAAGTTTTTTTGATCATAACGAGGGATCACGTTTTGTTCTTTTGGGAATATCCAGATTTGAAGAAGACTTACTGGTTTTTCTTTACTTTTATTGTATTCACTGTGAGAGACACCTGTTCCAGCACTCATGACTTGTATTTCATCTTTTTCAATCACACCTACATTTTCCATGCTGTCTTTGTGTTCTAAACTCCCATCTAAAGGTATAGTGATAATCTCCATATTGTCGTGCGGATGAGTACCAAAACCTCTTCCAGGTGCAATTATATCATCGTTCAATACACGTAGAGCTCCAAACTGTATTCTTTCAGGATTGAAATAATTGGCAAAACTAAAGGAATGTTTGGCTTTTAACCAACCGTGGTCAGCTTCTCCTCTGGAGTTTGAACTATGGAATATTTTTTTCATTCTTTAAAATTGGTTTAATGAATATTTTTTATCACATTATTTATTCCTGTTTTCTAGAGATTTTTTAGTTTCAGTAATTCTGTCTATCAGGTTTTTTTTGGCATCGAAATATTTAATTAGAGTTTTAATTTTTGTCTCATTTTCTCTCTTTTCTTTTTGTTTATTTTTTTCTTCAGATATAGTATTTTTAATTTCAAGATAAGTACTTACTGCGAAACCTATAACAATAGCTATGCAGACAATAAAAGCAATGATTTCTTCTGTTTCGGACAGATACATAATTGATTATCTTCGTACAAATTTAAATAATAGCATACACTATGACCATAATAGAGAGCAGAATTTCTAAAACCATCATTATAGTTTCTTTTTTTTTAAACTCTTTTTTTTCTAAAGCACAAAATAATTCAAATACTGTTACAGTTACACTCAAAGAAGTAGTGCTAAATTCTCCTAAAACTTCTACTGCTTTAAATAAACTACCCTTTGCAGTAAGTTTTCAAGAAGTTGAGCAATATCAAAACATATTTCAGCAAATTACCCTACAAGACTATTTAAGGGCAGTACCAGGGCTTTTTACTCAAAATGCAAATAATTATGCACAAGATTTAAGAGTTTCTTTGAGAGGTTTTGGTGCAAGATCAGCTTTTGGAATAAGAGGAGTTAAGATCATTATTGATGGAATTCCAGAAACAACACCAGACGGACAGGGTCAAATAGATAATATACCGTTGGGACTTCTCAAAAACCTGGAAGTCCTTAGGGGGCCATCTGCTAGTTTGTATGGTAATGCCTCAGGTGGAGTCATTTATCTAAACACAATAGATTATATTGAAGGGAAAAATTTTCAATTCCGAACCCGTCTAGGTGCCTTTGGATTTCAATCTTATCAATTAACAGGGTCTGTTAAAAATGATAAAACAACTGCATTGATTCATGCGAACCGTTTACTTACAGATGGATTTAGAAATAATAGTGGTTTAGAACAAAATCTTTTCAATCTGAAAATAAAACATAAATTAAATCCCTCATCAAAAATTCAGTTTCAAATGAATTTTACTGATAGCCCAAGAGCAGAGGATGCAGGGGGAATAACTCTAGAGGATTCAGAAGAAGATAGGTCTCAGGCTAGACAACGTAATTTAGATTATGATACTTATGAGAGCGTTAATCATTTTAAATTTGGGCTGAATTGGGATAAAAGTTGGACTGATAAGATAATTCTAAGCACGTATGGATTTTATTCATTTAGAGATTTTTATGGTAAACTACCATTTGAAAACGGAGGAATTATTGATTTGACAAGAAATTATTTTGGATTAGGGAGCCGCCTGAATTATAAAAATGGAAAGAATAATTTGCAAGTTGCAGCTGAATTACTAGATCAGTCAGATCAAAGGGATAGATATCTAAATATTTTGGGCTCCCAAGGATCTAATAGTTTCTCTCAAGAAGAAAAATTTCAAAATTTTAGTTTCTCCATTTTGGATGAGCTAAAATTGGAGGCATTATTTTTTCGCCTCAGCTTGCGTTATGACGACATGCGTTTAGGCACAGATAGTTTTTCACAGGATCAAATATATCAGGTAATTAATCCAAGTTTAGGAGTGAGTTATGAGCTTACTCCATTTCAGCATATTTATGTAAATTTTTCCACTAGCTTTGAAACTCCAACCTTGTCTGAGCTATCAGCGAATCCCTCTGGTGCAGAAGGATTTAATTTTGAATTGAGCCCTTCAGAAGCGATATCCTATGATTTAGGATGGAAAGGACAGTGGCAAAAGTTCAAACTAGAGACAAACTTATTTTTAATAGAAAGTTCTAATGAGATTTTACCTTATGAATTAGAGGAGTTTCCAGGGCGTTCATTTTATAGAAATACTGGAGCTACACAAAGATATGGCCTGGAACTAGTTACGCAATATAAATATAAGGAGTGGGAGGTAAGAACAAGTATTACTCAAGCTAAATATCTTTTTAAAGGTAGCGATAACAACTTGGATAATTCTCTTCCTGGAATACCAAATAGTCAAATATTTTTACAGTTAGGTTATACAACAAATAACAGTTTGCAACTCCTATTATCAGCAGAGCATATCGGACACCTCTATGCTAATAATTCAAATACAGTTAAAGTTGAATCCTTTCAAAATGTAAGGTTTCAAGTTGGCAAATCATTTAATCTTAATAATATAGCCCTTACTTTCTCAGGAGGTATTAATAATATTTTTAATGAAAGATATTTTGATAATATTAGGCTAAATGCATTTGGGAAAAGATATTATGAACCCGCTCCTACAAGGAATGCTTATTTAGGGTTTCAAATTGAAATTTAAATTGGCTTATTATGGGTAGGATGATTAAATATGTTTTTACTTATTTGTTTTTCTCATGTGCTTTTAGCCAAACAATAAATGAAAAGAAATTAAAAAAATGGATTGATCAAATTCCTGTTTTTGACGAGTGCTATGTTGCAATAAGAGTTGAGGGAATGAATAAAATTTATGCTGATTATAATGGATCGAAATATATGACACCTGCATCAAACACAAAGCTTTTTACTTTTCTTGGCGCTATTCAAACTTTTGATTCTTTACCGGCTCTAGAATATAAAATCGAAAATGATACTACAGTTAGTTTTCGTTCAACTGGTTACCCTCTTTTATTACATCCCTTTTATTCTGACTCAACTTTATTAAATTTTTTGTCTCAAAAAAAAATATGGAAATATTCAAAACCAAAGAATAGGGTCAAGCCTTACGGCCCAGGATGGTCATGGGATGATCATAACTTTTATTATGCTGCTGAAAAAAGTATTTTCCCAATATATGGTAATTCTGTTAAGGCGATAATGGGAAAGAAGCTTGTTCCAGATTTTTTTCTTGAATTAGATTCTTCTGTAAATAAACTTCAAAGAAATAAAACTGAAAATAAATATTATTATAATCCAGACAATTGGAAAGTAACAGATACTATATATAGTCCTTTTATAACCAGTGATTCTCTTTTCGTAAACTTACTTTCGAGAGTGACGAAAAACAATATTATTTACAATAATCAAAATGATTCTTTGCAATGGTCAGTGTTGTATACAAATAATGAAAATAAATTATATAAGGCTTTACTGCATGATAGTGACAATGGTATAGCAGAAAGCCTGCTTTTAATGGTTTCAAACAGGTTATCTGGCAGATTTAGTACTGTGAAAGCCATAGAGATTCTAAAAAATAAATGGGGAGATGTATTTAAAGATGATCTCATTTGGTATGATGGCTCAGGTATCTCCAGGTATAATATGTTTACACCTAGGACTATTATCCAAGTACTCAAGCTTATCAGAAAAGAAATTCAATGGATCGAAATTAAAAAACTATTTCCTAAAAGTGGTGAATCGGGGACCCTTTTAGATTATCCTAGTCTAAAGAATATCTATGCAAAAACAGGGACTCTTCGAAACAATTGCAACCTCTCTGGATTTTTTGAAAACAGTAAGGGTAAAATAATTATGTTTTCCGTAATGGTAAATCATTTTAATTCGCCAGCAGTTGAAATCCGTAATGGAATAGTCGAAATAGTAAATAAGATTCAGGAAAAATTAGAGTAAAGTGTTTTAGCGATCTGAAAAAATAATTTATAAAATAAGTTGAGAAAAATTGTTAAAAAAATAAAATATTGAAAATCAACGTGTTAAGTGATTTTTAAATTATTTATTTGTAACTTTTCAACATGCGTTTCATTTTGGCATGGAATTTGCTCCGTTTTGTGTGAACGTGCATGTTGCACATTAATAATTATTAATTAAATTTTTACAAATGAAAAAAGGTTTATTATCAATTTTGGCAGGAGCACTACTTGTAGTGGGATGTCAAAATTACGATGATCAATTTGACAGCCTCGAACAACAAATTAACGCTTTAGCTGCACAAGCTAGCGCAATTACACAAGTTCAGAGCGATTTATCCGCGTTGGCTACTCAAGTATCAGGATTAGCTGGACAGCTATCTGCTGCTGACTTAGCCAGTGTTACTAGTCAAGTTGATGCTATAAAAACCCAAATCGATGGTCTAGCGACCGTTGGTGAAGAGGTTGACAACCTAAATCAAGAGGTTGACGATATTTTAGAAGCTCTTGGTGAATTACTACAAGCTAATGCTGTAATTAACCAAAATCTAAAAATTACAAATGAAGCTGAATTAGATTATGTTGAATCATTAATTGGAACTGAAGCAGATGATCCTACAGTTATCATTAATGGTACATTTGAAGTTAATAACGCTGATTTAAGTACTGCTGCTTTAGCTGCTAGAGTTGATGCTGTTGTTTCAAAAGTTAGAACTGTAATAGGGCAAGTAACTATTACAGCTTCAGCTACCATTGACGCATCTACGATTGGTTTCATAGATGGAGCTGCTAATATTGATAATGGCGTAGATATTTCTGGATTAGCTACTGTAAGTGGAGACCTTACTTTAGGTCACTACGGAGACGTTGATTTATCTCAGTTAGTTTCTGTTAATGCACTTACGCTTTCTGAATCTGTTAGTATTACAAGTCTTAACATTGGTAATTTATCAGGTACATTAAATACTAAAAATTATCCAAATGCTTTAACAATCTCTTTAGGTGATATTGCCTTAACAGGAGTTGTTACTGCTACAAAAGCTACCTCGTTTACCTGGGGGTATGATTCAGACATTGCATCTGCACTTTCAATAAAAGTATCTAGTGTAGCACAAGTATTTGCTAATTCTGTACCTTCAATATCTGCAGTTGTTACTTTAACCAATGCTAATACAGGTTCGGAGGCACATTTTGCGGGACTTAAAACTATTGCTACTGGTGGTGCGCTTACAGCTAACGCAAAAACTATTGCGATGGGTGCAATTGCCACTGTTTCAGGAACGTTAACAATTAATGGACCTGGTTCAGTTGAATTCCCAGATCTTGCTACTCAAGGTGGGGCAATCAGTGCGGCTAATGCATCTGTATTTACAGCTGGAAAACTTGTTGATGGTGCATCAATTACTACATCTACAACTGCAGCTATTACTCTTAAGAGTGTTGCAACTCCAGCTAATTTAACTGCATCTGCAACAATAGAAAGTTTGACTACTTTAGCGCAAGCTACAAGTTTAACGCTTGGAGTTTTTCCTAAACTTAAGTCTGCGGATATTACAGGAGGTGGTACAAAAGATACAAACATAGAGATCAGCGTAAACGCATCTTCTACTGCTTTATCTGATCTTGCTGTTGCTGGTACTATAAATACACTTACTATAGTCAATGGTCCTGGATTAGCAACTCTTGCTACTACTGGAGAGATTACTGACTTTACGGTTTCTAATTCTGCTACAATGACTACTATTGACTTTGGTCACACATTTATATCTGGGGATACTGCTGCTACAGTTACTGTTAGTGGTGTAACTGAACTTACTTCGTTAGATATGAGTTCACTTACTAAAGTTAAGACTGTTAATGTTGTTAATAACACAAAATTAGCTTCTATCGTAGCTCCTAACTCAACTGTTTTAGCAGAGCCTATTGCTGCTATTTCTATCACTTTAAATGGAAACGCTCTAACAGGAGAGTATACCAACGCTATAGCTGGTGCAGAAACTCTGCCTTACCAACAAGCCGTTATTACGTCTTCTGAGTTAGCTGGTTTCAAAACATTTATCGAGGCTTATGCGGCTCAAAGCGACAGAGTTTCATCAACAAGTGTTTCAGCTACATCAGGTACTCAGTCTATCACATATAATATGAATGTTGATGTTGTGACAATCGACTCAACTACAGCAACATTGACTCTTCAAGCTGCTTTAGTATCTAATACTGCTGCTAATAAAGGGCTTGATGCTGCTGATAACACTGCTGATGATGCTACTGATGGTGCAGGTGGTGTTGGTGTTAATACTAAAAACGAATTAGATTTAGTTACTGGAGGGTAATTTAATCTTATAAGTTTTATTAAGTAGAAACAATACTTAATTTTTAAACCCTCTCTTTATGAGAGGGTTTTTTTATATTAACGAAATAATAAGAAGTAAAGCAAAACTTACACTAACTATTATTAAGGTTGAATTCAAATGAGAAAAATTTTTTGAAATTAACCAGTGGTGAAAATGGTTCTGATCAGCTGTAAATGGTGACTTTTTATTTTTAATTCTAATGGCTACAACTCTAATTAAATCCACCAGCGGATAAATTAGAATTGCTAAAGAAAGTAAAATTCTATTGACATCATTTAGATTAATAAGTATGACGTTCGGGTTTAAAATATGAAAAATGAAAATAATATTTACACCACCTAAAAGCAAAGAACCTGCATCACCTAAAAAAATCTTTTTTTTCTTTTTAAAATTGAAAAAATAGAATGGTATGCAAATGAAGAGTAATATAAATCCTAAATCATACAAAGGGTCCTTTGGAAATAAGACATAAAGAAAGAAAAAAAAGTTTTTTACAGTCTCGCTTATTGCCAGACCATCAATTCCATCTATAAAATTGTAAGCATTAACTATTATTACAAAACCAACAGCAGTTATTAATTGGGAAAGTATCCAAGGAATTTCATATACTCCCATGAAACCATGTAATGATACAATTGCAAAACCCTGGTCTATTAAAATTTTTGCAACGATTAATTGCATTAAAAATTTAATTTTAAAGTCAGCTTGGTACAAGTCATCATAAACTCCGATTGTGAATAGAATTCCTAAAGGAATAAAAAGAGAATAATCAAAAAGCTCTATTTTTAAAAAGTAAAATAAAATAGATATTAAGAATAAAGTACTAAAAATACTTACACCACCACTTCTTGTTGCTATAGTTTTGTGAGAGGTACGATGATTAAAATCATCAAAGTATTTTTTTTTGACAAAAAAGTTTTGGACAATTACATGAAAAAATATAGACAAAAAAAATGCTAAAAAAATAACATAGAATTCCATACGTCAAATATAAATGAATTTAAAAAAGCAGTTATTGAATACAAAATTTCTTTCTTTGTTATAAATCAATCAACAAAATGAGCGACAAAAAACAATCAAGTTTAAAAAACCTACCCATTTATGAGTCAGTATTCTTAATTCTTTTCCTTAGCATAGGGTTTATCCAAAATTTTGAAGCAATTGATAAAGTTGCACCACAATGGCTTTCTATGGCAATTTTAAATTTTTTTTGTGGGATTTTTATAATTAGAAATCAAAATGTTTTCGATAAAAGAATTTCAGCTTACTTCAAGTCTTGGATAACCATTTTGTACGCTTTATTTATTCTTTGGGCTGGCCTTTCATTTTTTTATGCAATTAACCCAACTGAGGTAGTTGTAAATTTTACTAGACAATTTAATGTTTTCTTCATGTACTCTAATATGGTAATTCTTTTATCGTCTATAAAAAACAAAATTAAATTTTTCGGTCTAGTTTTTACTATAATTTTAGCAATAGAGCTGTATTTTGTTTTCTATCAAGCTATTGAAATGCTTAATGATTTTGGAGCTATAACTTCCGGAAGGTTAAAAGGTGTGACGGCAAATAGAAATATAGCAGCATTTTCAATTGCCCTTAAAATTCCATTCGTTCTAGGTTGGATTGTTAAATCAAATACCAGAATAAGGAAAATCTTAGGACTTATTATCATTACACTTTCTATTACAGCCTTATCAATGATTCAATCTAGAGCCTCATATATAGCTGTAGGACTGATTGTGGTGATGTTTCCTATTGTACCTTTTTTCTTTTTTAAAAATGAAAACACGATTAATAAATTTAAAACTCTGCTGTTTGTTATATTACCCCTTTTTCTATCAATTACAATTAACCAAGTCTTTTTCGCCTCTAAGGGAGCCAATGCTATAACTAGAGCATCTTCTATTTCACTATCAACCAACGATGGGTCGGTTAATCAGAGATTAAGATACTATAACCATGTCCTTACTCATATGAAATTGAATCCTCTTTTTGGTGTAGGTTTCGGAAATTGGAAATTTAAATCAATTGATTATGACAAGAAGAATATGACTGGTTACACAGTACCTTATCATGCACATAGTGATTTTATTCAAATAGGAGCTGAATTAGGAATTTTGGGGTTTATATTTTATGCAGGTATTTTTCTGATATCAATATTTTATTCTTTAAAGTTATTAGCTTATAAAGAATTAGAGAATGATGATAAGCTGTTTATATATTTGGTTTTGATGGGTCTCGGAGTTTATTTTATAGATGCAAACTTAAATTTCCCAATTGCGAGGCCTCAAGTAAATATCATCTGGGCTCTTTCAATCAGCTCAATTTGCTACTTTTTTATACAAAAAAGTAAAATAAACTTATCAGAAAAAAATGATAAAAAAATTAAATGGATCTATTATATAATATTAGCAATTAGCATACCATCAATTTTTGTTTCTGTTAAGATTTACGATTCCTTAAAAAATCAGATGATCTTATTAAATGATTTTAACACCAATAGCTATAACGCAAAAATACAAGAATTAGAGGCTATGAACATGAGTATTCCAAATGTTACAGTTACAACAATTCCTCTTAAATCACTTAAGGCAAGATATTATTTGAATAACAATCAATATGACAAAGCCCTTCAAAATTTGGGAAGCACTAAAAACTCAAATCCATATTTATTTTTTACTGACTTTCTAAAAAGTAAAGTTTACGAAAAAAAAGGAAATATTGATAGCGCATATTACCATTCAAAAAAAGCTTTTTTTGGATTGCCTAATAATACCTTACACTCAGCTAACTTTGTAAAATTGGCTATGCAGAAAAAAGACTTAGCTTCCATAGAGGAAGCAGCGGATCAGTTGATCGACTCACAATCAGCTTTAAATTGGCAAAACATCATTACTGCTTATATAGATTTAACAGGCTCAGGAAATCAAAAACTAATGAAATTAACTAATAGAGCAGTTGAATTATTCCCCAACAATTACAACTTTTTGCTGTTGAGGAAGTTGGCACACACTGATCCATTTAGAATAAAAAAAGGTGTTGAATTAGCTAGAGAAGCTCTTAAATATTTTAATCAAAAAAATTACCAAAAAGCTAAAGAACTATATCTTTTAGCAACTAAAGAGGATCCATTGGAATTCTCATACTATGAGAATGCGGCTTCTTGTTTTTACCAATTGAAAGAGTTTGGTAATTCAATGCTTTATTCCTCAAAAGTAATTTATGGATTAAATCCTGGTACTGGCAAATCTGAATATATTCATGCAATTTCAAAAATCTCAACGGGAGATGTTAATGGAGGATGCAAATTTATTTCTCTGGCAATTGATTTAAATTATAAGGAAGCATTTGCTATCAAAGAACAATTCTGTAAGGATAAAGTTTATGAGTAAGAATTACAATAAAAATGTATTCAATTCTATAATTGCTGGGCTTTTAATTATTCTGTATTTATCTATTGGTTTTATCCCTAATCTTAGTGCTGTTGATAAAATTGCACCTCAATGGATTTTTATGACAATTTTAAATGGAGTAGGTCTTGTTTTCTTAGCTTATAATCATGGATTTTATTCACGCTCAATAAAATTAACTTTAAGATCTTATATGTCTTTAACTTATATTGGATTTATATTTTGGGCAAGCTTATCATATTTTTATGCTATCAATCCTACAGAAGTTATTGTTAATATAACTAGGCAAGCAAATGTTTTATTAATGTATATGTTGATAGGGATTTTTTTATTCTCAATCAAAGAAAAAATTCAATTTATTTGCTGGGCAATAGTCGTTATTCTTAGCATAGAGGTATATGCAGTTATTATCGAGGCCAAAAGCATGATAGATTTAACTGGATTTATTTCTTCAGGGTCATTAAAAGGTGTGACCGCAAACAGAAATATAACCGCATTTTCTATAGCAATCAAGATTCCATTTATCCTTTTTTTATTTCATCAAATAAAAAAAAGAGTTTTTATTGGAGCATTAATTATTTTGACTTTTCTGGTATTAGTGTGTCTATCGATGATTCAGTCAAGAGCCTCATTTTTAGGAGTTGGGTTAATTTTGACAGGATACACTTTTTTAAATACTTTATTTTATCTGAAAGAAAAAAAAATAATTTATTTAATAAGAATTAGCTATTTTATTTTCCCGTTGATTATGTCAATATCATTAAATCAAATTTATTTTTCTTCAAAAGGTGCAGACGCTGTATCTAGAGCTGCAACTATTTCATTTAGTACTAACGACGGATCTGTTAATCAACGTCTTAGATATTACAAGGATGTATTAACACATTTGAAATCAAATCCTATTATGGGTGTTGGTCTTGGTAACTGGAAATTAAAATCCATTCAATATGATGCAGATGATATTGAAGGTTATGTTGTTCCTTATCATGCTCATAGTGATTTTATTCAATTAGGTGCTGAATTGGGGATAATTGGTTTTTTGTTGTATTTGTCAATTTTTTTTCTTGCACTTTATTATTCTTTTAAACTTATCCGCTACTCTAATCTATCAAATACAGAAAAGACGTTTATTTTTCTTTTGCTTGTAGCCCTAGGGGTTTATTTTGTTGACGCCAACTTAAATTTTCCAATCGCTCGCCCTCAAGTGCTTGTTGTGTGGGCAACTATAATGTCACTTTTAATGGGTTATTATGAGAAGAATAGGATATATTTTAAAAATGAGTACAAAAAAACAGCAGCTAATAAGTTATTTATTGCTATTGGAATACTTATTGTATTACCAAGTTTGTATGTTACAAATCAGGTATATAAATCATTAAAAGGACAAATGTTTCTTCTTCAAGATTTTAATACCAACAGCTACAATCTTGCACTCAACAAAGTTGACAATATTGTGCCTGATATACCCAATATTACAGTAACAACAATTCCGATAAATTCTGTAAAAGCAAGATATTATTTTAATGCTAAAAAATATAAAAAAGCACTCAGTCTTATAGAAAAGGGGACCAAAGCAAATCCTTATTTGTATTACAGCGAAATTTTGAAAAGCCAAATCTTTGAAGAACAAGGGAGAATAGATAGTGCAAAAGTTTATGCAAAAAAGGCTTTTTTTGGATTACCAAATAATGATTTACATTCTTCTAGATACCTTAATTTACTTAATTTGACAAAAGACAAAAAAGCGGTAGATGAAGCCTTTACATTACTTACTCGAAAAAATAAAAAAATTAATTGGAAAAATTATCTAATTATAGCTAGTGGTTTAAGTAAAGAAAACGATAAAAAATTAATAGAGAGAGCTAAAAAAGCTACTGAAATTTTTCCATCCGATAATGATATTAAAAATCTGTATATTCAAATCTCAGTTGGATACGAAGCTTTTCAAAGATCCATTGCTTACTCTAGAGAGGGATTAGAATATTTTGATAAAGGCGATCATTTTGCTGCATCATTAAAATTTGAAGAAGCTATTAAAAACAATCCATTAGATTATTCTCATTACGAAAATGCTGCAACTTCAAACTATATGACAGGGAACCTTCAAAAGGCCCTTGACCAAATAAATTGGGTAATAAACAATCTCAATCCTTTGAATGGAAAATGCGAATATATCAAGGCGCTAATATTCATTAAAATGAATGATCCAATTGGTGCATGCCCATTACTCGAAATTTCGAGAGATAGTGGATTTAGTCAAGCTGAAGCTTTATTAAAACAGTATTGTGGTTAACTAATTTATTTACTGTATTTAAATATTTAATTACTTAATTTACTGATTACCAATAATTTGTTTATTAATTTATATTTTTTAATAAAACTAAACACTAAAAAAACTTGATAAATAGTTTTTATATGTGGTCATTTTCAAGTACTTTTAGTACTCATTAATTTTTTTGTACACATTTGATAAAAATTTAATTCCCCTTAATTAATAGGTTTTACCTAAAATTTTAAGGGGTTTCAATTTAAGAAAGTAATGGAGAAAAAATGGTTTGTCGTTTATACCCGTCACAAGCAGGAGCTTAAAGTAGTACAGCAGCTATCAGCTATGGGCATTACTAACTACTGCCCAACAGTAACCTTTACAAAACAATATTCTGACAGAAAGAAAAAAGTAACTAGACCATTGCTCTCTTCATATGTCATGGTTCAATTAGAAGAAAAAGAGCGTGATAAAGTTTTTTCATGTATAGGTATAGTCCGCTACCTTTTTTTCCTTGGAAAACCTGCGGTTGTTTCTGCTTCCGAAATTGATTTAATGCAGGACCACCTAAATGGGATTCACAAAGATATTAAAGTAACTACTCTTCGTGTGGGTCAGTCTCATACAATTACCGAAGGGCCTTTTTCAGGTCTAAGAGGTAAAGTAGTTCAAACAGACAATACAAAAGTTAAATTAGAGCTTACTTCTTTGGGGATGAGTATTACCCTAACAAAACAAGCGGCTTAAAGACTTAACTTTTAAAACACCATTTAAAAAATAACTTTGCCCAATTGGGACAGACACGGCGGAGCCGTGCTAAAAAACAAAAATTTTAATTATGCTAGGTAAGCTTATTACGTCCAAAACACGCCTTCGACTGCTAATTAAATTCTTTATCTCACAGGCCAATCGGGGTTACTTAAATGGACTTGCAACCGAAATGGGTGAATCCACAAACGCAATCCGAAAAGAGCTTAATCACCTTCAAGGAGCAGGTTACCTAGAAAAAGTAAAAGTTGATAATAAAGTTGAATATAAAGCTAACATTAATCATCCTCTTTTCGAAGTTATGCAAAAGGTAGTTTTTAAACATTTAGGTTTAGAAGATGTTGTAGAAACTGTTCTAGAGCGAATGGGAGATGTTGATCAGATTATCTTGGTTGGAGATTATGCAAAAGGAAACGACTCAGGTCTAATTGAGGTGTTTTTAATCGGCCAGGAACTTAACATGCAATACATTGCCCAACTAGAAGATAAAATTGAAGATTTAATAGGGAGAAAGGTGAGCTTTTATTTAGCCTCCAAGTTTTTAGCAGACCGTAAACATATAGTACTATTCAATTCTAAAGAGAAATGATACATACAGAAAGTGAAGAGCGCCCCTGGGGAAGATTTTTTGTGCTACATGATCAGCCAACCTATAAACTTAAGCGTATAGAGGTTGATCCTGGTGGTAGACTCTCATATCAGTACCATCATAAACGCTCTGAGGCATGGACCATAGTAAGCGGGACTGGCCTAATAACCTTAGACGGTGTAGATAAAGAGTACGTTAAAGGACAGACCATTCTGATCCCTCAAGGTGTAAAACACCGCATTGAAAATATAGGATCGGAAAAAGTGGTTTTTATTGAAGTTCAAACTGGAACCTATTTTGGAGAGGACGATATTGTTCGAATTGAAGATGATTACAACAGGTTATAAATGAGTAAACCAAAGGCAATAATTGTTTCAGGATATTTTAATCCTCTACATAGGGGACATATAGAATTATTTAAAAAAGCTAAGGCTTATGGCGATGTTCTTTGGGTTATTGTAAATAGTGATCTTCAAAGAAAATTAAAAGGAAGTAAGGAATTTATGGATGAGAATGAGAGATTAACTATTGTATGTGCTATCAAGTATGTTGATAGTGCTCTTATTTCTATTGATAGTGATAAAACTCAATGTTATACACTAGCTAAACTCGCAGATGATTATAATTTAAAGTATGATCTTTTTTTTGCTAACGGAGGAGATCAAAATAATAACTCTATTCCTGAGATAGAAATATGTAAAAACAATAGCATTGGGTTAATTGAAGGATTAGGAGATAAGATTCAGTCCTCTTCTTGGCTACTTAATAGATAAAATGAGAGTAAAAAATATATGTTGTATTGGTGCAGGTTTTGTCGGTGGACCAACCATGGCAGTAATTGCAGTTAAGTGCCCTCATTTAAATATAACAGTTGTTGATAGTAATCCAGAGAGGATAAAAGCATGGAACGGACCTTCAGATTATCTTCCTGTATATGAGCCTGGCTTAGCTGAGCTAATAGAAGAAGCACGCGGGAGAAACCTATTCTTTTCTAAGAATATTGGTGAAAATATTGAGAAGGCTGAAATGATATTTATGGCGGTTAATACTCCTACGAAAGATAGTGGAAAGGGAGCAGGCATGGCTGCGGACTTAAGGTATGTGGAGGCGTGTGCAAAAGATATAGCTAAATACTCAAAGTCGGATAAAATAATTATTGAAAAGTCTACCCTTCCAGTACGAACAGCTGAAAAAATTAAAGAGATTTTAGAAGAAAACTCAAATGGCATCCATTTTGAAATTCTTTCTAATCCTGAATTCTTAGCTGAAGGTACTGCAATAAAAGATCTATTTAAATCTGATAGAGTATTAATTGGTGGAGAGAGAACTGCTTCTGGACAAAAAGCGGTCCAAGCCCTTGTTGATATTTATTATAATTGGATTCCAAAAGAGAAAATATTAACTACTAATGTTTGGTCATCCGAACTTGCGAAACTTGCATCAAATGCAATGTTAGCTCAGCGAATTTCATCAATAAATAGCCTTTCAGCACTTTGTGAAAAAACTGGAGCAAATATTGACGAGCTATCTAAAGCTATTGGTATGGATCACAGAATTGGGCCACACTTTTTAAAGACATCTGTAGGCTTCGGCGGAAGCTGTTTTCAAAAAGACATACTCAATTTAGTATATTTATGTAAATATTATGGTCTCTTTAAAGTTGCTGAATATTGGCATCAAGTAGTAAAAATAAACGACTACCAAAAAGATCGTTTTGCTCAGAAAATAATTGATCACTTTATTGGAGATTTAAATGGGAAAAGAATTGCCATTTTAGGGTGGGCATTTAAAGCGAATACAAATGATAGTAGAGAGTCTGCTGCCATTTATGTTGCTGAAAAGTTGACCATGGCTGGCGCTATTCTTGAAATTTATGATCCGATGGTATTGAAGGAATCTATATTTAGAGATATTGATTTTTATTGGAAGTCTTCAAATACAAAAGACTTTAAGTCGCGGATTTCAGTAATCGATTCTATTAATACTTTGGACCTTAGTGTTGATGCAGTAGCCATTTTAACTGAGTGGGAGGATTTTAAAAATTTAGATTTTTCAAAGACTGAAGTTTTTGATGGTAGAGGGGTTATTTCATCAAGCACTTATTCAATTGGGAAGGGATGAAAAGAACAATGGGAGTATTTTTATAAATCTAAAAAGACTAAGTGGCAAACTATTTATAATTGTAAATAACAATCATTAAGAGTAGTATCTGGGAAGATGAAAAATATAATTCTAAATTAAAATAATGAAACAAAAATTAAGAATAATTCATAGATATTTTATTATGATAGGGATTAACTTATTGGACACTAAAAATTTTTTTTTAAATTTTTTTTGGTATCTGAAATGCCTTTCAAAATTTAAAAATGATAAAGAATTATTTGAATTAGATTTTTGGCCAATTTTTGGAGAAAATAAGATATCAGCTGGTTCTATAAAAAGCCATTATTTTATTCAAGATTTATTTGTGTCACAATTAATTTTTGAAAATTCGCCTAAAAATATTTTAGATATTGGATCAAGAATTGATGGTTTTGTAGCACATGTTTCCACATTTAGGGAAATAGACGTACTTGATATAAGACCTTTAGAAGGAAAAATTAAAAACATCAATTTTAAGAAACATGACTTGATGAATGAAATTTCAAGTCTAGAAAAGAAATACGAATGTGTAACCTGTTTGCATGCGCTAGAACATTTTGGTCTTGGCAGATACGGTGACCCAATAGATCCTAAAGGTCACTTAAAGGGTATAAAAAACATTCACAAGATTTTATCTAAAAATGGGACATGTTATTTGTCTTTTCCATTAGGTAGAAACAGAGTAGAGTTTAATGCACATAGAGTTTTTTCGATTAAATATATTAAACCAATATTAGAGAGTTTTTTTACAATAGAGTCATTTAGTTATATATCAGATGATGGATCTTTATTTGAAAATGTAAATATAGAAAATGGTAAAGAAACCAATTTTAATTGTAATTATGGTTGTTCAATTTTTGAATTGAAAAAAAGAGTTTAAGCTAGATCAGCATTTATTGAATTTAATTGAAATCATTAATTTAATTCTTAAACATGAGTAAACTAAACAAATCATTGTATTCGTACATTTTAAACGAATCTGAAAAGGGTATTTGGAATATTTCAATAATGCTAAAGCTAAGTCAAACATGCTTTTTTGGGCGAATAATATTGACTAATATGGAGAGCTATGGAGAATTAAGGATTTTCAGGATGAAAACAATTGCATGATTACCATTTCTAACATTAAAGTGCTGAATAAGGTAATATTATCAATTGATTTTGACATATCTGTCGATAAGACTATTGAGTCAATTTTTTCTCAGTTTGGAGAGGTTTATGAGTTAGATTTTGCAAACGAAGATGATCCAAATAATGACACCGCTTTACTGAGACAAATTTATGAAATGATAGTTGATGGTCTAAAAGATGGACTTGAAAATAAAATGCAGTCATTTAGTTGGCTGTTCAAAAAAAATAATAAATTTTAAAATGAAAAAAGCTTTTATAACAGGAGTAGCTGGACAAGATGGCAGTTATTTATCAGAATATCTATTAAAAAAAGGATATGAAGTTCATGGTCTAGTAAGAAGAAATTCTGTACCAGAAAATCAATCTTCAAGACTTGATTTTATTAATAAAAATTTCCATACTCATTATGGAGACTTACTAGATGAAGGTGGTTTGAATAAATTAATTTCTGAATTAATGCCTGACGAAATATATAACTTAGCGGCACAGAGTCATGTTAGAATTAGTTTTGATATTCCACAATTTACCGCAAAAACAAATGCAATTGGAGTATTAAATATGCTTGAAGCTTTTAGATTAAATGCCCCGAATGCAAGATTCTACCAAGCAAGTTCTTCGGAGATGTTTGGGATTTCTGTTGATAGTGACGGTTTTCAGCGAGAAACAACACCTTTCATACCTGTAAGTCCTTACGGGTGCGCCAAAGTTTTTGGATTTAACATATCAAATAATTACAAAAAAGCCTATAATCTTCATATTGTAAATGGAATTTTATTTAATCATGAATCTCCTAGAAGAGGAAGTAATTTTGTAACTAACAAGGTTGTAAAAACAGCAGTAGAAATTAAAATGGGATTAAGAAAAAGGCTCGAACTTGGAAACATGGATTCATACAGAGATTGGGGACACTCAAAGGATTATGTTAGAGCAATGCATATGATTTTGAACAATGACAAACCAGATAATTATGTAGTTGCCACAGGGAAAACTTTCTCCGTCAGGGAAATGGTAGAATACGTGTTTGGAAAGTTAAATTTGGATTTTAATAAATATGTTTTTCAAAATCCAAAATATTTAAGACCTGAAGAATTACCTTATTTAAAGGGAGATTCTTCTAAACTTAGAAATAATTTTGATTGGAAACCAGAGTATACATTTGAAACAATGTTGGATGAAATGATTGTCTTTTGGAATAATGAACTTGGTTAACATGAAATTAAATGAATAGAAAACTAAATTTTAAAAGTTTAGGATCATTTTGTTTAAATGAAAATATATTATGAAAATACCACAATTTAAACCCTACATAGGCGCAGAAGAATACAAAAACATCAAAGAATGTTTTGATAACAATTGGGTGACTGAGGGTAAAAAAAGTAAAGAATTTGTCAATCAACTTAATGAATTGGTCGGTGTCAAATACGGTGTACTAGCTCCTAATGGTACACTCTCACTTTACCTAGGCCTTAAGGCTTTAGGAATTGGTAGTGGTGATGAAGTTATTGTACCAAACTTTTCATTTTATGCATCTGCCTCTTCAGTTATAATGGCAGGAGCTAAACCTGTTTTTGCAGAAGTTGATATTGAAAATTTGCAAGTAAATATAAATCAAGTTGAAAAAAAGATCACAAGAAAAACAAAAGCAATAATGCCTGTCCATGTATATGGAATGTCCTGTGATATTGAAAAAATAATGCAACTTTCAAAAAAATATAAATTAAAAATAATTGAAGATGCAGCCCAAGGGATTGGCTTAAAATATAAAGGAAAACATGTTGGTTCATTTGGTGAAATTGGAAGTTTTTCTTTTTTTGCTGATAAGACAATTACTACTGCCGAAGGTGGATATTTGTGTACAGATAGTCAAGATATTTACAATAAGCTTCTATATCTTAGAAATCAAGGGCGAATAAATCGCGGATCATTTATACATCCCGAATTAGGATTTAATTTTAGGATGAATGATATCCAATCCTCTATGGGATTGGCGCAATTAAAGAAACTTGATTTCATTATTAAAGCAAAAAATGAAAACTATGCTTTGTATAATCAAAATCTAAAACAAGAAAAGTTTAAGATAATAAAACCAATAGAGGGATCAACTTTTGTACCCTTTAGAATTGCAATACTATTTGATGACATTTTTCAAAAGGAAAAAACTGAAAAAGAGTTAAATCTTGGGGGTGTAGAAACAAGAACTTTTTTCTATCCCTTAGATAGGCAACCACAATTTAAAAGAAAATATAATTTATTTTTCAAACCAAAAAAAGATTCAGTTTCTTTATCTCTTTATAAAAAAGGATTATGCTTACCCTCTTATGTCGGTCTTTCTGAAAAAGAGATTACTTACATATGCAAAAAAATCAATGAAAGTATATTATGAAAAAAATATTTTCGAAAGTAAATAATGAATTACTTCATATGGTCTACGACACAAATATTATTGAAAAAAATAGAATTGATTTAATTGGATCAGAAAATTTTCTGCAATGTGCGCTAGTTAAAAATTCTGATGTTGGATATAAATATCGTCCTCATTTTCATAACTCGAATAAGGTTAATTATGAAAAGATGCAGACCCAAGAAACATGGTTCGTATTAAGTGGAAGTGTTAAAGTTTATCACTATGATATAAATGGTGAGTTGTTAAATGTTGAAATTTTAAAAAGGGGAGGTCTAAACATAACACTTAAAGGAGGACATACATTAGAAATCTTGCAAAAAAACACTTTAATAATGGAACACAAAAACGGTCCTTATTTAGGGTTTGATAAAGATAAAACTTTGTTATGATTATCAAATTAGATTTAGTATTTGAAAAAAATGTTTATCAAGGATTTTTCTGTTTGATATTTTTGATGATCAAAGTATTAAACATGCATGTTCAATAGATAATTCAGAATTTATTGAATCAAAGAAAAATATATAATAGTTATTGGTTTGAATTCTAATTAAATGTTAGGTTCTACAAACACTTTAAATAAACGGATTAAGTTAAAATTTATATTATTGATAGGTTGACATTCGGTTGACTTTTGTCATGAGCTAAATTGATTTACTTGGAGATTTAATAAAACCCAAAATAATTTTTTAAATCTCATATATGTCACAATAAAAAATGAATAAAAATAAAATTTATATCAGACTTAAAGGAGGGTTTGGGAATCAACTATTTATTTATGCATTTGCAATTTACTGCAAAAGATATTTTGGGTGTGATATTCTGATCGATAATTATACAGGTTATGTTAAAGATGTTTATGGAAGAAAACCAATGTTAGAAATGATTGGGATTAAATTCAAAAAAACTAATGTTTTACAAAATTTTTATATTACGCTTTGTAGAAAACTTGTTTTTGGAAAAATAACTTATTTAAATTTAGAAAAAGACCCAGATATAATATTTAATGATAAAGAATTTGAAAACAAGAATTTATATATCGAGGGATATTTTCAAAATGTTAAATACTTTAATAAAATAAAAAAAACAATTTTTCAAAAAATCAATTTAGATTTAATTGATCTAAAAAATAATTATAAAAAAAAAATTAATCCTTTAATTGATGTTTGCCTTCATCACAGAACTACTGATTATAATTTTGTTATTGAAAGTTTGTTCTTTGAAAAAGCTTTTGAAAAAATAGAAAATAAAATTAATAAACCAAAGTATTATGTTTTTTCAGAATCTATAGAAGTTAGCAAAAAATATTTTTCAACTTTCAATGATAAAGAATTCATTTTTGTTCAAAATATGTCAGACTTAGAGGATTTCAAATTAATGACATTTTTCAAAAATTATATTTTGACTATCGGAACTTTTGGTATATGGGCTGCACTTTTATCAAATAAAAAAAATAAAATTATTCTGAAGCCAAAAAAAAATGCAACGAATAATGGAGCATTTCCACTGGAATCTATTTCAATCTAGAACTCAATAAGTTTTAAACTTTTTAAAAAATCAAAAATTTCCAATTTTGATGATCAAAAAAAAGGTTTTTTCCGGCATAACAACTGATTTTCTATTAACAGGAATAAAATTAGTAAAGCAGTTTTTCTTTATACCAGTAATAATTTATTTTTTGGGAAGTGAAAGTTATGGAGAATATATAACCATTATCGCTTATTTAGGTTTCTATAATTTGTTAGATTTTAATATTGATTTGTTTTTAATAAAAGAATTGTCAAAACGAAAAAGTGAAAAATCAAATCAAAATTTAGTTTCTATTGGACTTGTAATGACAATTCTTCTAGCAACACTTATTTTTTCTTTAGGAATTATTACTAATTATTTTTTGGTATTTCTAAATATTGATTTTTATGTTAAATATAATTTTATTTTCATTTTGATGTTGTTTAATAAAATTATTCAAGTTTTTGGGGGGTATTTTACGTCACTATTATTTTCTCTTCACAAAATGTCATTTTTAAACAGCGTAAAGTCTATTCTAACATTAGTTGAAGTTTTTATTGCTTTTGTATTGTTGAATTTAGATATTGGAATTCAATCATTGTTCTATTCAGAATTTTTAATAACAATATTTTCACTTATAATTTTAATCAATTATTCATTTCAGTTTTTTAAAATTAGAATTAAAAAAATAAATCTTAGATTAATCAGGGAAGCATTTAATTATAGTTTTTCTCACTATTTAATAAAGATTTCTAAATTAGGATTAACTAATCTAGACAGTATAATTATTCATTATTTTTTTGGTGCTAATCTTGTAACAATTTATACAATAACTATGAAATTACCTGTTCTATTTTCGAGAGAAGTGGCAGGTAAGGTTTGTACTAATTTGTTTTCAAGCATAAGTAGTATAAACTTGAATTCCATTTCTTCGAGCACATCAAAACTTTTGCATAGACTAGTTTATTTAATGTTTAGATTATCATTTCTTGTTTCCATTTCAATTTATTTTGTTAATAAAAGTTTTGTACAGATTTGGGTAGGAGATAAACTATTTTATGGCAATGATTTAAATTTAGTTTTTTGTTTAATGGTGTTAATTGAAATTATTTATTTCTTTTCTGAAACACTTGTTTTAGCTCAAGGCAATATTAAAACCTTAGGGAGACTATCATTATTAGAATTATTAGTAAACACATTATTAAGTCTAGTATTAATCAAATTTTTTGGAGTTGTTGGAGTAGCTTTAGCTAGTTTAATAAGTAAAATTACAATTCCATTCATTTATGTTTCAGTTGAATTAAAAAGAATATATAAAATTCAATATCCGAATGCTTCTTTGTATTTTAATATTTTTAATTCATTTTTTTTAACACTTATGTTTTATCAAATTTTCAATTCACTTAACAATTATTTTATTGTGATATTTGGTTTTTTAGTTCCATTTATTTTTAACCTTATCAGTGAAGATTTCAAAATACTGAGTAATAAAAAAATTAACCTTTTTGATAAAATTCGATTAATTATTTATGGGAAAGATTTTATAAAAGATTCTTGATATAATTAGCAAATAAATATTTCAAATATAAAAATATGTTAAAATGGATTAAAAGGCTTTTTTTAAAAAAGTATATAGAGGGACTTAACAATGAAAATGAACGAAGAGTTTTCATAAAAAAAAGTTTAAACTCTATTGAAAAAAATAAAATAATTCTAGACGCGGGGTGTGGATCTCAGCAATACAAAAAATATTGTTCTCACCTAAATTATAAAAGCCAAGATTTTGCTCAATATAAAACAGATTTAAAAAAGAGTTTTTTTTCAAGTGATGAAAACTATAATTATGGAGAACTTGATTATATCTCGGATATTTGGGATATCAAAGAAAAAAATAATTTTTTTGATGCTATACTTTGTTCTGAAGTCTTTGAACATATACCTTATCCTATAGAAACTGTAAAGGAATTTTCAAGGCTCCTTAAAAAGGGAGGAACACTTATTTTGACTGCACCATCAAATAGCCTGAGGCATATGGATCCGTACTTTTTTTATCCGGGATTTAGTGACAATTGGTTCAAAAAAATTTTAGAAGAAAATAATTTTAGAATTGAAATTATTGACCCAGTGGGTGATTACTATAGTTGGTTAAAAGTTGAAATTGCAAGAACAATGGTTCATAAGTCAATAATAGCAAAAATAATTTTACTACCTGCATTAATATATTTTTCGGTAAAAAATAAAAATAAAGAATCCATTCAAACTTTATGTATGGGATATCACGTTATTGCAAAAAAAATCTAAAATAAATTTTTGAAAAAAAGTGTACTAATAACAGGATCAAGTGGCTTTATTGGATTTCATTTATCAAAAAAGCTTTTAAAACTGGGATATATTATTATTGGATTAGATAATTGCAATGATTATTATGACGTATCATTAAAAAATGAAAGATTAAAAATATTAAATAAATATGACGGTTTTACATTTATTAAAGGAGACGTAAAAGACTATGCTTTTTTGCTAAATGTTTTTAAAATAAATGATATCAATTATATTATTCATTTAGCAGGACAAGCCGGAGTAAGGCATAGTATAGTAAATCCAAAATTATACATTGAAAATAATTTAAATGGATTTTGGAATATTTTAGATATTTCAAGAAGATTTCAAATCAAACACTTTGTATATGCCAGTAGTTCTAGTATTTATGGAGGGATATCTAAAACACCGCACAGTATTGATCAAAAAACAGATAAGCCACTGAGTCTATATGCTGCAACAAAAAAAAGTAATGAGCTAATAGCGCATTCTTACTCAAATATATATGGTATAAAAACCACTGGTTTAAGATTTTTCACTGTTTATGGTCCTTGGGGCAGGCCTGATATGGCATATTATAATTTCACGAAATCAATAATTGAAAATAAAACCATTGATGTATTTAATTTTGGTGAATTAAAAAGAGACTTTACATATATTGATGACATAGTGGATGGGATTTTAAAAGTATTAAACAGGGAGAGTAGTGAACAATACAAGATTTATAATATTGGAAATAGTAGCCCAGTTATTTTATTAGATTTTATTAAAATATTAGAAATTATTTTGAACAAAAAAGCGGATTTAAATTTTATTGAGCATCAAAAAGGTGATGTTTATGAAACTTACGCTGATATCGGACCAATGAAACAAGAATTTAATTATAATCCAAAAACTGAAATTAAAGAAGGCCTAAAAAGTTTTGTTAATTGGTACAAAAATTATTATAAAATTAGATAGATGAAAAAAAAGTCCATTTTCATTTATGGTGCCGGAGAGGCAGGTATATCTACAATTTTATCATTAGAAAAATTTACTGAAGAATTAAAAATTGTTGGATTTATTGATGATGATTTAAATAAAGTTGGTAGTAAAATAAATGGGATTAAAGTTTATTCTTTCAAACAATTTATTGAATTAAATTTTACAAATACTAAAACAGAAGTAATAATTTCATCAGAATTTATTAATAAAGACAAAAAGGAGAGTTTAATTGAATTTTGCAACAGTGAAAAAATTTTAGTAAAGAAGATTCCAGAATATAGATATTGGACTAATGAAAATGAATTTAAGCCAGAAGAAATTTCAAAGCTTAAAATCTCAGATTTATTAGAAAGAAATGAGATTACTGTTAATTCCCAAAGAATAAAATCCTATTTATTTGATAAAGTAATATTAATCACAGGCGGATCTGGATCAATTGGGTCACAGATTGTTTTAAGTGTAGTTGAATACAATCCCAAGCATATAATAATAATTGATATTAATGAAAATTCACTTCATGGTTTAGAACTTGAATTAAAGGATTTAAATATTTTAACTAAGCTTAAAATAGAATTTTTTACAACTGATGTTAAAGATAAAGTAACATTAAGTCATGTTTTTGAAAAATTTAATCCGGAAATTATTTTTCATGCAGCAGCTTACAAGCATGTTCCAATGATGGAGAAAAATACATTAAGCGCTATCTCCAATAATATTTTAGGCACATTTAATTTATTAGAATTATCCAAAATTTATAATACAAGTAAGTTTGTTTTTATTTCGACGGATAAAGCTATCAATCCTACTAATATCATGGGTGCTACTAAAAGATATTCAGAGTGCTTGGTCCAATTTTTTGCACTTAACAACCAAAATTGTATTTATGTTACTACACGATTTGGAAATGTACTAGGTTCAAACGGGTCAGTAATCCCGAGATTTCAAAGTTTAATTGAAAACTCTAAAGATATTGAAGTTACCCATCCAGATATTATAAGATATTTCATGACCATTGAAGAGGCTTGTAACTTAGTACTTGAGGCTAGTACAATGGCAAAAAATAGGGAAATTTTTGTGTTTGATATGGGGACACCATGTAAGATAAATGATTTGGCGATTAAACTAATTAAACTAAATGGTCTTGAACCAAATATTGATATTAAAATAAAATATACAGGATTGAGACCTGGAGAAAAGTTAATGGAAGAACTATTAGCAAATGATGATAATACTATAAAAACTCACCATCCCAAAATTTTAAAAGCCAAATCCAAAAAAATAAACTATGATAAATATTTTGAAAATTTAAAATTACTCAGAAAATATGTTGAAGCAAATAATTCTCTAGAGGCTGTTAGGATCTTAAAAATTTGTTTGCCAGAGTTTAAAAGTAACAATAGTGAATATACAATTCTAGATAATTGATGAAAAAGCCATTAGTTTCTGTTGTAATGTCTGTTTATAATTCGGAAAAATGGTTGTCATATAGTATTGAAAGTATAATTGAACAAACGTATACCAATTTTGAATTTGTTATAATAAATGATGGAAGCACTGATAATTCAAAAGTAATTCTAAATGAATATTCTGATAGAGATAAAAGAATATTAGTAATTCACCAAAAAAATATTGGTTTAACCAAATCATTAATAAAAGCAATTAAACTTTCTAAAGGAGATATTATTGTAAGAATTGATGCAGATGATCTATCATCTAAAGAAAGGATAGAACAGCAATTAAAAGAATTAGAAAAAAAAAAATTAGACCTTATTGCTACTAATTTTTCTTTAATTGATATAAATGGTGAAAAAATTAAATATTTTGATATAAGAAAAAAACAAGAGGAAATTTTGGAGATATTACTTGGAGGGAATAGTTTTTTCCCTCACTCAAGTGTTATGTTTAAAAAAGAAGCTTATTTGAAATTGGGAGGCTATAATTTATTTTTTAATAAGTCTCAAGATATTGACTTATGGATAAGGTTCATTCAAAAAAATTATAAAATTGGAGTTTGCAGTTTAAATAAGCCTTTAAATTTTATAAGAATTCATGAAGAACAAATAACTCATAAAAATGATAATGATATTTTTACATCAATCTCAATTTTAAATTTTTATTGCAGAAGTCAAAATCAATTAGAGATTTCGGAGTATAAATTTGAAGATAAATTAAAAGCTATAGATCGAATAAAAAAAAGTAAGTATTATCAGACAATCAACACAAAAAACAAAATTAGATTCATTAAAAAATTTTTTTTTTCGAGGGATTTTTTAAATATTATTAAAGACTTATTTGGCACTCATTCATTCAGATTAATAAAATATTTTAGAATTGTTTTGATGCAAGACAGGGAGATATATAAGCGTTTAGCTAATGAAATACTTTTTAGAAATGAATTTTAAACAAACTTTACAAACCACACATGATTCTTTTTACGTATACAATGAAGACAATCTTGTAAATAACTTCAATGAATTTTTAAAATCATTTAAATTATCATATGATAATGTAGAAATAGCATATTCTTTTAAAACAAATTATTTACCTGAAATTTGTAAAAAAATCAACGATTTGGGAGGTATTTATGAGGTAGTTTCTGAGATGGAATTAGATTTGGCATTAAAATTAGAAAATAAGAAAAAGATAATTTTTAATGGGCCATATAAAACAAAAGAGGCAATAATGAAATCTCTTCTAAATGATGTAATCATTCACATTGATTCTTTAGACGAATTAAATATTATCTCAGAACTTTTAACATCTAATGAACATATAAATTGTAACCTAGGAATCAGATTAAATTTGAGTTTTGCTTCTGACTCTATTTCCAGATTTGGAATTTGCCAATCAGAAATTAAAAAGATTTTAAAGTTAATTTCTTCAAATAATAGAATTGAATTAAAAGGGATAAGTTGTCACCTGCCAAATCGAGATTTGAAAAGTTTTGAATTTAGAACAAAAGAGATCATTAAAATCTATGATTTTTATTTTAAAAATAAAATCCAATATATAGACTTAGGAGGAGGATTCCCTAGCATATTACAAGAAGATTTGATGAATCAATTAAAACTCAAAAATACAAACATAAAAGAGTTTGCTAAAAAAATATGTTCAATTTTAAATCAATATTTCAACAATAGCAAAATAATAAAAAAACCTAAACTTATTTTAGAACCTGGGACTGCTTTAGTAGCAAATACTATGAGCTATTATTCAAAAATTATCTCAGAAAAAAAGATTAAAAATAAAATAATCTTATCATCTTCTGGCAGTAAGTTTAATTTTTTGGGAACAAATAATTCAAATCTAAATTTTCCATTTACAGAAATTTTAAATCCTGAATTCAAATCAAGAAAATTTAGAAATGTTGATATTGCTGGATATACTTGTATTGAAAATGATTATTTGTTGCGAAATATATCATCTTCTCTTATTAAAGGAGATTATATTAAAATAGAAGATATAGGGTCATATTCAATTGTTATGAAACCACCTTTTATTTCTCCAAATGTTCCTATATTTAAGGTATTCGAAAATAAAATTTTAGAACTAAAAAGAAAAGAAACCTTTCAGGATGTATTTAATACTTTCTTGATTTGATGGATTACTATTGCTATTTTAAGGATGATTATTTATTGGAAAAAGATGTTTACATACATCCTTTGTCTCCGTCCACACAATACGGATTAAATGTTTTTGAAGGGATTGGTGTTTATTTTGATTTTGAAACGGGGTGTTATAATATTTTAGAATTTGAAAAACATATAAGTAGGTTTTTTGAGTCATCAAAAAGATTAAACTTAAACCACAAATATAAAATTAGTGAAATAGAGAAAATTATAAAATCCTTAATTATTAAAAACAATTTTAAAACAGATATTTATTTAAAATTAGTCTTTTTAGTATCAAAAAAAGGAAGTTGGGCTGACATTTATGATGCAGACTTATTAGTTTGTTCATGGCCAAAACAAAGAAAATCTGCTTCCCAGAGGGAGAAGTTAAATCTTCATATTTCATCATGGGAAAGAATAAGTGAAAAATCAATGCCTCCTTCAATAAAAGTTGGAGCAAATTATATTAATAGTAGATATGCATTTTTAGAGGCAAAACAAAATAATTTTGATCTTCCCTTATTTTTAAACAAAAAAGGTAATATTTCTGAATCATCAGGGGCTTGTGTTATTTTAATTAAAGAAAATAAGCTATTTACACCATCAAGTTCTTCAGACATCCTAAACAGCATAACAAGACAAATGATTTTTGACTTTTCATCAAAAATCTTAGGATATGAAGTATTTGAAAAAGAAATTACGGTTAAAGAATTATTTAGAGCTGATGAAGTGTTTTTATGTGGGACAGCTATAGAAATATCTCTTGTTGAGAACATTAATAAAATTAGTTATAACACAGAACCTAACAACAATTCTCAAAAGATTAAAAACTATTTTTTTGAAATAGTCAATAATAAAACACCTTATTCTAATTTATACTTAAAAAAAATTAAATTTTGAATTTTATCCAAATCACTAATAATCCTGATTTAGCTGAATATATTTCAAGCTGTGGAGTTCAAAATATAATGATTGATATAGAGACAGTTGGAAAAAATGAGCGTCAAAAGAATCTAGATACAGTCAAATCTAAACATCAACTTAAAGATATAATTGAAGTAAAAAACAGAATAAAAAAGTATAATGGTAAAATAATTACAAGGGTTAATCCATATTATAAAAATTCTAAATTTGAAGTAGAAGCCTCAATAAACTTAGGAACGGACTACATAATGTTACCAATGTTTAAATCAGTACACGAGGTAAAACAAATAATAAATTTAATAAATGACAGGGTAAAATTGATTTTACTTTTTGAAACTCCAGCCTCGATAATAAATATTGATAGTATACTAGAGTTGAATAAAATAGACGAGGTATTTATTGGGTTAAATGATTTAAGTATAGCATTTAAACTTGATTTTATGTTTGAATTGTTACCGTCAAGTTTAATAGAATTTATTGTTTCAAAATTCAAAAACAAAGGTATCCCATTTGGAATAGGAGGAATTTCGAGAATTGGGGAAGGAACTTTAGATTCCCAACTTATTTTGTCTGAACATGTAAGATTGGGAAGTACTAAAGTTATAATTTCTAGATCATTTACCAATAGAGCAGAAAATTTGGATGAATTAAATAGAAACATTGACTATAAGAAAGAAATTGATTTGCTTTATGATGAATACAACAATTTAAAAAAAACTAGCCTGAAAGAGCTAGAGCTTAATCATATTAACGTAAGACGTAAAATTCAACAAATCATTAAATGAATATTATTCATGTATTTCCAATTTTTTCTATTTCAAAAGGAGGAGGCACCACATGGTTGATGTGTGAATTAGCAAAACAACAGTCAAAAGACCATAAAGTATCAATCCTTACAGGTTCTTATAATTTAGATAATAACTTGGTGAAAGAGATCAAAAAATTTGGAATAAACATTTTAATCTACAAGAGTTATTTTAATAGAATAGGTATTTATTTTATGCCGGGATTGATAATTGATAAAGCCATCTTTTCAAGCAAGAATGTTTTTCATCTTCATCTTTACAGAAGCATTCAAAATTTAATAATTCTAATAAAAGCAAGTTTATTTAATTCAAATTGTATCATTGATGCACATGGATCTATTCCAAAGCATGGTATAAAAACATTTAAAAAAAATTTATTTGATTTTTTTTTTAAAAAATTAATTATAAATAAAACTAAAATGTTTATTGCGGAGAATGAATTAAGTTTTAATGAATGTATTTCTTTAGGTATAAACCCAAAGAAAATACAAATTATAAATCCGCCTTTTCCTGTTCATGATTTTAAAAATGTTATTAAACTGGATATACTTAAGAATGAATACAAAATAAAAGAGAAATACATTATTCTCTATTTTGGCAGGTTTCATTATATAAAGGGGATTGATTTTTTAATTGACTCTTTTTTTGAGTTGAGCAAGAGGAGAAATGATATTCATTTAGTTTTAATGGGAAAAAATGATGGTTTTGAAAATAATTTAAATGATCAAATTATAAAGTTAAATCTATCAAACATTATTACAAATATTGGTTTTAAAAAAGGAGTTGAAAAGAATTCCGTAATTAAAGAATCCTCTATTTGCGTTCAAGTTTCAAGATATGAACAAGGCGCTGGAGCTCCATTTGAAGCTGTATTAATTGGGACTCCAATAATTGTAAGTGATCATAGTGGGAGTGCAGAAGATGTAAGTAGATTAAATGCCGGATATTTAACAAAATTTGGTGATACAAATGCTCTTGCAGAAAAGCTTAACTTTGTTATAGAAAATTATCCAGAAGCAAAAAAAAAGACATACAATGCATCAAAAGCAATAATTAAAAATCAATCATTTGAATCAACTTTGAAAAAGTATCAAATTTTGTATGAGAATTCAGTTAATAATTAAAATATTGTGTGATATAATTTGGACGCTTTCAACATTTATAAAAAATGAAAAAAAATGCAACTTTACTGATAACAGGAGGCACAGGATCCTTTGGTAATGCTGTTTTAGATAAGTTTCTTGACTCAGACATTTCAGAGATAAGGATATTGTCTAGAGATGAAAAAAAACAGCATGACATGCGTGTTGTTTATAATAATCCGAAAATAAAATTTTTAATTGGTGATGTAAGAGATAAGCAGAGCTTGGTGTCAGCAATAAAAGGTGTTGATTATATATTCCATGCTGCTGCTCTAAAACAAGTGCCCTCTTGCGAATTTTTTCCTTTAGAAGCTGTAAAGACTAACGTAATAGGTACAGACAATGTTCTTTCAGTAGCAATAGAAAATAATGTCAAGAAAATAATATGTTTAAGTACTGATAAGGCTGTCTATCCAATAAATGCAATGGGAACTTCCAAGGCCATGATGGAAAAAGTATTTGTTGCTAAATCTCGGATTTCAGACTCTACTATAATTTGTGGAACTCGATATGGAAACGTAATGGCATCAAGAGGTTCTGTAATTCCTCATTTTTATGACCAAATTAAATCTGGAAAGGAAATTACTGTTACCGATCCAAACATGACAAGGTTCATGATGACTCTTGATGATGCAGTAAAGCTTGTTATGTTCGCTTTTGAGAATGGAAATGCAGGAGACATTTTCATTCAAAAATCACCATCAACAACAATTGGTGAATTAGCTTCAACGATGAAAAAAATATATAATTCATCGGTTAAGATTAGAAATATTGGTATACGGCATGCAGAAAAAATCCATGAAACTCTTCTCACTAGAGAAGAAAGATTAGTAGCTGAGGAGCTTGATCATTATTTTAGGGTGCCTTCTGATAATAGAGATCTGAACTATAATAAATTCTTCTTTGAGGGTAAACAATCAAAGGATTTAGTAGACTATAATTCCTTTAATACTAATAGACTGTCTGAAAAAGAGCTTACCAATCTATTGGCAAGTATTGGATACAAATGAAAATACTTATAATTGGAGCTGACGGAATGATAGGCCATAAAATGGCTCAATCACTTAGCTATTTTGATCTTTATTTAAATTCAAGATTTCATTCTGATTACCTTCAAGAATATTTTCCAAAGTCGACTCATTCTAATTTTGATTTCTTAAATCAGAAAGTAGAGGTCCTCCTTAATAAAATCATACCAGATTATATAATTAATGCAGTAGGTATAACTATTAGGAGAGGTGCTTCTGATAATAAAGAAACTAACTTTATAAATTCTCAATTGTCCCAAAAAATTGACTTTTGGTGTAAGGAAAACCAAAAAAAACAAATTTATTTTTCAACAGATTGCGTTTTTTCAGGGGATAAAGGGAATTATTACGACTATGATTTACCTGATGCAAAAGATTATTACGGAATTTCTAAAGCTAAAGGAGAAATAAACTCTAATAACACACTAACTATAAGGTCTTCAATGATTGGAAGAGAAGTCTATAATAAGACTGAGCTTTTAGAATGGGTGATTTCAAATAAGAATAAAAAAATTAAAGGGTTCGATAATGCTATATATTCTGGGGTAACAACTTTTTGGATGTCATATGTTGTAAATGAAATTATAAGAAACTTCCCTGAATTATGCGGCTTATATAATATCTCCTCTCCACCTATTTCAAAGTATGATTTAATAACTAAAATCAACACTTACTTTAAATTGTACATTGATATAGAAAGGGATTCCTCATATTACTCTAATAAAACCTTAAATTCGGATAGATTTTTTTCAGAAACAAATTTCAAAAAACCCAATTGGGATGAGATGCTCTCTGATTTATATTTAGATAGTGAGAAAAACAATAATTTATATAACCTAAAATGACTAAAGTAGTAACAATAGTTGGGACTCGACCAGAAATTATTAAACTCTCAAGAGTTATTCCAGAACTTGAAAAACATGTAAACCATGTGTTGGTTCACACAGGTCAAAATTACGATTACGAATTAAATGAGATTTTTTTCAATGATCTAGGCATCAAAAAACCGGATTATTTTCTAAATGCTGTTGGTGGTTCAACTGCTCAGACCATTGGAAATATAATTTCAGAGTCTGATAAGGTTTTAGAAAAAGAAAAACCCGATGCAGTTCTAATTTACGGTGATACTAATTCCTGTCTTTCAGTTATCTCAGCCAAAAGAAGGCAAATACCAATTTTTCATATGGAAGCGGGGAACCGTTGTTTTGACCAAAGAGTTCCTGAGGAATTAAACAGAAAGATAGTAGACCACTTGAGTGACATAAATATGCCACTAACAGAACAGGCTCGTGATTACCTTATTGCTGAAGGGTTAAAACCTGAAAAAGTAATTAAAACTGGATCTTGCATGAAAGAAATACTACTCTACTACAAAGATAAAATCCAAAGTAGTGATGTTTTAAGTTTACTTAAAATTAAAAAAGGGGGCTATTTTATTGTGAGTTCTCACAGAGAGGAAAATGTAGATTACAAAGAAAATTTAATATCATTTATTGAGAGTTTAAATCATGTAGCAAAAACATACAAACTTCAGATTATTGTATCAACCCACCCAAGAACCAGACAAAGAATTGAAAAATTAAAAGAGATCAAAATTGATGACAAAATTGAGTTTTTAAAACCACTTGGTTTTTTTGACTATATAAAACTTCAGCAAAATTCAAAATGCGTTATTTCAGATAGTGGTACTATCTCAGAAGAGTCCTCAATTCTTGGATTTCCAGCAATTATGATCAGAGCTGCTCATGAGCGTCCAGAGGGAATGGATGAAGGGTCAGTGGTTATGTCGGGATTGGAGAAAAATAGAATTATTGAATCCTTAAACATGGTGACCAAACAGTTTGAATCGGGAATTACTCCAAAGATTGTTAGCGATTATGATGTTGATAATGTGTCTTTGAAAGTTTCTAGAATCATATTAAGTTATATAGATTATATAAACAGTACTGTTTGGAAAAAAGATAGCTTCACTAGAATGGGATAAATGAAAATTCTAGTCATATCACAATATTTCTATCCGGAGAACTTTAGAATTAATGACCTTGTTTTTTCTCTTAAAAAAAGGGGTCATAATATAGAGGTATTAACTGGTAAACCAAATTATCCAAAAGGAGATTATTTTAATGGCTATTCCTGGAATGAACCTAAAAAAGAAGAAATTCAAGGAATTACAATCCACAGGTCTAATTTAATTCTTAGAAAAAAAGGTGGTGGCTTTAGACTTTTTTTAAATTATTTCTCATTTGTATTTTTTGGGATTTTTAAAATCTTAAAACTTAAAGGTAATTTTGATAAAGTTTTTATTTATGCCCCCTCTCCAATTACAGTAGGTATTCTTGGGATTTTAGCTGCTAAAAAATTTAGATGTAAATCCTATCTATGGGTTCATGATTTATGGCCCGAATCTGTTCGAGTAGCTGGAGGTATTAATAGTAGAATTGTTTTGGGATTAGTCAATCAAATGACTAAATTGATTTATAGATTCACCGACCACCTCTTAGTTCAATCTCCAGAATTTAAGAACTATATTCAAGATCAAGGTGTATCGGAAAGCAAAATCACTTATTACCCTTACTATGCAGAAGATTTCTATAAAGTAGTTGATAAGGGTAAGAGCTACATAGCAAAATTTCCAAAGGGATTCAATATCCTTTTTGCTGGTAATATAGGTGTAGCTCAAAGTTTTGATACCATAATAAATGCTTTTGAAAATTTAAAGGAGCATGACATTAATTTAGTTGTTCTAGGAGAAGGAAGAGATAAATCAAGAATACAAGAACAAATCGAAGGAAAAGGACTTACTAAAAAATTTCACTTTTTAGGTTCATACCCACCAGAGGAAATGCCTTACTATTTTTCTTGTGCTGATGGGCTTTTAATAACACTTAAAAAAGCAGATATCTTCTCTTACACCATTCCTGGAAAACTTCAATCTTATCTGGCTTGCGGCAAACCAATTATAGGAGCCTTAGATGGAATTGGTAATAAGATTATTTCTGAATCTAATTCAGGATTTACCTGTGATGCTGAAAACCATAAGCTTTTGGCAGAAAATATTCTTAAACTATATATTCTCTCAAAAGATCAAAAAGAAAAGTTATCAAATAACGCATTAGCTTATTTTAAAAACAATTTCAACAAGCACTATTTGATAGATAGGTTAGAACAGATTCTTTATTAATAATTTGTTCTAAATCCATTTACTTTTAAATGGAGTTAAGTTAAGGATATAGTTATTTATTAACCATAAAGAAAGTTTATCAGATATGATTTAAAAACATATTTCACCTGACAAATATTTGGTAAAAACTTTTGCGCCTTCTGAATTTGTGTGTTGCATATCATAGAAATGGATGTCCAGTAAATCAATATTCGGATCATTATAAAAATCTATTAAAACTATATTTTTAAGATCATTTGACTTGATATAATTCTTGGTCTTTCGAATAAAATTTTGATTTAATTTATCTATAAAAGTTCCTATTATAATTTTTTTCCAATATTTCGATGGAGGAGGAATTAAAATATATGTTTTCTTAAAATTATTTGAAAAAAAATAAATTGATTCAGTAAACTTTAACCATCTAATCCCCTCCATATGAATGTTAGAATATAAGGGATTCATGTTAATGTTTATTTCTTTTTTTTTATCTAAAAAGCCTTTTACTGGTCGAAACCCGTTTTCGTTATATGGGACTTTTGAGTAACTGTATTTCAAATACTCTTTAAGAAAATATTTAAGTTTCTCTTTAACCAGAAATTTGTGAGATTCAATTGAAAAAATTAAATAATTTTTAAAACTAAATGAATTATATTTTTGGAACACATTTAAAGAGTTAAAACTTGAAAGAGAATACCACGGATCAAAATAATTAATACTTTCATTGACTTGAAAAATAGAAGTTGATAATATTAAAATCTTGTTTGTAGTTGAAAAGTTAGTATTTTGAAAAAAATTTTTAAACCTAGTAATTTCGCAAGCACCACAAGCTAGGTTTTTTACACCAACCCCACCAAATTTATCATTTAATATTTCTGGAATAATTTGTCTTTCAGCTCTAGAATCACCTCCTATAAAAACCTTAATTGAATCGTCTGCATTAATATTTTTAAACTTATTTTTTATGTCAGAAAAATCTATTTTAGGATAGATCAATTCTACAATAAAAAAATTAGACAAAATTAAAATTCCCAAAAACAAAAAATATATTAATAATCTGTGTAAAAATTTTTTCATTAAAATTGGAAATAAATAAATTTAGATTTAGAAGTGTAAAACCAAAAAACAATTAAAAGAGTAAAGACTATATATAATGTATATTTATAAAAAAGCTTAAAACTAAATGGAAGCCTTTCATTAAATCTCATTTGAAATTCAAGAAAAATAAATGGGATTATATATATAATGCCTAATATAAATTTACTTGAAAAATTAAACTCAAAAAACATATTTTTTAGATATTCAAATGAATCTCCGATTGTTTGACTTCTAAAAAAAACCCATCCTATTGTAACTAAAAAAAGTGTAGTACAAACTTGAATAAATTCTTTTGGAGTTGGAAATAAAGCATTCTCTCCAATTACAGAATTTACAAACTTTCTGTTGGTTTTAAAAATAAATGAGGGTATAAATAAAATTGAGTGAAATAATCCCCAAAAAATAAAAGTCAAATTGGAACCATGCCAAAAACCACTTACAAGGAAAATAATTAAGATATTTCTTAATGATCTCCATTTACCTTTTTTTGACCCACCTAAAGGAATATACAGATAATCTCTAAACCAAGTTGAGAGTGAAATGTGCCATCTTCTCCAAAATTCCCCAATATTTCTGGAAAAGTAAGGGAATTTGAAGTTTGACATTATTTCAAAACCAAATAGTTTAGATGTCCCAATTGCAATATCAGAATAACCACTGAAATCACAATAGATTTGAAATGCAAAGTAAATTGCTCCTAACCAAAGAGTTCCTCCACTAAAATCTTGATAATTACTAAATATATCATTTACCATTGGAGCTAGAGAGTCAGCTATTACCACCTTTTTAAACATCCCCCAAAGGATTAATCTTAAGCCTTGAACTCCTTGTTCATATTGAAATTTTCTTTTCTTTAATATCTGTGGGAGTAAGTTTGTAGCTCTTTCAATTGGACCAGCAACTAACTGAGGAAAAAAGGAAACAAAAGAAGCAAATGAAATGAAATCTATAGTTGGGTTTAATTTCTTTCTATAAATATCTATTGAATAAGACATCGTTTGAAAAGTATAGAATGATATTCCTACCGGTAGAATAATATTCAAAGTCCACACACTCTTAATTTCATAGCCCATTGAACTGAACAAATCAATCCAAGAATCAACAAAGAAATTGTAATATTTGAAAAATCCTAAAACACTCAGATTAAATAAAACTGAACACCAAAGAAGTAACTTTTGTTTTTTCTCTGAATCTTGTTTAGGGATGTTCAAACCAACAAAATAATCAACAATTGTAGACAGAAAGATGAGAGATAGAAATCTATAATCCCACCAACCATAAAAAACATAAGAACTAAATAGAATTAAAAAATTCTGATATTTTAAATCTTTTTCGAAAACAAACCAGTATAATGCAAATACTAAGGGTAGAAAGAATAAAAATTCACCTGAGTTAAATAACATTAGAGAAATTAATTATACAATAATACATTATTAAGAAAACTTGTTAAAAATTTAATATAGTTTATTTTTAGACTATTATACCAAATTGACTTTACAACGAATAAAACTATCAAACATATAATTCATGATCTGTTGGCAAAGATTATTCTAAAGTCATGTAAGCTTTCAAAAACAGAAATACTCGGGTATTCTAAATAATACCCTAACCTTCATAAAAGTGATTTTAATAATTAGAATCTCTTAGATAGTACAGATGAGATATTATAGAACTAAATCGATTGTTTCGATTATTAATTTAAATTGTTCATGACATAATCTAAATTTCTAACCTGCTAGATTTAAGAATTAAAAAATAATCTCTTACAATATTTATGCTCACACAATTTATTTCAGAAGACATAGTGAAAAAACTTTGAAAAAGTATTATGAGAATTTTATTTAAAAAAAAAATTAGACCATCTTTTTGAAGATTAATAAATTTTTAAATTCTCCATATATTTACTAAAAAGCCAAACTTATGAAAGCCATCCTTTTGGCAGGTGGAAAAGGATCACGATTATATCCAGTAACTTTAGGTGTATCAAAGCAATTATTGCCTGTTTACGATAAGCCCATGATATATTATCCTCTATCAGTATTAATTATGGCAAAAATTAAAGAAATCCTTTTGATAAGTACAAAAGAGGATATAAACTCTTATAAAAGATTATTAAGTGATGGAACTCAATTTGGTATTAGTATTGAATATAAAGTCCAAAACAAACCAAACGGTTTGGCTGAGGCATTCATATTAGGAGAAGAATTCATTGGTAAAGATCCAGTATGCTTGATTCTGGGGGATAATATATTCTACGGGTTAGATTTTACTGAAAAATTAGAAATGGTTGTCAAAAGAACATTATCTGTAGGCAAAGGAACAATTTTTAGTTATCCCGTAAATGAGCCAAATCGATATGGAGTAATTGAATATGATAAAAATGGGGATGTTGTTTCAATAGTTGAAAAACCTAGACATCCAAAAAGTAACAATGTTGTGGTAGGTCTTTATTTTTATCCAAACATTGTTGTTAAAATTGCAAAAAAAATCAGACCATCTAAGCGAGGTGAATTAGAAATTACATCAATTAATGAGTATTTTTTAAAAGAGCGAAAGCTAAAAGTAGAAGCTTTACCCCAGGAATTTATTTGGCTTGATACAGGGACCCTTAAATCATTAATAGCCGCAGGGCAATTTATTGAGACTATTGAAAAGCGGAAAGGAATAAAAGTTGGTTGTTTAGAGGAATTAGCTTACCAAAAAGGCTTTATAAACAAAAAACAATTAATTCAAAGTATATCAAAAATGTCAGAGACTTCATATGGTAATTATTTAAAAAATAAGTACATCAAATGAAAGTAATTAAAACAATTTTTAATGATGTTTTTGTTATAAAATCTGAAAGACATAATGATGAGAGAGGTTTTTTTTCTGAAAGTTTCGTCAGTAAAAACTTTATTGAGCTTGTGAAAAAGAATATTGTCTTTTGTCAAGATAACTTTTCTTATTCAAAAAAAAATGTCATAAGAGGCTTACATTATCAACTTCCACCTTACTCGCAATCAAAATTAGTTAGCGTTTTAAAAGGCAAAGTACTGGATGTAGTTGTTGATATCAGGAAAGGGTCACCTACATTTGGACACCATTTTAGTTTTGAATTAAGTTCTGAGAATTTGATTCAACTTTTTATACCCAAAGGCTTTGCACATGGATATATTACTCTTAGTGAAAGTTCTATTTTTCATTATAAAGTTGACCAGTATTATTATCCAAAAAATGAGATAAGTATTAATCCAAGTGATCCTGATCTCCATATCGACTGGAAAATTCCAAAAGGCGAATGGATACTATCTAAAAAAGATAAACAAAATTCATTATTCTCTGAGGCCAAAGTTTTTAATTATAAAGAAGACTTATATGGCTAAATATTTAATTACCGGTGCGGATGGACAATTAGGCCAATGTTTTCAAGCAATTGCGCATGAGTTTTCATCTGATGAATTGATTTTTGTAAATCAAGATAAGGTTGATATAACATCTACAGAAAGTTTAAAAAATTTTTATTCTAATAATCCCTTTGAAGGAATTATAAATTGCGCTGCTTACACCTTTGTAGAAAAAGCTGAAAAAGAAGAACAAAAAGCGAATCATATTAATGCATTCGGCGTTAAAAACTTAGGTGCTTTTGCAAAAGATAATTCACTTTTTGTAGTACATTTTTCAACAGATCATGTATTTGATGGCAATAATTCAAGACCATATAATGAAGAGGACAGAAAAAATCCAATTAACAAATACGGAAAATCTAAACATAAAGGAGAGGAGTTGCTAAAAAAAATAAAATGTACTCATACTACTTTTCGAATTTCATGGTTGTTTAGCCCTTTTGGTAATAATTTTGTAAAAACTATCTATAAGTTGACTGAGACTGAAAAACAAATAAAAGTTGTTAATGATCAATGGGGAAGACCAACATACGGTATAGATTTAGCCCGAGTAGTATTGCAAAATATATCTAAATCTATTTTTTTTAATTATGATAGCTATAATTATGGACAATTAGGTGTAACTACTTGGTCTGAATTTGCCAGTAAAATCCTAAAACATAAAAATAATTCCTTGAACATTATACCATGTTTATCTTCAGAGTATTCTTCTAAGGTGAAAAGACCTAGGTATGCTGTTCTTGACACAACTAGAATTGAAAGTCATTTTTCACTAAAAATTTTAAACTGGGAATTAGCTCTTAAAGATTGTATGAACAGAATTCAAAGATCATGAATACTTCTAAATCCATTTTAATCACAGGAGGTGCTGGGTTTATTGGGAGTTATCTTGTTAAAAGATTACTTAAAAACTATCCAGACTATAGTGTTTTAAATCTTGATTCTTTAACCTATGCATCTAATCTAAATAACTTGAAAAACTGTGAAATGCTTCCAAATTATAGATTTTTAAAAGGTGATATAAGAGATTTCAAATTTCTAAAAGAACTGTTTAAATCTAATAATTTTGACACAGTTATTAATCTTGCAGCCGAATCTCATGTTGACAATTCAATTAAAAATCCATTTCCTTTTGCTTTAACAAATATACAGGGAACTTTAAATCTGTTAGAAGCAGCAAGAATGCGATGGGGTAAAAACCCAGAAGACAAACTTTTTTATCACGTATCCACAGATGAGGTTTTTGGAACTTTAGGAGTAGATGGTAAATTTACTGAAATGAGTCCCTATGATCCTAGGTCTCCTTACTCTGCATCAAAGGCAGCTTCTGATCATTTAGTCCGAGCGTATTATCACACTTACAACCTTCCGATACTTTTATCAAATTGTTCAAACAATTATGGTCCTGCTCAACATTTTGAAAAGCTCATTCCACTAATAATCCAAAATATTGTTAATAAAAAATCACTTCCTGTATATGGAGATGGTAAAAATACAAGAGATTGGTTGTATGTAGAGGATCATGTGGAAGCAATTGATTTGATCTTACATAATGGTAAAATAGGTAAAACTTATCTCATTGGAGGAGACAATGAGAAAAGAAATATTGATGTAGTTTTGAAATTAATCAAAATTACAGATAGTATGTTGGGACGCCCTGAGGGCTGTTCAAAAAAACTAATTAATTTTGTATCAGACCGCCCAGGTCACGATTACAGATACGCAATTGATAATACGAAAGTTAAACAAGAATTTGGATGGAAGCCAGAAACATCCTTTGAATCAGGACTTGTTAAAACAGTCGGATATTATTTGGGTTTGTAAATTTTAGTAATCGAATATTAGAATGAAATATACTGGATTAAGCCAAGGATTATTTTTTCTCAGGGTTAGTTGTTCGAGCCTTTTTTTTACTCATGGATATAGTAAGGTTTTAAAAATTATTAATGGAGATTTTACATTTAGTGATCCAATTGGAATAGGACCTCTCCCTTCATTGATACTTACAGTTTTTACTGAATTTATTGTCCCAATTTTTATAATAATTGGATGGAAAACAAGATTTTTCTGCATTTTTCCAATTATAACAATGTTCGTTGCTTTTATATTCAAACATGATGGTGACCCATTTTCAAAAAAAGAAAAATCTCTTTTGTACCTAATATTATTTATTTCTTTGATTATTACTGGACCTGGTAAGTATTCTGTTGACAATAAATTGTAATTAGCACTAAATTGTTTTATTATTAAAAAGCACTATATTTGCCGACCGTAATGGTATATTAATGTATGCAATTGTAGAAATAGCAGGTAAACAGTTTAAGGTTAATCAAAATCAGAAACTTTTTGTTAATCGATTGTCTGAAAAAGAGGGATCCAAAGTATCTTTTGATAAGGTTTTTTTGTATGATGACGGAGGGAAAGTTTCTATTGGAGAACCTTCAATTTCTGGAGCTTCAGTGGAGGCTAAAGTCTTAAGTCATCTGAAAGATAACAAAATAATCGTTTTCAAGAAAAAAAGACGTAAAGGGTATCGTGTCAAAAACGGACATCGCCAAGCATTAACTGAACTGTTAATCGAAAAAATTCTGGTAAATGGATCTAAGCCTAAAGCTTCTAGGCAAGAAAAACCTGATGTTAAAACAAGATCATTACCTAAAAAGGAAATCAAGGTGAAAACATCCGCTAAAGAAAAAAAGCCTTCTGGTGAAGTTAAGACAAAGAATCTAAATAGTATGACATTATTAGAGTTAAAAAAAGAAGCAAAATCTAAAGAGATTAGTGGCATATCATCCATGAAAAAATCTGATTTGATTGCTGCATTATCAAAGAAATAACTATTAAAATTTTTTATAATGGCTCACAAAAAAGGGGTAGGAAGTTCTAAAAACGGCAGAGAATCAGAATCTAAAAGATTAGGTGTTAAAATTTTTGGTGGCCAAACCGCCCGTGCTGGAAATATTATAATCCGTCAAAGGGGTACAGTCCATAATGCTGGGGAAAATGTTTACCTCGGCAAAGACCATACTCTGCATGCTAGGGTCGATGGAGTTGTTACTTTCACAAAAAAGAAAAACAACAAGTCTTTTGTTTCTGTTACACCTTTTAAAAATTAAAACTTAGTATTCACAAAAGAAAAAGCTCGTCATTTAGGCGAGCTTTTTTATTTAAATCGATAACATAAGTTTTACTAATATCGATAGTATTCTGGTTTGAAAGGCCCTTCTGTTTTTACACCAATATAACTCGCCTGATCTTTTGAAAGCTCCTCTAATTCAATTCCAAGATGTTCTAAATGAAGCAAAGCGACTTTTTCATCTAGTGTTTTAGGTAACATATAGACCTTATTTTCATATGAATCAGAATTTTTCCACAATTCAATCTGAGCTAGAACTTGATTAGTAAAAGAGTTACTCATCACAAAACTTGGATGTCCAGTTGCACAACCAAGATTTACTAACCTGCCTTCAGCTAAGACTATTATTTGTTTATTTTTTTCTAGAGTATACAAGTCAACTTGAGGTTTGATTTCAGTTTTTGTGTGGCCATAATTTTCGTTTAACCAACTCATATCGATTTCATTATCAAAATGACCTATATTACATATGATAGCTTTGTCTTTCATTGCAAGAAAATGATCATCGCACACAATATCTTTATTTCCAGTTGCAGTACAGATGATATCCATATCTTTTATAACTGTTGATAATTTCTTAACCTCATAACCATCCATTGAAGCTTGAAGTGCACAGATTGGGTCTATTTCTGTAACAGTGACAATTGCTCCAGCACCTCTAAATGAAGCAGCTGTTCCTTTTCCAACGTCACCATATCCACATACAATAACTCTTTTTCCTGCAAGCATAATATCAGTTGCACGACGCACTGCGTCAACAGCACTTTCCTTACAGCCGTATTTGTTGTCAAATTTAGATTTTGTAACAGAATCATTTACATTTATTGCAGGAATTGGTAATGTTCCATTATTAAATCTTTCATACAAACGATGAACACCAGTTGTTGTTTCTTCAGAAAGACCTTTTATCTCGGTTACTAATTCTGGATAATTATCTAAAACCATATTCGTTAAGTCGCCACCATCATCTAGAATCATATTTAGAGGCTTTTTATCTTCACCAAAATGAATTGTTTGCTCAATACACCAATTAAATTCTTTTTCTGTCATTCCTTTCCAAGCGTATACTGGTATACCAGCTTTTGCGATAGCAGCTGCAGCGTGGTCTTGTGTAGAAAAGATGTTGCATGAACTCCATGTAACATCCGCGCCAAGCTCTACTAAGGTTTCAATTAGCACAGCAGTTTGAATAGTCATATGTAGACAGCCGGCTATACGAGCTCCCTTAAGGGGTTTCTTAGACCCATATTCTTTTCTTAATGCCATTAGACCGGGCATTTCCTTTTCAGCGAGTTTTATTTCTTTTCTACCCCACTCTGCAAGAGAAATGTCTTTTACTTTGTAAGGGGTATATTGTGATATTTTTGTGTTCATATTGTACCTTTGTAAAAGCGAGGTCAAAAATACAATCTTTTTTACTTTTTTCAAATGCCTGAATTTCTTGAAGAATCAATTAAAAATTTAACCCAATTTTCCATTTGGGAAATAGAAGAGTCGGAAGATGAACTCTCAGAAGGATTAATAATTACTCATGTTGAAAAAAAAAAATTAAATCAACTTAAAAGTCATGTCCATAGAAAAGGGTACTTAGCGACAAGACAGCTATTAAAAAAACTCGGAATTCCACCTGGAAGTAATAAATACTATCAAAACGGTGCACCCTATCTAATTGATGGAAGATATCTCTCAATTACTCATTCTAGAAACTTCGCTGCGGTAGCTGTGTCTAACAAAAAAGTTGGAATTGATTTAGAATTTTATCGAGAGAAAATTAAAAAAATAGGACCACGTTTTTTAAATATTGAAGAGACTGAAACATCTCATGATTTTACTGATATAAAATACTTGACCAAGATATGGACAGCTAAAGAAGCGTTATATAAAATTTACAGTACACCTGGTATAAATTTTAAGTCCCAGTTGCAGATTCAAAAATCTAGTAAGTCTAGCTCAGTTGGATTTGGTTCAGTTTATGATAAAGGAAAAACTTTTATTTATAATCTTTATTTTAGATATTACGAAAAGTTTTGCTTAAGCTTAGCGACTTCTAAATTTTAAATCAATGAAAATTTCAGTTGAATTAACTTTAGCTCCACTAAAAGATAATTACGTTCCTACAATCAAATGCTTTATAAAAAAACTTAGAAAGCTTAAAGTCATAATTAATGAGACTCCATTAAGCACTCAGATCTATGGTGAATATGATGAGATTATGAATATGATTATACCTATGATTCGTAAAACTTTTGAGGATGAAGATGCTGTAATGTTACACATTAAAATTATTAAAGGTGATCGGAGCCAATATGAACCAAATTTTTGAATATTTAATTCGCCCTTATCAAGATTTGGACATCTTGGAAGTCATTCTAGAAATCTTTGCTGTGATTTTAGGTTTAACCAGTGTTTGGTTTGCCAAAAAAGATAAGGTTCTTGTATACCCGACAGGAATGCTTTCTACTTCAATTTTTGTGTATTTATTATTTAAAGCAGGGCTTTTAGGCGATATGCTTATTAATGCATATTTTTTTATTGTGAGTATTTATGGATGGTATTTTTGGAGTCAGAAAAAAGGGGGACAAATTTTAAATCCTATTTTAAAAATTAACAGAATGGAAATTAAATTAGGATTATTACTTTTTACATGTTCAATTATTTTTATTTCTCTTATTTACTATTTATTTGGTAAGTGGACCGAATGGACTGCTCCCATTGATACCTTCACGACGTCAGTCTTTTTTGTTGCGATGTGGTTTATGGCTAAAAGAAAATTGGAGCATTGGGTTTTATGGATAATTGGGGATCTTATTTCTATCCCATTATATTTATATAAAGGCCTAGCAATTACAAGTATTCAATACTTTGTTTTCACGCTAATTGCTATATTTGGATACATCCAATGGTTAAAGATATACTACAAAAAAAAACAGATTGTTTAAAAATTGTTCTTTATGGCCCTGAGTCTTCTGGTAAAACTACTTTAGCAAAATCTCTAGCAGCCATATACAATACTTCTTGGGTATCAGAATATGCAAGGAATTATCTTCAAGAAAAATGGGATAAAAAAAAAGAGGTTTGCAATCTAAATGATTTATTACTCATAGCTAGGGGGCAAATAAATTTGGAGAATAAGGCAATAAAAAATGCTAAGAAATTTGTTTTCTGTGATACTAACATTTTAGTTACAAAAATTTGGTCAGAAACACATTTTGATGGGTATTGTCCACCTGAAATTGAAAAATATTCTGAGATTTTTCAATATGATTATTATTTTTTAACTGCAATTGATATTCCCTGGCAATCAGATGATTTAAGAGACAGACCAAATAACAGAGAAGAAATGTTTGAGTCTTTCAAAAAATTATTAGAAATTAAAGGATTACCCTATACTGTATTGAAAGGGACAGTTAAAGAAAGAATAAGCAAGGCAAAAAAAGTTTTGAATGAACTAAGATCGAATAAATGATTACCGAAAAAGATTTTGATAGCATTAAAGCAGATGGCAGATCATTAGAACTCATAAAAAGGCAATATGAGTATTTGGTGGGAAAGAAAATAAAAATTTCTGGTATCCGCCCTGCAATAATTGGGGATGGAATATTAGAAATGGATACTAAAGAAAAAAATAATGCATTACAATATTTTAACACTAATTCAGAAAAAAAAAGATGGATTAAATTTGTGCCTGCCTCTGGTGTAGCTAGTCGAATGTTTTCATCACTTCAAAATTATATTCAGGTAAGTGAGCAACCGAATTTCGACTTATCAAAATATTTTGAATCTGAAGAAGGCACAGTTATTCAAAAGCTCAAAAAACAATTTAAAAAACTACCATTTTTTGAAACTATTTTTTCATCACTCTCAGGAGAAATTGATCAAGAAATAATGAATCCAAACTTATTTTTAAAAAAATTTATTAATAAGATTTTATATAAATACGAGACCTTCCCAAAGGCCTTAATTCCTTTTTTTATTGATAAAAATGCTCAAGAATGGACACCATTTGAAGCCCAATTACTTGAGGTGACAAACCTAAGTAATCAGAAAAATTTGATTCCTCTTCATTTAACAATTGATAAAAATCATAGGGAATTATTTGATAAATCTTTAGATTCTTTCAAGAAAAAATTAAATAGTACGCATCAGGTTTCTTTTGATGTTCAATATTCCCACCAGAACCGTCTTACAGATACACCATTTATAGATCAAAAGAATTTTTTAGTCCGCAATGAGCATGGTAATATTGAATTTAGAAAAGGAGGACATGGTTCTTTGCTAGAAAATATAAATCTATTAGATGCAGATTGTATTTGGATAAAAAATATAGATAATATTCTTCTTGGCAAATCAAATAAAATCGGAGAAGAATGGATGAAAATTTTAGCGGGAAAACTTCTAATGATCCAAAATGATCTTTTTGAGCATTTAAATAATTTAGAGCAATTAAATAAAGGTCTAGATCTAAGTCCAATAATTAAATTCATTAGGAAAAATTTTGACCCAGAATATAATTACAAGGTAGAAAGCAAGCCGCTATATCAAGTACTTTACGACTATTTACATCGCCCTATTCGTATTTGTGGTATGATACCAAATGAGGGCGCTACTGGTGGTGGGCCATTTTGGAAAAATGATATAAGGGGGCAAAGCCTTCAAATAATTGAAGGAGTTGAATTTGACCAAAGTATTGAAGAACACAAAAATGTAATTCGCTCTAGCACTCACTTCAATCCTGTAATTATGGTTTGTGGAATAACTGATCATAAAGGAGATAAATATTCTCTTTTGGATTTTAGAGATGAAAAAAGGGCCATGATAAGCAAAAAAATATTTAAAAATAAACCGATCAAAATTCTTGAATGGCCCGGTTTATGGAACGGAGGAATGGCAGAGTGGAATACAATTTTCATTCAACTTCCTTCCGAAACATTTAATCCAGTTAAATCGGTAATAGATTTAATTAGATAGAAATTTTTAATTAATTTTATAGACAATCTCAAAGGGGTGCCGTTAATGGCTGAGATCATACCCATTGAACCTGGGCGGGTAATGCTGCCAAGGGAATAATAAAAACGTAATTTTTAACACCAAATAATCACCCCTTTTATTTGAATAAATTTATTCAAATGAAAACTATACGATTAAGTTTTTTTTTAATTTTTAATGCATCTGTGCTTTTAGCTCAACAACCAATCTCAGAGACAATTAAAGATTCTCTTACAACAATTAGTTTGGAAGAGGTTTTACTAACAGGAATTCGGGCAAAAGATGACATTCCAGTCACTTTTACTAATGTAAGTAGGCAAGACTTAGCGCCTAGAAATTTAGGACAAGACATCCCAATATTACTAAATTATTTACCTGGAGTTGTTACAACCAGTGATGCGGGAGCAGGAATAGGATATACTGGGATTCGTGTGCGCGGGAGTGATGCAACAAGAGTTAATGTTACAATTAATGGTATACCATATAATGATTCAGAATCTCAAGGGACTTTCTGGGTAAATTTGCCTGATTTTGCTTCTTCAGTAGAATCAATTCAATTACAAAGAGGAGTGGGGACTTCAACAAATGGATCTTCTGCATTTGGAGCGAGTTTAAATTTGCAAACAGATTCTGTAAAAAAAGAAGCTTTTGCATCACTTTCTTCTAGTATTGGAAGTTTTAATACTTTAAAAAATACACTGCAATTTTCTTCAGGGGAGCTTAATAATAGTTTTACTTTTTCAGGAAGATTGTCTCAGATTAATTCGGATGGATATATTGATAGAGCTTCTTCAGATTTGGATGCATATTTTTTCCAGGGGGTATTTAGAGATGAAAACACTATTTTAAAAGCACTATTCTTTGGAGGTAAAGAAATAACCTACCAGTCTTGGTATGGAGTTGACCCCTTTACATTAGAATCAAACAGAACCTATAATCCTGCAGGGGAAATTTATGATGAAAATGGTAATCGTTTTTCATTTTATGATAATCAAGTAGATAACTACTCTCAGGAACATTATCAGTTCCATTGGAACCAGAGCTTAAATCAGTATTGGGACTTTGCTTTAGGGTTAAATTATACACACGGAAGCGGATTTTATGAAGAGTATAATGATCTTTGGTACAACGAAAACATAAGTTTTGGCGGTGATACTAGCTTCAATTATCTTCAACTTTCACCTTTTCAAGTTGGAGAAAAGATTATCAGCTCATCAGAAAATATAAGCCAGAAATGGTTAGATAATGATTATTATGTTTTGACTTTCGCATTAAATTATAAAAAGGAAAATTCTGAGTTTAACCTTGGTAGTTTAGCTAGCAGGTATGTTGGTGACCATTTTGGAAATCTTATATGGGGGCAAAGCTTAGGAGAAGCGCTTCCCAACCATCGATTTTATGAGAATCAAGGTATTAAAACGGAAGGGAGCTTATTTGCAAAAGTAAATCAAGTTTTAATTGGGCCTTTATCTGGATTTATTGATTTTCAACTTCGCTCTATTATCTATGAAGTGTCAGGTGAAATTGCAGGTCCTAGTTCTTTTTCAGTTAATGACAATTTTTTATTTTTTAATCCGAAAGCAGGTTTAACATATAGAATATCTAATAGGCAAAAGCTTTATGCATCATACGCAAAAGCTCATCGGGAGCCAAACAGAACAGATTATGAAAATGGAAACCCTAAACCTGAAAAGTTAGACGACTTTGAATTGGGATGGAGAATAAAAACTGCAAAGATGCAAGCACAGGCAAACTTATACTGGATGGAATATAAAGATCAATTAGTTTTGACGGGTGCAATTGATGAAGTAGGTGCTCCAATACGACAAAATGTGGGTAAAAGTAGACGTGTTGGTTTAGAATTAGAGTTTAAAATGAATCTTATTCCAAATTGGGTGTGGCAACCAAATTTAGCTTTAAGTAGTAATCAAAATTTAGATTTTATTTTTGAAAGGGATGGGGAGTTGGTTGATTTAGGTAAAACGCAGTTAGCTTATTCACCAAATTTGATATCAGGAAGCTCACTAACTTATACAGCTTCAACAAATTTTCAAATTACATTATTGTCAAAATTTGTTGGAAAGCAATATATGGGGAATATAGATTCTGAAAACTCGATTCTTCCCTCATATTTTATAAATGATCTAAACATTTCATATGTGTGGAGGCCAAGTAAGTTACTGAAAGAAATTCAGTGCTCATTCCTTATAAATAACCTCTTAAATAAGCAATACGAGTCAAATGGATATTTCTATACATATAATGATACATGGTCAGCACCAGGTAAAATTACAACTATTGAAGGTGCAGGATTTTATCCCCAAGCAGGAATAAACTTCCTCACGGGACTTATGATCAAGTTTTAAAAACGATAACCTAAGATTAAACGAGCAACAAACTGATCAAAAACCCCTCCAGGTTCGGCATTGAGAATTTGCTGACCTAGAAGAGTGACTTTTAATTGAGTATTATATTCTAATCCCAGTTCAATCGCATACCCATATGCGAATGTATCTAGATTGTTGTTAAGAAATTGACGTCTACTTTCTGCTGTTCCTTGATGCATTATTAGAGATGGGAACGTCCAAAAGTATAGACTACTATTATTAATAGGATCTTCGGCTATTGTACTTTGATATATAAATCCAAAACGCCCATAATTATCAAAAAATGAATTATTCTGGAAGTTCGGTAGCGGTTGTCCTTGAATCCATTTTTTACCGATACTTAAACCAATTTTAGAATTTTTAAGATCCTTATTTGAAAGAGGATAAGTAAAGAAAAGGTTTGAATTAATGTCTCCGCCAATAGGATTCATTAAAAAATCAAAAGTATTCAGTAAACTTTTACGATTTCCGTTCCATATGGTTTGAGTTCCATATAAGGTGAAGTCAATACGGCTACCTTTTTTTGCATCAAATCGAAGTTTTAAAGCCTCTACTGTAAAATCCAAATGTTTCAAACTACTGATTCCCACTATTCCAGTCCTAATTAAATGGACTTTAAAACTACTTTCTTCTCGTTTTTGTTTTGAGTAATCTAATTCCAGCATTTGGCCAAAACAATTCCAAGATATAAAAATGAAAAGAAGAAAAATAGTTAAAGTTTTTGATATTGAATCTTTACTAAAAAACATCTATAAATGATTTAGTTTGATATTCTTAAAATACCATTAAAATTTTGAATTTGGTAAAATAATAAATCTCTGGGAGGATTCAATTTTTCAGTAGGATTTAAAAATTGACCGGTTGCAAGGCTGTATTGAAAATTCTCACAACTGCATTCTGCTAAAACTCCAGAAATATCCAGTTTTGAACAGGATTCGGGAACATGATTTGGACAAGTTGCTTCCCAAGCTAAAAAAGTGTTCCCTGTCAGATTAAAAACTATAACCCCTTTAATCCCTATGTCTGGGATAAAAATACTTCCACCAACAAAATTTAGCTGATTATACAGAGGTAGAGATAGATTTAAATCTCTTTGGAACCGAATATCTGCTAAATATGGATTTCTTTGAATGGGATCTTTGCTACAGCCCAATATTAAGATGAGAAATAGAATTACATTTTGGACAAAATCAAATTTTTTAGTCACTTGTTTCAATTGTGTATATTTGATTAAGAATCCATTAAAAGATGGATTTTTGTTTTATAACGAATGAATCATGAGTAAAGTATCTTACTACACAGAAGAAGGGTTAAAAAAATTGCGCGCAGAGTTAGATAAACTTAGGGATATTGAGCGTCCTAAAGCTTCTCAGGCTATAGCTGAAGCAAGAGACAAAGGGGATTTAAGTGAAAACGCTGAATATGACGCTGCTAAAGAAGCCCAAGGTATGTTAGAAATGCAAATTGCCAAACTTGAAAACACTCTAGCAAATGCAAGAATTATAAATGAGTCTGAATTAGATACTTCAAAAGTACTTGTTCTTTCAACTGTTGAGGTAAAAAATAAAGCCAATGGTACACAAATGAAATATACTCTTGTAGCACAAAGTGAAGCAGACTTAAAGTCAGGTAAAATTTCAGTTGATTCACCTATAGGTAAAGGCTTATTAGGGAAGAAAGTTGGCGATCTTGCAATTATTACTGTTCCGAATGGAAGTATCGAACTTGAAATAATCTCAATAGCTCGAAACTAACCATGGATTCAATATTTAGTAAAATAATATCAGGAGAAATACCTAGTTACAAAGTTGCAGAAGACAGTCACTGTTATGCTTTTCTTGATATTAATCCAAATTCGAAAGGACATGTTTTATGTATTCCTAGACTTGCTATAGACAAACTCTTTGATTTGCCAAATGAAGAGTATAACAGATTATTTTCTTTTTCAAGAAAAGTGGCTTTAGCCATGAGACAGGTTATTCCATGTAAGCGAATAGCATTGTCAGTTGTTGGTCTAGAAGTTCCACATGCACATATTCATTTGATCCCTATTAATACAATGGATGATGTACGTTTCCAAAAGAAAGTAAAAATCAGTGATAGTGAAATGCGAGAGATTTCAAATTCAATAGCACAAAACTTCAAACCCTAATTAATCTAAGATTTGTTTAAAAGGATTTGGAAACACGTTCCTTGTGATTGCTTGTTTTTATTTACTATAATTTTCCCATTATGAAAATCCTCAACAATTCTCTTTGCCAGAGAAAGACCAAGTCCCCAACCACGTTCCTTTGTAGTAAAACCAGGGTTAAAAATACTTGGTAGAAGCTCATCTTTTATTCCACTACCTGAATCACAAATATATATTTCAACTTTACTTTTCTGTTCAATCATTTGAACACTTAACCTACCCTTGCCTTTCATCGCATCAATTCCATTTTTTATTAAATTTTCAAGTGTCCAGCTAATTAATTGAGAATTGAAAGGCAATATAACTTCTTTTTGAGGGAGTTTAATTTCAAATAAAATATGCTCAGAACTTCTTTTTTTAAGATATGAAGTGGTTTGCTCTATTACAGAATTAATTTCTTGGGACTCTAAATTAGGAATAGATCCTACTTTTGAAAATCGCTCACTTATTAAATTGAGTCGTTTTATATCTTTTTCTATCTCTTTAATTGGTAGAGACTCTTTTTCTTTTAATAATGAAATCCAGCCCATCATTGAACTTAATGGTGTACCTAATTGATGTGCTGTTTCTTTTGCCATAGCTGTCCAAAGCCTATTTTGTTCGGCAACTCGAGAAGTTTTTAAAACAAAATAAAGTACAGATCCGAAAAGAAAAATTATCAATAATAAAGCAAGAGGATAATATTGAAGTTTTTTAAGTATTGAGGAGTTTCCATAATATAATTTTTGATTTATAACTAGTTCACCTTGATCATTTTTATATTTAATTATTATTGGATCATTTTCTTTTTTTATTTCATATAATAAATTGTAAAGCTGAATGGAGTCTTGTTTTTTGTTATCCCAATCGATATTTCTGATTTCTATAATTTTATCAAATTCATCTACTTGAATTATTGGATTGGTTCCAGAGCGTTGAAGGACTTCAAATGTAAGATTGCTAAGAGATGGGTTTTTTATGTATTCTTTTTGAGCCATTGCCCACAATTCCATTTTACTTCTTTCTTGGAGGCTTAAACTATCGAAAAGAGCATTTGTATTCCATAAAATCAAAATAACAAGGATAAAAGCAAAAATTAACCAAGTATTCTTGGCTTTAAAATTGAAATTATTTGATAGCTTCATAATGAAGTTCTTAAACTAGATAATCAATATAGCAAATTAGTGCAAATGCCTGCTTTTAGCCCCAAAACTTTTTTTATTTTTATATATAAATTAAATTATGGAAGTATTAGGTAAAATAAAGTGGATTGATGAAACCAAGACTTATGGTAATAATGGTTTTAGGAAAAGAGAATTAGTTGTTACAACTGAAGAGCAATATCCACAGAATATTCTTATAGAATTTATTCAAGATAAATGCGACTTGCTTAACTCATATCAAGTTGGTCAAGATGTTAAAATTGGTATCAATCTAAGAGGAAGAGAATGGGTAAATCCTGAGGGTGAAACTAAATATTTCAATTCTATTCAAGGTTGGAGAATTGAAACTCTTCAAATTGAGACCTCATCAGAAATGCCACCAGTCCCTCCTAACTCAACTTTCGAAGCCGCAGACGATGATAAGAAAGAGGTTGAAGATGATTTACCTTTTTAGAATTACTTCTGAGTATCGGAAACAACTTTCTAAATGATCATTTACCATACCTATGGCTTGCATATAGGAGTAAACGACAGTTGGTCCAACAAAACTAAATCCTTTTTGCTTTAGATCTTTACTTATTTTTTCTGACAAAACTGTGTAAGCAGGAATTTCATTTAATTTTTGAAAACTATTTATGATAGGTTCCCCTGAAATAAAATCCCAAATGTAATTTGAAAAGCTTCCCATGGATTCTTTAATTTTAATAAATGACTTTGAGTTATTAATCGAAGCTTTTATTTTGGATTTATTACGAATTATACTCGTATCATGTAGTAATTTTCTTTCTTTTTTAAAATTATATTTTGAAATCTTATTGTAATCAAAATAATCAAAAGACTTTTTGAAATTATTTCGTTTTTTCAAAATAGTTATCCAACTTAGGCCAACTTGAAAAGTTTCTAATATTAAAAATTCAAATAATATTCTGTCATTAAAAGTGGGTACTCCCCACTCTTGGTCGTGATATTTTGTGTAAAGTGCATTGCCTTCGCACCAGCCACATCTTTTTTTTTCCATAGTTCTAAAAGTGGAAGTGTTCTAAAAAAGGATCTGATTTATTATAAATGCTTTAAACTAGTGAAACTCTTTCAAAACCTGTTATTTCAATTTCGCCAACTGATTTAATATAATCACTCACTGAAATCTTATTGTCTTTAATGTAGGATTGGTTTACCAGTGTGTTATCCTTGAAAAAACGTTTAATTTTTCCTTTAGCAATGTTATCTAGCATTTCCTCAGGTTTACCCTCTTGTCTTAATTGCTCTTTTGCTATTTCAATTTCCTTTTCAATGATTGTTGCATCCACTTCATTTTCATTTAATGCAATAGGATTCATAGCAGCAGCTTGCATTGCAATATTTTTAGCAACCTCTTCAGATTTTTCAAATTTGTTTGAAAGACCAACCAATGTAGATATTTTGTTACCAGCGTGAATGTAGAATCCTACAAATGGAGCCTTTAAAATTTTAAAATTCCCAATTTCAATTTTCTCCCCAATCACACCTGTTTGCTCAATCAGTTTTTCGGAAACATTCATTCCCCTAAAGTCAGCCTCTAATAATTTGTTAACGTCATCATATTCGAGTGCAAGGGCTGCTATTTCGTTAGCAAGATGGATAAATTTTTCATTTTTTGCTACAAAATCGGTTTCACAATTAAGTGAAACAATAACTCCAATTGTTTTTTCCGAATTTACTTTAGATATAACCACTCCTTCAGAGGACTCTCTCTCGGCACGATTGGCAGCAATTTTTTGACCTTTCTTTCTTAGGTTTTCTACGGCTTTGTCAAAGTCTCCTTGTGCCTCAACAAGAGCATTTTTACAATCCATCATACCAGCTCCAGTGGTTTTTCGAAGTTTATTTACATCAGATGCGGTAATTTTCACAAGTTTTAGTTTTTTAAAAATTTATTTTTTTTTGTTTTCCACAGATTTGGCTTCATCATTTTTAAGACTGTCTTCCATCGAGGTTTTTTCATCAACTTTTTGTTTCTGGTCCTCAACTTTAGATTCTTCACCTTTAGCCGCTTGTTCCATTTTAACAGCATCTTTTTCGTCTGCTGCTTCTTTCTCAATTTTACGCTGACTTAATCCGTCCGATACAGCCGAGGTGACTAAATCTAAAATTTTACTAATAGATTTTGATGCATCATCATTCGATGGAATAACATAATCAATATCTCTGGGATCACAATTAGTATCAACCATTGCAAAAATTGGGATTTTTAATTTCTTAGCTTCCTTGACAGCAATATGCTCTCTGGTAGTATCAACTATAAATATAGCTCCCGGCAAACGTGTCATTTCTGAAATAGAACCTAAATTTTTCTCTAGTTTGGAACGGAGTCTATCAACTTGTAAACGTTCTTTTTTTGAAAGTGTTTCAAAAGTACCGTCTTTTTTCATCCTATCAATTGCAGCCATTTTCTTAACGGCTTTTCTGATTGTAACAAAATTGGTTAACATTCCTCCAGGCCACCTTTCAGTTATGTATGGCATGTTAACTGATTTTGCTTTTTCCGCAACTATGTCCTTTGCTTGTTTTTTTGTAGCTACAAAAAGGATTTTACGTCCAGTAGTAGCAATTTTTTTCAACGCTGCATTGGTTTCTTGAATCTTTACAAAAGTTTTATATAAGTTGATTATATGGATACCATTACGTTCCATATAGATATATGGAGCCATATTGGGATTCCACTTGCGTGTCAGGTGTCCAAAGTGGACACCTGCATTTAACAGGTCTATTATTTCTGGTTTTGCCATTTTATTTAGTTTACGTTCCTTTTGATTAGCAACAAGAATTTATTCTTGTTTAGATGCTAAACTAACTTCTGCCTTAGCAGTCTAAGCAACTTTGATTATTTATTATATTAATGAACATCGTTTTGTTAAACAAAACAGATCCAATTAACGTTTTGAAAATTGGAATTTTTTTCTCGCCTTCTTTTGACCAAACTTTTTTCGTTCAACCATCCTAGGATCTCTTGTTAAAAGACCTTCAGGTTTTAATTCTGCCCTGTGCTCACTGTTAATTTTACACAAAGCTCTCGAAATAGCAAGACGAATTGCTTCAGCTTGACCATTGCTTCCGCCACCTTTCACTGTAATTTTCAGGTCAAAATCACCTTCAGTATTTGTTAAAATAAAAGGTTGCATTAGTTTATACTGTAGGCTGGGAGTTGTGAAATATTCTGTATGCTTTTTATTATTGACCGTAATTTTCCCCTTTCCCTTATTTACATAAAGGCGGGCAACAGATGTTTTACGGCGACCAATTGTGTGAATAATATCCATTATAAGTAGTCTTTAAGATTAATTATTTTTGGATTCTGTGAATCTTGCTTGTGATTTTCGTCTCCATAAACTCTTAAGTTTCTAAATAAGGATGCACCTAGTTTATTTTTTGGAAGCATTCCACGCACTGATTTTTCTACAAGACGGGTGTTGTTTTTGTTATGTATTTGAATAGGATTTAACACACGTTGGCCTCCAGGATAACCTGTATGGCGGATGTATTTTTTTTGCTCCCATTTGTTACCAGTTAATTTAATTTTTGCAGCATTTAATACAATAACGTTATCTCCACAATCAACGTGAGGGGTATAATTGCTTTTGTATTTACCTCTTAAAAAATTTGCTATTATAGAACAAGCTCTTCCGAGTGGAATATCTTTTACATCAACAACAACCCACTGTTTATTAACTGTGGTTGCATTTGCTGAAATTGTTTTATATACTAAAGAATTCAAATAAAAATTTTTTTTTGGAAATCGTTCCAACAGCGTGCAAATGTACAACTATAAATTGCTTTGGGAAATTTTTTTTTAATTATTTTAAGGTTTATTGGACTATGAAATTGATTTAATGTGCTTCTAACCAATTACTTCCTATCCCTATGTCTACAACTAGTGGAACTTCAAGTTTAAAAGCATTTTCCATCTCTTCTTTGATCAAAATTTTAATTTCATCAATTTCATATTTAGGAACATCAAAAACCAATTCGTCGTGTACTTGTAAAATCATTTTAGAATTTTTGTTTTCGCTTTTTAACCTTTTTTGTATAGCAATCATAGCCAATTTAATAATATCAGCTGCGCTACCTTGTATTGGTGCATTTACAGCATTGCGCTCTGCAGAACCTCTTAAAATTGCATTTTGTGAATTAATATCCTTTAAATAGCGTCTTCTGCCTAAAATAGTACTTACATAACCGTTATCTCTTGCAAAATCAATTTGTTCATAAATGTAAGAGCGCAGCATTGGGTATGTTGAATAATATGCCTCTATAAGCTCTTTTGATTCGGTTCGGCTTAAATTGGTTTGCTGACTTAAACCAAATGCAGAAACTCCATAGATTATTCCAAAATTTATAGTTTTAGCATTGCTCCTTTGTTCTCGACTAACATTGTCAAGATTTACGTTAAATACTTTTGCAGCTGTTGCAGCATGAATATCCTCATGGTTTTTAAAAGCACCTAGCATGCCTTCATCCTTACTTAGGGCAGCAATAATCCGTAGCTCAATTTGTGAATAATCAGCTGCTAGAAGCAAATGATTTTCATCCCTGGCTATAAAAGCCTTTCTGACTTGTTGACCTCTTTCTGTTCTTACAGGTATATTTTGTAGATTTGGGTTGTTACTACTTAATCGTCCAGTAGCAGCAACAGCTTGGTTGTAAATAGTATGTATTCTCCCAGACTTTGAGTTGATTTCATTAGGTAAGGCGTCAACATAAGTATTTTGAAGTTTTTGTAATGATCTCCAATCCAAAATATTTGATATAATTTTATGCTCTTTTGCTAAGCTTGAAAGAACATCTTCAGAAGTAGAGTACTGACCTGTTTTTGTTTTCTTAGGCTTTTCCACTAACTTCAATTCATCAAAAAGAACTGAACCCAGTTGTCTTGGTGAGGCTAAATTAAAATCTACTCCTGCCTCATTATGGATTAAATTTTCCAAGCTTTTAATGTCTTTTAAAAGGACCTTTGATAATTCCTTTAAAAATTTTCTATCAAGGTTGACACCCTCACATTCCATATCTGTTAAAACTTCAACTAATGGAATTTCCACATTATTAAATAATTCTAATGTTTTTGTTTTTTTCATTTCTTTCTCAAAATGAGATTTTAGTTGAAATGTTATATCGGCGTCTTCTACTGCATATTCGGTTTGATCTTCAATGGAAACTTCTCTCATACTCCTTTGATTTATTCCTTTCTTACCTATTAGTTCGGTTATTGACTTAGGACTATATTTTAGATAGGTTTCAGCCAAAATATCCATGTTGTGGCGCATATCTGGGTTTATAAGATAATGTGCAACCATTGTATCAAATAATTGACCTTTTACATTTATGTTATAGTTTTTAAGGACTTTAAGATCATATTTTAAATTGTGACCAATTTTTTTTATTTCTTGATTTTCAAAAAATGCTTTCAAGGGCTCTAGAATTTCAATTGCTTTCTCATTTTCTTCAGGAACAGGAAGATAATACCCTTTTCCTACTTCCCAAGAAAATGCAATCCCTACTAATTCTGACTCTAATGCATTTAAGGATGTAGTTTCAGTATCAAAACAAACCTCTCTTTCTTTAACAAGGCTTTCTAATAATAGCCTCCTTCCCATATCAGTCTCCACCGACTGATATAAATGTTTTGTATTTGAAAGATTTTTCATCTCTGGTTTTGGCTCTTCATTACTTTCTGCGTTTCTAGGAGATGAGAAAAGATCAAACTGTTTACCTTCCACTTTTGAATTATCTAATGTATTTGAATTTTCATTTTTAAAAATCCTTTTAAATGTTTCTTTGATTCTTCGAAATTCTAGTTCATCAAAAATTTCATTGACTTTGGAGTGGTTAGGACTATCTAATTTATATTCTGCAGCTTCAAATTTTACAGGAACATCTAACATTATAGTAGCTAATTTTTTAGACAAGAGGCCTTGAGCTTTATTTGCTTCAATTTTTTCTCCAAGTTTTCCTTTAATTTCATGTGAATTTTCTAAAACAGCCTCAATATTTCCATAAGTTTTGAGAAGTTTTTTTGCTGTTTTATCCCCAACACCTGGTAAACCTGGGATATTATCTACTGCATCGCCCATCATTCCTAAATAGTCTATCACTTGTTCGGGGCGTTCTACTTCAAATTTTTTCTGGACCTCTGGGATTCCCCAAATTTCAATTCCATTTCCCATTCTTGAAGGGCGATACATGAAAATATTTTTTGAGACCAATTGTGCAAAGTCCTTATCAGGAGTGACCATAAAAACTTGATACCCTTCTTTTTCAGCTTGTTTTGCAAGGGTACCAATTATGTCGTCTGCTTCGAATCCTTCTTTTACTACTGTTGGTATATGCATTGCATTAAGCAGCTTTTCAATGTACGGTATTGCAACAGTTATAGGCTCTGGGGTTTCTTCTCTATTAGCCTTATAATCTGAAAAAAGCTCTGTTCTACTTTTTGAACCTCCCATATCAAAACAAACAGCTAAATGATCAGGACGTTCTCGATTAATTAGGTCCAACAACGAATTTGTAAAGCCCATAATTGCTGATGTATCCATTCCCTTAGAATTAATCCGAGGGTTTTTGATAAATGCATAATAACCTCTAAAAATTAGAGCGTAGGCGTCAAGTAAAAAAAGACGTTTTTTAGTAGACATGTAATACTTTCTGTTAAATTAATAAACTTTATCAAAGTAAAAATCGAAAACTCCATAATAACTCTTCAAACTTTTCATCCACTTACATATATAAGTTTAATGAGGAATATTCCATAAATTAAGAGTATATAAATAAGTATTTTTAATTTATGGAATTTGATGATTCATATTTTATGAAAATTGCACTAAAAGAAGCAGAAAAGGCTGCTTCAATTGGTGAGATACCAGTAGGTGCTGTTATTGTAAATAATAAAAAAATTATAGCACGTGCTCATAATCTTACTCAAAGACTCAATGATGTGACTGCTCATGCTGAAATGCAGGCCATTACTTCTGCCGCAAACTATTTAAATGGAAAATATTTAGTTGGCTGTACTCTTTTTGTGACTTTAGAGCCTTGTGTCATGTGTGCTGGGGCATTAGCTTGGAGTCAAATAGATAGGGTAGTTTATGGGGCATCAGATTCCAAAAGAGGCTTCCGCCAAGCTGGAATAAAGTTGCATCCCAAAACAATTCACAGTGGAGGGGTCTTAGCTAAAGAATCAAGAATTTTAATTGACAGTTTTTTTTCTAAAAGGAGAAAATAGACCTTTTATCTCCTAAAATCAAAACGTTTATTCCACAAGAGTTATGTTGGTGGCTTGCTTACCTTTTTTGCCTTCCTCTTCAACATATTCTACTTTAGAACCTTCTTTTAAAGAAATTCCGTTAAGTGATGATACGTGGACGAAAACGTCTTCCCCAGACTCATCATTGGTAATAAAGCCATATCCTTTTGCTTCATTAAAAAATTTAACTGTACCTGTCATATTTATTTTTATAGTTTATCCAAAGGTAACTTTATTATTTATGGAGAGCTCTTTTTTTACCATTTTATTTTTGGTATCAAATTTTGTCCTAATCGTTAAAATTACTTAAGCTTATTTTATTTTCTATCTCTAATTTTTTTCAAATTCTTTTCACTAAGCACGTAATCCTTAAGTTTTTTGCCTTTCCAACGGTGATAGAGGAAAATAGGCAAGTAAATAAATGCGGCAAAAATGACTGTAAAACCAATGACTCTTTCGCCAAAAGTAAAATCAATAAAGTTTTTATGATAAAGACCATAACTTAAGCTAATTGTAATTAAGAAAAATAGGATTCGAAGAAAAACTTTCATTCACCTTTGGTATTATCAATTTTAAGATAGAGCTCTTTTATTTGAACAGGGTCAATATGGGAAGGCGCATTTATCATAACATCTTTTCCACTGTTATTTTTTGGGAAGGCAATGAAATCACGAATAATTTCTTCTCCTGCAAGAATAGCGATTAGTCGATCTAGACCAAACGCAATCCCACCATGAGGAGGGGCTCCATAACGAAAAGCTTCCATAAGAAAACCGAATTGTTCCGAGGCATCTTTTTTTGAAAATCCAAGTAAATCAAAAATTTTAGATTGAAGATCTTGATCGTGTATCCGTATTGAGCCACCTCCAATTTCATTTCCGTTAATTATTAAGTCATAAGCACTTGCTTTGACTGCGGAAGGATCTTTTTCAAGCAAATCAAGATGTTCAGATTTTGGAGCAGTAAAAGGATGGTGAATGGCTTGATAACGCTTAGTTTCCGTGTCCCATTTAAAAAGTGGAAAATCAGTCACCCAAACTGGAGCAAAAATTTCAGGATTTCTCATTTCCAAACGTTCTGCTAATTCCATACGAAGAGAACTTATTTGGAACCGTGTAGCATTTGTTTCACCCGCAAGCACAAAAATTAAGTCTCCAGGTTTAGCTTTACATCTTTCTGCCCATAGTTTTAAGTCGGCTTCAGTATAGAATTTATCTACAGATGATTTAAAACTTTCATCAGTATTAAATTTTAACCAAATCATACCTTTTGCACCAATCTGCGGCCGTTTAACCCAATTTATATACTCATCAATATCTTTCCTTGAAAAAGTTGTAGCACCAGGGACAACAATTCCAACAACAAGATCACTTTTATCAAATATTTCAAAACCCTTGCCTTGTACAACGTTATTCAACTCAGTGAGAGTCATCCCAAAACGAATATCAGGTTTATCAGTTCCATATTTTTCCATTGCATGATCAAAGGTCATTCTTGGAATTTTAACAACGTCTATACCTTTAATTTCTTTAAGTAAATATTTTACTAGATTTTCAAATACAGCTAAAATATCGTCTTGCTGCACAAATGACATCTCACAATCAATTTGAGTAAACTCAGGTTGTCTATCTGCTCTTAAGTCTTCATCTCTAAAACATTTTACAATTTGGAAGTACTTATCAATTCCGCCGACCATTAATAATTGCTTGAAGGTTTGTGGAGACTGGGGCAAAGCATAAAATTGTCCTGGACTTGATCTTGAAGGGACTACGAAGTCACGTGCTCCTTCAGGTGTTGATTTTATTAAATAAGGTGTTTCAACATCAATAAAACCAGCTTTTATCAAGTACTCACGAATTAACATAGTTACTTTCGAACGAAATATTAATTTTTCTTTAACTGGATTTCTTCGTATATCTAGATATCGAAACTGCATTCTAAGTTCTTCACCTCCATCAGTATGGTCTTCAATTGTAAAGGGAGGAACAAGAGCTTCATTTAAAATAGATAAATCTTTCACTAATATCTCTACAGCCCCGGTTTTAATGTTAGGATTTTTAGCTTCCCGTTCAATCACATCACCTTTTACTTTAATTATAAATTCTCTTCCTAGTTTTCTTGCTTTTTTGAAAATTTCATTAGGGCTTCGTTTTTCATCAAAAATCAATTGAGTAACACCATAACGATCTCTAATATCAACCCATATAATAAAACCTTTATCCCTTATTCTATGAACCCATCCAGACAAGGTGATATTTTTATTTAAATCTTTGATTGTTAATGCGCCACAGTTATGCGATCTATACATAATATTTCTAGTTGAAGTAAAAATAAAAAATCCTAATACGTTTGAGGTATGATTTTATATTGTTTATAGTTTTTTCTTAAACCAAATTTTAATTGAATATACAATTGAAAAAGTTGCAGGCACAATTACAAGGGTCAAAAATGTAGCAAATGTTAAGCCAAATATGACAGTCCATGCTAAAGGACCCCAAAAAATTACGTTATCACCTCCAATATATATTTTTGGATCTAGATCTGAGAGTAAAGAGAAAAAATCAATGTTAAGGCCAATTGCAAGAGGTATTAAACCTAGAACAGTTGTTATTGCAGTAAGTATAACAGGCCTTAGTCTTGCGGTACCCCCTTCTATTATTGCTTTTATTGCTTCTTTTTTTTCTAAAATATGACCTTCGGGAAGCTTGAGCGCAATAGTTTTTCTATCAATCAATAACTGTGTATAATCCAATAGAACTACTCCATTATTCACAACAATTCCTGCTAGTGAAATGATACCCATCATGGTCATTAAAATAACAAACGGCATTTGAAAAGCAATCAACCCCAAGAATACACCTGTAAAACTTAGAAAGATGGAAAGTAAGATAATGATAGGTTTTGAGATTGAATTAAATTGAAACACGAGCAGTAATAATATTAATCCTAAAGCAGCTAGAAGGGCATTTGACAGAAAAGACATATTTTTTTCTTGTTCTTCGATTTCACCAGAAAATTTGAATTGAATATTATCTGCTAGATTATAATTCAGCAGTGCTTTTTTTATATCATCTACAACTGCATTTGCATTAAAACCAGCTAAAACGTCTGAATATAGGGTAACTACACGGTTAAGTTGTCGGTGTTTAATAGCATTAAAGCTTGTTATGTTTTTTCTTTCAATTAATGAAGTAACGGGGATTTCTTTTATTTGACCGTTTGCTGGATCTCTAAAAATAATATTTTGGTTAAATAAAGCATTATTGTCGTAACGATTAGATTTGTTAAAACGAACGTTTATTTCATAATCCTCACCATCTTTTTTAAATATCCCAGCCTTGGTCCCAAAAAGTGAGCTTCTTAGAAGTTGTCCCACTTGAGATGTTGTTACTCCTAATTCTCCAGCTTTTTTACGATCAATGTTGATTTTTACTCCAGGTTTATTTTTGCTTACATCAATCTTAAGTTCCTCAACACCAGCAATATTAATTTGATTTAGGTAATCTTTCATAGATTTTGCTGTTTCAACTAATTCTATATATTCATTTCCAGTAATTTCTATAGTTATTGGATACCCTGCTGGAGGACCATTTGCATCTTTTTCAACTGAAATTGCAACTCCTGGGAATTTTCCATCTAACTGTTGTTGAATGTCTTTTCTTAATTCTTCACTTGATACACCTTCACGCAATTTGAATTCCCGCATTGTAAGTGAAATTTTTCCCTTATGAGGGAGTTCGTTGGTATTTCCACCGTCAATAAAAGGATTTCCCGCTCCTTCACCAACTTGAGCTACTCCTGATTCCACTAGTAGATTAAATTTACTTTTGTTGTATTTTGGACGATCCATCACTGCAAAAACCTGTGATTCAATTTTTTTTGTAATTCGATTAGTTTTTTCGATGGCTGTTCCCTCAGGATACTCTATTAAAATAAGTATTTGTTGAGGCTCGTTTTCAGGAAAAAATTCAACGCGTGGTGGAAAAATTCCCATTAAAAAGAAGGAAGTAAATAATAAGAAAAATGTTCCACCAAGAAAAAAGACAGGCTTATAACCATCTAAAGCAAACGTCAAAAACTTACGATATCCATTTTCAAGTTTAATTAAAAAAGTATTTTGAAATGTATTTGCTAAATCCTTAATAAAAAGTTTATACATCCAGAATAATATTGGCGTGAGTAACATTAAGTTTCCAAAAAGCCGGAAATTTTGATTTCCAAATAATAGAATAATTCCTAAACTACCCAAAATGATAGTTAACCGCCAGAGGGACTTACTTGTGATTTCACGATCTTTAATTTCCATAAATTGTGACACTAACATTGAATTGAAAAAAATTGCAACTATTAATGAAGAGCCTAGAACCACAGAAAGAGTAATTGGGAAATAAATCATGAATTCTCCCATTAAACCTGGCCATGCTCCGAGAGGTACAAAAGCAGCAATAGTAGTTGCAGTTGAGACAATAATTGGAAAAGCAATCTCACCTATTCCTGCCTTTGCAGCAGATATTCTTGACATGCCTTCCTTTTCCATTAAACGATATACATTTTCCACAACAACAATTCCATTATCTACCAGCATACCTAATCCCATTACAAGGCCAAATAGAACCATAGTATTCATTGTATATCCAAGTGTTGAAAGTATCATAAATGACATAAACATTGACATTGGTATAGCAAATCCTACAAATAATGCATTTCTAAATCCTAAAAAAAACATTAGTACTGTTACCACGAGTAAAATTCCAAAAATGATACTATTTACAAGCTCATTTACCTGATTGAGTGTTACATTGGATAAATCATTAGAAATGGTAACCTTAATATCTGAAGGGAAACCAGTTTTTTTTAGATTAGTCATAATTTTTCTTATCTCACTAGAAGCTTTAATAAGATTTTTACCCCCTCTTTTGATTACATTTAGTAAAATTGCTTTCTCACCAAAGGAGCGCGCATATGATGTTGCCTCTTTTTCTTTAAAACTTATTTTAGCGATCTCGCCAAGATACACTGGACCTCCATCGGTTTTTACTACAATATTTTCAAGTTCTTCAGGTCTTTCGATCTCACCTGTTAAACGTATGTTACGCCTTTGCCCCCCTCTAACTATATTTCCACTTGAGATAGTGGAGTTCTCATTTGAAATGGCACCTAAAATATCATTAAATGATACTCTTGATGCAGTCATTTTATAGATGTCTACAGCAACTTCGACTTCAAAAGTTTGAATACCACGGATTTTTACTTCCTTTACCTGGGTCAATTGTTCAATTTTATTTTCTATGTTTTCTGCATAAGTTTTCAGTTGCTCAATAGGATAGTCTCCTATTAAACTAATACTAAGAATGGGTTGAAATTCTGAAAAGTCTAACTCAAAAATATTTGGTTCAACTTTTGCGTTGTTAAAAACTGGCCAATCAGGACCTGAAGTAATTCCATCAACTAAGTCTTTTACTTTTTGTTTGGCATCGGCGACACTTATATTTTCGTCGAACTCTATATCTATTACAGAGAAATCTTCAGATGAATTAGATTTAATTTCAACTAAGTTCGAAACGCCTTTTAATGCTTCTTCAAGGGGATCTGTTACAATACGTTCTATGTCTTCTGCCGTATTTCCTGGATAAATAGTACTTACAAAAACTTTGGTATCATTTATTTCAGGAAATGCCTCCCTTGGCATTGAGAAATATGCTGAAATTCCCAGGATAAAGAAAATAGTCATAATCACATAAATGACTGTTCGGTGTTCTATTGCCCAAGAAGAGAGTAAAAATTCTTTAAATTTTTTAATATTTTTTGGTGTAGTCATTATTCAATAATTCTTTTAACTTTCTGATTATTTACCAGGAGATTTACTCCATCATCAACTATTAATTCACCTACAGTCAACCCTTTTAGAATCTCAACGATTTCATTTTTACTCTTGCCTAATTTGATACTCCGTTTTTCTGTTGTATAACCATCCTTTTCATCAGGTTGAATTAGTACAAAAACATAAACTTGTCCATTTGAATCTTCTCTTATTACTCTTAATGGTATTGTTATAGCATCCGGGTTGAAATAATCTACAATATTAAGCCTAGCGTTGAGATTTGGCTTAATAAATCCATTTGGATTTTTAAGTGGTGCTTCAACACGAAATGTCCTATTGCTAGCTGTAACAAAATTTCCTGTCTTTTCGATTATTGTTTTTTGAGACTGATTTAAAGCAGGTATAATTACAGTTGCTTTGCTTCCAACTCTTATATTTGGGATATAGTTTTCTGGGACATCTGATTCAGCGAACATATTATCAAGATTAACAATTCTGAGTACAGGAGTTACCCCGGGGACAAGATTACTTCCTAGTCTCGCAGATATTTCGTCAATAATACCATCAAAAGGAGCATAAACCTTTGTCCTTGCTAATTGTTTTCGCATTTGCGCAACTTGTTTTTGTGCTCCTTTATAACGAGTTCTTGATTCTAAATACATCATCTCTGAGCCAATTTTTTGCTCCCAAAGTCTTTTTGTCCTATTATAAGAAGTTTTAGCTAGTGATAATTCTAATTTCATTTGATCTAATTGACTTTTCAAACCGGCATCATCAATAACAGCTAAAAGTTTCCCTTTTTTTACCCTTTGACCTTCTGTAATTTTTAATTCTATTAATCTTCCCGAAAATTCTGGAAATATTAAAACATTTTGGCGAGTCCTAATATTTGCCTGAACTTCAATTTCATGTTCAAAAGATTGTTTTTTTACTTCAAAAGCTGTTATCAATGAACGTTTCTCTTCTCCGCCCAGTGATTTTATAGCTTCATTTATTTTATCTAATTCAAGATTTAATTGATTAATCTTTTTGGAGTACTCAGCTTTTTTTGCATTAAGATCTGAAATACTGTTATACGTTTGAGAATCTTTTGTTTTAATTTCTGATTTTCTCGGATTGCAACTTATTAAGATTATAAATGTGCAATAGAGACAGATGATTTTTTTCATTTTTATTTGTTATTGAGGTGTGTTTATAAGGGTTTGTAGAAATAATTTTTTTTGAATTACCTCTTGAATAGATTTAACATATTTATTTTGAGCACTATAAAGTTGTAGTTGTGCCTCTCTTAATTCAAAAGAACTGGCTACTCCCTCAAAATATTTAACTGTATTTTTTTGTTCGATTCGATTAGCTAACTCAAGATTTTTTTTATTAGTAAAGTAATTTTCTATCGCTAGTTGGTACTCATTATCTGCAGCTTTAACTTCGATTAAAATCCTTTCTTTAGTTTCATTTAAATCGTTTTCAGCTTGGGATACAGAAATTTTCGCTTTTTGAGAAAGAGCACTCCTTCGCAATGAACTGAATACAGGGATTTGAAGATTCACTCCAAATAGCGCAGCTCCAAACCACTTTTGATCTGTTTGTGTAAAAGAAAAGCTTTCGCTATTTCCCGTATAGTTTCCATTTAAAAATGCGGTTAATTTTGGTAGCCCCTTTGATTTTTCGTAACGGTACAACAAAGTCTCGGAAAGTAAATTATTTTCAGCAATTTTTATATCGATGTTATTACTTAGATTAATATCTTGAGGGATCTTGAATCTAAACAGGCTTTCGTTAGTCATTTTATCTAATGTGTCAGATAAAATTAATGGAGAATTTGTAGGGAAACCCATAAGAAATTTAAGCATATTTAAAGTTATTCTCTCAATGTTTCTAGCGTATCTAACTTGTGAATCAATACCGGATAATGTTAGTCGGATTTGTTCAACACTTTCTTCTTCTTCAAATCCATTAAGGAACAATTGGTTTAATTCGTTTAGCGTACTTGTTAAATTATCTCTATTTTTTTCGAGTAACCTAATATTTTCCCTAGCTAAAAGGACTGATGAATATGCATTAACAATATTTTTTCTAACCTCAAGAACAGTCTTCTCAAAAATATTTTCTGATATTTTAAGAAAAATTTTTGATGCCTCTAAACCAACTATATATGAACCATCAAAAATTAGTTGTTGAATTGTAACCCCAGCTGTCATTGTCTGTGGGGTTCCAAACTGTACCTCAGCAAAATCACCTTCGCTTCCTCCAAAGAATTGGGCTGGAATTAGGGAGGTTGGTAATTCTAAAAAATTTTGATAGTTTGCATTTGCACTTATTTGTGGCAAACCAATAGCAATTGTACTCCATTGGTCCTTGTAAGCTTTTCTAATTTCAAGGTTAGCTTTCTGAATATTACGATTATTTTTTTCACCAAAAGCTATTGCTTGTTCTAGAGTTACCTCCTCAGGTAGTTGTTGAGCAAACGAAAAATTGAAGCTACATATAAGAAATGAAATGCAATAATATTTTGAAATCATACGTTTAATTCTTTTTTATAATGATTTAATTTTTCAATTCCGTTTTGAGTACAGATTGCTCTTAAATGATACTCTGTAAAGTGAATCAGTAATTGTTCATTTTTATATTTTTCAATTGGGAAAAGTTCCAGATCTTGAATACCCCTGATGCCATTAAAAAATATCCTAGTAACAAAATCTATATTGATTTCTGACCGAAAAAGACCAGTTTCAATTCCTCTTAAAAGACTTTTAGAAAACATTTCTCCCAGCACAGTAAACTCCTTGATTTGTAATTTTTGATAGATGTTTTTGTAATATTTTTGAAGTTGATAAATAGGTGAATTTTTTTCGTTTGATAGGTGCTTCAAGGCCTCTTTATTCATTTGGTATAATTCTATAATTGGATCTTTAGAATGTTTAGAGATAAAAAGAATTTTTTCTATAACAATGTCAAAATGTTTCATGACACTAGTTTCGACCAGTGTTTCTTTTTTTGGGAAGTGAGTATATATAGTTTTTTTTGAAACACCCATTTTCAAAGCAATATCGTCTACAGTGACACTTTTGAAACCAAAGTTCGAAAACTCTGATATAGCAACATCTATTATTTTTTCTTTCATTTTTTGCAAATATACAAAAGGAAACGTAAATACAAAAAAAGTTTCCTAAGTTTCTTATTAAAAATATTACTTTTATACTTTTATGGAAAACGATAAAAAATATAGGGATGCTTTCGAGTCAGGATTAAAAAATTATTTGGACAAAAAATCACCTGAAAATCTTTACAAACCTATCCAATATATTCTTAATCTAGGAGGTAAACGCATACGTCCATTATTGGTACTAATGTCAGCTGATTTGTTTGGGAAGAAATATAAAGAAGCAGTAAGTGCTGCTTTAGCAATAGAAATTTTTCACAATTTCACTCTAGTTCATGATGATATAATGGATAGTGCAGAATTAAGAAGAGGTTCTGCAACAGTACATAATAAATGGAATATTAATACGGGTATTATTTCTGGAGATGTTATGCTAATAAAAGCCTATCAGGCATTAGAAGAGTATGAAAATCCACTTTTTTCAAAACTTACAAAACTATTGAATAAGACTGCCCTAGAGGTATGTGAGGGACAACAATATGACATAGATTTTGAAGAGAAAGAGGACATTAATCAAAATAATTACTTAGAAATGATAAGATTAAAAACAGCAGTTTTAATAGGATGTGCTTTAAAAATGGGTGCTTTGATAGCAGACGCATCAGAGGATGATTTAGAAGCTATTTATGAATTTGGAGAATTACTGGGAATTGCCTTTCAGATTCAAGATGATTATCTTGATGTATATGGTGATTCAATTTCTTTTGGAAAAAAAATTGGAGGTGATATAATTGAAAACAAAAAGACGATATTGTTCCATTGTGCAATGTCTAATGGTTCAATAAATGAAAAAAAAGAATTATTAAAATGGTATGACAAAAAAACAGGCAATGAAATAGGTAATAAAAAAATAGATATAGTTAAGTCAATTTTTGACAAAACAAATGCTGGAGAGGCTTGCATTAAACTAGTAAATGATTACACTATAAAGGCATTTAATAAACTTTCCTATCTTGGAATCAGTCAGGAGGCAAAAACTCTATTTAAAAATTTTGGCAATAATTTAATGAAGAGAGAATTTTAAAATATTCTTCTACGAATTGCATCAAGAAACCAAACTTGTTGCTTAAATGAAAATGAGATAAAAATCTTAAGTTCTTTTAAAAAGTTAGATTTTTCGTCAATAAAACGCAAAACATCTATAGGATGATTTTTTTGAAACATACGAGCAAATAGGTTACCCCCCTGGTCATTATATTTTGTTAAAACATCAATAAATAACAAATCATAAAATGAAAAGCGGTTTTTAAAACTAAATACATCAAGAGGTTTTTTTGTTTTTAAAAAAGAGAGTAAACTTTCAATTTTTCGGCGAGTATTCATAAATGTAAATCCTGTACTGGGTTTAGTCCAACCGCCTGCAGTGCCTATATGTAAAAGATTAGGAGTATTTAGTTTATAAAAAGGGAAACAGGTCATAGGAATACTTCCTTGTTCTTTTTCCTGAATTATAAATTCAACTATTCCCTTAGATTTAAGATATGATTTTATACCATTTTCGTATTCTTCTGTTCTCAAAAGATTTTTTGAGAAAAGTGTATATTCAACTAGAGCTTCATGGCTATTTTTTGGAAGCAAATAAATAAAACGAGTTTCATTTTCTTGAGGGATATTAAAATCCATAAAAACAATTTTTTTAGGATCGAAAACGGGTTTTTTTGTTTTTACAAACCATCCCAAAAAATGTTGTTTTAATACAGGGTATTTATTTTGGTTAATTAATGGCTTTAAATCAAAAAGACTACTAAAAACACGTTTTGATTTAAAGCTTCCTGAACTTGTGATTACTTCTGTGTGAGTATCTTTTGAAATAATATCTTTAATATCCGCTAAAAGAAATTTTGTTTTTTTAAAATTTTTAATTTGCTTACGAAATCTGTCATAAATAATTCCAGATCTTAACATTTTATATTGGAATGGATTCAGATCAAACTCACTTGTATGAGTGTCTGAACTAAATTGTGCTCGATCCCATTTTTGTGAAAGAATTGAGTCAAATTCTCCATCTGGCTTTTCCCAATAGCACCATGTTCGATCATTACCCTTTTTTAATTCTTTATCTACAATTAAAATTGTTTGATCTTTAAAAAAATCGTCTTGACGTAAAGCTTTTAAAAGAAGTATTCCAGAGGCACCACCACCGCAAATTATATAATCAAAATATTTATCGTTCATAGTTCAAGTATAAAAGTAACTAAAACACTTATACATGTTAAAATATTCATGCAAACTCTCTATTTTCGTCTAAAAATTAAATCGGTGGAAGCAATAGTTGAATTTTTTGAAAGCACAAATCCTATTTACGGGGCATTTTATGCTACTCTGTTTACCTGGGGAGTAACAGCACTTGGAGCTTCTCTTGTGTTTTTTGTGAGAGGTATGAACAGAGCTTTACTTGATGGAATGCTTGGTTTTACAGGTGGAGTAATGGTTGCTGCGAGCTTTTGGAGTTTATTATCTCCTGGAATTGATATGAGTCCTGGTGAGGGATTTATAAAAGTTTTACCTGCGGCTGTTGGTTTTGGATTAGGCGCATTATTTATTTTCGGGATGGATAAGATACTACCGCATTTGCATATAAATTTTAAAGAATCTGAAGGAATTAAAACGCCTTGGCATCGTACTACACTTTTAGTTTTAGCAATAACATTACATAATATTCCCGAGGGACTTGCAGTAGGAGTATTATTTGGAGGAGTAGCTGCAGGAATACCTGAAGCTTCAATAACTGGTGCAGTTGCTTTAGCTTTAGGAATCGGAATTCAAAATTTTCCAGAAGGAATAGCTGTATCAATGCCGATGAGAAGACAAGGAGTTTCAAAACTTAAAAGCTTTTGGTATGGACAGCTTTCTGCCATAGTTGAGCCTATAGCAGCGGTAGTTGGTGCTCTGGCTGTAACTTTTTTTACACCCTTGCTTCCATATGCTATGGCATTCGCCGCAGGTGCTATGATTTTTGTTGTTGTCGAGGAGGTAATTCCTGAAACTCAACAAGACAATTATACTGATATAGCTACATTAGGATTTATATTAGGCTTCATTGTCATGATGACTTTAGATGTATCCTTAGGCTAATTAGATTTTAGAGAAGGATTGCCAACCCTGAGCTGTTAATTCTATTTGTTGTCCTAGACCTGTAATCATTTGGCAACCTGTTTTTTTATCACAAGCGTGACCTATAACTGTTAGGTAAGGATGATTTTTAATTTTATCAAAATCATTTTGACTAATTGTAAAAAGTAATTCATAATCCTCCCCTCCATTCAAAGCAGCTATTGTGGAATTAAGTTTAAATTCTTCACAAATTAAACTTACATGAGGATCTATCGGGATTTTTTCTTCAAAAAGATGAAAGCCTACATTAGAAGATTTTGAAAGATGTAAGATTTCTGAAGACAACCCGTCACTTATGTCAATCATAGAAGTTGGTATAACTTTTAATTCATCTAAAAGTTTAATAACATCTTTTCTTGCCTCTGGTTTCAATTGTTTTTCAATACAATAAGAGTATTTGCTTAAATCTGGCTGGGTATTTGGATTGACTTTAAAAACTGCTTTTTCGCGTTCAAGCACCTGTAATCCCACATACGCACCACCTAGGTCCCCGCTTACAACCAGCAAATCGTTTTCTTTCGCACCTTTCCTATTAACAATTCTATTTTTATCGCCAAATCCAGCTGCGGTTATTGATATAATCAAACCAGTTTTACTGCTTGTAGTATCGCCTCCTATAAGGTCTACATTATAATTTTTACATGCCAGCTGAATTCCTTCATAAATTTCCTCAAGGGCTTCCAAAGAAAAACGATTGGATACTGCAATTGATGTTGTGATTTGACTTGGATATACATTCATAGCATAAAGATCGGAAAGATTGACCATAACTGATTTATAACCCAAATGTTTTAAAGGGACATAACCAAGGTCAAAATGTACACCTTCAATTAACAAATCTGTAGTAATCAGAGTTAATTTACCATTATCATTAATAATAGCTGCGTCATCACCTATTCCAAGAAGGCTAGACTTATTTTTGAGATTAAATTTTTTTGTTAGATGTTCGATAAGAGCAAACTCTCCTAGATTACTTAAGGGAGTATTGGGGGATTTTTTGTTTTCTAACACATTACAAATGTAAGCATCTTATATAATTCTAAAATATGAATTCTATCCCTGTTTTTTTTAATTTTAGAGCTATGAAAAAGTGTTCATTGTATCTTTTGTTGTTTGCCCTGAGTTGTAATAAAAATGAAATACCTGGAGAATTGGTTTTAGGTGATGAAGTCTTTGATACAGGTGTAGTTATTAATGATAAAAATTTCATGAAACCCTGTTTAGATGGTTTTGCAGGTAATTATCCCTGTTTGGGGTATGATCTGTTGGCTCAAATGTCTCTAAGAGAATTCGGGAGCAATTCAGCAAATGATAATTGGGGATGGAAGGATCCAGAAACCGAAAAAGAATATGTGCTTTTAGGGCTAGACGACGGTACAGCTTTTATAGATATAAGTGATCCGGAAAATCCATTTTTTTTGGGGAAATTACCAACAGCTTCAACAACTAGCCCATGGAGAGACATCAAAGTATTTAAAAACCACGCTTTTATTGTAAGTGAGGCTCAAAATCACGGTTTACAAGTTTTTGATCTGACAAAACTTAGAAGTGTTAAAAATTTTGAAATTTTTGATGCAAGTGCTATTCTAGAAGACTTCGGTAATGCACACAATATTTGGATTAATGAAGCATCTTCATTTGCTTATGTTTTGGGATCAAATTTATATGAAGGGGGTCCAGTTTTTATAGATATTAGTGATCCTAAAAATCCTAAAATTTTAGGAGGTTATTCTAGGGAGAGATACACTCATGACGCACACGTTGTAAATTATAAAGGTCCAGACCCAGAATTTCAAGGAAAAGAAATTTTTTTTGGTAGTAATAGTGATGGAGGAGAAAATAATAGGATTGTAATTTTAGATGTTACTGATAAATTGAATCCTTCAAAAATAAGTACAGTCGATTATTCTGGTCCAGGATACACCCACCAAGGATTTTTAACGGATGATCATAGATACTTTTTTCTTGGTGATGAGTTGGATGAATTGAAATTTGGATTAAAAACTCAAACCCGAATATTTGATTTTTCAAGCTTAAAAGAGCCTAATTTACATACTAAATATTTTTCAAATTTCGATGCAATAGATCACAATGGTTACATAGTAGGAGAACATTTTTTTTTAGCTAATTATACTGCGGGTCTTAGAGTAATTGATATTAGTGAAGTACAAAATAAAACAATATTTGAAAAAGGTTTTTTTGATACATATCCATCAGATAATAATCCTAAATTTAATGGCGTATGGAGCATGTACCCATTTTTTGAAAGTGGAGTTATTGCTATAAGTGATATAGACTCAGGATTATTTTTAGTAAAGGCATCAGCTATTGATGAATAATTACATAATTATACCCATTATATTAATTTTCTTAGGATGTAATTCTATTAGTGAAACAAATTGGTCTTTTTTGCCACCTACAAAGAATCAATGGCAAGAGGTTAAAACTTATGGTGGTAGTGAAGAGGATATTGCCAATTCAATTATTAATACTAATGATGGAGGATTCGCATTAATAGGAAATACAAAAAGTGTTGATGGTCATTTTTCAAACAAAAAAAGAAATGGGAGTGATATTTTCTTAATGAAATTTGACTCAAATTTAAATCTAAAATGGACAAAAACTTATGGCGGTTCAGAGGATGATAGAGGTCAAGACTTAGTTCAATTGTCTGATGACGGGTTTGTTTTAGTTGGTTATAGTAAAAGTAGCGATGGTGATTCTAGTGAGAATAAGGGCCAACATGATAATTGGTTAATTAGAACAGACTCTAGTGGTTTAATAATATGGGAGAAAAGCTTTGGTTTTTCGGGCCACGATCATGCATACAATATAATAGCAACTTCAAATGGAGGCCTTTTTTTTAATGGATTTTTGGATGTATCTGCATCCCAAGGCTTGGGAAGAAACAAGATCAAATCTAACAACTTTTCAAGGCACGGTGTTGGAGAATTTTGGGTTCACAAAATTGATATAAATGGTAACCTGCAATGGCGAAATTATTTTGGGGGTTCAAATAATGACCGATCATATGATGCGATCGAAACCTCTCAAGGTGAATTTGTAATTATGGGTTCATCAGAAAGTGATGATATCGATATAACTAATCCAAAAGGTAGTTATGATATTTGGGTCGTAAAGATAGATGGCAAAGGACAATTAATTTGGGAAAAATCTATCGGTGGTAGCGAATATGATAGTGGAAAAGCTATAATTGAAGCTCCAAATGGTGACTTTCTTATTTTAGGTCAGACATATAGTTTAGATGGCGATATAAAATCAGCGTTTGGATCATCAGATATTGTGCTTGCAAGACTATCATCAGATGGTGAACTCAAAGATTTGAGAAATATTGGAACATCTAGCTTTGAAAAGGCAAACTCATTTTTAAGGCGTAAAGATGGAACGCTTGTTATTGTTGGCCAAAGGAGTAATCAAAACGGATTTCTAAATACGGAAAATGTAGGCAACGATATTGCATTATACTACACTCTTGAGAATGGAAGCCTAATTAAAACAACTACTCTAGGAGATTATGGTATTAACCAGGCCAACGATGTTATTTTGAGTCATCAAAACAAAGTTATAGTAATTGGCAGTTCAGAAAGTGTTTTAAAACCTTTTCAAAATTCAAAAGGTTCAAAAGATATTTTTCTAGCTATCTGGTATTAAGTTATGCAATCTACCAATAGTGTAAATCAATCGCTTTACCAATAAAATCAATAGAAATAACGTATATTTGCATACTGTTAAATATAACGTTAACCAATTATGATAAAAGTTCACGAAACAGCTAAACAAAAAGTTTCGATTTTGATGAAAGAGGAAGGTTTTGATCCATCAAGAGATTATGTTCGTGTTGGTGTCAAAAGCGGGGGGTGTTCGGGCCTTTCTTATGAATTAAAATTTGATTCTGAAATTAAAAAAGAGGATAAGATTTATGAGGATAATCAAGTTAAAATTATAGTTGACAAAAAGAGCATACTTTATTTAGCAGGTACCATATTAGAATATTCAGGTGGACTAAATGGAAAAGGCTTCGTATTTAATAATCCCAATGCTCAGAGAACCTGCGGTTGTGGGGAGAGTTTTTCACTTTAATAACTATGGCATACACAGAAGAAGAGTTAAAAAAAGAATTAGAAACTAAGGAATATGAATACGGGTTCTACACCGATATAGAATCAGACACATTTCCTGTGGGTTTGAATGAGGGAATAATTAGAAAAATATCAGAAAAAAAAGATGAACCAAAATGGATGACTAATTGGCGCCTGGAAGCTTTTTCAAGTTTCAAAAAAATGGTTGAACCCGAATGGTCAAATGTAAAGTACAAAAAGCCAGATTTACAAAAAATTTCGTATTACTCTGCTCCTAAACAAAAACCCAAATATAAAAGCCTTGATGAAGTTGATCCTGAGCTACTAAAAACATTTGATAAGCTTGGCATTTCCATTGCTGAACAAAAAAAGCTTTCAGGTGTTGCTGTAGATATTGTGATGGATTCAGTTTCGGTTGCAACCACTTTTAGAGACACATTAGCAAAAAAAGGGATAATTTTTTGTTCAATATCAGAAGCCATTCAAAAACACCCTGAATTAGTAAAAAGATATATTGGTACCGTTATACCTCCAAAGGACAATTATTATTCAGCTTTAAATAGTGCTGTATTCACGGATGGTTCATTCTGCTACATCCCAAAAGGAGTGCGTTGTCCAATGGAGTTATCAACTTATTTTAGAATTAATCAAGCCGGTACTGGCCAATTTGAAAGAACACTTGTCATTGCAGATGAGCAAAGTTATGTCAGTTATTTGGAAGGATGTACAGCTCCCTCTAGGGACGAAAATCAACTTCATGCAGCTGTTGTTGAATTAATAGCTCTCGATGATGCTGAAATAAAATATTCAACAGTACAAAATTGGTTTCCTGGAGACAAAAACGGAAAAGGAGGTGTTTTCAATTTTGTTACTAAAAGAGGACTTTGTCATAATAGATCAAAAATTTCTTGGACTCAAGTAGAAACCGGATCTGCTGTTACTTGGAAATACCCCTCATGTGTCTTAAAAGGAGATAATTCGATTGGAGAATTTTACTCCATAGCTGTGACTAACAACTTTCAACAAGCGGATACTGGAACAAAAATGGTTCATCTAGGCAAAAATACTCGTAGTACAATTATTTCTAAAGGTATTTCTGCGGGTAAATCACAAAATAGTTATCGTGGTCTTGTGAAAGTGGGGTCTAGAGCAAAAAATGCGAGAAATTTTTCACAGTGTGATTCATTATTAATGGGAAATAATTGTGGAGCGCATACATTTCCTTACATTGAAGCTAAAAATAATTCAGCCCAAATTGAGCACGAGGCAACTACAAGTAAAATTGGTGAAGACCAAATTTTTTATTGTAATCAAAGAGGTATTGATACAGAAAAAGCCATAGCACTTATAGTTAATGGGTTCAGTAAAGAGGTTCTCAATAAACTTCCAATGGAATTTGCTGTTGAAGCACAAAAACTTCTTGAAATTAGTTTAGAAGGAAGTGTTGGCTAATTTTTTTCATACTTAAATTAACCTAAATAGCGAAGTAATGTTAACAATTGAAAATTTACATGCAAAAGTTGAAGGCAGACCAATCTTAAATGGTATCGACCTTCACGTAAAAGCTGGTGAGGTACATGCGATCATGGGACCAAACGGATCAGGCAAAAGTACTTTGTCTTCTGTTATTGCTGGGAATGAAGATTATGATGTCACACAAGGTAAAATTTTATTAAAGGGGAAAGATTTATCTGGGCTTGATCCTGAAGAAAGAGCACATCTGGGAATCTTTTTATCTTTTCAATATCCTGTTGAAATACCGGGTGTAACTGTTACAAATTTTATAAAAACAGCAATAAATGCAAATAGGAAGGCGCAAGGGTTAAGCGATTTGGGAGCAAGTGAATTACTTAAAAAAATAAGAGAAAAGTCTACTTTATTGGACATTGATTCAAAATTTTTATCCCGATCTCTAAATGAAGGTTTTTCTGGAGGTGAAAAAAAACGAAATGAAATTTTTCAAATGGCTATGTTAGAGCCAACTTTGGCAATACTAGATGAAACAGACTCTGGACTAGACATTGATGCTTTGAAAATAGTAGCAAATGGGGTGAATAAGTTTAAAGCTAAAAAAAATGCAGTAGTTGTTATAACACACTATCAGCGTCTTTTAGAATATATAGTGCCTGATTTTGTACATGTCCTTTTTGGAGGGAAGATTGTAAAATCTGGGACAAAAGAGTTAGCACATGAGTTGGAGGCAAAAGGGTACGATTGGATAAAAGAATTAGCATAAATGGAATTTAAAGAGAAATTAATTTCATCCTATTTAGCTTTTGAAGAAGATTTAGATTTATTGGATAGTGTCCATCAAAATCGAGCAAAAGCATTAAAAGTATTCGAAAAAAAAGGATTTCCATCAAAAAAAGATGAATCTTGGAAGTATACATCTTTGAGAGCACTAGTTAATTTTGACTATGCACTTTTTCCGAGATCTGAAGCAAGTATTGAATTAAAAGAGGTCAAAAAATATTTTCTATACGACACTGATACTTACAAGGTAATTTTTATTGACGGCGTTTATAGCCCTTTTTTATCAAATACTACTCATGATGGTTTAGATGTTTGTTTGATGTCCGCGGCCCTTACTAAACCAAAATACAGAAATTTAATAAATACATATTTTAACAAAATTGCAAGTTTAGAGGAAAGTCTCACAGCCTTAAATACTTCTTACACCAAGGAAGGAGCGTTTATTTATATACCTAAAAAAACTGTTGCGGAAAAACCCATTGAGATTATTCATTTCGCATCTGGAAAAGAGCATTCTCTTTGGCTTCAGCCCAGAAATTTAATTGTTGTTGATAAAAACTCTCAAGTTCAAATTATTGAAAGGCACCAAAGTTTAAAAGATCACCCAGTAGTTACAAACAGTGTTACAGAAGTTTATGCTCATGAGGAAGCATTTGTGGACTATTATAAATTGCAAAACGATTTAACATCAGCATCATTAATTGATAATACTTACATACAACAAGCAAAAAATAGTCATGCTAGTGTTCACACATTTTCTTTAGGTGGTAAGCTAGTTAGAAATAACCTACGATACTATCACACAGGGCAGCATATATTATCAACTCTAAAAGGGGTTACTATTTTAGAAGGTAGACAGCACGTTGACCATTCAACAATGGTTCATCATTCTCATCCAAATTGTGAGAGCCATCAAGATTACAAGGGTATTTTCTCTGAGCGTTCTGAGGGTGTCTTTAATGGGCAAATACTTGTAGAGAAGATCGCACAAAAAACTAATGCTTTTCAACAAAATAATAATGTCCTATTAGATGATAAAGCAACCGTAAATAGCAAACCTCAACTTGAAATTTACGCAGATGATGTTAAATGCTCCCATGGTTGTACAATTGGCCAGATGGATGAAGAAGCATTATTTTATCTTCGGTCAAGAGGTATTCCTAAGAAAGAAGCTAAGGCTTTAATGACATATGCCTTTGCAAATAATGTACTTGAAAGTGTAAAACTTCCTTCTTTAAAAAAGAGGATTAACGGACAAATTGCAAGAAAGCTTGGTGTGAATCTAGGATTTGAATTGTAATGATAGATATTTTTAAAATCCGAGAAGACTTTCCTATACTAAGCAGGAAAGTAAATGGGCAAAAGCTCATTTACCTTGATAATGCTGCAACTTCTCAAACTCCTCAGCAAGTAATTAATGTGATTGTCGATTATTACACACATTTAAATTCAAATATTCATAGAGGTGTCCACAAGCTAAGTCAGGAGGCAACAGATGCTTATGAAAAAGCAAGAATAAAAATACAACAGCATTTTAATGTTGCTAAGCCCTATGAAATTATTTTTACCTCTGGAACAACAGAAAGTATAAATTTAGTAGCATCAGGATTTAGCAAATTATTGAAACCAGAAGATGAATTAGTTATTTCAGCATTAGAACACCATTCTAATATTGTTCCTTGGCAAATGTTATGTGAAAAAACTGATGCTAAACTTAAGGTTATTCCTATGACTCAAAATGGGAACTTAGACATTGAGACTTACAAAAAAATTCTTAATGAAAAAACAAAATTAGTTTTTGTAAACCATGTTTCAAATGCCTTGGGTACTATAAACCCAGTTGATCAAATTATTGAAATGGCACATAAAAATGGCGCTTATGTATTAATAGACGGTGCACAAGCGTGTGCTCACATGAAACCCGATTTACAGGAAATGAATGTTGATTTTTACGTGACTTCAGCTCACAAGTTGTACGGCCCAACAGGAGTTGGTATGCTATATGGTAAAGCAGAACTATTGCAGAAATTACCTCCTTATCAAGGTGGAGGTGAAATGATTTCTAGTGTTACATTTGAAAAAACAACTTATGCAGATCTCCCACACAAATTTGAAGCAGGCACTCCAAATATAGCTGGAGGCATTGCTTTTGGTGCAGCTTTGGATTATATGAATACGATAGGATTTGAAAACATAGTAAAATACGAGAATGATCTACTAAAATATGCTACCGAAGAAATAAAAAAAATTGATGGGATTAAAATTTATGGCGACTTAGAGAAAAAAACTGCAGTTATTTCATTCAATATAAAAAATATACACCCATATGATATAGGTAGTATTCTTGATCAAATGGGCATTGCTGTAAGAACTGGTCATCATTGTGCGCAACCTATTATGGATTATTTTGAAATTCCAGGAACTGTAAGAGCATCATTTTCCTTTTATAATACTTTTGACGAAATTGATATTATGGTTAAAGGAGTTCAAAAGGCAGTTAAAATGTTACAATAATTTAATAATTTTAAAAATGAGTGAAATTGAGTCTATACAAAAACAAATTATTGAAGAGTTTTCATTTTTTGAAGATTGGACTCAACGTTATGAATATATGATAGAATTGGGGAAGGCTTTACCTTTAATAGATAAAAGACATAGAACTGAGGAAAATATAATTAAGGGTTGTCAAAGTAAAGTTTGGATTCATGCTAACTTAGAAGGAGATAAGGTGAGATTTACAGCTGACAGCGATGCTATAATAACTAAAGGTATTATAGCAATTTTAATAAGAGTATTTTCAAATCAGCACCCAAGCTCAATTATTAAATCTAATATTGATTTTATTGATAATATTGGACTTAAAGAACATTTGTCTCCAACACGAGCAAATGGACTCCTTTCGATGGTCAAACAAATAAAAATGTATGCTATAGCTTTTCAAACGCAATTAAATTAAAATTTTATGTCAGAAGAAATGGATACTAGTATTTTGGGAGAAAAAATTGTTGGTATATTAAAAACCATTTTTGATCCTGAAATTCCTGTAGATATTTACGAATTGGGATTGATTTATGACGTTTTAGTCAATGAAGATTTTGAAGTAAAAATTTTGATGACCTTAACCACACCTAATTGTCCTGTAGCGGAAACCTTACCGAAGGAAGTTGAGGAAAAAGTTAAATCCCTTGATGAGGTTAAGTCTGCTGAAGTTGAGATAACTTTTGACCCACCTTGGACGAAAGATTTAATGAGTGAAGAAGCTAAACTTGAATTAGGAATGCTCTAAGGTTCTAGGTCTATGGAAAACACAATTGTAAATAAAGTTTCTAACAGCTCCCTTGTAATAGTAGATCTGCAAGACTACAAGTCAAATGGAGTAAGAAGTTTAGTTGATATTTCTCAATGGTTAGAGGATGGGTTGCTTAGAGAAAAGTCATTTAGGCAGTTACTAAAAGAACATAATTGGTCCCAATATAAAGATCACTTAGTTGCTCTTGACTGCTCAGTAGAAGCTATTTTACCTGCATGGGCCACACTTTTAATAACTACTTATTTGTCACCACATGCAAAAACTGTCATATTAGGGAGTTTAAACGACCTTGAAAAGCATCTATTTTCTAAAACAATTGATCAATTAGATTTAGAAAAATTTAAAGGGAAACCACTGATTATAAAGGGTTGTTCGGATTATTCCATACCGGAGGCATCCTACATTAATTTAATACAAAGATTACAAAAAGTGGCAAAAAGTATATTCTATGGAGAAGCATGCTCGTCTGTACCTTTATGGAAAGCAAAAAAATAGTATTGAACGGGTTTAAATCCAAAATTTTAATCATTACCTATTATTGGCCTCCTTCAGGTGGATCGGGCGTTCAGCGGTGGATGTATTTTGCTAAATATTTAAAGAAACTAGGATATTTACCATTTGTAATAACGGTAGATGAATCTAGAGCATCATATCCAGTTCTAGACCACTCTTTAAATGAGGAAATAAAAGACTTAAGAGTCATTAAAACACGAACTTTCGAACCATTAAAATGGTATTCAAGGATAATTACTGGAGACCAAAAATTTGGAATACCACAAGGTGAAGTAAAAACAAATAATTTATTTATGAAATTTGCTGCATATATAAGGGGAAACCTTTTTGTGCCTGATGCAAGAAAAGGTTGGATCAATTTCGCATATCGAGCCGCGTTTAATTTAATTAAAGAAGAAAAAATTAAAAAAATAATAACCACAGGACCTCCTCATTCAACACACTTAGTTGGCTTAAGGCTCAGGAAATATTATGATTTTAATTGGTGGGTTGATCTAAGGGATCCTTGGACAGATATTTTTTACAACACTTCATTATATCGTTCTAAAAAAGCTATTTCTAAAGATGAAAAACTTGAGAAACAAGTAATTCAAAATGCAAATGGAGTCATAACTACTGCTGGTGGAATTTTAATAGATAAGCTTAAATTGAAAGCTCCAAACCAAAAGTTCATAACTCTACCTAATGGGTATGATTCTAGGCTCATGAAAATAACCAAATCTTTACCTAAGAAAAATGGATTTCATATTGTTTATACAGGATTACTTACAGAAAATCAAAATTATAAAGTTCTTTTAGAGGTTTTAAAAAAGCTTTCAAATTATTATAGAATTTGCTTTACGATAGCAGGAAATATAAACTCTAATATTATTAATGAAATTAAATCTAAAATACCTAAAGCAGATTTTGAGTATTTAGGTTATCTAACTCATTCAAAAGCAGTCGCACTTATGAAAAGTGCAGATCTTTTGTGTAATTTCATTTTTAATGAAGCTGAAAATCAAATGATATCGGGGAAATTATTAGAGTATCTAGCAACTGAAATTCCAATATTATGTATTGGAAGTCCAGATACTGAAACATCGAAAATTTTATTAGAAGCCACTAATGTCTGTATAGCTAAAGATTATGAAAAAAATATTATTGAAGATTATATAAAAAACTTAATTGATTTTGAAAAAAAACCTAAAAATAAGTCTTTAAATATAAAGAATTGGAGCCGAGAGGAAATTACAAAACGCTTAATCAAAGAAGTTTTACTTAAAAGTTAATTAAGCAGAATAAAAATTATTTTCTTTTATATACTCCCAACTTTTAATTGGCATTTGTGTACTCACATCAGCACCTTCATGAATTTTTTTTCTTATCTCAGAGGAGCTAATTGTTAAATTTGGAGCTTTGGGCCAAAGAATTTTTGAATGTTCTAAAAACTTTTTTGGAATTGACTTATCTATTTTTCTTGGATAAATCAATAATTCAAATCCATCTAAAATTTTATCATAATTTTTCCACTTATCAAAAGAAATAAGATTATCAGCCCCCAATATGAGTTTAAATACCTTATAAGGGTATTGTTTTTTTAATTTTGTGAGAGTTGTATGAGTATAATTTGGTTTAGGCAGTTTAAATTCAATCGTATTGACTTTAAATTTTGCATAAGATACTAGCGCTCGAGATACTATTTTAAAACGTTCAGTCTCATCTAATAGATCAGTTGCTTTTTTCCACGGATTATGAGGTGTAATTACAAACCAAATAAAATCAAGTTCAGCTTTTTTATGAAAAAAAGAAGCTAGCTCTATATGGCCATTATGTATAGGATTAAAAGTACCAAAAAATAAACCAATTTTCTCCATTTAAAAATTTATTATTACGATCAAGATTTTATGAATTCATTTACTATTTCTATTAATTTATTTTTTGTTACTATAAAATCATCATTTACAATTACCACATCAAATTTTTTTGATAAGGGTAATTCTTCCGCTGATTTTTTAAGCCTATATTTGATTTTTTCATCACTTTCAGTATCCCTTTTTCTGAGTCTTATTTCCAACTCCTTAATTGAGGGAGGCATAACAAAAATGGATAATGTATTTTTGGGATATTGATTTTTTATTTTAATACCACCATAAACATCAATATCGAAAAGCACATGTTTTCCAGATTCCCAAATTCTTTTAATCTCATTTTTTAATGTTCCATAAAAGGTTCCTTTGTAAACTTCTTCATACTCTAAAAAAGCATTTTCATTGATTTTTTCCACAAACTCATCATAACTCAAAAAGTAATAATCTAAATTATTCTTTTCTTTTTTTCTTGGAGCTCTAGAGGTTGCAGAAACTGAAAAACCAAGATTGAGTTTTTCCTTTAATAGCTCTTTAACGAGTGATGTTTTACCACTTCCTGACGGAGCCGATAAGACAACAAATTTTCCTGAATCCAATCTATAAAATGTTAAGGAGTTGCTCTTTAATTTTCTCTAATTCGTCTTTCATTTGAACAACAATTTTTTGGAGATGGGCATCATTAGCTTTTGAACCTATAGTATTTATCTCTCTTCCAATTTCTTGAGCAATAAAGCCAAGTTTTTTTCCATTAGGAGAATCTTCATTTTTAACTTCCCGAAAATATTTGATATGATTTATTAAGCGGACTTTTTCCTCTGTTATATCAAATTTCTCAAGGTAGAATATCATCTCTTGCTCAAATCGATTAGCATCAATTTCAATCTTGAGACTTTGTATTGATGTCAAAAGCTTTTCTCTCATTTTTTCAATCCGTTTAGGCTCTAATTCAACAACATCTTTTAGATGTGAATCAATTAAATTTAATCTTAATTCGATGTCTTTTGCCATTTCAAGACCCTCATTTTTCTGAAAACCTTTTATATCATTGATAGCCATATCTAGATTAGATAAAAGAATCTTTTTTTCTTCCTTATCCAATTCTTCTTTTTCCGAAGAGAAGGCGTCAGGTAAACGCATTGCCATTGATATTCGCTCACTTTCGGTTGACGATCCAATTTCTTCCAATTGTTTGATGTAAGCTTTGACTATTTTGTTGTTAATCGATGTAGGTGCTGTATCTCCGGTATATTCAACATGAATATTTAAATCAATTTTACCCCTTTGCATCTTATTTGCTAGTTTTTTTCTAATCTCAGGGTCTAGAGGTCTTAAGTAGTTAGGGGTTCTGATTGTAATATCTGTATTCTTACTATTTAATGATCGTATTTCAACACTAATGCACTTGCCATTGTATTGGAATTCCTTTTTTCCAAAACCTGTCATGGATAGTATCATATTAATTTAACTATAGCCTCCTAATCTTTATGTTTCTAAATGAAACTTTATTTCCATGATCCTGTAAACCTATTTTTCCTGATTTTAGTTTAGCAAATTTTTTGTACTCACATTCGTCACTAAATTTCGAATTTGCAATTAGTGAATCCCATTTTTCTCCACTTAATGGGAATTCAAGAATTTTGGTTCCATTAAGTTTCACGCTTCCCTTGTTAATACTGTGATCTATAGTCAATAAAAAATGGTTCCATTGACCAGCAGGCTTACAAACTTCTTTATTAGGCTCGACAAGATCATAAACTGCACCGGCTTGATGGAATTTTGGTTTTTCTTTAGCATCGGGATGCCTTTCGTTGTCAATAATTTGTATCTCTGGTGCAGTTAGATAAGGTTTACTAAGATTTTCATCTTCTTGAACTCCCCAAAAAATTCCACTGTTTCCACCCTCTGAAATATTCCATTCTATCGAAAGTTGAAAACTTTTGAAAATTTTATCTGTTACAAGTGCGTGGACATAGTCTCCTTTAGGAATCAAGTTAGGGTCAAAGGTAAGAACTCCTTTTTTTGCAATCCATACAGACTTAACGCCTCTCCGATTATAGCGATGCCAACCATTTAAAGTTTTACCATCAAAAAGAGATTCCCAATTGTCGCTATTTTCATGAATAAAATATTCATTATTATTTTCATTACTTAAAAACAAAAACATCATTAGTAAAAAGGCAATAATATTTTTCATGGATTTATAGGTTTAAAATATTTTTTAATAGCTGTTCATCGATTTCACCTCCTGCAAAATCATCGAAAGTCTTTTGAGTAGCTTCAATTATATGATTTTTAATAAAGGGAGCACCTTCTTTAGCTCCTTGATCAGGGCTCTTGATACAACACTCCCATTCCATTACAGCCCACACGTCGCAACCATATTCAGTAAGTTTAGTAAATATAGATTTAAAGTCAATTTGACCGTCTCCTGGAGAACGATAACGACCTGCACGGTCAATCCAATCACCATAACCTCCGAAAGCACCTTTTTTGCCTGTTGGTTTAAACTCAGAATCTTTCACATGAAATGATTTAATAAACTCATGGTAGTGATCAATATACTCAATATAATCTAGCTGTTGTAAAACAAAATGACTTGGATCATATAAAATATTTACTCTCTTGTGTTTATTTGTTGCTTCAAGAAAACGTTCAAATGTAACACCATCATGAAGGTCTTCACCAGGATGAATTTCGTAACAAACGTCGACCCCATTTTCATCATATATATCTAAAATAGGGATCCATCTTTTTGCCAACTCAGCGAATCCAAGTTCTACAAGTCCTTCAGGTCTTTGAGGCCAAGGATGCCATGTATGCCAAAGTAAAGCACCTGAGAAAGTAGCATGAGTTTTTAATCCTAGGTGATTGCTTGCTTTTGCTGCTTTTTTCATAGTCTCTACTGCCCAATCTGTCCTTGCTTTAGGATTATTTTTCACAGCGTCTGGTGCGAAGTTATCAAACATTAAATCATAAGCTGGATGTACAGCAACTAGTTGACCTTGTAGATGAGTTGAAAGTTCTGTGATTTCTAATCCAAACGAATTTATATTTCCTTTTAGTTCGTCACAGTATGTTTTGCTTTCAGCTGCCTTATCTAAATCAATAAGAAATGATTCCCATGTAGGGATTTGAATTCCCTTATAACCCAGATCAGAGGCCCACTTACACATCCCTTCTAGAGAGTTAAAAGGGGCTTTATTATCGACAAATTGGGCAAGAAAAATCCCAGGCCCCTTAATTGTTTTCATGTTCTTTCCAAGCTTAGCCATATATTTCCATTTTTATGCGATTCAACAACTTTTTCTATAAATAACATGCCCCTGACACCATCATTCATTGTGGGATACTCTCCATCAAACGCAGTCTCATTTCTGAGGCCCTTGGCAACACCTTTATAGATATTACCCATAGCATCAAAGATTCCCTCGGGATGCCCGCCGGGAAGTTTTGTTCCATCTGCTGCAACTTCAGATACGTAAGCGTGACCAGGTTTAATTATTCTTTTTGGCTGATCATCAGTGATGTGATACAGTATATTTGGATTTTCTTGCTCCCACTTGAAAGCCCCTTTTTTACCATAAACTGCTACAGTTAATCCATTTTCTTCTCCCGTAGCAATTTGGCTGGCACGAATTACTCCTTTTACTTTTTCAGAAAAACGAATAAGAACTGTACCGTCTAAATCTAATTCATTGTCATCATATAGCATGTTTAGATCTGAAAGTATATATTTTACTTCCATACCTGTTAAATATTCAGTCATCTGAAATGCGTGGGTTCCAATATCACCAATGCACGAACTAATTCCTGCTTTTTTTGGATCCAGACGCCAAACATTTTTTCTTATCTCAGGATCATGTATAACTGGATTGATCCAACCTTGATAGTATTGTACATCTATTTTCTGGATCTCTCCGATTTCATCTGAAGCTATCATATGTTTCATATGCCTAACCATGGGGTAGCCCGTGTAAGTATAAGTAACAGCAAATATTAATTTGTTCCTCTTTTGAAGTGTCTCTAGCTCAACGGCCTCATCATATGAAGTAGTTAAAGGTTTTTCACAGATAACGTTAAAACCATTCTCTAGCAACTTCTTTGCCATTGGGAAATGCAAAAAATTTGGAGTAAGAACAGAAACTACTTCAATACGTTCCTCACTAGGTTTTTTTATTTCTTCCTCTATAAAAGTATCAAAGTCAACGTAAACTCTTTTAGTATCTAAACCAATCTTTTTGGCAAATTTTATATTTTCTTCATAATCAGGATTAAACACGCCTCCAACTATTTGATATCGATCATACATATTTGAAGCAACACGATGTAATACACCAATTAATGAGTCACCACCCCCACCTAATATTCCAAGTTTAATTTTATTCATACTGTTTTTATTTTAATAGTTTCATTCTTAAAAAGAAATAAAAATAAAGTTAAAACAACAAAAGAAAAAATAGCAGGTTGAAACCATATATTCTTCCATAAATGACCCGAATCAGTAATGTATTGGTCGGTTAACCATCCTGCAAATCTGAATCCAATAAGCATTCCGACACCATAAGTCGCCAAGGTTATTAACCCTTGTGCAGTACTTTTATATTTTTCACCAGCTTTGAAGTCAGTATATATTTGGCCTGAAACAAAAAAGAAATCATAGCATACACCATGAAGAACTATTCCAAAAATTAACATCCATGCTTGGCTTCCCACATTTCCATATGCAAACAAAATATAGCGTATCCCCCAAGCTAAAATACCCACAATCAATGCATTTTTAATTCCATATCTTTTAATAAAAACGGGAAGTAGAAGTAAGAACAATACCTCTGAAATTTGTCCAAAAACCATTTTCGAGGCAGCCGCTTTCATCCCTATTTCATTTAAAAACTGATTAGCATGTTGATAATAAAATGCTAAGGGGATACAAATAAGAATTGATGCAATAAAGAAGAACAAAAACCCCCTGTCTTTTAACATAGACAAAGCATCAATACCCAAAATTTCACGATAAGATATTCTTTTGTTAGCACCTAATTTTGGAGGCGTATTAGGGAGAGTAAAACAATAAAGCCCTAGCAGGGCAGACGCAGCTGAAGACATGTAGAAAGAATATTTTAATGTTTGGTTCCCTTCCCATTCAAAGAAACCAATTACTAATCCAGCTACTATCCAACCTACGCTTCCTAAAACTCTGATTGACGCAAATTGTTTTGACGGGTCTTCCATTTGGTTAAATGCCACGGAATTTGATAAGGCTAATGTGGGCATATACAAAAGCATATAGATAAAAATGTAAGGATAAAAATTTGAAAAATCGCTAGAGTTGCTGGCAACATACAATAATAATGCACCCATAATGTGAAGAATACCTAAAATTTTCTGAGCTTCAAAATAGCGATCTGCAATTAATCCAATAACAAAAGGAGCAATTATAGCACCTATAGATTGTGTCTCATAAGCTAGTGCAAGTTGCCCACCAGATGCCTTAAATTCTTGAGAAAGAAATGTACCCATTGTGACAAACCATCCTCCCCAAATAAAAAATTCAAGGAAAAAAAGTAAAGAAAGTTGGATACGCTTAAGCAGGGCCATCTTTAAATTTTAGAAGCTGCTTTTTCTAATAATTTTTTTGTCGCAATTATACCGTCTATTTCTGAGAGCTTGTTACCTTCATATTCTACACCTATATATCCGGTATATCCGGCATCTTTCGCAATTGATAATAATTTATAGTAGTCTAATACAGTCTCATCTCCATTAGAATCAAATTCATACGATTTTGCACTCAGACCAAACGCTCTAGGCAACATTTCTGAAATCCCTAAATAAGGGTCGTATAAATCCCTACAATTTTTGTCCCTTAAAGCTCCATAACCCTCACTCATACAAAAGTTGCCAAAATCTGGTAAAGTTCCACAATTTTCTAAATCCACTTGGTTTATAACTTTCATCAATAAACTTGCATTGGATGATAATCCTCCATGATTTTCAACAATTACATTTATGTTCATAGGTTTAGCGTATTTAGAAAGCACGTTAAGGCTTTCTACTGAATAGTTAATCCAGTTTTCTATTTCTTTTTCTCCTTTGAGATTTACTCTTATCGCTGAACAATTCATTTTGCTAGCAGCCTTAATCCAAGTTTTGTGATTTTCCACAGCCAACTTTCTTTCTTCAATATTGGAACTCGCTAAATTACCTTCACCATCAATCATAATAAGAACATTTTTTAAATTGTACTTAGCAGCAAGCTCATTGTTTCTTGTAATAAACTCTTCTATCGCTGATGCTTTGTCTTGACTCCCTGTTACATCTGAATATAAAGCGCTTACATATTCTAATCCTTCAAAACCTAAATCATGCGCAATTTTTGCAAAGTCATACGGAGATACTTTACCTTCCCATATAGAATTATGTATAGACCATTGAGCTAAAGAGGTCTTAAAAAATTTTTCCTGGTTTGAGTTCTGGGCTTTAATTTCATTTTTACACGAGAATTGACTCAAAAAACAAAAAATCAATAAAGTAGTTTTAGTTAAGTTATTTAAATTCATTCGTTTCATTTGTATCATTTGTCTTATTTATTGACTTAAATTTATATAAAATATAATGATCAAGGAAGAAATTATATATATTTGATCACTTACAAAGAATAGGTACTTTCTATTTATGGAAACCAAATTTGATGCAATTGTCGTTGGGACAGGAATAAGTGGTGGTTGGGCAGCTAAAGAGCTCTGTGAAAAAGGGTTAAAAACTTTAGTTTTAGAAAGAGGACACATGGTCAGGCACATAGAGGATTATCCCACAATGTATGACGATCCATGGGACTACAAAACAGGAGATATTATTACAAAAGAAACAAGGAGAGTTCAGGGCAAACAAAGTAGAACAGGCTATACAACAACCGAATCAAGCAAACATTTTTTTGTCAATGATTTAGAGCATCCATACAATGAAAAAAATAGATTTGATTGGATGAGAGGTTACCACGTTGGAGGGAGATCCCTTACATGGGGTAGACAGTCTTACCGCTTGACAGATTTTGATTTTGAGGCCAATCTAAAGGAAGGAATTGCTGTTGATTGGCCAATTAGATATAAAGATATTGCCCCTTGGTATGATTATGTTGAAGGGTATATTGGAGTAAGTGGAGAAAATGTTGGGCTACCCCAATTTCCTGACGGAAATTATTTAAAACCAATGGAACTGAATGTTGTGGAAAAACAATTACAGTCCTCATTAGCTAAAAACTATAACGATCGAATACTTACGATAGGTAGGACAGCTATAATAACCGAAGGGACTAAACCAGGCCTTGGGAGAGTTGCCTGCCAGTATAGATCCAGATGTAGAAGGGGATGCCCATATGCTTCTTATTTTAGTAGTAATTCCTCAACTCTACCTGCAGCTGAAAACACAGGAAACATGACTTTAAAAACTAATTCTATAGTTCATAAAATTGTATATGATAAAGAGAAAAGAAGAGCGACAGGAGTTGAACTAATTGATTCAGAAACTAAAGAAGTCTTCAATTTAAATGCTAAAATAATCTTTTTATGTGCTTCTTCTATTCCATCAACTTCAATTTTGATGCAATCAAAATCTGATGCTTTCCCTAATGGCATGGGTAACAGATCTGATCAGCTTGGAAGGAATATAATGGATCACCACCTAGGTGTTGGTGCATCAGCTTCTACTGAAGAATTTAGTGATAAATACTATTTTGGGAAAAGAAATAATGGAATTTATATTCCACGTTTTAGAAATATAGGTGGAAATACAAATAAAAAGGATTTCTTGCGAGGATATGGTTACCAAGGAGGAGGCTCTAGAAATGGGAGAACTTCAAATATTGCTGAATACGGAGCTGTATTTAAAGAAGAAATTTTAAAACCAGGTGAGTGGAAAATTAGTTTGGGCGGCTTCGGTGAAGTATTACCTTACGAGCAAAACAGAATGACTTTGGATTACAGCAAACCCGATAAATGGGGACTACCAACTGTAACATTTGATGCAACTATAAAAGAAAACGAACTCAATATGAGAAAAGACATGCAGCAACAGGCATTAGAAATGTTAGATGCTGCTGGATTTAAAGATGTTGAAGGCTATGACAGAGATTATGCAATTGGTTTAGGAATTCATGAGATGGGTACTGCCAGGATGGGAAAAGATCCTAAAACATCTGTTTTAAATAGACACAATCAAATCCATGATGTTCCAAATGTTTTTGTTACCGATGGGTCCGCAATGACATCTGCAAGTAATGTAAACCCTTCATTAACTTACATGGCATTGACTGCAAGAGCTGCAAATTATGCTGTAGAAGAATTAAAAAAAATGAATTTATAGAAATAAATTATTACTGAAATAAAAATGAATAGAAGAAAAGTATTGAAAAACTTGGGAGCAACAATTGGAATCACAACACTGCCACCGACTATCCTAAGTATTTTTGAAAGTTGTCAAAAAAATAATTTAAAGAAATTATTATCATTTAATATTGAACAATTTGAATTTGTTTCAAGTATTATTGATATTATTATTCCTAGAACCGATACTCCTGGCGCAATCGATTTGAATTTAAATAAGTTTATTGATATCTACATTGAAGAGGTTTTATATAAAAAGGAAAAAGAAAATTTTTTAAAAGGTCTAGATATATGTAAAAAAAATATTCAAACATTTGATGACAAAAGCCTTAAAGTACTTCTAGATAAATATCTTAAAATTGATGACAACCTTGCAGACAAATATGATGATATGATTTCAGATTATGAAGATGATTTAAAAAATGGCAGAAAATCGGTATTAGATGAAAATATTTTGGAATATACGTTTATAAAAAAACTGAGAGATTATACGGTTATGTCCTTCAGGATAAATGAGTTCATAGCAAAAAATGAAATGGAATATTTACCTGTGCCGGGGAAATATGATGGTTGTATTGACCTTCAAGAAGCAACCGGAGGAAAAGTTTGGGCACTTTAGAATTCTATTTTACTATTAACTTACCTCTCATTAATTGCCAGTGACCAGGGAATGTACATAAAAAAGTGTAATATCCTTTCTTTGGTGCTTCAAAGGTTATAGTATCACTTTCTCCTCCCCCCAAAAGCTTTGTATATGCTATAGTTTGATCACCCTCTGGGATATAATCTGTTTTCCTAGCCATAGCTGCTTTCTCAGCAAATTCACTCACGTTGGTGTCAGCTTTTAAGAGTACAAAATTATGACCCATACCAACTTTAGGAAACTTACCAGTATGATTTAGAGTTAATGTAATTTTCTTTCCAGCCGGTACTAATAAGATTTTCTTATCAAACTTCATTGTATCATTCGAGTTAATGATAATATTTGTACTTAATTCGTCTTCAGATTTTTGTTCTGTTTTATTAGTTTTTTGTTTTTCTGAAGCCTTTGAATTTCCACAAGCATTAATTAATAACACTATTAATAAAAAGTAAATAATCTTTTTCATTTTTTTTTTTTTTTTCAAAAATAGAAAAAGAATAGATTTATAAAAAAGATTTTATGTTTTTAAAAGAATTTGAAATAAGATGGAATGATCTAGATGCAAATAGGCATCTAGCAAATATTTCATTTTTAAGTTTCGCAAGTGATACAAGAATGAAATTTTTAAAAAATATAGGTTTATCACATTCAAAGCTGATGCAACTGTCTATTGGACCAGTTGTTTTCAACGAACACCTTTTCTATTTCAAAGAGATATTTCCAGATGAAAAAATTAGAGTCTCATTTGAATTAGCTGCCTTAAGTAAAGATGGTACCTTTTTTGAGTTTGAGCATAATTATTATAATGATAAGGGTGAAAATTTAGCTCGATGTGAAATGTCTGGGGGGTGGATAAACCTTAAATCAAGAAAACTTACTTCTTTACCTAATGATATCTTGAAAAAATTTCAGACAAGTAATAAAACAACTTCATTTAAAGAAATTTCATCTAAGGATACAAGAAGATGGAATAGAGAACCTAGAGACTTAGATTGATAAATTTCAAAAGATATTTATTTATCAAGACCAACTTTTGAACTTTTCTTTGAAACCAGATAAACTCCAGTAAAAACAAGAATACAAGCAAAAAACTTTACACTGTCTAAAATGTCATTCCCAGTAATCACCGCGTAAATTATAGTTATAAGTGGCTGTAAGTAAGTCAAGCTACCAATTACTGTAGGGGCTAATTTTTTTAAAGCATACACATTAAGCATATAAGTTAAAAAAGTGGTTCCAATTACTACAAAACTCATTCGCCAAATTGCCTCAAATGGTAGTGTGCTCCATGATACCTGACTAAATTCAGAGTATGTAAATGGGAAGGTATAAATCATTCCAAGGAGAAACATCCATTTCATTAGTGTAATTGTATTGTATTTTTTTGTGATTGGCTTAACTAAGACAAGATATGCTCCAAAGCTAATTGCATTAATTAAAAGAAGTATATTACCAAATGAAATATTAGGTGCATTTATAACTTTTGTATTGCTCCCACAAATAATAAGCATTATCGCGCCAATAAAGCCTAAAAAAATACCTATGACTTTATGAGTGGTGAGTCTTTCTTTCAAAAAGAATGCTGAAAGAACTAAAATAATAATTGGTGTTAAAGTTACAATTACACCACTATTAATGGGTGTAGATAACTGAAGTCCTTTAAAAAACATTAACATGTTTATGCACATTCCCAATAGTGCAGCTGAGGCAATTCTGAAGTAGTCTTCACGATGAATTTTTTCATTTTTTATAAATAAACTTAAAAGCCAAAACAAAAACCCAGCACCAAAAACCCTTAACATTATAAATCCAAAAGGGCCAATATAATGTGGCATTACTACTTTTGCTATAGTATGATTTAAACCATAAATGGTTGTTGCACCTAGAGCTGCAAAAAAAGCTAATATTCTACTGTTCACCTAAAAACTTTTTCATTTTAATAATCACATTAGAAGAATTTCCGATGAAAAGATTGTTGTCATAAGCAAGCATAGGTCTTTTTAGAAAAGTGTAATGTTCCAAAAGTAACTTATTGTAATCATTTTCTTCTAAGACTTTATTTCTTAAGCCAGGAGTCTTAAAAAGCTTTGCTCTTTTATTAATTAAATTTTCATAGCATCCTTCAATTTTGTATAAATAGTTTAATTGATCCTTATTTATAGGAGTTTTTTTGATATCTATTTTTTGAATGGAATCATTCAAATCAAGATCCTTGATAATACGCATACATGTTTCACACGTACTTAAATAATAAAATACCCTCATATTAAAATTTTCTTTGCAAAGAAAAATCATTTTATCATAAAGAGTATATTTTTTGCAAAATCAAATAACTTTACCTAGCATTAAATTATAGTAATGAAAAAAAAACTTCATTTTAATACAGCCACTATTCATGGAGGTCAGTCTCCAGACAAAGCCTACGGAGCAGTAATGCCACCAATTTACCAAACCTCAACGTACGCTCAGAAAAGCCCAGGAAAGCATAAAGGATTTGAATATAGTCGAACTCATAACCCTACTAGAGAAGCATTAGAAAAATCTCTAGCTAATATTGAATCTGGTAATTTTGCTTTTGCTTTTGGATCAGGTCTTGCTGCAATGGACGCAGTTTTGAAAACACTTAAACCTGGCGATGAAATTATTTCAACTGATGATCTTTATGGAGGGTCCTACCGATTATTTACCAAAATATTCAAGGATTTTGGGTTAAATTTTCAATTCGTATCAATGTACGATACAAAAAACATTTCTAATGTTTTAAATGACAAAACTAGGTTAATTTGGATTGAAACCCCAACCAACCCTATGATGAATATAATAGATATTAAATCCGTTGTTGATTTAGTTAAAGGCAGAGATATTTTAGTAGCAGTAGATAATACTTTTGCTTCTTCTTATATTCAACAACCACTTAAAATGGGGGTAGATATTGTCATGCATTCTGCTACTAAATATCTTGCTGGACATTCAGATGTTATATTGGGTGCTTTGATAGTAAATGATAAAAACTTAGCAGAACGTCTTAGATTTATCCAAAATGCTAGTGGTGCTGTTTGTGGACCAATGGACAGTTTTTTAACGCTTCGCGGAATCAAAACTTTACATGTTAGAATGCAACGTCATTGTGAAAATACTGCTCAAATTGCAAATTTTCTCAACGAAAGCCCAAAAATTGAAAAAGTATTTTGGCCTGGATTTAAATTTCATCCTAACCATAAAATAGCAAAAAATCAAATGAAAGATTTTGGGGGGATGGTCTCTTTTGTAACTAAAGGAGCAGATTATAAATCAGCTATAAAGATTGTTGAGAGATTGAAAATATTTACTCTCGCTGAATCTTTAGGAGGTGTTGAAAGCTTGGCCGGTCATCCTGCAAGCATGACACATGCTTCAATACCAAAGCAAATTAGAGAAAAAAGTGGCGTTGTTGATGCTCTAATTCGATTGAGTGTTGGAATAGAACATATTGATGATCTCATTGCTGATTTAAAGCAAGCAATTGGTTAGTTTCAATTAATGGCAGCAACTAAAATCAAAAATATTTATTTTGCTTCGGATCAGCATTTTGGTGCTCCAAACAAAAAACTTAGTGTAGAAAGAGAAAGACATTTTATCAGTTGGCTTGATATGGTAGAAAAAGAAGGCTCAGAACTTTTTTTATTGGGAGACCTATTTGACTTTTGGTTTGAATATAAAAAAGTGGTTCCAAAAGGTTTTATAAGGGTCTTGGGAAAATTGGCAGCGATAACAGATTCCGGGGTTCCAATTCATTATTTTGTTGGAAACCACGACCTTTGGATAAAAGATTATTTTGAAAAAGAATTAAACATCAAAATGTATTTCGAACCAAAAGATTTTATATATAACAATGTTTCCTTTTTTATTGGTCATGGTGATGGACTTGGCCCAAAAGATATTTCTTACAAGCTGATAAAGAAAATTTTTACAAATCCCTTGGCTAGAAAACTTTTTCAAATATTACATCCTGATTTAGGAATCAAATTGGGCCAATTTTTATCTCTTAAAAATAAATCGATATCAGGGGGTAATGTGATGAAATATTTAGGAGAAGATAAAGAACTATTAATCCAATATTCAAAGAGTATGTTAAAACAAAGGAATCGAGATTATTTTGTTTTTGGTCACCGCCATCTTCCCTTGAATGTTAAGTTAGATAAAAATTCAACCTACATCAACTTAGGAGATTGGATTACGCATTTTACTTATGGTGTTTTTGATGGAAAAAAATTAGAACTTAAAAAATGGGAGTAGGGGAAAATGATTGAAGGCAGATCAATTGAACTTGAAAAAACAGTTTTGGTCGGAATAATAAATTCTAATCAAAATGAAGAAAAATCAAAAGAATATTTGGCAGAGTTGAAATTTTTGACATATACTGCTGGAGGGGATGTCATCAAATCTTTTACTCAAAAATTAGATTTTCCAAATCCAAAAACTTTTATTGGTTCAGGGAAAATAAATGCATTATTAAAATTTGTTAAGCAAAAAAAAGTCTCTTCAGTAATTTTTGATGATGAATTAACCCCAACTCAGCAAAGCAATATTGAAAAATTACTAAAGGTTAAAATTCTTGATCGCACAGGGCTAATTCTTGATATTTTTGCTCAAAGGGCTCGAACCAGCTATGCAAGAACCCAAGTTGAACTTGCACAATATCAATATCTGCTTCCGCGGCTTAAGGGATTATGGACGCACTTAGAACGTCAAAGAGGAGGAATAGGTATGCGTGGACCCGGTGAAACTGAAATTGAAACTGATCGAAGGATTGTAAGAAATAAAATTTCACTGCTAAAAAATAAGTTGGGAACCATTGATAAACAAATGGCAATTCAACGTGGAAATAGAGGCTCACTAGTGAGGGTTTCTTTGGTTGGTTATACAAATGTTGGGAAATCTACTTTGATGAATGTCATTTCTAAAAGCAAAGTTTTTTCAGAAGATAAACTCTTCGCTACATTGGATACAACAGTGAGAAAAGTTGTTGTTGAAAATCTACCTTTTTTATTAAGTGATACAGTTGGATTTATTAGAAAGTTACCAACACAGTTGATAGAGTCATTTAAAAGCACATTGGACGAGGTAAAAGAGGCTGATATTCTACTTCACATAGCGGATATATCACATCCAAATTTCGAGGAGCATATTGATTCTGTTAACCAAATTCTTAAAGAAATCAATTGTATAGGTAAACCAACAATAATGGTTTTTAATAAAATAGATATGTATAAAGAGATCCCTTGGGACGAAAATGAATTAATCCAAAAACGTAATAAAAAAAATTACACATTAGAAGAATGGAAAAAAACTTGGATTAGTAAAAAAAATGAACAATCGGTATTTATTTCAGCATTAAAAAAGAAAAATGTAATAGAATTACAAAGTATAATTTATCAAAATGTTCGTAAAATCCATGTAACACGTTTTCCTTACAATCATTTTTTGTATCCCGAAAACATAAATTAAAGAGAATTTTTACGATTATTAATATAAGAATTGGCCTGGCGGGTTGGAAGAATAATCATATCAGCAATTGTAACTTTCTCAGGAACATTAGCCATATAAAGTATTGAGCTGGCTACTTCTTTTGCTGTAAGTGCTTCCATTCCCTGATAAACTGCTGATGCCCTTTTTTTATCGCCCTTAAATCTAACATCGGAAAATTCAGTTTCAACTAAACCAGGATGAATTGCTCCAACTCTAATACCAAGCGGATTAAGATCAATTCTTAATCCACGTGTAAAAAAGTCAACTGCTGCTTTGCTGCTGCAATAGACACTACCGTTTGGGTATACCTCTTTACCCGCAATCGAACCTAAGTTTATTATATGGCCTTTTTTACGCTTAATCATGCTAGGAAGAATAGCTTTTGTCACATACATTAAACCTTTCACATTTCCGTCAATCATGGAATCCCAATCTTCAAGGCTAGCAGATTGCACTGGATCTAAGCCATGGGCATTTCCAGCATTATTGATTAAAAGGTCAATATCTTTCCAATTTTCCGGGAGGCTTTCAAATGATTTAAATACTTCATTTTTGTCACGAACATCAAAATTCAATAATTTTTGTTCTCCCCCCAATTTATTGTCAAGGAGTTCCAGCCTTTCCTTTCTTCTGCCACACAAAATTAATTTTGCCCCAGCTTTTTTAAATTCTAGAGCTGTAGCCCATCCTATACCACTTGTTGCTCCGGTGATTAAAACAATTTTATTTTTCATAATTCAAGGCATAGGTTTTCCCATACTAGCTTCTAAAAGTAAAAACCAGTCATTAATTTCTAATTTAATTTTTATGGCTTCAAAAGCTCTTTGTAATCTTGTTAGGGAAGTAGTTCCCACTACAGGATAGATTTTTGAAGGATGGTATAAAAGCCAGGCCAATAATATCTGATCTTCGCTGGATTCATATTTTTGGCATAAAGGCAATAAAACTTTTTTTATTCTCTTTTTTTTAAAAGAATTGTCTTTAAAATATGTACCTAGGGGACTCCAAGCCATTGCTCCAATGCCACGAATTTTCATACGATCTAAAGTACCGTTAAACATGGACTCTTCATGAGTTAGTGAACACTCTATCTGATTCCAAGCCAATGGCATATTTTGTTGAATTAAATCCATTTGAGATGAAGTAAAATTTGAAACACCAAACTCTTTTACTTTACCTTCTCTCTGTAGTTTTGTAATTATATCATTAATAATCTTTTCATCAATCAATGGGCTTGGCCTGTGAAGCAAAAGAAGATCAAGGTATTCTGTATTTAGATTTTTCAGGGAGTTATCAACACTAGCTTGGATGTGAGAAGTAGTATAATCATAGTGTTTAACTTGAACTGGCCGGGCTTCACATGGAATTTGTATACCACATTTAGTGATAAATTGGACATTTTCTCTAGGCAAAGAACTCTTTTTAAAAGCTTCTCCAAAACTTTTCTCTGTAGTATATCCCCCATAGATATCAGCGTGGTCAAATGTATGAATTCCGGTATCAACTGCTTGTTCAATTAACTTTTGCATTTGGGGTATTGAAAGTTTCTTACCCCAATCTCCCCAACTCATGGTTCCACAAATTATTCTTGAAAAGGGTTTCATGAGAATATCAATTGATTAATTTTAACACCTAAATTAGCAACAATATAGATCTAAGCTTGATGATGTCTACTCAATTTTTAACCAATTGTTAACAACTAAGTGGTAATTTATTTTTGAATTTTGTTGTCCAAAAAAAATATTATACAAAATCTATGAAAGAAACTAATGATTTAAATATTGACATAAAGTCAATTAATGAGAAAATTGAAAAAGAAAGTTCTTTTATTGATCTTCTTACTTTAGAAATAAATAAAATAATTGTTGGCCAAAAGAGTATGGTTGAAAGTCTTTTAATTGGGCTTTTAGGAAAAGGACACATTTTACTTGAAGGAGTTCCAGGGCTCGCTAAAACTCTTGCGATAAACACTCTAAGTCAAGCGGTGAAAGGAAGTTTTAGCAGAATTCAGTTTACACCGGATTTACTTCCTGCCGATGTAATTGGAACAATGATTTACAATATCAAAGAAAATGATTTTTCTATTAAAAAAGGTCCCATTTTTGCCAACTTTGTTCTTGCAGATGAGATAAATAGAGCCCCAGCTAAAGTTCAATCTGCTTTACTTGAAGCAATGCAAGAAAAACAGGTAACAATTGGGGATACAAGTTTCAAGCTGCAAGCTCCTTTTTTGGTTATGGCTACTCAAAATCCCGTAGAACAGGAAGGTACCTATCCTCTTCCAGAAGCCCAAGTCGATCGATTCATGCTTAAAGCTGTAATTGACTACCCTAAGCTTAACGAGGAGCAGCTTATTATGCGAACTAATCTAAATAGTTCCACTAATAAAATAAAACCTGTAATTACTACTAAGCAAATTATATCTGCCCAAGAAACTGTTCATGAAGTTTATATGGATGAAAAAATTGAAAATTATATTCTTAACTTAATATTTGCTACGCGCTATCCGGAAAACTATAAACTAGAATCACTAAAGCCTATGATTAGTTTTGGCGCCTCTCCCAGAGGGAGTATAAATCTTGCGACTGCATCAAAATGTTACGCTTTTCTAAAGCATAGAGGTTATGTTATTCCTGAAGATGTAAGGGCGGTCATTTACGATGTACTCAGACACCGAATAGGACTAACCTATGAGGCGGAAGCAGAAAATATTACCTCAGAAGAAATAATAACGCAAATTATTAATGAGGTAGAGGTTCCATAAGAAAGATTGACTTGATTTTAACTGATACAGCAGGTGATGGATACAAAAGCCCTATTGAAAAAAGTTCGTAAAATTGAAATCAAAACCCGCCGGTTAAGTGATAATATTTTTGGAGGGGAATATCAATCAACTTTTAAAGGACGTGGAATGACTTTCAGTGAAGTTAGGCAGTATCAATATGGAGATGATGTAAGAGCAATCGATTGGAATGTAACAGCACGTTACAATGAGCCTTTTATAAAAGTTTTTGAAGAAGAACGAGAACTAACTATGATGCTGGTTGTAGATGTTAGTGGCTCGGAATCTTTTGGTACAAAGACTCAATTTAAAAGAGAAATTCTAACTGAGATTGCTGCAACCCTTGCTTTTTCCGCACTTCAAAATAATGATAAAGTAGGGTTACTATTATTTTCTGATAATGTGGAACTTTTTATCCCACCAAAAAAGGGTAAATCACATATCTTAAGGATTATTAGGGAATTATTAGAGTTTCAACCACAAAGCACTAAAACAGACATAGCGACAACTTTTGAATACCTTTCAGGCGTTTTAAAGAAAAAAGCCATTGTATTTGTTCTTTCAGATTTTATGGATGAAGGTTATGAAAAGACCTTGCGCATTGTGGCAAAAAAACATGATTTAACTGGAATTAGAGTTTTTGATCCCATCGAAGCAGTCTTACCAAATTTAGGAATAGTTCCAATGCAAGATGCTGAAACAAAAACTGTACGATGGATAAACACATTTTCTAAATCAACACGAAAAATATATGCAGATGAATATCGAGAAAAAGTAAAAAAATACGAGGAACTATTTAGTAAAAACGGTGCGGGACAACTAAGTTGTGGTGTTGAAGAAAGTTATGTAAAGAAGTTATTGGGGTATTTTAAAACTCGTATTTAAATGTTTAAAAAAACAATTGTTTTTTTTGGAATATCTTTTATTTGTATTGCTCAAAAAAGTGAAAATTTAACTGTATCAGTAGATTCTACAGTTGTAAAAATAGGCGAACAAATAAATTATTTTCTTCAAGTAAAAGCAGATACTAGCGCTCAAGTTGTTTTTCCTGAACAATCCTCGTTTGCACCTTTTGAGCTATTAGAGTCAAGCCCTGTAGATACTTTTAAAACTTCTGATCACTATTTATACACTAAAAAATATTCACTAATTCAATTTGATTCTGGAGATTTTTATATTCCACAACAACAAGTATTAATTAATGGGTTCTCAAAAATTTCCGAATTAATTCCAGTTAGAGTGAATACCATAAAAGTGGACACTCTAAAACAAAAACTTTATGATATAAAACCCTTAGAGGAGGTACAAAAGAATTATGAAGAATTGATTGCCCAAATTCTTTGGGGAATTGTATTCATAATTTTTCTAATAGGAATATTTTACACATACTTATTTAAAAGAAGGCGAAAAGAATTAAAAGAAATGGAGCTTCCACCTTTTGAAAGAGCTATCGAGCAACTTAGAGCTCTTGAAAATGAGAATTTAAATAAACAAGAAGAGTATAAAAGATATTATTCAAGATTAATTGAGGTTGTAAGAGTATATCTTCAAGAAGATGCAAAAATAGACGCGCTTGAAAGTACTTCAGATGAACTTTTAGCAAAACTGGAAATTAAAAAAGATGCTGGAACTCTTGATTTGGATAGAAAAATACTTTTGAGTCTACGTGAGGTTTTACAAAATGCTGATTTGGTAAAATTTGCTAAATCTATGCCAGAATATCGTATAGCAAATGAGGACAGAAAAGTAGTTGAGACTGTAGTAATTGAAACTAAAGAAGCTTTACCAGAACCTACTGAAGAAGAACTTAAAGAAAAAGCAGCCTATAAAGAATATTTAGCAAAAAAACGCAGAAAAGAACAGTGGATTTGGGGTTTTTCTGGGGTTGGTATTTTAGCATCGTTTATACTTGTTTTAAGCATGCTTGTTTACGGCTATTATCCTGTCCGAGATACTATTTTGTTATATCCAACTAAAGGACTTTATAGTGGTCAATGGATTTCAAGTCAATATGGTACCCCTCCACTGAAAATTGAGACACCAGAGGTTCTTGAGCGTTTTTCAAGAGAAGAAAAAAATATTGAACAATTCGGATTAGGAACTTTTGACAGTCCGTTCTATGTCGATTTACTATTTGATTTCAAATCTAGAAATTCTCAAAAACCTCAGTCTAGTAATTTAGATCCTAAGCAAGCTGACCTAGAAAAGGGACAAGCTTTGGTAAATTTGATAATTTCAGGTTTTGAATCCAAAGGGGCTGTAAATATTCTAATAAAAAATGATGCAGTAGAACTCCCTTCTGGTCTATCGGTAGCTAAAGTTTTTGGAACTTTAGATTATCCCAAAAAAGGATTATCAGATCGGATTAGATGTTCATTTAATGCATTACTATTTACTTTTGAGGAGGGCACAATTATCCTTACAATGATGTATGAAAAAGAAGATCGTTATGCTCCAAGAATAGAACAGCGTATTATTAATAGTATAGAATTGATAAAAGAGTTATAAGAATGATTGAAGGAATTTATTTTGCAAACCCTACTTATCTATGGCTACTTTTAATTATTCCTATTATGGTTGTATGGAATATTTTAACCTGGAAAAAAAACCAACCAATATTAAAAATGCCTAGTCTTGTAAATTTTAAGACGGGTTCTTCCTTTTTGGCAAAACTCTATCCATTGCTTTATGTATTTCGTTTATTTGCAATTGGTTTGATTATTTTGTCAATTGCCAGACCTCAAACAGTTGATGTTTCAACAAGGACAAAAACTAATAAAGGAATTGATATTGTAATGGCTATAGATGTTTCATCAAGTATGCTAGCACAAGATTTGAAACCAAACCGGTTAGTTGCTTTGAAAAGAGTTGCTGGAGAATTCATTGAAGACCGAAGGTCTGATAGAATAGGACTTGTTGTATATGCTGGTGAAAGTTATACAAAAACTCCAATTACAAGTGATAAGAGTATAGTAAAATCATCTCTAGGCGAAATAAATTTCCAAGGTCTTATAGAAGATGGAACGGCAATTGGAATGGGTCTTGCGACCTCAGTTAATCGATTAAAAGATAGCAAAGCCAAAAGTAAAATCATTATTTTACTGACGGACGGTGTAAATAACTCAGGATTTATTGATCCTAAAATTGCTACAGAGTTGGCAGTAGAGTTTGGAATTAAAACTTATACGATTGGTCTTGGAAGTAATGGTACAGCGTTAGCACCAGTTGGAATTCTTCCAAACGGAAAATTCAAATACGGACTTACCAAAGTAGAGATAGATGAAGTTTTATTAAAAGAAATTTCACAAAAGACAGGAGGCATATATTTTAGAGCAACTGATAATCAAAAACTTGAAGAAATTTATGATGAAATCAATAAGTTAGAGAAAACAGAGATTGAAGAATTTAAATATTATAATTACGAAGAAAAGTATCGCTCTCTTATATTATTAGCTCTAGCTTTAATTGTTTCTGAGTGGATACTTAGAAGTACTGTTTTTAAAAGTTTTATTTAATGTATCAAATAGACGTATTCCAATATATTTATCTTCTGTTTATCTTGCCGTTGTTATGGGTAACTTACGCTTTATTAGTTCGCTGGAAAAGAAAAACTCAGAATAGTTTTGCAAGACCAGAATTATTGGAACTGTTAAGTCCAAATCGTTCTAAATTTAAACCAACTTTTAAAATTATTCTTTTAAGCATCTCAATTATTTCATTAGTATTTGGATTAATGAATCCTAAAATAGGCACACAACTTGAGACTGTTAAAAGGGAAGGAGTAGATATAGTTTTTGCGATGGATGTATCTAGAAGCATGTTAGCAGAGGATATTGCACCAAATCGAATTGAAAAGTCAAAGCGTTTAGTATCGGCTATTATTAATCAATTAGCTAGCGACAGAGTTGGAATTATTGCTTATGCTGCTCAAGCAGTACCTCAATTACCTATTACAACAGATTATGCTGCTGCAAAAATGTTTTTACAGGCCTTAAATACAGATATGCTCTCCTCACAGGGAACCGCTCTAGACAGTGCAATTGATCTTGCGGGAACTTTTTTTGATGATGAAGATCAAACCAATCGAGTAATCTTTTTAATATCTGATGGAGAGGACCATTCTGAAGAGGCATCAAATGCTGCATCAAGAGCTGCCAAATTAGGGATCAAAATTTTCACTTTTGGTGTAGGAACAGAAAGCGGAGCTCCCATTCCATTAAAAAGAAATGGCATTATAGAGTCGTATAAGAAAGATTCTGATGGAGAAGTTGTAATAACAAAATTAAATCAAAATATTTTGCAGAATATTGCTGCGAGTACAGGGGGGACTTACCAAGATGGTAATAATACACAAAATGTTTTAGATTTTGTTTCAGAGCAATTAAAAGCGATGGACAAAAAAGAGTTTGAGGCTAAAAAATTTGTAAGCTTTAAAGATCGTTTTCAAGCTTTTTTAATAGCTGCTTTAATTTTTCTTTTAATCGACCTATTTTTGTTTGAAACTAAAACAAAGTGGGTTCAAAAACTGAACTTATTTAATGAAAATGAAAATTAACTTATTTTACTTTTTTGTATTGATAACATTCAAATTTGGAATTTCTCAAACGGGAGAAGTTACTAACCATATTTATGAAGGAAATAAAAAAGCGAAAACAGAAGCCTATGTAGAGGCTGAGAAATCTTATAGGAAAGCAATTTCCTTAGAACCAGAAAAACCTGAAGCTTTATATAATCTTGGGAATACACATTTTTTAGATGAAAAATATGATGAAGCTTCACAACGATTTTTCCAGTCTCAGAAGTTTGCAAAAACTAAAGAATCAAAGCATCGTGCGTTCCATAATATGGGGAATGTGTATATGCAAAAAAAAGAATATCAAAATGCAGTTGAAGCATATAAAAATGCATTGAGAAATGATCCCTCGGATGAAGAAACAAGGTATAATTACGCTCTTGCCAAGGAGCTTCTGGAGAAAGATAAACCTCCAGAAGAACAAGAGCCAGATCAAGACAAAAAAGATCAAGAAAAAAAAGAGGATCAAAATGAAAAAGAAGAAGACAAGGGGAATCAAGATCAGAAGAATGAGGACCAAAAAAATGATGGAGATGATGGGGAAGAATCTAATAAAGAAAATGAACCTAAAAATGAAGGAGATCAAAAAAAAAATAAAAACCAGGATCAAAAACAGGAAAAACCTGAAGACAAAAAACAGATGCCAAGACAAGGACAACTTTCTCCTCAACAGGTACAGAGCTTGTTAGAGGCAATGAATAACCAAGAGGAAAAAGTTCAGGACAAAATAAACGCAAAAAAATTAAAAGGAGTTCCCATAAAAGGGGAAAAAGATTGGTAAATATGTCGTTTAAGTTCTCAGTCCGATATTTATTGTGCTTTCTATTGGGGTTTAATTTCCTAATGGAGGCACAAGTAACTTTTGAAGCTAAAGTTAGTAAGAGGAGATTGGGTCTTAATGAAAGGTTAAGAGTTGATTTTGAAATGAATGAAAATGGAGATAATTTCAATCCACCGTCTTTTTCAAATTTTCAAGTTGTAAGTGGTCCACAACAAGCTGTAAGTCGTTCTTGGGTTAATGGGGTTCAAAGTTTTTCAAAAACATACACTTACTTTTTAACTCCGAAAATCAAGGGCAAAGTGACTATAGGCCAGGCTATCGTTACTATTGGGGGCGAGATATATAAAACAACTCCAGTTGAAATTGAAGTAACCAACTCAGTCAAAAAGCCAAATGATCCAAATAATGTTGACAATATTGTAGATGGGAATATTCATCTTGTAGCAGAAGTTTCCAAATCAGCTCCCTATCTAAATGAGGGAATAACAGTAATTTATAAGCTCTATTTTAGAAACCCTATTTCGGTTTCAGATGTTTCAGAAATAGAGTCACCCTCGTATGGTGACTTTTGGAGTCATCTAATTAAAATTGGAAGAGCGGAAATCAACATGCGTGGCTCATATAAGGGGGAACCTTACAATGAGGTGATTTGGAGAAAAGCGGTTTTGTATCCGCAAAAAACAGGAAAGTTAGTTCTTGAGCCGCTAACTTTAAATCTTAGTTTGAGTATACCCAGTAATAGGCGAGATCTATTTGGAAGACGCATTATGACTCAGACTCAAAAAACAATTACAACTGGAGAAAAAGTTATAGCAGTAAAAGACCTACCACAAAATAATAAACCTGAAAATTTTTCTGGGGCAGTAGGGCAATTTGATTTTGATGTGATATTAAATAAAGATTTGTTGAAAGCTTCAGAATCATTTCAGGCAAAAATAAAAGTTAAGGGAAAAGGTAATTTAAAGCTTTTCAATCTTCCTACCATTAATGTTCCAAATACTCTGGAAGTTTATGAACCAGAGCACGATGAAAAAGTTAAAATTACAATATCTGGTATGCAGGGAACTATTGAAGATAATTATACAATTGTTCCACAATTTCAAGGTAAATATCCCATACCGCCAATTCAATTTTCATATTTTGATCCAAAATCTAAATCATATAAAATATTAAAATCTCAAAATCTGATAGTTGATGTTTTTGAAGGACCAACAGCAGTAAGCACAAATCGGAACTCAAAATCAATAGCCCCTAAAACTTCTATTCCAATGGCAGATAACGCTTTCCGATATATTAAATTGGAGACTAAATTTGAGTCAATTGACAAGAAATCACTATGGAGGAGTAAATTTTTTTGGACTTTAGTTATATTTCCATTTTTTATTTTATCAGTATCTTTTTTATTAAAACGCATTTTTTATGGGAGGAATGAAGATGTCACAAAACAGAAACAAAGGCGGGCTGAACAGCTAACAAAAAAATATTTGAGTTCAGCAAAAAAATATTTTGATGATCAAGCTCAATTTTACGAAGTTTTAGAAAGGGCACTTCATAATTATCTAAAAGCAAAGCTTAAAATTGAAACGACAGAGCTTAGTAAATCAAAAATTAAAAACTTATTACATCTAAAAAATGTTGACGAAAAAACAGCATCAGAATATGTAGAAGTTATTGAAAGTTGTGAAAGAGCAAGGTATTCTCCGGAGTCTCTTGTAAACATTAAGGATGATTTCAAAAATGCAAGTAATTTAATTGGAAAAATCGATAGGCAGATATGAGAAAAAGGGAAAAATTTAATATGGCTAAGAAGCTTGTATTTTTATTTATATATCCTGTTTTAGGAATGTCTTTTGGCCAGACCACTTCAGAATTTTTATTTAATGAGGGCAATAAAGCATACAATGCAGGAAACTATGAAAATGCGATTAGTTTGTACGAGCAAACTTTAGAAATGGGTAAACACAGTGCAGACATATATTATAATCTTGGAAATGCAAATTATAGATTAAATAAAGTTGCCGAAAGTGTTTATTATTTTGAAAAGGCCATGTTGATGAGACCAAATGATAAAGATATTATTACAAATAGCGCTTTTGCAAATAACATGACCATTGATGCCATTGAAAAAATACCAGTATCACAAATTGATCAGATAAGAAATTCAATTATTGAAACATTTAGTTTTGAGATATGGACATATTTCACTATAATTTTATTATGGATATTCACCATCCTTTTTTTAGCTTATTTATTTTTTATTCGGGCAAGGCTTAAAAGAATATTTTTCTTTAGCTCACTTAGTATTCTTCTATTATTTATTTTATCCTTCTCAATTACTTATTCAATTGATCAAAACGAAAAAAATAAGAAATTCGCAATACTATTCTCAAAACAAACTGATATTTGGTCAGAACCAAATCAACAAGCGGAACGTTTATTTGTTTTACATGAAGGTACCAAAATGCAACTTTTAGATAGTCTTGAAGAATGGCAAAAGATAAGAATTGCAAATGGCTCTGAAGGTTGGATAAAAGACGCTTCATTCAAGAAGATTAATTAATTCTTTAAATAATTTGATTTTCTTCTATAACTTTTGATTCTGTAACCCAGTCAAATAAAAAACTACCAAAATCAGCCAAATAAGGATAAATTTTTGAATTCTCAAAAATTGAATTTGGAAATACAGTTATAAAAGTATTTATTTCATTTACGACTATAAATAGCGCACTTATAACAATAGTCCATTTAATAAAACCAAATAATGCCCCAAAGATTCTGTTTAACCAACCTAATGCAATTAATTTCAAGGTTTTAGTAATCGTTTTTGCCATTAAGGATATCAAATATATAATGATTAAAAAAAGAGCTATAAAACATGCCAATTGAATAGCTTTTGGGTTCCAATCAACCAAGTTGCTAAAAATTTCACTTGTAAGACTAGAAAATTTAAATGCACCCATAAAACCTAAAGCGAAGGCTAGTATACCAGAAATTTCAATTATTAAGCCTTTATTAAGTCCTCTTAAAACACCATATGTAAGAATTATAAATGCGACAACATCAATTACATTCATCAATCTAAAGTACATTTTTTCAAGATTCCCTCAAAAATTAAATATTTAGGATAATTACAAAATGGATTTAAAAAAGATATTTTAATTTTACTTTATGGTTGATGTTATAAAAAAATACCTTGATCAAGTGAAAGCTTTTAAAAGTTATGATCTTGAAAAAATCGAGGCCTTTAGAATAAATTTTTTAGGAAAAAAAGGAATTTTAAATGGTCTTTTTTCTGATTTTAGGAAAGTACCTTCTAACGAAAAAAAATCATTTGGTATTGAGCTAAACAAATTAAAAACTGCTGTCACAGAAAAAGTGAGACTCCTAAAAGAAGTCTCCAAAAAAAAATCAGGATCTAACAAAATAAGCGATCCAACACGTTCAGCATTTAAAATAAAGACAGGAAGTAGACACCCCCTTTCCATTGTAAAGAATAGAATTATTGATATTTTCACTCAAATTGGGTTTAGTGTATCAGATGGTCCTGAAATTGAGGACGATTGGCACAATTTTACAGCACTTAACCTACCTTACCATCATCCAGCAAGAGATATGCAGGACACCTTTTTTATAGAAACAAATCCTGATATACTTTTAAGAACTCATACTTCATCTGTTCAAGTAAGGTATATGGAAAATAATCAGCCACCAATTAGAACAATTTCACCTGGTCGTGTTTTTAGGAATGAAGCAATTTCATCAAGATCTCACTGTATATTTCACCAAATTGAAGGTTTATATGTCGCCGAGGATGTTTCTTTTGCTGATTTAAAACAAACATTAAACTATTTTACCAAGTCGCTATTTGGGAATAAAAAAATGAGACTTAGGCCATCATTTTTTCCATTTACAGAGCCAAGTGCGGAGGTTGATATTTTTTGGGGTCTTGAAACAGAGAAAGATTATCGAATAACTAAGGGTACAGGGTGGTTAGAGATAATGGGTTGTGGAATGGTAGATCCTAATGTACTTAAAAATTGCGGTATTGATCCAGAAAATTATTCTGGCTTTGCTTTTGGTATGGGTATCGAACGAATAGCGATGCTTTTATATCAGATCAGCGATATACGTTTGTTTTTTGAGAATGACATTCGCTTTCTTGAACAGTTCAAAACAACTATTTGATTTTATTTATATAGTTTTTAAAATACTATTCTAAATTAATTAGATGGCAAAATATTATTGTCCGAAGCAATTACAAATAAAATCAAACCCAAGCCATAAAATATAGCAACTCTTAAATACTTTTTAGATGATATAAAATGGTTTTTTTTAAGTTTCCATCCAAGATTTACAAAACATACTGCAAATAGATTAATAAGTGGATTTATAATTAGATCACTTCTCAGTTCATTGTTCATTATAATATTATTAAGATCATTTTCAGACCATTGATCAAATGATGATGAAATGAAGTACAATGTTAAACTTATTAAAAGATGAAAGTATGAGAAAATAATACCAAAAAGACAAATTCTTAGATCTAGTATAGAAAATTTTTTTCCTGAAATCCTACCAAAAACAGAATTTAATACATTTATAAAAAGTATTAAAAGCAACAAGACGGTCCAGTTATAATGAAGATTTTCAATTAAAGTAGACATATGAAATAATTTAAAATTAATCTTTTTTGAGATACTGAATTTAATTACCAATAAAAAGGTAAATCATCATCCCTTTTCAAAATCAACTTAAAATTTTATATTGAATTAAATATTTGCTTCTTTATGAAAAAACTAATTCTTATTCTGGCTTTTATTTTTTTGGGGTGTTCTAAAACATCTAAAAATAAATTTGAAAAACAATCCTTTGGTATAGTTATCCATGGTGGTGCAGGTACTATTTTGAAGGAAAATATGACAAAAGAAAAAGAAAATGACTATCGAAACGCCTTGAGCAGTGCGATTAAAATTGGATATGATGTATTAAAGAATGGTGGCTCTAGTAAAGAAGCTGTAGAAAAAACGGTGAATTTTATGGAGGACTCGCCATTATTTAATGCAGGTAAAGGAGGTGTGCTAACATCCGAGGGTACCATTGAATTAGATGCTTCATTTATGGATGGTAAAACACTTAATGCAGGCGCAGTGTCAGGGGTTAAAAAAGTTAAAAATCCTATTTCTGCTGCTATTAAAGTTATGGAGGAATCACCACATGTAATGTTATCTGGTCAAGGGGCTGATCTATTTTCCCAAATCCAAGGTTTAGAAATTGTAGATCAGGATTATTTTTTTACCGAAAGAAGAATTAATGGTTTGAAAAGAGTACAAAAGGCTGAAAAATTAAAAGGAGTTTATAAAAATCAAAATGAAAGTAGTTATTTAGAAAATCAACGCTATGGAACAGTTGGTTGTGTTGCTTTAGATAGGTTTGGCAATCTTGCAGCAGGAACCTCAACCGGTGGAATGACGAATAAAAAATGGAATCGTGTAGGAGATGCTCCAATAATAGGAGCAGGAACTTATGCTAATAATTTGACATGCGCTATTTCTGCTACAGGATGGGGTGAGTATTTTATACGTGCGGTAGTCGCACATGATATTTCTGCGATTATGGAATATAAGGGTTTATCTATTCAAGAAGCCGCATACGAGGTAATTCACCATAAAGTAGGGGCTTTAGGGGGTAATGGCGGTATTATTGGAATTGACAATAATGGGAATATTGCTATGGAGATGAATACCTCAGGAATGTATAGAGCTTATATGAACCAAGAAGGTAAATTTGATGTCAAAATATATAAAGACGAATAATTTTAAAGTAATTTCATTTCAAATTAATTATAAAGGTAAATGTGGCTATTAACAAAATTCTTTACAGGTTGTAATAAACTGATCTTTAATGGATAATGAACTTCAGGTAGATAAAGCAAGAAAAATTATTCATATAGATATGGATGCATTTTATGCATCTGTAGAACAGCTTGATCGTCCTGAGCTTCGCGGTTTAGCCATTGCAGTAGGTGGAGAAAGTTCTAGAGGTGTAGTTTCAGCTGCGAGTTATGAAGCACGAAACTTTGGTGTAAAAAGTGCAATGAGTGCTATAATAGCTAAAAAGCTTTGTCCAAATTTAATCTTTGTACAACCACGTTTTGAGAGATATAAAGAAATATCTAATAAAATTCAATCTATTTTTAGAGAATACACCTCACTAGTTGAACCACTTTCACTAGATGAAGCTTTTTTGGATGTTTCTAACTATCCATCTGCTACAATTCTTGCCAAAGAAATTAGGAAGAAAATTAAAAAAGAAACTGGCCTTAATGCATCTGCTGGAATTTCAATCAATAAATTTTTGGCAAAAATAGCTAGTGATTGGAACAAACCAAATGGTCAAAAGACACTACCTCCAGAAGAAATTAACTCTTTTTTAGACAATCTAGATGTCAAAAAATTTCATGGGATAGGAAAAAAAACTAAAGAAAAAATGTATCAATTAGGTATATTTTCAGGGAAAGACTTAAAGCTATTTTCAAAAGATTTTCTGATTTCTCATTTTGGCAAGGTGGGTAGATATTATTACGAAATAGTAAGAGGAATTCATAACAGCCCAATTAGGGCTTTTAGAATTCCAAAATCTATTGGATCTGAAAGTACATTTGAAAAAAATTTAAGTAGTGAAATTTATTTAGAAGAAAAATTAAAAAATATATCAACTTTAATAGAGAAGCGACTATCGGAATATAAAATAGCAGGGAAAACAGTTACTTTAAAAATTAAATATAGTGACTTTAATCAACAAACAAGAAGTAAAACGGGAAACCTATATTTGTCTTCTAAAGAACTGATTTTTGAACAAGCAAAAAAACTACTTTATAAAGATAAGCTATCTGAATCAGTTCGATTGGTTGGGATTACAATTTCAAACTTTAATACCCCCGAAAATAAAAGAAAAAATGAAAAGGTCTTGGAAGTATCTCAACTAAGTTTACCATTTTAAATAGCAGATACCCTAAGTGTATTTACCATACCTCGAGATTCTATTGGCATTGCTGTTAGGTTTACAACAAAATCTTCCTTTTCTAAATACCCTTTTTCTAATGCTAGCCTATTAATTTCTTCAACTGTTTTGTCTGTACTATTTAGATTATTATAGTAAAATGTTTTTACCCCCCAAAGTAAGTTAAGTTGATTTAGAATTCTTCTATTTGATGTGAATACCAAGACAAGTGATTTTGGTCTCCAAGCTGATATCTGAAATGCAGTATAACCGCTATTGGTAAGAGTACAAATTGCTTTTGCAGTTATATCATTTGCTAATTTAGCTGCATGATAACATATTGACTTAGTAATAAATCTTTTTGTTCGAATCTTTGGAGGGCTTTGGGGGACTTCAATTAGGGGTGAATTTTCAACAGAAATTAAAATATCAGCCATATTATTTATTACATCAACAGGATATTTACCTACAGAAGTTTCAGCCGATAGCATCACTGCATCAGCTCCATCAATAACAGAATTAGCTACATCATTTACTTCTGCACGTGTTGGGGTGAGACTATCAATCATAGTTTCCATCATCTGAGTAGCAATTATAATTGGAATACGAGCTTTTTTTGCCAAATGAACTAGTTGCTTTTGAAGGAGCGGAACCTCTTGCGCTGGAACTTCTACACCTAAATCTCCGCGAGCTACCATAATACCATCTGAGTAGGCTATAATTTTGTCAATATTTTCTAAGGCTTCTGGCTTTTCAATTTTTGATATTATAGGGATTTTTTGATCGATGTGTTTTTTCATCAGTTCTTGAAGATCAATAATATCTTGGCTTTGCCTAACGAATGATAGAGCTATCCAATCAATATCTTGGCTAAATATAAATTCAGCATCTTTAATATCTTTTTTTGTCAAAGCTGGGAGCGATATTTTTGTATTTGGAAGATTAACCCCCTTATTTGATTTTAAGTACCCTCCTTGTATAACTTTTGCCTTTACCTCATTAACTTTATTTGATGACAGAACTTCAAAAATAAGTTTCCCATCGTCAATCAAAATTTTTTCACCTACAGAAACATCTTTAGGAAAGTTTTGATAATTAATGTAGACCCTATTATTGTCACCTTCAAATGATGAATCAGTTGAAAAACTTATTTTATCTCCTTCTTTTATTTCAGTATTCTGTTTAATCTTTCCTATTCTTAACTTGGGGCCTTGAAGATCACCTAAAATAGCTGTGTTAGTATGAAGGTCTTTATCAACTTTACGAATTAATTGAATACTTTCCTTTATTTCATCATAATTTGCATGTGAAAAATTAATACGGAAAACATTCACACCAGCTAGAATCATTTTTTTAATAATTTCTTCTGAAGAAGTTGCAGGACCAAGTGTTGCAACTATTTTTGTTTTTTTAATAAAATTCATCAGCAAAGCATAAGATTTTTATTTAAAATTTTACTTTCGGTTATAACATATGCTAAAGAGACAATAGGCAGTACCAGAAGTTCTTTATATATTATATCGTGTAAATTCTTATCGTTTGATTTTATAAAGAAATCTACTTCTCTAAATTCTTTCAATAAATATAACTCATTTCTTTCTGGTACATCGAATAGTGAATTATTATTTCTTGAATTTGAAAAATTCTCTGAGACACATTTGTTAGAAATCAAATGGCAATATTTGTGATTTATTTTATCGGTAAATTCAAAAACATTAAAAACTCCTTTATCTAAATAATTCTTAATATCATTATCCGATCTTTTCAGCTTTACTAACCCATTTTTATTTATAAAATATGCAAGTTGAAACCCTTCACATATAGTATGTAAAGCAATCCAATATTCTTTCTCATTTTCATCATCAATGTCTACGTAGTGTATTTTTTTAGCCATATTTATTTTAAAATCTTTCAGGCCTAATTTTTAGTATACGAACTGCAATCTTAGCTGCTTTTTCTTCAGCTCTTTTTTTTGATGTATCCTTGGACTTTGTTAAAAGTTGCTTATCTAAAAAAATTTCTGCCAAGTAATTACTTTTTGAACCGATTTTACCAGATTCTTGAGTTATAAATTCAATTTCTTTTTTTTCTTTTTGTCCCCATTCGATTAGATACGCCTTGTGACTTAAAACTATTTTATCTAAGTTCTCAATGTCAACATATGGTAAAATTATCTGATTTACTATATATTTCTTTGTTTTGGCATACCCTTTATCGACAAAAATTGCACCAATTAAAGATTCAAGAAGATTACCATGTATATCTTCTCCAAAATTTTTATGAGGATCAGAAATTTTCGCAAATTTAAAAAGGTCCATTCGTTTTCCAATTTCATTGAGCTTTGATCTGCTTACTATTTTCGCTCTTAATTTAGTTAATTCACCTTCTTTAGCATTGGGGTAATATTCAAATAAATATTCTGCAACAATACTTGCCAACAAGGCGTCTCCCAAAAACTCAAGGCGTTCAAAATTTATAGTTTGGCCATTTGAATTTTTTAAATTTACAGAACTATGAGTGAAAGCCTCTTGATATATTTGTTTTTTAGAAACCCTTATATTTAGTTTTCGTTGAATTTTTTTGGTAGATTTTTCTGATGATAAAAATCTTGGGACCCCTAGAAATTTTAATAGTTTCACACAATAATATTAACTAATCTTTTTGAATAAAACACAAGCATTGTGCCCACCAAATCCAAATGTGTTTGAAAGAGCTACATTAACCTCTCTTTTTTCAGCTTTACCAAAAGTAAAATTGATTTTTTGATCTATTTTTTCGTCTGGTGTTTTATAGTTAATCGTAGGCGGTACTATACTGTTTTCTATAGCCATAATTGAAGCTATTGCTTCAATTGCTCCTGCAGCTCCAAGAAGATGTCCTGTCATTGATTTTGTAGAATTTATATTCATTTTATAAGCATGGTCTTTAAACAAACTTATAATTGCATTCGATTCTGCAATATCTCCCAATGGGGTTGATGTACCGTGCATATTAATAATATCAACTTCGTCTGAACTAATATTCGCATCTTTGAGACAATTTTCCATTACTTTAGTAGCACCCAGACCGTCAGGGTGAGGTGCTGTCATATGATAGGCATCAGCAGAAAGACCTCCTCCCAAAAATTCAGCATAAACTTTGGCTCCACGGGCAATAGCGTGTTCATAAGATTCCAAAATTAATGCACCCGAACCTTCACCTAAGACAAAACCATCCCTATTTTTATCAAAAGGGCGAGAGGCACTTTTTGGGTCGTCGTTTCTTTTTGAAAGGGCATGCATTGCATTGAATCCTCCGATACCTGCTTTTGTCACAGCAGCTTCAGAGCCTCCAGTCACAATTACATCTGCATATCCTAATCGAATATAATTTAAGCTGTCGATCATTGCATTTGAAGCTGAAGCACAAGCAGACACAGTTGCGAAATTTGGTCCCCTAAAGCCGTATTTGATAGAGATCAAACCAGGGGCAATATCAGCTATCATTTTAGGTATAAAGAATGGATTGAATCTTGGGTTTTCATTTCCCGAAGCAAAATTTAATACTTCATTTTGAAACGTCTCCAAGCCTCCAATTCCTGCACCCCAAATTACACCAACACGATCCTTATCAATTTTTTCTAATGAAAGACCAGAATTTTTTATTGCTTCTTCAACTGTTACTAAGGCATATTGTGCGAAACGGTCATACTTTCGTGATTCCTTACGATCGAAAAAATCTAAAGGGTCAAAATTCTTGAGTTCACAAGCAAATTGTGTTTTAAATAATTTAGGATCAAAATAAGTTATTTTGTCAGCACCACTGGTACCAGCTATTAAACCCTCCCAGTATTCAGAGAGGGTATTTCCAATTGGTGTAAGTGCTCCCAATCCGGTAACTACTACGCGTCTTGGTTTCATTATACTTTTTTAATCGGATTGTTCAATAAATTTGATAGCTTGACCAACGGTTGCAATATTTTCCGCTTGGTCATCGGGAATTTGGATGTCAAATTCTTTTTCGAATTCCATAATTAATTCTACGGTATCCAGTGAGTCTGCACCTAAGTCATTGGTAAAGCTTGCTCCATCAACAACTTCGTTTTCGTCCACGCCTAGTTTATCAACTATAATGGCTTTTACTCTTGAGGAAATGTCTGACATAATTATTCTTTGTTTAAATTAAGTGTCAACAAAAATATAAAACTTTAAAAGAATTCTATGGATTGTGATTGAATATTAGCCTTAATTTTATTTAAAGTTAAATAATATGTTCCTAAAAATAATTCAATCCTCATCCTTTTATACTATTTAAATGCCAAAAAAAGTTGTCATATTAGCATCGGGGAATGGAACAAATGCTGCAAATATTTGCCGTTTTTTTCATAAGGACAATAAAGTTGTCATAATATCGGTTTTCACCAATAATCCTTTGGCTAGAGTTATAGAACGAGTTAAAGAATATGGAATCAAAGCGGAGGTCTTTGATAAAATTTCTTTTTACAAAGGGGATCTACTTAAAACGATATGTTCTCTAAATCCAGATTTAATTATTTTGGCTGGTTTTTTATTAAAATTAGGACCAGAGTGGATTCGTGCTTTTCCAGATAAGATACTTAATATTCATCCAGCCCTTTTACCAAAATATGGTGGTAAGGGAATGTTTGGGAATTATGTTCATCAAGCAGTCAAGGATAACAAAGAAAAAGAAACTGGGATTACCATTCATTATGTAAATGAAGACTTTGATAAGGGTAAAATTTTATTTCAGAAGAAAGTCAAAATAGATCTTGATAATACAATTGAGGAAATTGCTTCCAAAATTCAACGGTTGGAGTATGTTTATTTTCCAAAAATCATTAAAAAATTTTTAACAAATCAAGTTAATGAGGGCTAAATCTATTCACTTATATACCGATGGATCTTCCCAGGGCAACCCAGGTCCAGGAGGTTACGGTATAATATTAGAATGGGTTGGTACATCATATAAAAAGGAGTTTTCGGAGGGTTACTTTCTAACAACTAACAATAGGATGGAATTATTAGCAGTTATTGTTGGATTAGAGATGCTTAAGGAATCAGGCGTTAAAGTAACTGTTTACAGCGATTCAAAATACGTGGTTGACGCTGTGCAAAAAAAATGGCTATTTAATTGGGAGAAAATTAATTTTAAAGGTAAAAAGAATAGTGATCTTTGGCTACGATTTATAAAAGTTTACAAAAAACATAAAGTTTCTTTTCAATGGATTAAAGGACACAATAATCATCCACAAAATGAGAGATGTGATTCCATGGCAGCTATGGCTGCAAAAAAGAAAAATTTAGCTCGAGATATTGTTTTTGAAACTAATAACAAAAAGATTTAACTAGACTAATTGTGTAATAAAAGTAGATAAATCTTTCAAAAAGATTAAGATGGCAATAGACTTTATTAATTTTACAAAATGAATAATAAACTTTTGGTTTTGGGTACTATTGCCTACGACTCAATTGAATCACCTTCAGGGAATGCAAAAAAAATTTTAGGAGGGTGTGCCACCTACATTGGTTTATCTGCATCAAAGTTCAAAACATCTTGTTGTTTAGTTTCAATTGTAGGAGAAGATTTTGAAAACTCTTATTTTAAATTATTAGAATTGAATGGATTAGATACATCAGGAGTCGATTTTGTACCAGATGAGAAAACATTTTTTTGGAGTGGTAGATATCTAGATAATTTTAATGATAGAATAACGATAGACACACAATTGAATGTTTTAACTAAATTTAAACCTGTTGTTCCAAATAAATTTTTAGATGCAAGTATTGTCTTGTTGGGAAATCTAGATCCTAATCTGCAATTAGATGTTTTAAATCAAATGAAAAATCCAAAATTTGTAATTATGGATACTATGAATTTTTGGATAGAAGGTTATAGAACAAAATTAGATGAAATAATAAGTAAAGTTGATTTAATTTCTGTAAATGAAGAGGAGGCAAGACAGTTGACGGATTCAATGTCACTAATTGAGTCAGCCTTTAAACTCCAAGCGATGGGACCAAAAAATGTTATCATAAAAAAAGGAGAGCATGGAGCAATACTTTTTAGTGACAAAAAAATTTTTCAAGTACCTGCATTTCCATTGGAAAAAATTTTTGATCCCACAGGTGCTGGTGATAGTTTTATAGGAGGCTTTGCTGGGAGTTTATCTGAAAAAAAACAACTTTCTTTTCAAGCAATGAAGACAGCTGCTGTGGCTGGTTCAGCTATTGCTTCATATACTGTACAACAATTTGGCACTAAAGAATTAGAAAACTTGACATTTCGAAAATTAAATAAAAGAATAAAGGAATTTAAATCGTTAACCGATTTTGAAATCTAAATAACTCAATATCAATTTATTCAAATGAGCGATATCATTAAACATGAGTGCGGCATTGCCCTTTTACAATTAAAAAAACCACTATTATACTATAAACAAAAATATGGTAGTGCATTATATGGGATAAATAAAATGTATTTATTGATGGAAAAACAGCACAATCGGGGACAAGATGGTGCTGGCTTTGCGAGTATTAAATTTGACATGTCCCCTGGGGAGCGTTATATAAGTAGAGTTAGATCTGCTAAACCACAACCAATTCAAAATATTTTTAAAACCATTAAGGAGCGGGTTAGAAAGCAAATGAAAATTTCACCAGACCTACTATCTGATACAGAAAAATTAAAAAAAGAAGTTCCATATATAGGCGAGTTAATGCTTGGACATGTGCGTTATGGAACCTTTGGAAAAAATAATATCGAAAGTGTTCATCCCTTTTTAAGACAAAATAATTGGATGCATCGGAATCTTATTGTAGCGGGAAATTTTAATCTTACAAACGTAAATCAACTTTTTGACAATCTTGTTGAACTCGGTCAGCATCCTAAGGAGAGAGCTGACACTGTTACTGTAATGGAAAAAATTGGTCATTTCCTTGACGATGCTGTAGCAAAGATTTACAAAAACTTGCGTAACGAGGGATATTCTAAAGCAGAAGCTTCTCCATTAATAGCGGAACGCTTGAAACTTTCAAAGATTTTAAGAAAAGCATCAAAAAATTGGGATGGGGGATATGCAATGGCAGGCCTATTAGGCCACGGAGATTCTTTCGTTCTTAGAGACCCAGTTGGAATTAGACCAGTATATTATTATTCAGATAATGAGATTGTTGTTGTAGCATCTGAACGACCTGCAATACAAACAGTATTTGACGTACCTTATTCTAAGATAGAGGAATTAAGTCCAGGTTACGCAATAATTACTAAAAAAAATGGCAATACAAATATTAAAGAAATTTTAGAGCCTAAAGAGAAAAAAGCGTGCTCATTCGAAAGAATATATTTTTCTCGAGGAGGAGATTCTGAAATCTATCAGGAAAGAAAAAATTTAGGCAAAGCTTTATTTCCTCAAGTATATAAATCTATAAAAGGGGATTTAGAAAACACAGTTTTTTCTTTTATACCGAATACAGCTGAGACCTCCTTTTACGGAATGATTGGGGCAGTTCAAGATCACGTAAGAGATCTTTTTAAGAAAGAGTTGAATAAAGAAAAAAAACTCAACATCGATAAGCTAACTAAGATGTTAAACTTAAAACCAAGAATTGAAAAAATTGCAATAAAAGATGCAAAACTAAGAACATTTATCACTGAAGATAGTGACCGAGATGATCTAGTAGCTCATGTTTATGACGTAACATACGGTGTTGTTAAAACTAGTGATAATCTGGTAATTATGGATGACAGTATTGTTAGGGGGACTACTTTACAGAAAAGCATATTAAGAATGTTAGATCGTTTGGAGCCTAAAAAAATTATTGTTGTTTCAAGTGCACCACAAATAAGGTATCCAGATTGTTATGGTATTGATATGGCCAAATTAGAAGAATTTATAGCATTTCGCGCCGCTTTGAAGCTTCATGAGGATCGTGGAACTAAAGAAGCAATAGTGAAAGATGTGTATCAAAATTGTTTAAATGCTATAGAAAAGGCAATAGAATCCCCAGCAAATCATGTGAAAGAGATATATAAACCCTTTTCCGATGAAGAAATATCATGTAAGATTTCAGAAATGTTAAAAACAAATGACATAAACGCGGAGATAGAGGTTATTTTCCAAACGATTGGTGGATTGAACAAAGCTTGTCACAAAAACCATGGGGATTGGTATTTTTCAGGGGATTATCCAACACCAGGTGGTCTCAGGGTTGTAAATAAAGCTTTTGTGAATTATGTGGAGAAAAAAAATAAAAGAGCTTATTAGTTTTTTCTCTTAAAGAACATATCAACCGATAAAGCAGCTTGCTTATGAAATGGAATTATGTTATATCATTATATAAGCTTGTAACTTTTTCCCAATTAATTACATTAAAAAATGCATTAATGTAATCTGGCCTTCTATTTTGGTAGTTTAGATAATATGCATGTTCCCAGACATCAATTCCTAAAATAGGAGTTCCCGAGCAGCTAATTCCAGGCATCAAAGGATTATCCTGATTAGCAGTTGAGCACACTTCAACAGAGCCGTCCTTATTGGCACAAAGCCAAGCCCAGCCTGAGCCAAACTGTGTAGCAGCTGCCTTGGAAAATTCAGTTTTAAAATTCTCAAAAGAGCCAAATTCATTGTCTATTGCGTCAAATAAGACACCTTTAGGTAGGCCTCCACCGTTAGGAGACATTATTTCCCAAAATAAACAATGATTGTAGAAGCCTCCGCCATTGTTTCTTACAGCTTTATTATTTAGATCTAGCCCATCTAGTATTTCTTCAATCGAAAGATCTGCAAGTGGAGTGTCAGTAATAGCGTTGTTTAGATTAGTGGTGTAACCATTATGATGTTTAGAATGATGGATTTCCATGGTTCTAGCATCAATGTGCGGTTCCAATTCGTTGTAATCATATGATAAGGAGGGTAATTCAAAAGCCATATTTTATTTTTTAAGATTAAACAAAATTAAAATTTCTTTTTGCAATAAAAGACAAAGATTGTAAAAGCATTAAATTTAAATTAGAATTTTAACATTTTGGGTAAAAATCATTTCAAAATTATAAACGCATCGGCAGGTTCTGGAAAAACGTATAATCTGGTACATGAATATTTAAAAATTTTATTAGAAGATCCCTCAGATAATACTTTCAAACATTCTTTAGCATTAACATTTACTAATAAATCAGTTAATTCAATGAAAAGTAGAATACTCGAGACATTATTTTTACTTTCCATTGAATCAAATGATTCAAAATCCTACTCTGACGATTTTTGTAAACTTTTTGATATTTCGAAAAAAGAATTGGCTATTAGGTCAATGCTCATTTTAAAAAAAATTTTTTTAGAATATGGCGCTTTTAGTGTTATTACACTTGACAAATTTACCCATAGATTGGTCCGAACATTTTATCGTGAATTTAATTTGCCGTTTGGTTTTGAAGTATCGTTAGATTCAGAAAGTTTAATCGAGGAGATAATAGACTCAATTCTAGATGAGATAGGAATAGATAAATTAATATCAAAATATCTTTTGGATTTTAGTTTGCAAAAAATAAATAATGATAAAAATTGGGATATAGAGATAGATTTAAAAGAATTCATTCATATAATTTTTAATGAGAATGACAGAATCCCTGTAAATTATATAAAAAAAAGAAATACTAAAATATTAGAATCGGATAAAATTTTATTAAGTAAGCTTTTAAAAAATGAGAAATTAAAAGTTTTAAAAAATGCAAGGGAGGCATTAAATTTTCTAGAGAGTTTAGATTTAAAAGCTTATGATTTCACTCATAAAAGAGTTCACAATTATTTTGAAAATATTAGTAAGGGATCATTCACTACAAAATATTTTGAACAATTAGAATTTTCTTTATCAGGCGAAAAACCTTTATATAATCTTTCTTTATCTGAAGAGAAAAAAGTTTTGATCGATAAGAATAAAGATAAAATTGAGTGTTATTTTTTTAGTGTTAAAAAAAGTATAACCCAAATATTATTAATCCAAAGAACACTAGCATCATGGACCCCGAGATTACTTTTGCAATTGATGGAAGACCGATCAGAAAGGATTCAGAATGAAAAAAAAATTAGGATTAACTCAGATTTTAATAAAAAAATTAACCTTTTAGTCAAAGATGAACCTACTCCATTTATCTATGAACGATTAGGTGTGAGGTACCAATACTATTTTTTAGATGAATTTCAAGATACATCAACCTTACAGTGGAATAATTTAATTCCCTTAATTTCTAATTCTATTGAGGGCGAAAGTTTATCTGGGAGAAAAGGATCCCTTTTTTTAGTGGGTGATCCAAAGCAGTCTATCTATAGGTGGAGGGGAGGAGATATGAATCAATTTATTGACTTACTTAATAATATTAAAAACCCTTTTCAGATTTCTGCTAGCCAAGAAACATTAAAAACAAATTACAGGTCATTTAAAGAAATTGTAGATTTTAATAAAGGTCTTTTCCAAAATATATCAAATAGTTTTGAAAATAAAAAATACAAGAAGCTTTATGGTGAGTCAAGTTGGCAAAAACATATTTATGAGGGTGGATATGTAAATGTTCAAATTATTAGTAAAGAAGGTGTAAAAGGAACAACAACTCCACAATATATTTCTAAAACAGTTGAGATTATAAAAAAACTTGTTAAAGATGGATATGATCAAACTGATATAGCAATTTTGGTAAGAAAAAAAGAACAAGCTACAGAAATTGGTAATGAACTAATAAAAGAGGGATTCAATATATCTTCATCAGAATCCATGTTAGTTAATCATTCGATTAAAGTACAGTTAATAATTGCCATTCTGTATTTATCTTCAAATCCAAATTCATCTCGACAACATAAAACTATATTTGACATTTTATATGAATTAAGCGATAGTAAGATTAAAGATTATCATCAATTTGTAATAAACAATTTAAATGTCAAAACATCTATTTTTTTCAGTCAACTTGAAAGTAATTTTGGATTAAAATTAGATCTAGAAAAAATTAAATCTAAAACAATTTTAGATGCTGTAGATTACATTTTAATTAGGCTATCAAACTTTGATACGGATGATATATACTTATCATCATTTTTGGAAGACGTATTAGAGTTTTCCAAATCATTTGCAGCTTCAATCGACTCCTATCTAAGTCACTGGGAAATACAGTCTGCTAGGTTAAGGATTGCAACATCAGAGACCAACGAATCTATTAAACTTATGACTATACACAAAGCAAAGGGCCTTGAGTTTCCAGTTGTTATTCTTCCATTTATGGATTCTCCAATATATCCCAATATTATTGAAAAAATATGGTATCCTTTCAAGGATAAAAACTTAAAAAATATCGGATGGGGATGGTTCAATTTTTCAAATGAAATTCAATATTATGGCAAAGAAGGCAATGAGCTACATAAGTCATATCGCCTTAATCAAAAATTAGATGCTCTTAATGTTCTTTACGTAGCATTAACCCGTGCCGTAGAGGCAATGTTTATAATTACAAAGGAAGTAGATGAAGAAGAAAATTCATATGCTCATTTACTAAAAAAATATATTATAAGTCAGGGAAATAGTTTTAATTCAAAAACTCCATTTACTAGGGGAAAATTATTAATTAGAGCAAATAAAAATCGAGAATTAATTGAAAAGTCTGAGATAAAGGATCATTATTCTTTGAAACTAAATATAGGTTGGAAGCAACACTTTGTATTAAATTCAATAAAAAAGAAAAATTTTAAAAGTCATCAAGAAAAGGGTATTTTAATACATGATTTGTTAGCTCAAATAATTACTTCAGATATGGTGCCTGACGTTGTTCAAAAGGCCATAGATGACAAAATTCTTCCAATTAAAATTAAAGATTTTGTTGAAAAGAGCTTAAGAAAAGTTGTTACACATGCGGAATTGAAGTCTCTATATAATGGTGAAGATAAAGTTTTGTGTGAAGAAGATCTACTTGTTCCAAAAGGACCTACTCTAAGACCAGATCGAATAAATATCAAAAAATCTGGGACAGTATGTGTAATTGATTACAAAACAGGATCTCCAAAAAAAACAGATCAATCACAAATCTTATCTTACTCAACTGCTTTAAATAATATGGGATATTTTGATGTAGAAAATATTTTGGTTTATATCAATAATAAAGTAAAAATTTTAAAAATTTAGAAATAAACTTTAACTCTTTAAATTCAAAGCTAACAATTTCAAATCTGATTATTTACATTTAAATATGCAAACATTTTTAGATTATGTTGCCGAAAAAATTGCTTCTTCGACTCATAAATGGGATAATATCAAAATAATTGTACCAAATAATAGGGCTATAATTTTTTTGAAAGAATGTTTTAAAAAAGTTATTGAGCGTCCAATTATTTCTCCAAAAATTTTGACTATTGAGGAATTTATTATAGATCTGTCGGGGATTAACCCTATATCAAAATCAGAAATACTGTTCAATTTTTATGAGGTTTGCAAGGAAAATACTCCTAATAAGGAATTAGAATCATTTAGTCATTTTTCTGGATGGGCCTCTAATTTAGTTGAAGAATTTAACGAGATAGATAGTCAGCTAATAGATAGCAAAGAACTTTTCAATTATATGACCGCTATTAAGAATTTAGAAAATTGGACACCTGAGAAAAAAAGAGAGCTAAGTAAAATTCATTATAATCTGCAAGGAAGAGTATTTATATATTACAACAAACTTTATAAAAAACTTTTAAATAGTCAAAATGGTTATTATGGATTAGGGATTAGAGAAGCCATAAAAAATTTACCATTTTACATTGAAGAGGAAATCCCATATCATTTTTTTATAGGATTTAACGCGCTAACAAAATCTGAAGCAATTTTGATTCAAGAGATGATTTCAGCACAAAAAGCTGAAATCCTATGGGATATTGACATTAAATTCTTTGAAGACTCATATCATAGTGCTGGACATTTTATAAGGAAATATTATAAAGAATGGAAAGTTCTTAAAAAACACACAAAACAAGAGTTTCAAAACTTTTTTTCACACCAAAAAAAAATTGAAATTATTGAAACGTTTAATAATAATACACAGGCAAAAACAGCTGTGAAAATTGCATGTAAATTATTTAAAGAACTACCTCAAGAATCAACAGTTATAGTTCTTGGAGATGAAAACCTTCTTAATCCTTCACTTTCTGTATTGCCTGAAAAATTACCATGGAATGTTACAATGGGCTATCCATTAAAAAATACATTATTAACAGGATTTCTTAGATTATATTTTGAATTACATGAAAGTCATAGTCAAAAAGGATTCCCGTTCAGAAAATTAAAAGAATTTTCAATTTTAATCTTTGTTAAAAGGATTTTTAAAAAAACAAATTCAAATAGTAATCTACTTTTTAAGAAAAACCTTAACTACATTAATGCAGATGACCTTTGTAAAAATGATAAAACAGGGGCACTATTTTACACTCCATTTAAAAATTCAAAACAATTTTTAAAGCAGATAGAACAGATAATTAAAATTACTAGAAACAGTTTTATAGTCGAAGAAGATGAACCCTATCATATTCAGGTTTGTGATATTTTCCTTGGGGTTTTTGAAAAGCTAAACCAATATTGTCAAGATTACAATTTCATAAAATCAGTCTCAGATTTAAGGATAGTTTTTGAGACTATGTTATCTGAAGAAACGTTAAATTTTGACGGAGATCCATTAAGTGGAATTCAAGTTATGGGATTACTTGAGACAAGGCTTTTGGATTTTGATAATGTTGTAATTACAAATTTAAATGAGGGGATTTTGCCCAAAGCAGAAAATTCATTTTCGTTTTTTCCATTTGATGTTAGGAAAAAGTTCGAAATGAATACATTCCTAGAACAGGACCATCTCTATGCATATCATTTTTTTAGGCTTTTGCAAAGAGCAAAAAAGGTGTTCCTCTTATATAATGCTTCTTCCGAAGATTTCATTTCTTCAGAACCAAGTAGATTTTTAATGCAATTAGATTATTTCAAAGAGCCAAAGCATAAATTGATTCAAAAGAAAACACAATTGCCTTTCCCCGAGTTAAGAACAAAAAATAAAATTGTTGAAAAGACAGAGAAAATTTTAGTTGATTTAAAAAAAATAGGAAAAGAGGGATTTTCACCCTCATCATTATGTCAATATATAAGGGATCCATACTCATTTTATGAAAAGAGGATTCTTAAAATACCTGAGACTGAAGATTCTAGTAAATATTTAAGTGCAATAGATAAAGGTATAGTAGTACATCAGGTACTTGAAGATTTATATTCACCTTATCTTAAAATGACTATGAAAACAGATTATTATGATGAAATGCTTAAAATTATTCCAGAAAAATTAGATAGAAAATTTAATTTTTTGACTAATAATAGTAATATTAAAACAGGGAAAAATGCATTGATTTATAGCATAATAAAAAAAATTATATCAAAATTTATACTTTCTGAAAGGAATCTGGTAAAAAAGGGGTTAAAACTTCAATTACTTGCATTAGAGTACGACTTTAAAAAAACTATATATATTAATTCATTGGCTGAAAATCAAAATTTTAAAGGAACCGTTGATAGAATTGATTTAGTAAATGGGGTGTTAAGATTTGTAGATTATAAGACAGGCAATTTAAACTCATCTGATATGACGTTAAGTAAATGGGAAGATTTAACCACTAATTCAAAGAAAAACGCTCTCTTCCAAGTACTTTCATATTCCTATTTTTTAAAAAATGATTTCAATTATGATAATGTTAAAGCAGGTGTCATCCCACTTAGAACATTTAAAAATGATTTTATACCTGCGTCAATAAAAATAAATAGTAGAGAAAAGGATGACTTGGAAATAAAACCAAGTACTTTAAATAACTTTGAGAAAGAACTTTTCAATTTAATAATTGAGATTTTTGATCCCTCAGTCCCTATTGTAGAAAAGATAATTTAATTTTCTAATATGACATTCAGAATCACTTTTACTCATTTTTATTAATTTTATACAATTAATATTTGTTAGTTTATAATTAGAGATGGCTAAAAAGGACGATTTTGATAAAATAGACACTAACAAAGATGGGTTTATTTCAAGAGAAGAATTTGATGCAGCAGACCAGTCAGCTGGTGTTGAAAGAGAAAAGCTTAATTGGTTTCTAAGACTAATCACTCTTGGAGATCGTTTTGATATAAAAGACTTTTGGGATAGAGTCAAAAAATCTATCGTAGAATTTGTTATTCTTGTTTTTGGTGTTACCGTTTCTTTTGGAATAGAGCAACAAGGAGGAGAGTCTGACAACCGCCATGATGGAATAGAAAATCTTCAAAATTTGAGACAGGAAGTAGATGAAATCATTGCATATACTGATGAGTATATTGAACAAATTGATTGGGTTACAGATATGTATCAAAAACAATATGATAAGTGGGAAAAAGATAACGATAGCGTATTTATACACTGGCAGTTAGATGAAGCAGAGCCAGATGGGAAATATTATTTTTCTCCTATGGGAATGTATAATAATAGAAACCCCTTTGACCCCCCAAGAGTAAATTTTGATGCTATTAAACTAGACGGAACATTTCGTTTGCTTCCAAGGAATGTAGGCTTAAAAATGACTGAAATTTATGATGGAACAGAGCTTAAGTATTTGATTGAAAATACTGGAGTAAAAGAGGAGCGTTATGTAAATCAATTTATTGACAGGGTCGCAAATAGGTGGGTTTTTGATTTACCTTGGGTAAATTTAGATTACAATGAATTTTGGATAGAAAACAGAAAGTATATTCAAAATGATAAATTCATGAAATACAACTTATTCAAAAGATTAGATTTATGGCAATGGTCAGTAAAAGATCAACTACAAGAGTACCGAAACTCATTGACTGAAAGTACTAAAATGTTAGATTCTGTAATTGCTGTCAGGGAAAGTGAGTTTGAATTTATTTGGTGGGTACTAAACCCTAAGGATTAGTCTTTGAAATTAAATCTGAAACTAATTTACCAGAGATTATTGCTGGTGGAACCCCAGGACCAGGAACTGTTAGTTGCCCTGTAAAGTACAAATTTTTCACTCTTTTGCTTTTTAGTTTTGGACGTAAAAATGCTGTTTGAAAAAGTGTGTTAGCTAACCCGTACGCGTTGCCTTTGTAAGAATTATATTCACTAACAAAGTCATTAATACAAAATGACTCGCAAAAAAGAATTTCTTTTTTTATTGGCTGGTGAGTCAATTTTTCTAGTCTATTGATAACTAAATCAAGATAATGATCTCTAATTTTTTTGTTATCCTCTATTCCAGGAGCAATTGGAACTAGTATGAAGCAAGCTTCTTTTCCTTTTGGAGCCATCGAAGAGTCCGAAATTGACGGGAAGTTTGCATAAAAAAGTGGATTTTCTGGCCACGAAGGAGAGTCATAAATAGTACTAGCATGTTTATCAAAGTCAACGTCAAAAAAAAGAGAATGGTGGGATACGTTTTTAACTTTTTTATTTAAGCCGATATAAAATAATAGTGACGAGGGGGCAAAAACTTTTTTATCCCAGTATGCGTTGCTATACCTTCTATATTTTTTATCTAAAAGGCTTTCTGAATGTTGGTAGTCTGCACCTGATAAAACAACATCAGCTTCTAAAATACCCCCATTTATTTTTATACCAGCTATATTTCTAGAGTCATTAACTAGTATTTTTTCAACATTAGATTCTGTATGGAATTTTACACCAAGAGATTTCGCTAATGAAGACATTGCTTCAACTATACTATACATTCCATTTTCAGGGTGCCATGTTCCTAATCCAAAATCTGCATAATTCATAAAATTATAGAAAGAAGGTGTTTCTGAGGGTTTTGCACCGAGGAAAAGAACAGGGAATTGAAGTATTTGTCTAAGCTTAGGGCTAACAAATTCTTTACATACGTCTCTTTTTATATTGCTTAAAAAGTATTTTATCTTTTTTATTGTTGTTGGTGTAATAAGTTCTAACGGGCTAATTCCTGGGCGATAGACAAGATCTTTAATTGCTATATCATAATTTTCACTCGCAGTTTTCATAAATTTCATAAGTTTTACACTACTCCCTTTTTCTTCTTTTTCAAACGCGGTGTAAATTTTTTCAAGAGAATCACCTATACATATACTTTCATTTTCTCCGAAAAAAACTTGGTAACCTGGGTCTAGTCTTTCTAACTTATAAAAGTCAGCTGTTTTTTTTCCAAAATCATTAAAAAATGATTCGAAAACATCAGGCATCCAATACCAAGAAGGACCCATATCAAAAGTAAAGCCATCCTTTTTTAGTTGACGTGCCCTTCCTCCAAGAGTTTTATTTTTTTCATAAACGTTTACTTCAAAACCACTCTTCGCCAGATAGGAAGCAGCAGACATGGATGAAAATCCAGAGCCTATAATCGCAATCTTTTTACTCATAGCTTTACAAAGATATCATAAAAAAGGGGGACAAAAACTTAAACCTGATAAAGAGGTCTCTTACTTACAGGCCCAGATAATACCTCTTGTTGTCATTTCCCATACCTCAGGAATATCAAAATTTTCTATTGAGTGGCCAATAGAATTATAAAAAACTCGTCCTTTACCATAATATTTTTTCCAAACTACAGGAACAACAACTCCTTGAATCCAAGGGTCATGTTTGCCACTAAATTTTGTTGTTGCTAGTACTTCCAAAGCAGGATCTACATGCATATAGTACTGTTCAGAGGTCAGACTGAAATTATTAATATCTTTAGTAATAGGATCTTTTTTTCCACTAATATTCACTGCATAATTTATATTATTTCCTGGGTGATTAACAAACTGCCCTCCAACCATGTATTGAAAATCAACATTATCCCTAAACGAATCCCCTAGACCGCCGTGACATCCAGCAAGCCCTACACCATTTTTGATAGTTTTTGTCAAATTTTTTATTTGATTCTCTGAAATCTCACTCTTTGTTATATGCTGAATAATTAAATCTAATTTTTCCATAAGCTTGGTATTGTCATATATGGAAGTAGTATCTGAAACGTAAACATTAGCTTTTTTCTCTTTCAACCAAGAGGCTATTTTCTCAGCAAAAAGTTTAGGTTTGTGACCTTCCCAACCCCCATAAACTATAAGAATATTTTTATTTTTTAGATCCTTATCCAATATCTGAGCCTGTGTAAAACTTACTGCTAGAATAAGTAAGTATGAAAAATTTTTTAGTATTTGCATATTTAGCTGTTACCTTTTTTTTCTAAAATGGTGAATTTCTTCAACAAAGGAAGCACTTATTATTCCTGTTGGGATCGCTACGATTCCAATACCTATTAAAGAGATAAATCCAGCAAATATTTTCCCCCAAGTTGTAATTGGAACTACATCTCCATAACCTACAGTTGCAAGTGATACGGTAGCCCACCATAATGAAGCAGTAATACTTGAAAATATTTCTGGTTGTGCTTCGTTTTCTAAAAAATAAATAGCTGAAGCTGAAAAAAGAATACATAGTAATGATAAGAAAAATGTGAATTTTAATTCATTTTGGACTGCAGATATAGCTTTTATAAAAAGTTTTAAAGACTTGCTATCTCGACCTAGCTTAAATATCCTAGATAAACGGAATAGTCTTAAAATTCTAAAGAATCGGCCATCAATTAACACAAATTGTTTAATGTAAAATGGTAATATCGAAATGAAATCAACTAATCCAAAAAAACTAAACACATATGATCTGACTCCCTTCCATTTTGATTTATTATAACTAATATATATTCGATAGAAGTACTCTAATGTGAATATTATGATAGAGATGAGTTCAAAATAATTAAAGCTTTTTTCAAATTTATTTTTAATAAATTCATGCGACTCTAGAATCATTGCGATAATATTTGCAATGATTAGAACGTAAATGAAAATATCAAATCGATTAAATTTTTTCATAAAATATATTTTAGATCAAAAAAACATTTTTTTTTATAATTTAATTTATTAAAGATATTTTTTATCTTTTAATAATCTATTGATAATTAGTCTATTGCTACAAAAAAGCCAGATTTAATATTAAACGTTTCAAAAAAAAATAAAAAAAATAAACAAAACCTTTTTTTGTATAACCTTTTTTATTTATCTTTAAACAAGTTTAAATTCAATTTGGTTTCAAAACGTCTCTGCTGATTACTTCCATTAGTCAAATTCTAAAATCCTAAACAGAGACGTTTTTTCTTTTTTTCTTTTCATAAATTTACAAACTTAAAAGTTGCTATACCCTCAAATTAATGAATTCAATTACTTCTGTCACAATATTTTCGTTCGTCAAAAACAAGTTTTGGGCATTTTCACAGATGGGAGTAGCTCCTAAAAAAGTTAGCAATGTGAAAGGGTTGTCATTTTATAAATTTCTTGGAACTGGTGGGGGTCAAGGTTTTAGTCTTTATCCTGATTTTTCAACTTATGCATTTTTAGGTGTGTGGGATAACTATGAATCATACAATAAATGTTTAACTCAACACCCTATATTCATTGATTACCAAAAAAAGGCAAACACTCAACGTGATTTGGTTTTAAAAAATATAAATAGTCATGGATCTTGGGATGGAAAAAACCCTTTCAAATTAGAATCTGACAATTCGCAAGATAAAGTAGATGAAAAAATTGTTGTTATTACCCGTGCAACTTTGAGTTGGAATAGATTACCTTCTTTTTGGAATGCGGTTCCTAAAGCTAGCAACGCAATAAAAAATGCTAAAGGAGTCCTCTACTATAAGGGTATAGGAGAGTGGCCTTTTGTTCAGCAAGCTACAATTAGTATTTGGGATAACTTCAAATCAATTAATGAATTTGCTTACAAAGACAAAATTCATTCAGATATTGTGAAAGTTACACGAAAAAAAAAGTGGTACAAAGAAGATCTTTTCTCAAGATTTATTCTTGTGTCAGATACAACTAAAAAGTTGCGATTATGAAAAAAATTGCAATTATAGGATCGGGGGTTGCAGGATTAGCTTCTGGAGTAAGATTAGCATTGAAAGGTTATAAAGTGCACATTTTTGAACAAAATAAATATCCAGGGGGAAAGTTATCAACTTTTAAACTTAAAGGTTACCGTTTTGATGCAGGGCCCTCTTTGTTTACCATGCCACATTTTATTTCAGAACTCTTCGAGTTGGCAGGGGAAAATACTAGTGATCATTTTCATTTCAAGAAAAAAGATGTGTCCTGTAAATATTTTTGGCAAGACGGAAAGACGTTTACAGCTTTTGGTAATCAAGAAAAGTTTTTAGATGAAGTTGAATTGAAATTCAATGAACCTAGAGAAAGAGTAATAAAATATCTAAAAAAGGCAAAAAAGAAATATGATCTCACAGGCACTTTATTTTTAGAAAAATCATTACACAAAATTAGAACATTTTTTACGGCCTCAACAATTAAATCAATCTTGCAACTTCACGTTTTTGAGATTCAAAAATCACTTCATCAAGTAAACTCAAGTGCATTTTCATCTCCGTACTTAATTCAACTTTTTGATAGATATGCCACATATAACGGATCAGATCCATACCAAACCCCTGGAATTATGAGCTTAATTCAACATTTTGAAAATTCATATGGGACATTTATTCCCACTAAAGGAATGGTTTCGATCACTGAAGCCTTAGTTGCTTTGGCAAAAAGATTAGGTGTAAAATTTCATTTTGGTTCTTTGGTAAATCAGATAGTCCTTGATAAAAAAAGTGTAAAAGGAATAATGGTAAGTGATAACTTTTTCGAATCTGATTATGTTATTTCTAATATGGATGTATTTTATACTTATAAAAAATTAATTCCTAAATCAAAACCACCTTTAAAAATTCTAAATCAAGAACGTTCAAGTTCTGCAATAATTTTTTATTGGGGAGTTAAACACTCGTTTAAACAACTTGATTTACATAACATATTCTTTTCAAAAAATTATTCTAAAGAGTTTGAGTCAATTTTTAAGAATAAAACTATATGTACAGATCCAACTATTTATATAAATATAACTTCTAAGGATGTTTTAAATGATGCACCTAAAGGATGTGAGAATTGGTTTGTGATGATTAATACTCCTTCAAATCATGGACAGGATTGGAATAAATTAGTTAAGAATTTAAGGAAAATAGTAATCAATAACCTATCTGAAAAATTAGGTATTTCTCTTGAAGATAAGATTGAATGTGAAGAAATTTTAACACCGCCAACTATTGAATCCAAAACACAGTCACACATGGGAGCTTTATATGGTTCTTCGAGCAATAACAAAATTGCTGCATTTTTGAGGCATCCAAATTTCTCCAATAAAATCAAGAATCTTTATTTTTGTGGTGGCAGTGTTCATCCTGGAGGTGGAATTCCTTTATGTTTACTATCTGCAAAAATTGTTTCTGAGATTATTCCTGATAATACAAAGTGATACAGAAAGAAGTATTTAATAAACAAAACATATCTATTGCTACAATTTGGCTTTTCCATATCTCAGGACTAATAGGTATTATTTACAGTAATTCTTCATGGTTTGTAAAAGCCACTCCTTTAAATCTAGCTTTGAGCTTTTTATTAGTATTAATTAATACTGAGATCTCAAAAAAAACAGTTTTTCTTTTTATTCTATGTTTTACTGTTGGTATGATAGCAGAAATTATTGGAGTTAATAAAGGATTAATTTTTGGAGAATACAGCTATGGTAATGCCTTGGGAACAAAAGTTTTTGGTGTTCCTATTCTTATAGGAATTAACTGGTGTATTTTAGTGTTTATTACAGGGTTTATCGCTGATACATTTTTTCATAATTTTTGGCAAAAAATCCTATTGGGAATATTTTTGATGATCTCATTAGATTTAGTGATGGAACCAGTTGCTCCAGTTTTAGATTTCTGGACTTTCAAATCAGGCTTGGCATCATTCCAAAACTATTTGGGCTGGTCAATAGTCTCATTTCCACTGCATTTTTTGTATCAAAAGTTAAGTCCCAAAATAAGCGGTCCATTTCCTTTTCATTTATTTATACTTCAATTCCTTTTTTTTACAATACTTCTAATAAAAATTAATTCTTTTGATACTTAAATTTACTTTTATGCATTTTTACATTTTCAACATATTCTTATGTGTTATTTTATTTTTATCATGTAAAAACTATAGTATACAAAACTCTAATAATTCCAAAGAAATTTTCGAAAGTCAAAATCAAAAAGCATCTAATTCTAATATTGATTTTAAACTATCTGATTATCCAGAAGAAGTTATAAAAAATTACGAAATAGAGAATTGGGATGAATTTAAGAAATTACACGATTTATTAAATCAGCTTAGAATACTAGATTTTAGAAACGTAGATTTAGAGATTTTAAAACTAAATAAAATATTGAAAAATCTACTCTCAAAAAAATTACCTGAGAAGTTTGAAAAGCCACAGATAAGGAGTCGCCTCAAAGTAGTTTATACTCAATCATCAAAGTCTTATTACTTCACTAAGCATTTCAAGGAAGATTCATTAATACCTTCTATAGAAGATTTGTATAAAAGTTATAATTCGATGATTTCAAGGATGAATAATTTAGAGGATGAATTCCAAGAGTTTGACTTTGGCAAAACCGAAGACTAGATACTAGAACTTATTTGGTTTTTAATTTTATAATCTGAAGCAAGAGCTTGGTTTTGCTCAATTGCAATCTCTATGCTTGAGCTATGTTGAAGAAACTTTTCATTTCGGAACTCGCTATCTTGTAACAAAAGGTAGGTTTCTAATAAAAACTTATCTGACTCCAAACATTTGTTAAGGGCGTTAGCTCTTAACTTATCAATTGAAGAGATTAATAGTTGGTCAAAATTAAAACGACTCGACACAAAATCATCATAATGCATTCCAAGGTTTTGTAGTTCACTAAGTATTTCCTGAAAAAATCGATTTCTCAACATGGCTTGTTTATTAAAGTATCTCTTTTTTTCCGATTTATCAGCATGGTCAGCAGCTTTCAAATAATCAAGCTTTGCATTTCTGTGATGCGTTAATAACCTTTCGAGTAAAATAATATACTTACTGTTCTTGGACATTGTTAATTTATAATCTCCAATTTAAATAATAGATACATCTCTTTTCTAAAGAACTTTAAATTTATATTAACAAGTTGTCTACAGAATAATTAAATTCGGTCACCTTAGTGATTTTATTTCCATTTATCACTCTTACTATTTTTCCACTATTTTCAAATTTAGGCTCATTGAGGTTATATTTTTTGGAGACATGTTTATAGTATAACTTTCTAGTAGGATGATGAGGAGAAACTAGATTGAATATGCCTTTTATTTTTTTATTCGTTACTAATGAGGAAATTCCATTCACTGCATCATCTCTATGAACAAAATTTATTCTTCCATTGGGGTTTTTGATTATTTTATTTTGCAAATGATAAATTGGATTTCGGTCTTTACCTATAAGACCACCTAAACGAACAATTACTGAAGGAATACTCAATTCTTGAATTAACTTTTCACAATCATACAATTCTATTGCTGATTGGCTGTCTGGCGAACATTTTTGACTTTCATCAAACACTCCGCCTTTTGAACCATAAACAGATGTACTACTTAGGAATATTAATTTTTTTAAAGAACTAGATTTTATTGAATTAATTAAAGTTTGAATTTTTTCAGTAAAATTAAAATCAGAAATTTTTTTTTGGGGTGGAACAGAAATTATTAATGTTTCAATATTTTTTACAAAAGGCAAAATGCCCTCTGATTTATTTTTTTTTAAAATAACTAAATAACTTTCAATTCCAATTTTTTCAATTTTAGACAAACCTTCCAATGAGGTTCTAGAGCCACGGACATGGTATTCTAATTTTTTGAAATTTATTGCGAGTGAAATACCCAGCCAACCGCAACCTAAAATACCGATTGAACGCATAAAATAAACTTTTTATAATAAATCAATTAAAATATTATGAAAATATTAGTTAAATAAAAAAATTTTGACAATTTCTCAAAAAAATTTATATTACGATTAATAAATATAATTAATTATGCCCGTAAAAAGTTTTCAAGGAGAGCGGGCTCAGATAAAAAGAGTCACGCCAAGTAAATTAATTGTTTCTGATATAATGACAAGACAATTAGTTTTATTTAGTCCCGAGCAAAGTATTCATGAAGTAATGAGAGCTTTTATAAAATACCGTATCTCAGGTGGACCTGTTGTCAGTAAAGAAGGACTATTAGTCGGTATAATTTCTGAAGCTGATTGTATGAAACAGATTTCTGACAGCCGTTATTTTAATATGCCAATACTTGACAAATCAGTTGGTCATTTTATGACTCAAAAGGTTGACACAATTGAATCAAATATGAGTGTTTTTGATGCTGCAGCAAAATTCTCAAAATCTACCAGAAGACGTTATCCTGTTCTTGAGAAAGGATCCTTGGTCGGACAGGTTAGCAGAAAAGATATAGTTATAGCAGCATTAAATATGAAAAGCCAAACTTGGAATTCTAAGTAAAAATTTCTTTTGCAACTCTAAATGTATTTGCATGTGATTCAATTATTGTTTTTATTTCTTTTGAATAACCACCACCCATACTACATTGAACAGGAATATTATTTTCTTTACAAAAAGATAAAACAATCTCATCTCTCTTTTTACAACCAGCAATAGTCATACTCAAACGTCCTAATCTATCTGTTTTTAAAACATCAACACCACATAGGTAAAAAATAAAATCAGGTTTTACTTTGTTATACAGCTTAGGAAGAAGAATTTTTATTTGTTTTAAGTAAAAACTATCAGTACAATCATCTTTTAAGGGAAGATCAAAATCACTTTTTTCTTTACGAAATGGGTAGTTTTTCTCTCCATGAACAGAACAAGTAAATACATTTGGATTATTTTTAAATATTACAGCTGTTCCATTTCCTTGGTGAACATCTAAATCTAAGATTAATATTTTTTTGACCTGACCTGAGTCTAATAAATATTGAGCAGCGATAGCTTGATCATTTAAAAGACAAAAGGCCTCTCCCTTATTTGGATAAGCGTGGTGTGTTCCTCCTGCTATATTCATAGCAATACCTGTTTTTAATGCTTTATCAGCACCACTAATTGTTCCTCCAGCAATCAAAAACTCTCTAGATATAAGATCATTACTTAATGGAAAACCAATGCTTCGGATTTCATTTTTTGTTAATGATAATTTTAATAAACGATTAACATAATTTTTTTCGTGTACCCTCAACACATGTTTTAATGAAGCTGGTTTGGGATTAAAAAAGTCCTCTATTTTACTAGTTCCTTCTAAAATTAGTTGTTGTGGAAGTAACTCATACTTTTCCATTGGGAATCTATGCTTTTCATTCAATGTAAGTCGGAACGAATTATGGAAAGCAATTGGTATAATTGAACTCAAATTGTAATTAACTTTATCTTTTTTTATTATTGGCCAATTTTAAGCGTTGGTTCTCAATTTCAATATCCTCAACTTTCTTGAAAAGAAGCTTTGCTTCATTAATTTGATGACCAGATGGAATCAAATCATTTTTCATAAACGCATCACTCCAAGTTAACTTGAGTGATTTAATATTTAAAATTGAAATTAATTTTTCGTATGTGAATGGTAAAAATGGCTCACTAACTAGAGCCAGGCAAGCTGTTATTTGTAAGGCAGTATTGATAATTTCTGAAACACGCTTAGGGTTTTTATCAATTAATTTCCAGGGTTCATTTTCAGCTAAATATTTATTTCCAATTCTAGCAATTTGCATTAGGTTTTGACATGCCTCTCTAAACTTATATTTTTCAATTGATGATCCAATTTTTTTTGTAATTATTCCTATTTGGTCTATTATTTTTTCATCTTCTGGGGATCTAGATTTAATTTCAGGAATAATTCCCTCATAGTATTTATTGGTTAAAACGACTACACGATTTATAAAGTTTCCATAGATTGCTACTAACTCGTTATTATTTCTTGACTGAAATTCCTCCCAAGTAAAGTCATTGTCTTTTGTTTCAGGAGCATTTGATGTCAGCACATAGCGAAGTACATCTTGCTGATTTGGGAATTCTTCTAGATAATCGTGTAACCAAACTGCCCAATTTTTTGAAGTAGAAATTTTTTCTCCTTCTAAGTTTAAAAATTCATTTGCAGGAACATTCTTAGGCAAAATATAAGAGCCTGAAGCATGAAGCATAATTGGGAAAATAATACAATGAAAAACAATATTATCCTTACCTATAAAATGTATCAATTCAGTCTCTTTATCCTTCCAGTATGGCTCCCAATCAATCCCATTATTATATGCCCACTCTTTGGTAGAGGATATGTAACCAATTGGTGCGTCAAACCAAACATAAAGGACTTTTCCTTCTGCTCCAGCAATAGGTACAGGTATACCCCAATCCAAATCACGAGTTACAGCCCTGGGTTTTAAGCCATTATCAATCCAGGATTTAACTTGTCCGTAAACATTTTGTTTCCAGTCGGATTTATGACTTTTAATTATCCATTCATTTATAAAATTTTCAAATTTGTCAAGTGGGAGGTACCAATGTTTTGTATTACGCATTTTTGGTTTAGATCCGCTCAAAGTTGATTGGGGATTAATGAGTTCAGTAGCACTTAGACTACTTCCACAACTTTCACATTGATCACCATATGCTTCACTGTTTTTACATATAGGGCATATGCCGACAACATATCGATCAGCTAAAAATTGTTTCGCTTCTGAATCATAGAGTTGTTCAGATACAATTTCCTGAAAAACCTTTTTTTTGTTTAGATCTTTGAAAATTTCTTGAGAAGTTTGATAATGAATTTTTCTTGAGGTACGAGAATAATTATCAAAGCTTATTCCAAATGAATTAAATGAATCTCTTATTAATTTATCATAGTAATCAATTATCTCCTGAGGCGTTTTATTTTCCATCTTTGCCTTTAATGCAATCGCAACTCCATGCTCATCACTTCCACATATAAAAGCGACATTTTTACCTCTATTTCTTAAATAACGTGCATAAATATCAGCGGGAACATACACACCAGCAAGGTGACCAATATGTATAGGTCCGTTCGTATAGGGTAGTGCAGCAGTTATTGTATAGCGTTTAGACATTATTTAAGCTAATTTCTCTCAAAAGTAATTAAAAGAAAAAAGCTTTTCTCAAGTAACCGTAAAATCATTGTAAATAAAAAGTAACTATAAATTCAAAAGTCTTCAGATTCAAAGTTTGTTGTAATCAGTTTTGATAGCATTGATTTAATTGTATTTGTTTAATATGTAACGTTTTGTTATAATAAAGTAATTTTGCTAAATAAATTTTAGATTTTGATCCAAATGAAAACTATTGCTGCTACCGTAACAGAATATATTAAAACAAAACCATACTTGGCCTCAGCACTTAACGAAGGTATTATCAATTTGACATCACTGGCTAGAAATATTCATAGTGATATTGAAAGTTTGATGAGGAAAAAGGTAAATCAAGGAGCTATTGTTATGTCATTAAAAAGGGTTTCCGATGATGCGACATTTTCAGTCACAAAAAAAATTATTAGAGTTTTAAAAAATGTTGGAGATATAACTGTTCGTTCCTATTTAGTAGATTATGGTTTTTTACTTTCAGAAACTCTATTGATCACACAAGCAAAGCTTCTTAAAGAAATAGAAAATAAAAAAAATATTTTTTACACTTCCTCAAGAGGTGTTTCTGAATCAAACATAGTTGTTAGCCAGAATATTATTTCATTAGTTGACGATCTTTTTAAAAATGAAGTATGCCATTCAAAAGTGGAAAATTTATCATCTATAACTATCAAGCTTCCAGTTGATAATGTAAAAATTCCAGGGATTTATTATTTTATTTTTCAAAGATTATCATGGGAGGGGGTAAATATAAGGGAGGTAATATCAACTTCAAATGAATTTACAATTTTAATGAATGAGGATCATGTAGATATTGCATTTAAAGTAATTAAAAATTTAAAAAGACTTTAATTCTCTTTAACAAGATTTTCGAGCAAAATAGTTATTACTTTTATATTTTTCACATAGTTTATTGAAAGTACGAGCCTAGTATCACCGGATATTTTTTTCTGTTTTATTTCAATCTTACCAGATTCTTTTTTAATTTGATTTAACAAGTAGCCAAAATTTTCACTGCTATAGAATTTACTTTTTTGATTTGCTATAAAATAGCAAAAGCACTTACCTTTTTTAAGTACAATTCTTTCAATGCCAATTTTGGACGCTATTCTTTTTAATCTTACAGTTTCTAATAATTCTTTCGTTTCATTTGGAAGAGGACCAAATCGATCCTTAAGTTTATTTTTAAACTCTTCTAAGGTACTATCATCATTAATTTCACTCAATTCTTGGTAGTGTGCTAATCGCTCTCTAACTATATTTATATAATAGTCTGGTATGTAAATTTCTAGATCAGTATCAATCTGAATTTCATCAACATATTGGCCAATTTTATCACTTTCATCGTTTGAATAAACAGTATTAAATTCATTTTCTTTTAATTCTTCAATTGCTTGTTGTAAGATTTTTTGATAAGTATCAAACCCCATCTCATTAATAAATCCACTTTGTTCACCTCCTAACAGATCTCCAGCTCCCCTTATTTCCAGATCTTTCATAGCAATTTGAATCCCAGAACCAAGGTTTGAAAATTGCTCTACAGTCTTTATTCTTTTTTGTGAATCGGAGCTCATAGTAGATAATGGAGGGGTTATGAAATAACAAAAAGCCTTTTTGTTACTCCTGCCGACTCTCCCTCTCATTTGATGCAAATCACTTAGTCCAAAATTATGTGCATTATTTATAAACATGGTATTAGCATTAGGTACATCTAATCCATTTTCTATTATGGTCGTAGCTATAAGGATATCGTAATTACCGTTCATAAAGTTTAATAATACTTGTTCTAATTTTCTACCTTCCATTCTACCATGACCAATTGCAATCCTTGCATCTGGAACAAGACGCTGCAACAAGCTCGAAACTTCCATTATGTTCTCAACTCTATTGTGAATAAAAAATACTTGTCCCTTTCTTTGAAGTTCATAAAAAATAGCATCTTTTATTAAATTCGTATTAAATCGAATAACCTCACTTTCAATAGGATATCGGTTTGGAGGAGGGGTATTAATAACAGACAAATCACGTGCCGACATTAGACTAAACTGGAGTGTTCTAGGAATAGGAGTAGCAGTTAGAGTTAGCACATCAATATTTTCTCTAATTGATCTTATTTTTTCTTTAACAGAAACTCCAAATTTCTGCTCCTCATCTACAATTAAAAGTCCCAAATCTTTATAAGAAATATTCTTGTTTACCAATTGATGAGTTCCAATTAAAATATCAATCTTCCCTAAGCTCAAATCACTTAAAATTTTTGTTTTATCCTTTGTTGATCGAAAACGATTTAGGTAGTCCACTTTAACTGGTAATTCCTCTAATCTTTTTGAAAATGTTTTGAAATGTTGAAAGGCTAAAATAGTTGTAGGAACCAATACTACAACCTGTTTACTGTTATCTACAGCTTTAAAAGCGGCTCTAATAGCAACTTCCGTTTTCCCAAACCCTACATCTCCGCATATAAGACGGTCCATTGGGAAATTCGATTCCATATCTTTTTTTATGGCTTTAGTTGCTTTTTCTTGATCAGCTGTATCCTCAAATAAAAAAGAGGATTCCAATTCCCATTGTAAATAGCTGTCTGGACTGTAAGCAAAACCAATTTTTTGCTTCCTTTTAGCGTATAGTTCAATAAGATCAAATGCAATTTCTTTTACCCTTTTCTTTGTCTTTTGTTTTAATGCTTTCCATGCCTTAGATCCAAGCTTATAAATTTTGGGTACTTTACCGTCTTTACCTGCATATCGGCTTATTTTATGAAGAGAGTGAACACTTAAATAAAGAATATCTCTATCTGCATAAATCAGTTTGATAGACTCTTGTAACTTTCCCTCCACGTCTATATATTGCAAACCACCAAAAGTTCCAATCCCATGATCTATATGAGTCACATAGTCACCAACATCCATCTGTGTTAACTCCTTAAGGCTCAATGCATCTTTTTTTCCGAGATCAGATTTAAGGCGATATTTATGATAGCGCTCAAAAATTTGATGATCAGTGAAACAACACCATTTGGCCTCTAAATCTTCGAAGCCTTCATAAATGGAATTAACATTAATATTGTAATGAACTGTTTTTTTCATTTCTTCAAAAATGTCACGAAATCTTTTTGCCTGATTTTCATTACTGCAAAAAAGAGTATTAGCGTAATCTCTTTTTTTATTTTCATTTAAGTGATTAACCAATAAATCAAATTTTTTGTTGAAAGATGGTTGTGGAGTTTGTTTAATAAAAATCTGTTTACAGGCTTTTAACTTATCTGTTTTTTCTAGAACTATGATTGATTTTTTTTGACAACTTTTTATCCAATCAGTAGAATTAACAAATAAATTTTCGGGAGGATATTGTTTGTTTGTCTTAATCTTACCGTAAACACTGTTTGCATTTTTAAACATTTTATCTAAATCAGATATAATCTTGTCAAAATCCGAATAAATAAAGCAAGTATTTTCACTGAAGAAAGAAGTAAAAATTTTACGTTTGTCGGTATTATCATGGTCTGAAATATTTGGAAGTAATTCAACTTCTTCAAAATTTGAAATGGATCTTTGAGAAACTACATCAAAACAGGATAAACGTTCTATTGTCTCATCAAAAAATTCAATTCTGTAAGGATGTTGGTAAGCAAAAGAAAAAACATCAATTATTCCACCTCGAACAGCAAATTCTCCAGGACTGCTTACAAAATCTACACGATCAAATCCCATTTCAAAAAGGCGTTCATTAAGAACCCCAAATGAGAAATTGTTATTTTTTTTGAGTCTCAAAGAAATTTTTTTTAATTGCTTTTCTGAAATAATTTTCTCAAATATGGCTTGGGTATAGGTTACAATTATTCTTGCTTTATTTGAACTGATAATTTTTTTTAAGGCTTCGGATCTTATCAGTATATTTGAATTGTCAGTCGTTTCAGGTGCATAGGGCTGTCTAAAACTAGAAGGGAAATAATTAACCTTAGAGGAACCAACTAGATATTCAAAATCATTTAAAAAGTAAGCAGCCTTTTCTGCACTATCATGAATAAATAAAATAGATTGATTTAAATTTTTGAAAGCTGCTGCTATTCTGAATGTTAACCCTGATCCAACAAGTCCTTTTATATGAGTACAACGATTTGCTGAAAAAGCTAATTTCAGTTCCTCCTGTGATTTTAATTTATCAAACTTTTCTAGCAATGAATTTATTATTTTTTACCAAAGATAATTTCTTAGATTTTTTATCAAGATATTTCCATTACTTCTTTTCCTGTTGTAATATAAACTTTGACACCTTTAGTTGGTGATAATATATGTAGTCCCGTAAATCCTCCAAAAGCTGGGAGTATTAACTGATCTTTTGACTTAAAAAAACATGGCATTTTCATTTGCTGCAAACCAGACCCTTTGAGTTTTACACCTGGGTGGATGTGTCCACAAAAAACAAAATAATCTTTCTTATGTACGGGGAGGTGATTAAAATAAAAGTTGTCTTCAGTTAAATTTTCTAAAATTTTTACACCTATTGAATTGTATTTAAATTCTGGGATAATATCGTGGTTGCCTTCAATTAAAATTATTTCAAGATTTTGTTTTTTAACCCATGATTCGAATAAATACCATTCATTGTTTTGCTCACTATGGAAAAGATCACCTAAAAAAATAATACGGGCAGCAGTAAAATCTTTTAACAGTTTTGTAATCTTTTCGTAGAATAGACCTTCTGCTTTTCTTGGTACGGCAATCCCATTTTTTCTAAAATGAGCAACTTTACCTAAGTGAATATCTGCTAAAAAAAGTGTTTTTTTCTTTTCCCAAAAAATTGCTCCGCTAGGGTGTAAAATGAAACTATGGTTATTAATCTTAACTAAACTCATGTTGTACCTTTTTCGAGTTGAAGAGACATTTTTCTAATACGATCTTCTACACTTTCAGAAGAAAGTTTAGTTCTTATTCGATCTGTAATTATAGGAAATGAAAACGGTGTAGGTTGACTGCAATCCCGCCATATGATTGATTGACTCTCAATATTTTCAAATACTTTTGTCATTCGGCCACTTTCCATACCATGTTCAAAAGTTTCCTCAATAGCTTGCTGGTACAATAGATTGTCAGGTTCGTAATCTTTGAAAACATTATAAAAAAGTTGAGACCCACTTTGTAGATGTTTACTTTTTATGGGTTTATTAGGAAAACCCTGAAAAACTAACCCAGAAATAACAGCAATGTCTCGAAAGCGACGCCTAGACATCTCCGATATATTGATACTCTTCTCAAGATCGTCGTTTAAATGCTTTGTTGTTAGAAAATTATTATCTAGAAAGTCGTCTTTGGAAAAAACTTGATCTGACAAAAGTTCAAACCCATAATCGTTAAATGACATGCTAAAACTAATTGGCTGTAAAAGACTAATTCTGTAGGCTAAAAGGCTTGCCATCACTTCATGAATAGCATATCCCTCAAATGGATAGAATATTGTATGAAACCCTTCTCTAGTTTTAAAGCGTTCAATTAAAAATTCATCAGGTTTTGGTATAATTGATTCCTTTTTTTGTTCATCAAAAATGGGAATTAATGCCCTAAATTCGGGACTATTTTTATATGTTTCTTCATAAAGTGCATTTTTGAGTAAATCACTAAGATGAGCACTGAAGCTCATACGTCCTCCCATCCAGGAAGGGATTCTGGTTTTTTTAGATTTGGATTTACGTACAATCACTTCCATGTTACGAATTCTAACTAATTCTAAGTTACGACCGGAGAAAGTAAATATATCTCCGGGAATTAATTTCGAAATAAACCATTCTTCAACAGAACCTAAATAGCCTCCTTTTTGATATCTAACTTTCAATGTAGCATCACCTACTATGGTTCCAATAGAGAGGCGATGACGCATTATTATCCCCTTATTTATAACTTTATAGATTCCATTTTCCAGAATTGTTACTTTTTTATATTCGTCATAATGTTCTAGAGTCTGGCTTCCTTTAACCAAAAAATTTAGTATCCACTGCCATTGTTCTTTTTTAATAGTTTGAAAACAAAATGTTTTTTGAATTATAGGAAACAAGTCCTTTTGATCAAAGCCACTTCCAACAGCAAGTGTCATCAAAAATTGAAATAGCACGTCATAACTATTAAGATAAGGGAGACGATCTTCTATTTTATGTTTTTCGATTCCTTTTTGTAGGGCTAATGACTCAATTAGCTCCATAGCATGAGTTGGAAGAAAATAAATTTTGCTTTTTGCTTTTGGCTGGTGCCCACTTCTACCTGCTCTTTGAATAAATCGACCTACACCTTTCGGACTTCCTATTTGTATGCAACTTTCTACTGGTGAAAAATCAACACCTAAATCTAAACTCGAAGTGCAAACTACTACTTTAATATTTTCTTTTCTAAGGGCGTCTTCTACCCATAATCGAATTTTTTTATCAATGCTGCCATGATGCATTGCAATATCTCCAGCAAGCTCAGGGTTTCTATCTAGAAGATGGTGATACCATATTTCACATTGGGCACGCGTATTTGTAAAGATTAATGTAGTTTTATTTTTTTTGACTATTTCTAGTACACGAGATAAAAGATGAATTCCTAGGTGACCACGCCAAGGGAATCTTTCCATATTTTTTGGTAAAATTGATTCAACCTCTATTTTTTTTTGGATTTCTGCATTTACAGTTACAAAAGATTTTGAAGGTCCCAATAAAATTTTACTAGCTAAATCTTTATTTCCAATTGTTGCTGATATACCCCAAACTTTAAGATTAGGAAGAAAAGAATTTAAGTATGCAATAGCTAACTCAATTTGAACACCTCTTTTTGTTCCCAGAAGCTCGTGCCATTCATCTATTACAATTACTTTGAGATTCTGGAGTGTTTTTTTATGGTCTTTAGTGCTTAACAAAAGGTGCAAACTCTCAGGTGTAGTTACAAGACCAAAAGAAGGTTTTCGTTTTTGATTTCCTCTTTCTTTTTGTGATGTGTCTCCTGTGCGCAGCGCAATTTTTAAATCAGGGTTTAAATCATTAGTCATCATTTGTATCGCTTTTTGAATTTCTACAGCTAGAGCACGCAAGGGAGTTATCCATATTATTTGAATACCGATTTTATGTTTTTTCATTTTTAATGATTCTTCGATAATACCTCCCCATATTGCATAGGTTTTTCCACTCCCAGTTGGAGCATGAAGAATTCCATTTTTACCCTCAGAGTAAGCTTTCCAACACTCTTTTTGGAAGTTTTGTGCTTTCCATCCCTTATTTTTGAACCATTTTAATACTTTGTTCACCGCAAAAATTGTTTAAGATCATTTATAGTATTAGCCTCGGCTATCTTTTTATCATGACGCCAATGTAAAATCCTTGGGAAACGCACAGCAAAACCACTTTTGTGACGAGATGACGAAGCAATACCCTCAAAAGCGATCTCAAAAACTAATTCTGGTTTTACTTGACGAACAGGCCCGAAACGATCAATGGTATTTTTTTTTATGAACCTATCAACTTCTCTTATTTCCATGTCTGTCAGTCCAGAGTATGCCTTTGCAAAAGTTACTAGTTTTTCATCTTTCCATAGAGCAAAAGTATAATCTGTATAAAGGTTAGTTCGTCTACCATGTCCTCGCATTGCATAAGTTAATACCGCATCAATTGTTTTTGGATCTGATTTCCATTTAAACCAAAAACCTTTCTTTCTCCCTATGGAATATATTGAATCTTTTTTCTTTATCATTAAGCCTTCGCTTGATTTTTCATCTGCTCTTTTTCTTTCGCCTATCACCTTATTCCAATTGTCAAAAAACATTACCTGAGATAAAAGCACAGGAGCATTATTAACTTTAATTTTTTTATAGAGAGATTCTAAAATTTCTTTTCGTTTTGTTAAATGGTAATTTCTTATGTCTTTTCCCTCCCATTCCAATATGTCATAAAGCATTATTACAATTGGAATTTCATCCCGTAATTTTTTCGATACAGTTTTACGTCCAATTCTTTTTTGCAAGTCATTAAAATATCCAACTTTATTTTCTTTAAAGGGTAAGAGCTCTCCGTCTAAAACTGTACCATCTGGAATCAAGCCAACTAGTGAACTGAGCTCGGGAAATTTATCACTAATTAATTCCTCTCCACGACTCCACAAAAAATATTTACCTTTTCTTATTATCAGTTGGGATCTCATGCCGTCCCATTTGTGTTCAAAACACCAATTTTGAACTAACTCTTTATCCTGGAAATCTTGATCAATTGGATAAGCTAAAAAAAATGGATAGGGTTGAGAAATTTGATCTTCAGGATTAGGATTAATGATCAGTTCTTCAAAAGTGGTAGTCATCGGTGACCATTGTCCCATTAGGCGGTGTGCTAAAATATTTTCATCAATTTTGACTGATTTTGAAAGAGCACGAGTCATAAGTTTTTGACTTATACCAATACGAAATCCTCCTGTTAGTATCTTGTTGAAGACAAATTTTTCGTAATCATTAAAACTCTTCCAACACTTAAATATGTAACTCTTTTTCTCTTTTTCATCTTTAGACTTTAAATTAATTATTTCATTTATGCATTCAGATAGTGAAGGTGGTGTTGAATGAATTTCTTGACGAACTGAAAGAGCAATAGTTTCAGCAAGGTCTCCTACAATGTGATAAGATTCTTCAAAAAGCCATTCTGGAACCTTTGCTAGTTCTGAAGCCCATATCCGCATTAAAGTTGTATTTATCGGACGGGTAGGACGTCTATGAGATAAAAGTGCGATTGCCCAAAGAGAGTCTTTTTTTGGCGTACCTTTAAAATAATTTGCAAGAATTGTTACCTTTTGATTGGTTTTATTGGTGCTATCTAACTCTTCAATTAGAGCTGCAAAACGTCTCATTTAAATGACTTCAGAATCAATAGTTTCAACTTCATATTGTGTTTTTTCAGTACGAGCATTCCAGCCGTTTTCCTTGAGATAATGAGCAAAAATATCCGTGTACCCGTGAGTAGTAATTATATCTTCACAACCTGTAGCTTTTATCACAGACACTAGTCCTTCCCAATCTGCATGATCTGATAATACGAATGAACGATCTACTGCACGTCTTCTCCTAGCCCCTCTAAGTGCCATCCATCCCGACGCATAGCCTGTTGAAACCACCCCAAGTTTTTTTGCCCAGGCGCTACCCATCACTGCTGGTGGAGCCAGAACTAAATTCCCCTGAATTTCTGTTTTTTTGGTATCACGAGTTATTAATTCAGTTTCTGGGAAGTCAATGAATTGCCTCAATATGTTAGTCATTTTTTCTGTTGCTCCATGGGTAAAGATTTTCCCTGTATTGTAATCTACATGTTTTAAAAGCCTTTGTACTTTCCCCAGGGAGTAGCCCATTAGCAAGCTTGTTACTTTATTGGACTTGTTATTTGCCCACCAACTGTTAATATCTTCATGAACTTTTAGAGGTTTTTCCCATTTAAAGACAGGTAAACCGAAAGTACACTCAGTTATAAAAGTATTACATCTAATGAGTTCAAAGGGAGTAGAAATTCCATCAACTTGAGTTTTATAATCTCCAGTAAAAACCCATACCTCTCCTTTATGTTCTACTCTAATTTGTGATGATCCTGGAACATGCCCTGCAGGATGAAAAGAAAATTTTACACCATTTATTCGAAATGCTTCGCCATATTTTTTACCTGTCACTAAAATCTTTCCAAGTCTATGTGTGATTATTGGGGCATTGATTTCATGTGTTATATAACGTTTGCTACCCCACCTGGCGTGGTCAGAATGACCATGTGAAATTATTGCTTTGTCTACTCCCCTCCAGGGATCTAAATAAACATCAGCTTGTTTGCAGTAAATTCCTTTTTTTGTGAATTCAAGTAACGGCATTTTAAAATTTTCTTTTTCGACTGGAAGTTACGAAAAAGGAAAAAAAAAAAACGTTGATAAATGTCGATAACTCTCTTTCGCTCAACCTTTATATTTTTTTATTTTAGATTAAATGTATTTAATTTTTGATACCGAAACTACAGGACTGCCAAAACGCTGGGATGCACCCTTAAGCGACAGTGAAAATTGGCCAAGGTGTGTACAAGTAGCATGGCAAATCCACGACAAAAATGGTGAATTAGTCTCACAAAAAAGTTTTTTAATAAAACCAAATGGATTTAGTATTCCGTATGAATCCGAAAAAGTACATGGTATTTCGACTGCTCTAGCAGAAAAACAAGGAGCTATTTTAGAAAATGTATTGAATGAGCTTCATGATGCTATAAACCAAGTTGAATACATCGTGGGGCATAATATTTCATTTGACCGTAATATTTTGGGGGCTGAATTCTTACGTTTAGGTTTAAATGATGTGTTAGTAGAAAAAAAACTTATTGATACTTGTACTGAAGAAACAGCACACTTATGTAAATTAAAAGGTGGCCGGGGAGGAAAATTTAAGCTTCCTACACTTAGCGAACTATATGTTTTTGTATTCAAAGAAAATTTTGATGAAGCACATAATGCAGCTGCCGATGTGGAGGCAACCTCTCGTGTTTTTTTAGAGCTATTGAGACTAGACAAATTGCACCCTTCAGCTTTTGAAAATCAAAAATTAGAAGTAGCTGAAATACATGAAAAAGGGGATCCTTTTCAATTAATTGGGTTAACCCATCAAAACTTAAAATTGGCTTCTAATGCAATTAAAAAGGCAAAGGCTTCTGATAAAATAGATAGTGGTAAAAGTATTTTAGATGGTAATTTATCTGATTCTTCTTTCGTTCATTTACATAATCATTCACAATTTTCAGTTTTGCAAGCTACTTCAAGAATAAATCAATTAGTGGAAGCTGCTGCAAAAGATAATATGCCAGCTATTGCTCTTACTGATCATGGAAACTTAATGGGTGCATTCCATTTTATAAAAGCAATAAGTAATTATAATTCTAATGTTAGTGATGGTAAAAAAATAAAACCCATAGTTGGTTGTGAATTTTATGTTTGTGATGATCATCGAGATAAAACAAGAAGAAATGACGGATACCAAATCATTTTCTTGGCTAAAAACAAAAAAGGATATCATAATTTGGCCAAACTGACATCTTTGTCTTATGTGGACGGGTTTTATTATGTACCAAGGATTGATAAAAAATTAGTTGAATTATATAAACAACATTTAATTGTTCTAACTGGGAATATGTATGGAGAAATTCCATCAAAAATTCTCAATTTGGGTGATAGTCAAGCTGAAGATGCTCTACAGTGGTGGCACACTCAATTTGGAGACGACTTGTATATCGAATTAATGAGGCACGGAGAGGAGGGAGAGGATAGAGCAAACGAAAAACTTATCTATTTTTCTGAAAAGTATAAAATTCCTGTTATTGCTACCAATAATACCTACTATGTTAATAAAGATGAAGCAAACGCACATGATATCCTGTTATGCGTAAAGGAAGGGGAAAAGCAAGCCACACCAATTGGTAGAGGTAGGGGATTTCGGTATGGTCTTCCAAACCAAGAATATTATTTTAAGTCCACTAATGAGATGAAGAGGTTATTTAGTGACTTGCCTCAGGCAATTACAAATATCAAAAAATTAGTTGATAAAATTGAACCATTTAAATTATCTAGAGATGTATTGTTACCAAAATTTGAGATTCCAGAAAAGTATCGAATAAAAGACGACATTGATAGTAATGTTAGTGAGAATAACTATTTACGTTATCTCACCTATCAAGGTGCAAAGGAAAGATATTCTGATTTGACTACTGAAATAAATGATAGAATCGATTTTGAATTAGATGTAATTGCAAATACGGGTTATCCTGGCTATTTTTTAATCGTTCAGGATTTTATTAGTGCAGCCAGAGAAATGGATGTTTCCGTAGGTCCTGGGAGAGGTTCAGCAGCAGGATCAGTAGTAGCCTATTGCTTAAAAATAACTAATATTGATCCAATTAAATACAATTTATTATTTGAGCGATTTTTGAATCCTGATCGTGTTAGTATGCCTGATATTGATATTGATTTTGATGATGAAGGGAGGTCACGTGTCATGGATTATGTGATAAAAAAATATGGTTCAAATCAAGTAGCTCAAATCATTACCTATGGTACCATGGCAGCTAAATCTTCAATACGCGATACAGCAAGGGTTCTTGATTTACCTTTAGGAGAGGCAGATCGAATAGCTAAACTATTGCCAAATATAAAACTAGAAAAAATTTTTAATTCAACTCAGGAAGAATTAAAAGGAAATCTTCGGTCCGAAGAAATATTGAGAGTTAATGAAATCAAAAGTTTGGCAAAAGAAAATTCCATTTCTGGGCAAACAATACAACAGGCAATGGTTCTTGAGGGCTCATTAAGAAATACAGGTATTCATGCTTGTGGAGTTATAATAACCCCAGATGACATTACACAATTTGTTCCAGTTGCAACTGCAAAAGACTCGGAATTGTATGTAACACAATTTGACAACTCAGTTGTAGAAGATGCGGGTCTTCTAAAAATGGATTTTTTGGGTCTCAAAACTTTGACTCTTATAAAAGACACTGTTCAATTAATTAAATACAAATACAATATTGAACTAAAACCTGATACTTTTCCATTAGATGATCAAAAAACTTATGAGCTTTTTCAAAGGGGTGAAACAGTGGGAATTTTCCAGTATGAGTCAGCAGGAATGCAGAAATATTTGAAAGATCTAAAACCAACAGTTTTTGCAGACTTGATAGCAATGAACGCTCTCTATCGTCCTGGACCACTTGAATATATTCCAAGTTTTGTAGATAGGAAAAATGGAAACGAAAAAATCTCATATGATCTTCCTGTTATGGAGGAATACCTCAAAGAGACATATGGAATTACCGTATATCAGGAACAAGTAATGCTTTTATCCCAAAAGCTGGCCAATTTCTCTAAGGGCGATGCAGATGTTTTAAGAAAAGCAATGGGGAAAAAGATTTTTGCATTGCTTCAAAAACTTAAGCCCCAGTTTATTAATGGAGGAAAGGAAAATGGCCATCCTGAAAATATATTGGAAAAAATTTGGAAAGATTGGGAAGCTTTTGCGGCATACGCATTTAATAAGTCGCATTCAACATGCTATGCCTGGATTGGATTTCAAACGGCATACCTTAAAGCTCACTATCCAGCGGAATATATGGCAGCTGTCCTTTCAAATAATATGAATGACATCAAACAAGTAACATTTTTTATGGAAGAGTGTCGTCGAATGGGGCTTAAAGTTTTAGGGCCTGATGTAAATGAATCATTTTACAAATTCACAGTCAACGATAATAAGGCTATTAGATTTGGAATGGGAGCTATAAAAGGGTTAGGGAAAGGTGCCGTTGAAACCATTATAAAAAACCGAAAAAAGGAAAAATATAATTCTATTTTTGATCTTGTAAAACGAATTGATTTAAGAGCTGCAAACAAAAAAGCTTTTGAAAATTTAGTTCTAGCTGGTGGCTTAGATTCATTCGAAACTATACACCGAGCACAATATTTTAACCCAGATTCTGAGGGCAATATATTTCTTGAAAAGGCAATCAGATTTGGTGCTAAATATCAAGAAAATATAAATTCTTCTCAGACAAGTCTTTTTGGTGAAGAAACAAAAAACTATTATCAAGATTTAACTATACCATCATGTGAATCATGGAGTAATTTAATTCGTTTAAAAAAAGAAAAGGAAGTAGTTGGGATTTATATTTCTTCTCATCCATTAGATGATTTTAATCTTGCTATGGACCACTTTGTGTCAATTTCATTAAATAACTTAAGTAATTTAGAAAATCATATTAATAGAGAGCTAAGTGTTGGGGGAATTGTAAATGAGGTAGAGCATCTTGAAAGCAGAGCTGGCAAAAGTTGGGCTCGATTTACATTAGAAGATTTTACTGATATTTATGAATTTAGGATTTTTGGAGAAGATTACTTGAAATATCGACATTTTTTAGTTTCAAATCAATTTATTCGAATCAGACTAATGATTCGAGAGGGTTGGATTAATAAGGAATCGGGCAGAATAGGTTCACCAAGAATACAATATTTAAATTTTGAAATGCTTGAAAAAACTATAGAAAATAATGCAAAAAAAATTACACTCAACATCGATATAAAACGGCTTAAAGCAGAAAAAATAGATGCCTTAAAGGATTATTTGAAATCTTACAAAGGGGACAAACCTTTGTATTTTAATATATATGACTCGGAAAAAAAAGTTAAATTAACCTTGAATAGTAGAAAACAGAAAGTTAAAATCACTTCTGAGTTTCTTAATGAACTAAGAGGACAAGAATGGACGTATAAACTAAATTAATTTATTATAGAAATACAATCTATGATAAATAAATTTGATTTAAACTAGTGCATATGAGATTAAAAAACAATTAAATTTGGCACTAAAAATTGAATTATGGCATTAGAAATTACAGATGAAACTTTTGAGGATGTAGTTTTAAAATCAGAAAAACCTGTTTTAGTTGATTTCTGGGCAGCATGGTGTGGACCTTGTAGAATGGTAGGACCAATTATGGAGGAATTGAGTAATGATTATGCAGGTAAGGCAGTAGTTGGAAAAGTTGATGTGGACTCAAACCAGGAATTTGCTGCTAAATATGGAGTAAGGAACATTCCAACAGTTTTGTTATTCGATAAGGGGGAGTTAATTGGCAGGCATGTTGGTGTTTCTCCAAAGACAACCTACGAAGGGGCTATAGACGCTGTTTTGTAGATCATTCTTTTTAGCAATTAATTGTTTGGCATATTCAAAATCAAGCGTATATTAGCATCCCTTATTACAGGTCTGGTAGTTCAGCTGGTTAGAATACATGCCTGTCACGCATGGGGTCGCGGGTTCGAGTCCCGTCCAGACCGCTTTTATCTCTTACCCCCATCCTCTGGGGGTTTTTTTTATTTAGAGATAAACTAAATAAAAGGCAGTATTCGAGTTTAAATAATTTTTTTTTTGGGTCATAAAAATCCAAAATAAAATAGAATAATCATATAGATTTAATTTGTTTTTCCTAGATTTATAAAAAATAATAACAGCTTGTTTTAAAATGTTGTGTGTTGTGAGGTTAAATAGCCTTTGCAACTAGTGAGAAGCTTTCCATATTTTGGGAGGCTTTTTTTATTATCAAAAGAATCCATTTATATTTCACAAATCTCTTATTTAGAGATAATTATTGTAATTTTACTCTATTCGAATTTATCTGTGATAATTGAGTCAAAAAAAGTTAATCTCACTTAAAATATTTAGTGGAATTTTTTTTGACTTTTTTGTCTAAAAAAAATATGAATTGGTTTTGGAATTGAGGTTAGAAAAAAAAATCAAATTAATATTGTGTTTAGTTGCATTTGCGATACTAATTCCTATTTACTCTTTTTCTCAAACTGCGACCTATTCCACAACTTTGGATTTTAATGGTACATCGACATTTGTTGAAATACCTTCTTCTAATGATCTTAAGTTTGACTCAGATCAATTTACTCTAGAGGCATGGATAAAAATTGAAAATCCTCCTCCCTCAGGTTCCTCGTCTGGCAACAACACTGCTGCGAACCGAGATTACATTTTTTCAAAAAAAAACGATTGGAGCTTTTATATAATTAATGTCAATGGCACGTCATACCTTGAAGGTAGATTTAGAAGAGATTATTATGGAAACTGGCCTCAAGTAAGATCATCAACACCTATTTCCTCAAATACATGGTATCATGTAGCATTCACAAATTCAAAGGGTAATGGAAGACTACGTCTATATATTAACGGAAGTCTGGACAATTCAGCAAATTGGACATCAAGTGGACGTGGATTAACCTCAACCACAAATCCAATAGCTATTGGTTCTAGCATTTGGAATGGAAGTAATAATCCAACCAATTTTTTTGACGGTAAAATTGGCGACGTACGTTTTTGGGATTCTGAAAGAACTCAAAGTGAAATTAATTCAAATAAAAATTCCATATTAAATACCAACTGCAATTGTTTATCAAACCTTAAACTATATTATAAACTTAATGAGGGTCAGGGTACTACGATAAACGATAGTAGTGTTTATTCAATTACGGGTACGGTTAGAGGTAGTTATCAATGGTCAAATGCTGATACTACTACACCAACAGTTGTTTTATCAGAGAGTGATAATAACAATCTTTTAGCAAATTCAGATGTGGTGACATTTACAGCTAATTTTTCTGAGACGATGACTCCCTCTCCAACAATAACTATCAAAGAAAATGATCAGCCTGTCACTTTTTATATTTCAGATTATAGTAGCAATCAGATTGGCATTAATGTTCAGAATAGGAGGTTTGATCAGTTGACTCGAAATTCAAATAGTATTGTTGGCTACACATTTGAAGTGGTTTCCTCTGGTGTGACTTATACTTTAACCTCATTAAATAATCAATCACAGAGTTGGGTTTATTTTTCTACTACTCCTGAATTTACTCCTGGTGCATCTGGGAGTAATGGAAATTTAGATGTTTTACTTAAAGGGAAAACTCTAATTAACAATGCCTATATGACTCCAATCTCTGGCACCAATTCCTATACCTATAGCTATACTACCTCTACTGTTCTAAATTCAATATCTGCAACGGTATCTGGTCAAGATCTAAGTGGGAACAGCTACTCAGGAACAGAGAGTGTAACTCTAAGTGTAGACAATGTAAATCCGTTGGTATATGGATTCTCGTCTACTGACCAGGATTATATTACGACAAGTTCAGGAACAGTAACCTATACTGTAAGATTTTCAGAAGATATGGAATCAAGTCCTCAGCTAAATATAGTTGGAATTTCGCCACTAAATTATAGTCAGGTAGTTCCATTGACTTATGTAAGTACAAACAATAGCAACGGAGATTCAACTTGGACTTATGGGTGGTCTCCCCCAGCTTCAATTACCTCTGGGACTGTATCTATTTCTATCACTGGAAATGATTTAGCAGGTAATCCATATAATGCCCAGATTGAAAATGTTACAGCTTTAAAACATAAAAGACTACACATCGATAACGTTCAACCCACAGTGAGTTTATCCTCTACAGTCAGTGGTACTGCTGTTGCGCAATCAAATAGTGTCACAATAACGGCGCAGTTTAGTGAGCCAATGACAGAGTCCCCAACTATTTCTATTTCTGGCCAAATTTCAAATGCTACGATGTCACTAGTCTCAACGAATACTCTAATTAGAAAGGCAGCACAGCTTACACTTAGTGATTATGGTTACAATATGATTGCAGTTGGAAGTAATGATTGGGATGATATATTAGGAGCAAATGTACAGTCAGGAAATTTACTTAATTATTATCTTGAGATTGATGGAGTTGATTATCAAGTAAGTGAAATAAAATTGGGCAGTAAAACGGCTTCTGATTTTTGGTGGTATTTCGCTACAACGCCAGAATATACGCCTGGATATAGTGCAGGTGAGACAACCTATTTCGTAATTAAATCACCAAATTACCAAACTGAACTATCTAATTGGCAATACTCTTGGACTGTATCATCAACATCTAGTACCCCTACAATAACTGTTTCGGGAGCTGACCTTGCAAGCAATTCAATATCAGGAACGGTGAGTCTTTCTTATAGCCTAGATAACCAAAAGCCCTATATTATTTCTACAACAATATCTAACAGTCTTAGTCCAGGACGCATAAGCGCAACCGAGACTAATACGATTACTGTTGTCTTTAATGAGGCAATTGATGCTAATAGTTTTACAGCTTCTGATGTCACTATAACACCATCAGGTATTTTCACAATAACAGAAGATGTTTCTGTAGATAATATAACATTTAATGGATTTATTTCGGCAAATGGTGTTTACTCAGGTATTGTGACTCTTACAATCGCAGAAAATGTGTTAGTTGATCTTGCAGGTAATTCTAATTTGGCCTCATCAACAACTTTTGAGTTTGATAATGTATCCCCTACTGTTACACTTATAAGTTCTGATAGTGATAATATTCTTTCACCTTCTTCTAATGTTACAATTACAGCTACATTTTCGGAGTCAATGAGTGCAACCCCAACTATATCATTAACTGGTCTAGGAGCAAATATTAGTATGTCAGCTGGAAGTGACAATAAAATATGGAAATATAATTTTAATACGAGCTCCTCAACTTCCTCAATTACAGCTACTGTATCAGGAACGGATTTATACGGTAATCCTTACTCAGGAACAGAAAGTTTAACTTTAAATATTGATAATAGCGTATATCAAATTTCAGGGGCTACAATAAATCAAAAAAATTCAGTAGTGAGTATCACTTTTGATGAAGAAGTTTTCACTGAAATTTTAAGTGGTGTAGCTACCAATACTTTAACTACTTCTGATTTTTCACTCTCAATATCAGGTGGATCAGGAATAAGTTTAACGAGTGCAAATCCTTCTAGTATTTCAAAGATAGGGAACAGCACCTATAATTTATATATTTCTTTTTCAGGTTATACAATTGGCACAGAAACATTAACTATTTCAATAGCTGAAAACAATATTTATGATAGGGTTGGTAATTCTACTGCTCTTTCTAAAAGTATAAGTTTAAACAGCAACTTATTATTCGATTATGATATTTCAAATACAAATTCATACAACGGACAAGCAACATCAAATAATAATAAAACTGTAAATGATTTAAGCGGAAATGGTAACCACGGAGAAATAACAAACACTGATAATGTTTATTACGACACTAACCAAAACGCAATGTTCTTTAATGGTATTACACAAAGAGCTGGAGGGATTGCTATATCAAATCTAAACTATGTTAGTGGTAGCTCAGATAAAATTGAGGAGTTAACAATTTTTGCTAGAATAAAAGTTGATTCAAGGTCAACTACAGACAGAGCAAACAATGATGAAAGAATACTTCTTTCCTTTGATAGATCAGCTGTTTTTCGTTTTTCGGTTGGCTCTGACCAGAACACTTCAGCTAAAGGAAAGTTAGCCTTTCATTTTACAAATTCAGATGCTACCTTTGATACGCATGCCGTAAATACTTCTGATCTTAGAGATAATCAGTGGCATAATGTTGCTATTACTTTCAAAGCTAATGAATCAGGGGGACTAAAATACTATATTGATGGAAACCTAGTTTATACGCATTCAGGCACTTTTGCCCCAATATCTAATGGTAGCGATAATGAGACCCCGCGCTTTGGTTATGTCGGTACAGGTTCAGAAGCAACAAGCTTTAAAGGATCAGCTTCTCCCCCTAATCTTTTCTTTGGACATATTCAATCAATTAAATATTATAATAAAGTTTTAGAATCTTCCCAATTAAATGGCCTAGACATAAATGCGCCAACTGTTACATTAAGTGATAACATTTCATCAAACTATATAAATGGTTCTGAGACTTTGAGAATAATTTCAACTTTTAATGAAGCCATGTCTTCAAGTCCAAAAATTTCAATTAGTGGGCAGGTAAGTAACCTAACTATGACATCTTCAACTACATCGGTTTGGTATTATGATTGGAATGTTCCAGATTCATTTAATGGAGAGGTAACTGCAACGGTGACTGGAACAGATTTGGCTGGAAACTCTTATTCTGGAACAGATAGTATTACCTATGTAATTGATAACACTCTTCCAACGGTGTTACTTTCAGATACAAATTCGGACAATATAATTACAAACAGTAACCAAGTTACCATTACTGCAACTTTTAGTGAACCAATGACAGTCACTCCAACAATTAGTATTTCTAATTTAATTACAAATGCAGTAATGACGGCAACTTCTTCGACGAGTGTTTGGATTTATCCATGGGTAGTTTCAACTACATATAATGGTGTTGTGTCAGCTACTGTTTCGGGAACAGATTTGGCTAGAAATTCCTATTCAGGAGGAGAAAGTTTATCTTTTAATCTTGACACCAAAGCTCCTGAGATAGTTTCATTGTCAATTAATAATTTAAATAACGAGCTTATTCTCAATTTTTCAGAGCAATCAACCTTGCATGATAAATCAAGTAACAGTTTTACAGTTACTAATACATCAGACTATTTTAGTATTGGCGTTACAAGTGGAACAGCAACGATCACAGTAAACAGCATGACTTATAATGCAGACACTAATAATACCAAATATGTATTTGGAATTAATGTTAATGGAATGCCAGATGGTTTTGAAGTTATTACAATCACGCCAAAAACAAACAAAGTTAAAGATGCTATTGGAAATTATGCTTTGACCTCTCAGAACTCTAATACTATAAACTTAAATAATACCCTACCTGTTATTTCTAGTTTAGAAATAAATGAAGCTAATACCCAAGCAGTAGTAACTTTTAGTGAGCCCGTTTACAATAATGTATCTGGATCAGGAGCTTTAGAGGCAAGCGATTTTCAATTAAGCTTGTCCTCGGGAAGCGCAACGCTTTCAAGCACAGTACCTACCTCGGCAACAAGCAGTGGAACTTTAAGCCATGTATTAGGCCTTTCTTTCCAAGGTTTAGCTTCAGGCCAAGAAATTTTAACTATCAGCCCTGTTTCAAATTCGATTTTTGACAGTAAAGGAGGCCAGGTCAATCTATCATCATCTCAAAGCAATACAATAACTTTAAATGATAAAGAAAGGCCAGAGATTACGGGAGTTTCAATAGGTGGGTCAAATGAGTTTATAGATATTCAATTTAGTGAAGGCGTCTACGGAAATGCTTCTTCAAATGCTCCAATTTTAGCATCAAGTCTTGGCATATCACAAATTGCAGGAGGTGTTATTCCTCTGAGAATTTTACAGATTACTAATACATCAGGAGGACAACTAACTGGGGGAGAAAATATTATAAGAGCTACGTTAACTCAATCACTAGATACTAGTAATACATTAGCAGGGGGAATTTTAGTAAATAACCAAGTTTCAATAGATGTGAGTAATACCACTGTGATTAATGGCATAGCGGGGCCAACATTGGAACAAGTCTTCCAAGTTCTCATAAAAAATGCAAGTATTTATGATACATCAGCAAATCAAGTTTCACCGACACAAAGATTGAATTATATCAATCCTAACACCATTAATCCAGTAATACCGACATCCCCCAACATATTTAGATTAGGTCCAACTGTGAAGGTAAATCCACCACCAATTTTAACTACAAGGGTAATAAGATTTAAAGAAAAACCAGGAAATGGTCAAATTGTTGGTGAGGTTAAAGCTTTTGATATCGAAGGAGAAAGTTTTGCATTTGTTAATCAAAGTGACCTTTACGACGGGATTCTTCAGATAGATGGGCAAGGTAAAATAAGTGTAATTGAAGGTGCAAATCTTAAATATGATTCTGATTATAATGCGGCAGAATTCAAATTTATTTTAAGAGATAGTGAGAACGAAGTTGAGCATTCTGTTCTAATAATAATTAAGAGGACACATCCTGAAATAAAAATCGACTATTTTGATGTAGACGAAAATGCCCCTGTAGGAACTGTCGTGGCGGAAGTAAAATCAAGAGACCCACTTAATCCAACTGAAAAAATTCCTCTAGAATTCCTAAGTAACGATGGATACCTGGAGTTTAACGGTAATGAGATAACTACAACAAGAAAGTTAGATTATGAAACCCAAACAGAGCATTGTTTTAAAATTGAAGCTATAGGTTCTCCAAAAGAAGATTTGTCTGACGAAAGATACATTACTAGCCTTGATGAATGCTTCCAAGTAATTGATTTACCAAATCAAAAATCTTCAAAAAAATTCTTTATTTCTATTTTTGGCCTACCAAATAATTCAAATTCTTCAAAAGTTGATCACAGAAGGTATTATAATCCGCATAATAAAAACGTTGGTAAATGGAAAGTTAAAAAGAGAATAAAAGGTGGAGCAGATGCTAGTAAATTCACAATTAGAAGTACATCGAAAGGTGAGCAGAAAAACAGACAGTATAATGAGGAAGAAACAGAAGATGTTTTAGAATTTATCAAAACACCTGTGTTTAATCCACCAGGAGATGCAAATCAAGATAACATTTACGAGGTTGAAATTGAATACATTAATACTGCCGATGGTGAACCTGAGGTTCCAATCAGTGTAACGCAAACAAATATTCAAGTACCTGAAGGGGGTAAAAAAGCGATAGAGTTGCAAGCAAAACCAGCTCTGCCAACAGATGATACAGATGGGGATGGTATTTTCGACATCTATGATAATAGCCCATTAGTTGCTAATGCAGATCAGACCGATGAAGATGGAGATGGAGTTGGTGACGTTTCTGATGATTTTGATCATGACGGAGTTTGGAACCCATTTGATACATGTCCTGATACACCATTAGGGGAAGTGGTAAATTTAAGTGGTTGTTTGATTTATTATGTTCCGTCAAATAATTTCACCCTCTCTAAAATTGAGAAGTGTGCTGGCGAAAACTCCATTCGCCTAGATGTACTAGACACCACAGTCACTTATAATATCTCGGTAAGTGGAACAGTAAACAAGACTGAGAGTTTTGCTGGCAGTACATGGACTCTAGATAAACTCTCTGGTGGTACTTATTCAATATGTGTAAATATTGATGGGGTTAGTTATTCAGAATTTGAAAGATGTTTTGAATTAACTATATCTGATCCAAAACCACTTGTTGTTAGTGGAATCCTTGACAAATCAAATCAATCGGTTACTTATGATCTAAGTGGAGGAGATGTTTACAATATTTCTCATAATGGCAAAACAACCCAAACACAAAGTAGCAAGTATACCGTATCATTGAGTAAAGGACTAAACAAAATTAAAATATCAACTGGGATTGAGTGCCAAGGGCTATATGAAGATAATTACCTTAATTCTTTTGAAGTTAAATATGCGCCAAATCCAATAGATAATTATTTAGATCTTTATTTTGGGGGTAATGATGATTTTATTGAAATTGGGATTTATACAGTAAATGGACAACTTATTGATATCAAAAAAATTAATCTCCCTTTCTACACGAGAAACTATAGATTAGAGACATCAAATTATAAGCAAGGGGTTTACATAATTAAAATAAGTGGTGCCACAATAGACCAATCTATTCAAGTCATAAAAAAATAAGAATGAGAAACTTTACAAGATTTTTTTGGATTTTAACATTAACGGTTTTGAGCTGCTCAACCGACTCAGATTCAGAATCAGAGCCAGAAGCCCAAATTTTAAATCCTCTGGCTTCAAGCCTTTTGACCCCAGCAAATAATGAGACCTGCCTTGACGGAACATCTATTAATGATACTCAAAGTAGTGTTGATTTTTCATGGTCCAACGCTCAAAATGCACTTTCTTACGAAATAATAATAACAAATTTATTAACTCAAACGGAAGAAACATTTACGAGTAATGTAAACCAAATCTCAATAACACTTATTAAGGCAGAGCCGTATAGTTGGAAAGTAAAAAGTATTGGAGGTGTTGGTTCAACTCCTTCAGAAAGTGAGCAATGGAAATTTTATCTAGCAGGAGAAGGAATAGTAAATTATGCACCATTCCCTGCCGAATTAATTTTCCCAAGATCTGGTAAAAATGTAACGCCTGGAGTTAACAACCTAATTACACTTTCCTGGACAACATCAGATGTAGATGGTGATCTTTTAAAATTTGAAGTCTACTTAGACGATAATGATGCTTCAACTCTAATAGAATCTATTGATTATGTAGAAGATAATACGTCAATCGAAATAGAGGTCCAAAACAACACAAAATATTATTGGAAAATTATTTCTATAGATGCAAATGGGAATCAGTCTAATTCGGGTGTTTATGCATTTAGGACAAATTGATTTTATTTACTAAATAAATAGAACAACGATTGTCATAATTACTCCAACTAAAGAGAATATAATTCCCTTTTAAAGACTGAATTAATTGGAGGAAACATCCAAAAAGATGAAATCACAAAAAATATCAAAGAAACTCCAAAAAAATATTTAACCAATAAACAGGACTCTTTGTTTTTGCTTTGTGGAGACTCTGCATTTTTTTCAGAGCATAGGGGACTTCCTTTTTTAAATAAGTAGTTTCTCCAGTCAACTTGTTGTATTGACCATTTTTAAAATAAAATCAACATAAAAACTAAACAATTTCATTTAGAATTAATTTAAATAAGATAAGCAGTTATTAATCCACGTTACTTTTCAGATATCTATCACGGATCATTTTTGCAGTCATATAATCCTTTTCATGACTCCACCCAGGGGGATAAAAAATATAACGCAGCTTATTGAGGATTCCAGGCGCCCTTATAACATCTTTTACTAAATGGATTATTTCGCCAAAATAGACTTGGACAAAACTTCCCGAATTAATTTGACGTGTAATCCCATAATCTATTTCCATATTTATATCCTCTTCTTGATAAGTACCAAAAATTCGATCCCATATGCTTAAAAGGTTGCAATAATTAGTGTCAAGATAAAGTGGGTTTCGCGCGTGGTGAACCCTGTGATGAGAGGGGGTAAGCATGATTTTATTAAAAAATCCAAAGCGGGCGTCTTTTACAAGATTCTCACCTACGTGGATAAAAGCACCATAGGTTCCATCAATAAACATAATTGTAAAAAGCATTACAGGATTCACCCCCATAATTATGCATATGGAAGTTCTAATAAAATCTGCGTAAGGTGCTTCTAGAAAAAAATGCGCATGAGAGACACTCAAATTCATTTCTTCAGGGCTGTGGTGAGTAGCATGTAGACACCAAAATAGTCTAACCTTGTGGGCTAAGAAGTGATATATAAAATGAGCAAATTCCCAGACAATGTAACCATATATAAACCAATACCACGTCATAGAAGTTTCTACAATAGCATAAGGTTCAAGAAAACCGATACAAAAAGCTACCATACCGATAGCGATAAACCTTCCTATAATTCTATTAAATAGATAAATCAAAAAAATTACCTTATATACTTTTGTTTGCGGTTTTTTATAAATAAAACCCAAAAAGAGTTCTAGAAAAATTAATAGTGGCACAATTGGTATTATAAGCGCTACTATTCCATCATAAGTCAAAAAAGCAGAATAGTCGTGGTTTTCTAAAATATCGAGGAATCGGTTTACTCCAAAAAAACCTATGATTTCATTCCATATTGATTTTAGGATAGACATTATTATATAATTTTTACCAAAATATAATTAATTAAACTTTGATTAAAATTTCTTTTAAATAAAAGTTGAAATTTATCGCCTTTAACATAACCTAATTATGATAGGTTATTTCAAAATTTAATCATAGTTTCGCAAAAAAATTGTTAAACAAACGGCTATTAAATTTTCTAATACTATAATTTAAAGTAAAAATGTTGAATTTTTATAAGAATAATAGAAGATTTTTTACATAATAATTAAACTTATGTCTAAGAGTGCCTCTTTAAAAAATACTAGAAAATGGATACTATTTATTTTAGGATTTTTTGTTATTGGATCATCTTTTCAACTCACAAAAAAAATATTTGATAGTAATCCTCCAACTCGTAAAAAAGCGGGTAATGCAATCAAGGACGCTTACACTACCAAAGTTAAAAATGGATCCTATCAAGTTCAAATTCCATCAGATGGTGTTTTAAGAGCGTACAAAAGAATTCAAATCACCGCTCGTGTTCAAGGTATTCTAAAGACAATAAAACCTTTATTTAAATCAGGTCAAGATTATAAATCTGGGCAAAATTTAGCAGTAATAGAATCCTCAGAGTATAGGTCAAATGTTATCGCTCAACGCGCAGCTTTATATAATTTGATTACATCAGTACTTCCGGATCTTGAACTAGATTTTCCTGAATCCTATTTAAAATGGAATTCATATTTAAAAAGATTTAATCTAGAAAAACCAGTACCCCCGTTGCCTGTAATGGATGATAAAGTAAGGCTATTTGTATCTGGAAGGGCTATAATTTCATCATATTATTCCTTACAGAACTTAGAGAAAACGCTTACTTTTTATAGAATAAAAGCACCATTTAATGGCGTTTTAGTACAGGCTAATATTACAGAAGGATCATTAGTAAGACCTGGACAAGTATTAGGTGAATTTATTGCACCTGGTGATTACGAGTTAATGGTTGCTCTACCAAAATCATATATATCTAATATTTCAAAAGGCGCTAAAGTCAATGTAAAATCAATAGATACAAATCAATCATTTACCGGGGAGGTTTCTCGAATTAATGCAAAAGTAAATAGCCAAACACAGTCAGTAGAAGTTTACATTCGAATAAAAGATAAAAATCTAAAAGAAGGAATGTACATGGAAGCACAGATTGAAGCAATGGAATTTAGTAATGTTTTTGCATTAGATAGAGGCCTTATAAATGGATCAAAAGAACTATTTGCAGTTAGAGAAAATAAACTTATTTCACTTAAAATAAATCCTATTCACTATACAGAAACTCAAGCAATAGTTGAAGGTTTAGTTGATGGGGAGGAAATCATTTCGCAACCTATAATTGGAGCATACAATGGAATGGAAATAAATCCAATTGATAAAGAACTAAATTAAATAGTATTAGTGAAAAATATAATTAATTATTTTATTCGTTACCATGTAGCTGTAAATGTAGTTATCATAGCATTTTTGTTGTTTGGAATTTTAGGGTTAAGGACACTTAAGTCGTCATTTTTCCCACTTACTGAATCACATGTCATTCGCATTGCAGTTATTTATCCAGGAGCATCACCAATGGAGATTGAAGAAGGAGTAATTTTAAAAATTGAGGATAATTTAAAAGGACTTAGGGGTGTAGAGCGTGTCACTTCAGTCTCAAGCGAGAATAGTGGTTATATAACTGTTGAAATTGAAGAAGAATTAGATATAAACTTCATGTTACTTGAAGTAAAAAATGCTGTGGATAGAGTACCAACTTATCCAACCGGTATGGAGCCATTAGTTGTATATAAACAAGAACCAACTAGATCGACAATTAATTTTGCTTTAACTGCAAAAAATCGGACGCTTCTTGAACTCAAACAAATTGGCCGTCAAATTGAAAATGATTTAAGGGCTATTCCAGGAATTTCACAAATTACTGTGTCTGGGTATCCCGACGAAGAAATTGAAATCGCGGTTGATAGAAATAAGCTTTTAGCTTATGACTTAAGTTTTAATGATGTAGCACAAGCTGTGGCAAAATCAAATATCATTATAACCGGAGGAAGGGTAAAAACGAGAGCAGAAGAATTTTTGATTAGAGCCAATAATAAATTTTACTACGGTAATGAACTTTCTAAAATAGAAGTTTTATCACAACCTGATGGGACCAAAATTTATTTGAATGATGTTGCCAATATTCAAGACAGGTTTTCAGAGACTCCTAATAGGAGTTTTTTGAGTGATGATGTGCTGATTAAAATTTCAGTTAGCTCAACAAATTCTGAAGATGTGATTTCATCTTCTGCAAAAGTTAGAGATTATATTGAAAATTTTAATAGTCAGAATGAAAACTCAAGGCTTGAAGTTTTAACTGATGCCTCCGAAACACTGAATGGCAGGAATAGACTATTAATAGAAAATATTTTTCAAGGCATGATTTTAGTACTTATATTCCTTTCACTTTTTTTAAACTCTAGGCTAGCTTTTTGGGTAGCTTTTGGCCTTCCGGTTTCATTTTTAGGAATGTTTATTTTTGCTCCTCTAGTAGGGGTTACAATTAATGTGTTATCAACTTTTGGAATGATTATCGTAATAGGGATACTCGTAGACGATGGGATCGTAATAGCTGAAAATATTTATCAACAGTACGAAAAAGGTAAAACTCCCTACAGAGCGGCAATTGATGGGGTAATTGAAGTTATACCTCCAGTTGTATCAGCTATTATTACAACTATGATGGCTTTCTCACTTTTTTTATTTCTAGATGGAAGAATTGGAGAATTTTTTAGTGAGGTTTCAGTTGTGGTTATGTTAACCCTTTTTATTTCACTAATTGAAGCACTAGTAATTTTACCAGCTCACTTAGCACACTCAAAGGCACTAGTAAAACTTGAAAAAGAGCCAAAGACTTTAATTTCGAAGGCATTTAGAAAACTGAGGGATTTTAACAAAATAGGAGATAAGCTTATGAAATTCATGAGAGACAAATTTTATTTACCCTTTCTTAAATTTTCTTTGAACAATCGTTTTTTGGTAATATCAATGTTTATTGCATTTTTTTCTCTTACGATTGGTTCATTTGGAGGTGGTATTATCAGAACTTCTTTCTTTCCTTCAATAGCCTCTGATAGAATTTCCATAAATCTTGTTATGCCTAATGGGACAAATGAAAGAATAACAGACTCAATAATTACTATGATAGAGGAAAAATCTAAAATTGTAAATAAAGAATTCACAGAAATATATCTTAAGGGAACAGGGAAAAGTCTTTTTGTAAATTCTATTAAAACTTTAGGGAATGGTGCTTCAAGAGCTAATCTAATTATTAATCTTTTACCAGGGGAACAACGTCCTGACAAAATAAGGGCTTCTATGGTCTCTTCAAGAATTTCAGAACTTGTAGGACCTGTAGTAGGGGTTGAGAGTATAGTTTTTGGCTCTGGTTCAAATTTTGGAGGAAAACCTGTTTCAGTATCTCTACTATCAAATAATATAAAAGAATTAAAAAGTGCAAAAAATGAATTAAAACAAGCTCTAATTTCTAATGCACTGCTAAAGGATATTGAAGATAATGATCCGGCAGGAATTAAGGAGATTAAACTTAAACTTAAGGAAAATGCTTATTCTTTGGGGTTAGATCTTAGATATTTAATGAGTAGAGTGAGAGCAGGATTTTTTGGTGTTCAAGCACAAAGGTTCCAAAGGGGTCAAGATGAAATTAGGGTTTGGGTTCGCTACAAAAAAGATGATAGGTCATCAATTACTCAACTAGAGGATATGAAAATTGATTTGCCAAATAAAGACTTTATCGCTCTAAAAGAGGTAGCAACTTATTCTATTGAAAGAGGAGATGTATCAATAAACCACCTTGATGGTAGGAGAGAAATTCAAGTTTCAGCAGATCTCAAAAATTCAGAAGAATCTTCACCAACAGACATTATGAATGATATTAGATACAATATAATGCCCAAAATCCAGGCCAAATATCCAACAGTGAGTGCGTCTTATGAAGGACAAAATAGAGAGGCATTTAAATTAATTAATTCACTTTCGTCTGCAGGAATTCCAATACTTATACTTATATACATTACAATAGCTTTCACTTTTAGAAGCTTTTCTCAACCAATACTTTTATTTTGTTTAATGCCTGTTAGTTTGATTGGCGTTGCCTGGGGTCATTGGATTCATGGTTTTCCAGTTAATATTCTTTCACTATTGGGAGTGATTGCACTTATAGGTATTATGGTAAATGACGGCCTTGTTCTTATAGGAAAATTTAATAATAATTTAAAACAAAATTTTAATTTCAACGAAGGACTTATAGATGCTGGAAAATCAAGATTTAGAGCAATTTTCTTGACTACAGCCACTACTGTTGCAGGGCTTACACCGTTACTTCTAGAGAAAAGTAGACAAGCTCAGTGGCTTAAGCCAATGGCAATCTCAGTTTCCTATGGAATAGCATTCGCTACAATTTTAACACTTATCCTTTTACCAATTTTTATTTCTCTTAACAATGATTTAAAAGTGATTTTTAAGTGGCTGGTATCAGGGAATTATCCAGATAAAGAGTTCGTTGAAAGAGCTATTATTGAAAAGAAAGAAGAACAAAAAATGGATCAAATGAATAATCCTGAAAATTGAAATTATGAATAAGGTTTTCATTTTATCACTTCTTATTTTTGCAATAGTTAATATTTCAAAAGCACAAGAAAAACTTACAAAAGAACAGGCCTTAGATTTTGCATTAGAGAATAATTTTGGTATTCAAGTTTCAAGAAATAATACTGCGATTACAAAAAATAATAGTAATATCTTAAATTCAGGATACTTACCTACTGTTTCCATTTCTGGAGGTGGCAACTATATAGGATCAGATTCAGAAATTGCGTTTCCTGGACAATTTGATGATCAAGGAAACCCTATTCCTAATAGAATTTTTGAGGGTCAAGAATCTCAACGTTATAATGCTAGTGTCAATTTAAATTATACTCTTTTTGATGGTTTGGGCAGAACCTACATTTATAAGCAATTAAAAGAACAATATAACCTCAGTGAATTGCAACTAAGGGAGACAATTGAGTATTCAATACTCCAGATTTTTGAGGTTTATTTTAGTATTGCTCAATTTACAGAATCAAGTAGAATTTTTAAACAAAATTTAGAAGTTTCAAAAGAACGTCAAAAAAGAGCACAAAGTGCTTTTATTCACGGTCAAGGAAACAAACTAGCAGTTTTAAATGCTCAAGTAGATGTAACAAATGACAGTATTAGCTTGATTCAGGTTAATCAGCGGCTAGATAATTCAAAACGCGATTTGAATTTACTTATGAATAAACCGATTGATACCGATTATAGTGTAGAATTAGAAGTAAATTTTATTCCCGAAATCCAAATTGAATCTTGGATAGATACTGCACCTGAAAAAAATGTTGAACTTCTTAAACAAAAAAGTAATATTCAAATTAATTCTTACGATATAAAGATAAATCAGTCTGGATATTTACCTACAGTTGGGTTAGTTGGATCATATGGGTGGAATTTGAATAAAAGTCCAGCTACGGCTTTTTTCCCAGGGACAAACAACACAACTTATTCAGTTGGAGTTGGAGCTAGTTTAAGTTGGAACCTATTTGACGGTGGTAGAACTACAACTCGTGTTAAAAATGCCAAGCTAAATTTTGAAAATCAAGAATTAATTGCACAAGAGGCCAGACTAAGTTTTGATAGGGACCTATTAAATGCATTACAGAATTATAGAAACACGAAAGAAATTTTTGAAATCCAAAAAAAACAAGTTCAAACAGCAACTTATAATTTTGATCGATCACAATCTCAATATCGATTAGGTTCAATTACTGCTATAGAATTTAGACAAGCCCAAATAAATTTAGCAAATGCGAAAAATCAAAGAGCTATAGCAAAGTTTCAAGCTAAACTTTCAGAATTACAATTGATACAATTAACAGGTGAACTTTTAAACGTTAATATTTAAAAACAATTAATTAAATATAATTGCGATAATATTTTTTAGCTAACTGGAATCAATAATTGCTCAAAGAATCCTCCAATTTGTCTGTCTTTGTCAACAAAATGAATTTCTAAAATCCAATGTCTAGTATTTCCTTTTTTATCAGGAGTATTCATGTCAATTAAATTATCCGGATGTATATAATTGGTTTTATTTTCTCTTTCAAGCTTTTCGTGAGGAAAGTGACCAATTAAATGGCCTGCTATTTGACCACCAAATTCCCAACCCATAGATTTTGCTAGTTTACAACAATAATTATACATTTCACAGCCACTAATTATCTTATGTGAATGATAAAACAAATTGGCTTTTCTCCATGCAACCTCAATATCATTAGCTAATTTAATTTTTAATGAATCATTTCCCAAGACATAAGTTCTTCCATAATCGGCTTCCCACTCTTCAAATATGGGTCCAAAATCTAAAAACACAATATCATCATTTTCAACTATTAGGTTTTTTGGATTCTCGTCATAAGGGTAAAGAGTGTTAGGTCCAGATCTCACAATTCGTTTGTGCCAATATTTTTTTATTTTAAACATTTCAAAGGCTAAATCATATATTGATTTATTAATCTCTTTTTCAGTTCGTCCAGGACGAATTAATTCCCTTATTTCAATTTCATTAAACAACTCAGCTGCTTTTTTTTCAGCTTCAACTAGCTGGACTAATTCATAAGACATATTGAAAATTTAAAATGCCAAATTTTTTTGAGATATAATTACAAAAGACTAACTAATTAACTAGAATTGAGTTTTTGAATTTCTTGTATGAATTTATTTCATCTGTAATAGTCTCTTCTCTTTTTTTATTTTTATTTCTTTTGTAAAAGTCATTGCTTATGGGGCCAATCTCCATATCTAAATTGTCTTTACCCCAAATAAGAAGGTCATAAATAAGTGGATAAAGATTAATTCCCGCTTCAGTTAAATAGTATTGTTTTACTTTTCGATTTTTTGGATTTAACTTAAATTCTATAAGTTTATATTTTCTCAATTTTCTAAGACGGTTAGAAAGAATATTTGTCGCAATATTTTCTGGGGCTTGTTTGAAATCGGCAAAAGTAACCTTACCCATAAAGAAGTTTCTGATTAAAACCAAAGTCCAACTATCACCTATAATTTCTAGCGAGGTGCTAACAGGGCAAGAGGATCTGTTATTTTCAACTTTTATCATTTGTTTATACTCAAAATGTAATTTTAAATTTTTTGGCCTAAATCAAAAAATATTTTTCAAACAACTTGATTAAGCCACATTAAAACTCTTTTATGAATTTTTGAAAATTTTGTTCAAATAAAAGAATTGAATATGGCCATATTAAAGATAGGAAATTTTCTCTTCATATAGATTTTAACTAGTTAAAAATTAGTTAATTATAGATCGTCACACAAGTATTTAAAAAAACAATCATAATCACTATATTTGATATTCATATTCATTGAAAAAATCATTTTTATGAGATTCCGAATTTCAATATTCATTTTACTTGTAACCCTTATGCTTAAAACTGCGTTAGGGCAAATTGTTACTGTCAAAATTGAAGACTTTGTTACTCAACACAATGGTTTTGAAGAAAACGAGGAAGGAGAAATTAATCCAATAAATTTGAAGGAAATAAATAAGAGAATTCGTTTTTTTATTGAAGAGAAATATCCAAAAATAGTTGATTTTACAAGAAATATAATATGGGACTCTTATGGGACTTTTTTAAGCCCTTCTGACAGATATCATTCACATACTTTTATTGTACAGGTGAAAGTTACAGATGTTGATCGTTTGAAATATCTAGAGGTTCAATATGACCCTTATGAAAAAAAAGTTACTGGAAATTTTCAATGGATCCCTGAAGATGAAGAGTTTTACTTGGTTGATGAACAAGTAGAGGAACAAAAACTACTTCCAAATCTTAAAGAGTTGGAAATATCAAACCATGATAAAAAACCTAGCCTAAATGACTTCCTTAGTGAGCATCAAGGTTTTATCGACGAGAGAGATAGACTAAATTTGAGTGAAAACGAAATTGTGCCAATTAATGTAGCTAAAATAAATAAGCTTATCCGTTCGTTTAATGATTCAAACTATTCTAATGTTGAATACACAAGAAACATAATTTGGGATTCCTACACAACTTTCTTAAGCCCATTTGATAAATATAATTTTCATGTTTTTATTGCTCAAGTAAAGGTAGAGGGAATAAATCGATTGAAATATCTTGAAGTTTTCTATAATCCAGCTACCGAAAAAATTACAACTGATTTTGAATGGATTGAATCTGATGAAGAGTTTTTCAGAGTAGTAAAAGCAACAGAATCAGATTCATAGCTTTAAAATAACACTTACTTTAAATTTTTTAAATAACTCAGAAAAAATGAAAATAATAAATCGATATGTAATATTTTTTTTTCTGATTTGCAATTCTATCTTTTGTCAAGTAATAGAAGGAAATAAAATTTCTCAAATTTATGAGGTGCGTAATTCAAATGCAGAGGAAATATTTTCTAAAATTCATTTTGCTTTATGTTTAATATACCAAAATCCGGATGAGGTCATTAAATATAAAGATGATAAAACAATGAGAATTATCGTAAAAGCCATGGCATTAGTTCCTGTTCTGGATGCATACAAATTGATGAATCCAAGTAATACTGAACTTACAGATTATATTGACTATAATCATAATTATACTGCAATTATAGAAGTAAAAGATGAGAAATATCGAATAAAACTCAATTATCAAAATGGTAAATATTCAGATTCTCAATTAACTGAATATAAGTTGCCATTTCCCGCTAAAATGGATTTTGAAGCTTCTGATTTGGAGGAAATCATGCAAAAAGCAAGATTAGAGATGAATCAAGATTATTACTCAATTACTAGTAGAAGAAAAAAAGAAATTTATATTCAATCTCAACCAAGAGTACTGAAGGATTATCAACAAACGCTAATTGATTACGCAACAATTTATTTCCAGTCAATATATAAGGAAGTATTGAGAGATAATGATCAAGATAAATGGTAAAAAATGATAGATTTTGACATCTTTTAATCATTGTTTATTCAAACGTTTTCAGGAAATCTTATACTGTAAAAAATATTTATTTATTCCACTATTACTCTCAGTAATAACTAATTGTAAGAATGACCCGACTTTTGATATAATAATATCTAATGGAATAGTTTATGATGGGTCCCTTGATGAGCCTGCTTTGATAGACATTGGGATTAAAGGAGATAAAATAATAGCTCTTGGAAGTTTGGGTACTGAGAATGCAAATAAAATTATTAATGCTCAGGGTTTGTCAGTTTCTCCAGGATTTATCGACTTACATGTTCATTTAGAACCTATTTTTTCACTTTCTAATTGTGAGAGTCATCTTCGTCAGGGGGTAACTACAAGTTTAGGAGGACCAGACGGAAATAGTCCATTGCCATTTGGCGCTTATTTGGATAGTCTTCAAAAGCTAGGAGTAGGAATGAATGTAGGTTTTCTGGTTGGACACAATTCAGTAAGAAAAAAAATAATGAATTTAGATAATAGAGCTCCAACAACTAATGAGTTAAATAAAATGAAAGGGATTGTCGCTCAGGCGATGAATGAGGGAGCTTTTGGTATTTCTACTGGGCTAAAATATTTACCAGGAAGTTTCTCCGAAGTTGATGAAATAATAGCACTTTCTAAAGAAGCCTCAAAAAAGGGAGGAATTTACACTTCACATCTTCGCGATGAAGGTTTAGAAGTTCTTGCTTCAATTGATGAAGCCATTAAAATCTCCGAAAAAGCTGATATAACAGTAATTCTTACTCATCACAAAGTTATTGGTAAGCCTATGTGGGGTAAAAGTATAGAAACTCTTGGAAGGGTAGATGATGCTAGAGAAAGAGGGTTGGATATTAGAATTGATCAATATCCTTACAATGCAAGTCATACAGGGATATCTGTCTTAATTCCTAGTTGGGCTAGAGCTGGTGGACATGAAATGTTTAAGTTACGATTAGAAAATGAAAAGTTCCGAGACAGTATATTAAATGGAATTGTTTTTAATATATTAAATGATAGAGGAGGAGAGAATTTAGATAGGATTCAATTTGCCAAAGTTGAGTGGATGCCTAAATTAGAGGGTAAAACTTTAAAGTATTGGTGTAATTTAAGAGGAATTGAACCAACTACAAAAAATGGTGCAAAACTCGTTATTGAGGCTCAACTTAGAGGGGGAGCGAATTGTATTTTTCACGCTATGGATGAATCAGATGTTATTAATATTATGAAACACCCGCAAACAATGATTGCTTCAGATGGAAGGTTAGCAAATTACGGAGTGGGCCATCCACATCCAAGATGGTATGGAACATTTCCAAGGGTTTTAGGCAGATATGTTAGAGAAAATAGAATTTTGACTTTAAAAGAAGCCATACACAAAATGACATTTTTACCTGCAAATGCAATGGGAATTAAGGATAGAGGACTAATTCAAAAAGGATATAAAGCTGATTTAACGATCTTTGATTCAGATGAAATAATCGATAATGGGACTTATGAAAATCCTCATCAATTCCCTACTGGGATATCTTATGTTATTGTAAATGGTAAAATAGTAATTGATGAGTCAAAATTTAAGGACATCAAACCTGGGGTTGTTTTAAAAAAAAATGATTTATGAAAAATTTAGTAATAAAAATTATTTTTTCTATTATACTTAGTTTTTTATTTGCCTGCTCTAAAACTGAAGATTTAGAGACGTCTAAAATTAGTGTTATTGAAACAGGCTTAGGTATAAAGTCTTCAGATTCACCTTTAGAAGAGGATTTTTTATTTTTTAAAAATGTTAGTTATGGAATTAACGACAGAAATATCTTGGATATTATTTTACCTAAAAAAAATAAATTAGAGGGAGCAGTAATTTTCTTTCATGGTGGAGCCTTTTTGTTTGGATCTAAGGAGGATCTTTATGAGGGAGACCAAAAACAAATCATCAATTCTATTTTGAATGAAAACCTTGCCGTTATTAATTCAGAATATACATTCATTAATGATGATGAGGCTGAAGGAGTTATCACCTCTCTTATAGATGGTAGAAAGGTTATTGAATTTATAACTCAAAAATCTAATTTATTAGGATTCCCTGAAAACAAATTAATCTTATCAGGTATTTCAGCAGGTGCAGGAATAGCCATATGGAATGGACTAAGAGAAGAAAGTAATAAAAATATAATTGGAATATTTACAACCTTGGCTCAAAGTACTTACGATATGTATAAATGGGAAAAAATTTTTCCTGATTTTAAAGTCGATATATTACTGAGTAAATATACTGAGCTAGATGATTTATTTTTGAAATTTTACAACAATTCAATTACTTCTGAAAATCTTAAAGTATTAGATTATCTAAATCAAATGGACAAAGATGATCCACCTATTTTCATTTATAATCCTGTTTACGAAGATCAAGTAATAACAAAAAATAATATTATTGACTTCAACATATTATTTCATAGCTATAAACACGGAAACGCTATAAGAAAAGCAGCTACTGATGTTGGCCTACAATTTTCTGGACCTTACCAAGAAACTCCAATTAGTTTTATTAGAAGAATGATTTTTAAATAAATCTGATAAATTTTGGCTATGAACAATCTTATCTAGTCAACAAGCTATTTAACTTTTAGAAATTTCAATTTTATTATTTAATATCAAATAGATTGCAATTAAAGGTAAAATAGCTAGTATGGCGTGGAAATAGCTTATAAAATCTGGGAGATTAGATGCACATACTATGAATATTCCATAAAGATTAATTATTGATAAACAAATATAAATTTTAATACCTGCTGATTTTGCAATTTTACTACCATCGTATGGTAACTTATTTGGCAATGCTAATGAGGACTGAATTAACCATAACGATGCTGTTGCTATATGAACAACTTCTTGATCTTGAATATAAAAGTTAATCTCTGAAAAAATTACTATTAATCCATATACAAAATAACCTATGTTAAAGAAAACACGATTTTTTTTGAAAACCCCGTAAAGTGTGATCAGAACACAAGTTGAGGCAACTATTATTTGTGGTAACATTTCAATTTGATTTAATTATTATTTATCTAAAATATGATAAAAATCATTTTTATCAAATAAATGAATTTCAGAAATATTTTATTCTACGTTTCGAAATACATAAAATAATTCTGAGGCAATTTGTAAAGAACAGTCAAAATATTTTTCCATTTTATTAGGCAAATTATCAAATAATTTTGGGTCATCATATTGTAAGAAAATTCGTTTTTCAGCATTTAAAATAAATGGGCAGTTTTCCTCTGCATCTGTACAAGTTGTAATCGTGGCAAATGAATTAGCCTTATTAGCAGGTTCATTGTATAGTTTAGAAAAAACGGATATTGGCTTTACCTTACTATTGGAATAATAGAGAGAATAAGTAGGATTTTTGCTTCCTAACTTAATTACATCAAAGCCACATTTTTTCATGGTATTGACTGCATTAAAACTGAACTCAGTTACTACCAAAATCCTCCAGAGTAGCAGTATGTTTTTTTATTATAATAAGCGCTAGCAGTTTCAGCCCAGATTTGACAAAATTGACTCCTTCTAGAATTGTGAGTACATACAAAGTTTAAGTGTACTTCACTTTTTAAAGCTTTCTTTGAGTTAATATATTTAACCAATTCTTTTAAAATAAGTTTTCTAGAATCAGAAATTTCCAGATTGGTCGCAGAATTAATAGTTTTAAGTAAGTTTGAATGAAACACTTAAGACATTTATTAATTAATTTTTGTTAGGTCTGTAAAATGTTTCTCTTTTACTACTCCAAGTAAAATCAGAATTCACAATTTCAGTTGAAGGATTATAGAAAACTTCAATGAAGTTTGGTGTACTGCTTCCTTGAAGTTTTACTTGAACAATAAAAGTGTAATAATGATAAATATCATAAGCGCTAATAAATGTATGATATGAGTCAAAGACTATATTCATTACAAAGTCAACATTCGAATAATTTTGTTTAACAAAGCTTGAAATATTTTCATTGATTTTATCAAGATCACTTTCTTTTGCTTGATTGAAATAAATAAAATTATCGTTAATACCTCCAATTAGAGCTCGATATTCTTCTAGAATATCGTTGATACCAGCTTTTTTTGGTTGATTTTCTATTTTTAATTCAGTTAGTTGTGGCAGATATGATCTTCTTTCTAACTCACTATCATTTATTCTAAAGTTTTTCTTTTCTGAGTCCCATACATAATAAGTGGACAATTCGTCTGTCTTTGGGAGGTAATCAACCTCAATATATCTGTAGATTTTGTTCTCATTTGTATTTTTTATGCTAACTCTAACCATAAAAGACATAGAGTGAGCTTTCAAAATAGGATTTGTTGTGGTTTTATAAGATTGCCAAATTATATTTTTACTGTCATCTATAATTTCCGGGAAAGATTCCTGAATAAAAAATTCAATTCGATCATTTAAATTTCGATCTAGCTGAGGAATAATTATACCTTTTTGGTTTTTCTTTAATTGTTCGGTATTAAAAATGAAGTTTTCAATTTTTATATACTCGCCTTCTTGACTGAAAATCTTTATTCCACATAAAAAAATACAAGCAATTACAAATACTTTTTGTGATATTGATATGTTTTTCGAAATTAAAGACACGATAAATTTTTAAAAATAATCTTACAAATTGGTTTAGAGTTTTATTAAGCCTGGGAGTTGGGAATACGTTTGTTCATTAGTTTAAACCATAGTGGTGGGAAAAGTGCGATAAGCATCGACGTAGTATATCCAAATGGTAATTGGGGGCTTTTTTCTATGCTCTCTAAAATTTGATATTTTTTTGAGGCCCTATGGTGGTGGTCACTATGGCGAGTTAATTCATAAAGGACAAGACGACCTATGGCATGGTTAGAATTCCACGAATGCATTGGGCTAACTCGCTCATACCTTGGCCCATTTGGTTTTCTTGATAGACCGTAATGTTCGATATAATTAATTGTTTCTAACAAAAGTATTCCGACAAGTGCTATAAATAAGGAAAATATTACACCTTGGGTGCTAAAAAGCATGTATACACAAATTAAAAATATAATTTGAAAGATTTGATAGTAAAAAAAGTCGTTGTAAACGCTGAAAAATCCAACTTTTTTATTTACGAGAAGATTCTTTTGAATACGAATTGCATTTCTTATTTGACCTATTGTAGAGGTGAACCAAAATGAAAATACTGATTGATTTTTTTTTGATGTAGCAGGGTCATCTGGTGTGCCAACATTAAGGTGGTGACCAAAGTTATGTTCAATATAAAAATGCATATATAATGATGGCATTAATAAAAGTTTTGCTAGAAAACGTTCCCATTTCGTTTTCCTATGCCCTAATTCATGAGCAACGTTTATGCCATTGGTTCCTAAAACGATACCAAATGATAATACTAATCCAATTTTTTCATACAAGTCAAGTGGTTTGGACGTTAAATGATCAATACCAAAAAACAGCACAGCAAAAACAATTATCAAATTGAAATACAACATCAAGTCAAAAAATTGATTAGCTAAACGATTTTTAATTTTTTCTTCATCTAGCTTGTTTTTATCAGGCTCTAGAAAAGCCTCCCATAGTGGTATTACCCCAAATGCGTACAAGACAGTTGCGAAACTCCAAACCCCACCAACCTGAAGACCTATAATCGCCGACAAAGGAATCGTATAGGCCAACAAATACTTCGTATCATTCACATCAATAGCATTAAATCGACGATAATATTACAAAAAAAATATAAATTCAGTGTATTTAAAAAGAGCTTAAATATATTTGCTAAAATTCAGCAATGATAAATTTTCAATTATAAGATTAATCTGAACGGTCACTTTTTACACTTAGCAATTAAAATCAAAATATGTCAATAAATAAGATTAGCAGAAAATTTAGCTGGACTTACATTTTTTTTAAATCTATCATCAACATTGCAATTTCGTGTATTTTGCTTATTTTTTTTGGGTGTAAATCATCAAAAACACCTCTAAATAATTATAAGTGGAAAATTATTGACCCTCTTCCACTAGACACTGATATTGAAAATCAAATAAGTCAAATATTAGCCAAGTTGACATTAGAACAAAAGGTGGGACAAGTCATCCAAGGTGATAGTGATTCAGTTACGCCAGAGGAAGTAAAAAAATACAGATTGGGTTCTGTTTTAAGTGGAGGGAATTCAGCACCAGGACCATTACCCTATGCAGATACACAAAGTTGGCTTAAAAAGGCAGATGCTTATTATAATGCTTCTGTTGACGATGAAGGTGTAGAAATCGCTATACCTATAATTTGGGGTATAGATGCTGTACACGGCCATGCAAATCTAAAAGGAGCAATAATTTTCCCACATAATATTGGACTAGGTGCTACGAAAAATCCAGATTTAATTGAAAAAATTGCTAGTATAACAGCACACGAACTTACTGTATCTGGTCATGATTGGACCTTTGCTCCTACGCTAGCAATTCCAAAAGACACCAGATGGGGGAGAAGTTATGAGGGATTTTCAGAAAATCCTGAGATTGCAGAATTATATGGAGATCGTATTGTAATTGGACTTCAAGGCGAACTAGGTTCTATGAAATTTATGACTGATGGTAAAGTTATTTCTAGCGCAAAACATTTTTTGGCAGATGGTGCGACTCTTAACGGAGTTGATCAAGGGGATGCACCTATAAGCGAAGAAGAATTGGCTAGGATTCATGCTGCGGGGTACTATACTGCCATTCCAGCAGGAGTACAAACAATTATGGCGTCATTTTCTAGCTGGCAGGGGAGAAAACTTCATGGGGACAAAGAGTTGCTTACGGATATTTTGAAAGGTAAAATGGGATTTAATGGTTTTGTAGTTGGTGATTGGAATGGACATGGTCAAGTACCAGGATGTTCAAATACAAGTTGTGCATTATCTCTTAACGCAGGATTGGACATGTATATGGCACCTGATAGTTGGAGGGGTTTATACGAGAATACGTTACAGCAGGTAAAAGAAGGTAAAATTAGTATGACACGTTTAGATGATGCGGTTAGGAGAATACTGAGAGTAAAATTAAATTCAGGCATTTTTGAGAAGGGCAAGCCTAGTGGTAGACCGAATGCAGGTAACGAAAAACTTTTGGGGTTGAGTGAGAATAGAAAAATTGCAAGACAAGCGGTAAGGGAATCTTTAGTATTATTAAAAAACAACAACCATTTATTACCAATTAACCCAAAAAAAACAATATTAGTTGTCGGAGATGGTGCGTCAAGTATTTCAAAGGCATGTGGAGGATGGACTCTATCTTGGCAAGGCAATGGTCATAAAAATCATGAATTCCCAAATGCAACATCCATATTAGATGGAATAAAAGATATTGTTGGAAAAGCTGGTGGTAAAGTAATTTTTTCTCCAAATGGAGACGAATCTATTGATGCAGAGATCGTTATTGCGGTATACGGAGAAGATCCATATGCAGAATTTCAGGGAGATCGAGATAATCTAGATTTCGTTCCAAATGGATTTGATGTAAAAAAATTAGGCAAATACAAAAAGAGGGGAATTCCAGTGGTGTCAGTATTCCTGTCTGGCAGGCCTTTATGGGTAAACCAAGAAATTAATAATTCTGATGCTTTCGTAGCAGCCTGGTTGCCAGGAACTGAAGGTGGAGGAATATCAGACTTACTTTTTAAAAGTGATTTATCCTATGACTTTAAGGGGAAATTATCATTTACCTGGCCAAATGTAGCATATGTTGCAAAGGATAATGAACCACTTTTTGAATTAGGATATGGTCTTAATTATAATGACTCAAAAAATATTGGTTTTTTATCTGAGATATCAGGATTAAATAAAAATAAAAAAATGTCAACAGGCGAATTTTATAAAAAAGGATTAGCAGTTGAGCCTTGGAGCTTATGGTTAGTTTCTGGAGAGTTGGAAAAACAAATTTTGAGTTACCCAACATCAATCGGGGGGTTAATAATTAGTAAAACAGATTATCAGACTCAAGAAGATGCTTTGAGAATTAATTGGACTAAATCTAATGGAGATTATTTTAGAGTCTCAACTAATAACACAAATGACATGACTCGGCAATCGAATGGTGCAATGAAATTAACCTTTATTGCAAAATCGTTTCAAGGTCCAAACGTTAATGTCCAAATTGGTTTATGTGATAATTTAGTCAATTGTTCAAACACAATTAGTTTAAATTTAACTGATGGCTGGCAAGAGTACAAAATACCATTAAGTAATTTCGAAAAAATGGGAGTAGAGATGGGGAAAATAACTTCTGCATTTTTAATTAAATCAAAAAAAGGCTCAGATATTGGGTTAACAAATATTCGCATTGAATAGAATTTTTTTCAATGATTTTAAAGTTTAAACTGGGTTAAACCTGTTTTCTTCCAAGGATAAGAATTATTTTGTAAATCTGAATTGAGACAACCACAAGATTCAGAAAAATTATTGAGTATGAAAGATCAATTATACCGTATGCTAACCACAATGAGGCACCAATTAAATTGACTGTTCTAAGCCATAAGATTTTGTCAATCAAAAAAGAAACAATAACAAAGAAAGTTGCAACCCAACCTATTATATCAATTAACTCGATGCTCATAAGACGTTTGGATTAGATTTAATACTATAGAAATAAGAAAAACTTATTATTGAACTTTGTTCAAATCTGGGGTCTTCTGAATTTTGGATGGGTTCAAGTTTTTGTGAATTTCTGTAAGATTATTTCCCTGAATGTCATAAATATTACCAGTCCAAGAATCTACTACAAATGTTTCATTTACAGGGGAGGGTTTGTATCTATTTGAAGATGCTATTACCAATGCAGCTAGGATAATTGAAATAGATAGAAATAATATGGGGTAGGTTTTTTTCATTTGAGAACTTTTTTCCTTTTATCAATTTTAATTTCCTTGTGGATTAAAGTTAGCATTACGATAGAGACCATTGCATGTAAAAAACTAAACGAAAATGCATCTAAACCTGACATTTGACCTGAGATAGATGAAAATGTGTACATAATTATAGCAAACAAATTGAAGGCAGCAACAACGTAACCATAAGCAAGTCTTACAGGTGGTTTATGCCATACTAGTCTGAGTATTAGAAAAGTTAATAGCCAAAATATAAATTCATAGAGATATTGAATATCGTGTAGTCCAAGCATAAGTCATTTTCATTTTCAATATTCGGCAAACATACAAAAAACAAGATGATTTTAAATAATAATTATTTAGTTTAATAATATTTTATCAAATTTTTTTGTGGAGAGTATAATATCCCATCGCATCTAAATTTAATATTTGACCATTAGTCTATATAAGAAACTCTTTTGTGTTATAAAGTATTTTTAAATATTTCTTTATTTATATCATAGCCTACTACTTTTTTTGAGAAATTTGTTACGGCAATAGATGAGTTTCCAACACCACAACCGATATCTAGAGTTTTTTTTAAATTTTCTTTTACCTAAACAATTTTTTAAGATAAGATAATGAAAAGAAGGTTTGAATGCCCTGTAATGATGTGCATATGAACTAACAAAACTTTTCACTGTATAATTTAAATTAGTAATTTGTAATAGCTCTTTATCGAAACTATCTTAAGTCTAAACCAATCTGTTTTTATTAAGTGAAAAAAAAAAGGAGAAGTCTTGTCGAAATAAAAAATCTTTGTCTTAAGATAAAAGGGAAACTTATTTTGAATAATATTTCTTTCAGCTTAGAATACAATGAAATTGTTGGTGTAGTTGGTGAATCGGGAAGTGGAAAATCGTTAATGGCGCACACTTTAATGGGGCTCCAGCCAAAGCACTCAGAAATTATTGCTGAGAAATTAAATTTTTTAGATTCTGACTTGAGAAACTTTTCCCCCAAAAAATGGCAAAAATATAGGGGTAGGTTTCAGGGAATGATTTTTCAAGAGCCGCAAACCAGTTTGAATCCGACCTTAAAATGTGGAAAGCAGTTAAGAGAGGTATTGAGCTTTCATCAAAAAATGTCTTTGAATGAAAAAAAAGAGCGAGTGATAAATACCCTTAAAGAAGTAAAATTATTAGACACGAATAGAATAATAAATTCCTACCCCCACCAACTCAGCGGAGGACAAAAACAGCGTGTTATGATAGCTATGGCTCTTTTATGTAATCCAAAACTTTTGATTGCAGACGAACCAACAACTGCTCTAGATGTAACAGTACAAAAAGAAATACTTCTTTTATTAAAAATACTTCAAAAAAAATATAAAATGTGTATTTTTTTTATATCACACGATCTAGCCTTAATTAAAAAATTTGCTGATCAGGTTTTAGTTATACATAATGGTAATATCATAGAGTCTAATAATACAAAAGAGTTATTCAGAAAACCAAAAAATGCTTACACGAAAGGTTTAATTTATACTAGACCGAAAATTGATAAACGAATAGAAAGACTTCCTACTTTAAATGATTACACACAAGATAATTTTAAAATTAAAAAAGTATTACAAAAAACAAGACTCTCTCAGCAAAAGAAAATATATTCTCAAAAGCCCATATTAGAAATTAAACATATCGAAAAATGTTATTTAACTAAAAGTTGGTTAGGGAAAACTAAAAAATATAAAGCTTTAAATAATATTACCTTTTCCCTTTACCCAGGAGAAATTTTAGGTTTAGTTGGAGAATCTGGCAGTGGTAAGTCAACACTCGCTAAAACTATTGTTTGTTTAGATATTCCTGATTCTGGCGAAATTAATTGGAAAGGATTAAAAATTGATCCTAAGGATAAAAAACAAGTTGCGAAACTCAGAAAAGAAGTTCAATTTATTTTTCAAGATCCTTATGCTGCATTACATCCTTTAAAAACAGTTGGTAATTGTATTCATGAGGTTCTTAACGTTCATTATTCAAATAACAAGAAAAAAAATCATGAAAGGACAATTAGTTTATTAAATAATGTTGGATTAACAGAAGAATTTATTGATCGTTATTCTCATGAACTTTCTGGTGGCCAAAGACAGCGGGTTATAATAGCTAGAGCGCTCGCAGTAGACCCTAGGGTCTTGATATGTGATGAATCAGTTGCTGCTCTTGACATATCTGTACAAGCGCAGGTATTAAATCTTTTAAATGATCTTAAAAATAATTTAGGACTTAGTTATTTGTTTATTTCTCATGATTTGTCTATTGTTAAGCACATGTCAGATAGGGTTATGATAATGCGTGAAGGAGAAATAATTGAAATTCAAGAGGCTGATCAGCTTTACAGAAACCCTAAAAATAATTACACCAAAAAGTTAATTGAAGCGGTTTTATAATCCAGTTTAAAAAGAAAGATTTAAATGAAATTAAGAACTCTTATTTTGAATTAGGTGGAAGGATTTGGAATAGCCTCGTGAACTCTGTTTATTTCATTCAAAACAGAATCATTCAATTTAATAAAAATACTATCTATATTTTCTTTCAATTGAGAAAGGTTTGTAGCGCCAATAATATTACTTGTTAAAAATGGACGATCATTTACAAATGCCAATGCAAGTTGAGTGAGAGAAATTCCATTTTTTTCTGCGATATTGTAATATGCTTCAACAGATTTTTTGCACGATTTTGAGTTATAGCGATCATAATGTGGAAATAATGTAAGTCTTGAGTTTTTTGGCTTTTCACCATGGCGATATTTTCCTGTAAGCACTCCAAATGCAAGTGGTGAATATGCAAGCAGTCCAATATTTTCACGATGACAAACCTCAGCATTTCCAACTTCAAATGTTCTGTTCAAAAGGGAGTATGGGTTCTGTATAGTCCTTATTCTGGGAAATCTTTCAGAAGAAAAACTTAAATATTTCATAGTCCCCCATGGTGTTTCATTAGATACTCCCACATGCCTTATATTTCCCTTAATTTTGTGACTTTGAAGGGCGTCTAAAATTTCTTCAAAATTTTCTTCCCACCTGTCATCATGTTTATAAAAATATCCTCTTTTTCCAAAAAAATTTGTTGGTCTTTCAGGCCAATGTATTTGATATAGATCAATATAATCTGTTTGAAGACGCCTTAAACTATTTTCAATTGCAAAATCAATTGTTTTTTTTGAATAACTTTTATCTTTTCTAATGTGTTTGGTAAATGCAGCAGGGCCCGCAATTTTAGAAGCTAAAATAACCTCTTTTCGAGTGCCATTTTTTTTAAACCACGAGCCAATAAATCTTTCTGTATCGCCTTGTTCTTCAAATCTTGGTGGTATTGGATATAACTCTGCCGTATCAAAAAAATTTACACCATTATCTAGTGCAAAATCCATTTGTTGATGACCTTCAATCTCACTATTTTGCCTTCCCCAAGTCATTGTTCCTAAACAAATTTTACTAACCTTAATGTCTGTACCTGGCAATAAATTGTATTCCATTAACTACTGTTTTTCAGAACTAATTAATTCAATTATTTTATCTAAAGAAGGACTTAATATTATTTCTATTCGTCTGTTTGCTGCTCTGCCTTCAATTGTTGTATTTGAGGCAATAGGAACAAATTCACTTTTACCGGCAGCAGTAAGGTTTTGGGGTAAAATATTATTATTCTCTAAAAGAATTTTAACTACCGCAGTTGCTCTTTTGGTAGACAGATCCCAATTAGATTCCATGGCACCTTTACTAGTAAACGGAATGTTATCAGTATGTCCTTCTATTAAAATTGATATATCAGGATTTTCTTCTAATACTTTGGATAATCTCATGAGAGCTTGTTTTCCTTGAAGTTCAATATTCCACTTACCTGATTTAAATAATAATTTGTTTTCCATAGAAATATAAACTTTTCCGTTACGCTGTTTAATTGATAAACCTTTTCCTCTATAATTTAGTAAAGCTTCAGAGATTCTATTTTTCAAATCACTTAATATTTTTTTCTGAGAAGATATTATTTTCTCTAGCCTATCAATTCGCTCTGTACGTGACAAAAGTTCAGTTTCTTTTATCGCTATTTTTTTAATTAGCGCATTGTTTTTTGCGATATTCTCCTGAATTTTTAATGTGCTGTTCTTTTTCACTAGATCCAACTCTTCATTTAATAATTCATTTATTTTGAGACCTAATTTTGTACTATCCCTTGAAATCTCTAAATAAGCTTGTGTCTCACTCAATTTTAAATCTAATTTATCGAAAGATTGCTGTAAAGAGTCTTCAGAATTTTGCAATTTATTTTTTTCTATTTTGACTTTGGAGTAGCGGGATTCTAGATCGTTAAACACCTTCGTTGAAACACAATTTGTAACGCATAGAGTTATTATAAAAAGTATGTAATATCTCATTTCAAAATTTCAATTCTAAACCAACTGGACAATGATCGGAGTGAAAAACCTCCGGAAGGATAAAAGATTTTAATATATTTTTTTTCAAAGATTCACTAACTAAAGCGTAATCTATGCGCCAACCTTTATTGTTTTTTCTTGCATTAGAACGATAACTCCACCATGTATATTGGTTGGGTCTTGGATTCATAAATCTGAATGAATCAACAAAACCGGACTTTATAAAACTATTGAGCCAGTCTCTTTCCTCAGGTAAAAAACCTGAAACAGTTTTATTTCTTACAGGATCGTGTATGTCAATAGCTTGGTGACAAATGTTATAATCGCCACATATAACAAGATTAGAAAATTTTAGCTTTAAATCGTCAACATAAACTCTAAATTCGTCCATAAATTTAAATTTGTACTGTAGGCGATTTATGTTTGTTCCTGATGGAAGATAAAGGCTCATTATAGATAATTTTTCGAAATCTAATCTCATTATTCTTCCTTCGAAATCCATGTGATCTATCCCGCTTCCGTAAGATACATTCAAGGGAATTTTTTTTGATAAAATAGCGACACCGCTGTATCCTTTTTTTTCAGCTGAAAACCAGTAATGATTATATCCTAGTTTTTCTATTGATGAAACATCTATTTGGTCCTTCATCGCTTTTATTTCTTGCAGACACAAAACATCAGGGCTTGAAATCTTTAGCCATTCAATAAAACCTTTTTTCATCGCAGCTCTTATTCCATTTACGTTGTAAGAAAAAATTTTCAAAACTCTTTTTTAATAAGGGTAAACTCAAAGTTTTTTAAGGATTGACCTTAAAGAAACTTCTTCATTAATATAATTCTTTATATGTTCTATTTTAATTCTCTCTTGTTTCATTGAATCGCGATTTCTAAGGGTTACTGTTTTGTCGTCTAAAGTTTGATGATCGATAGTTATGCAGAAGGGAGTTCCTATTGCATCCTGTCTTCTGTAACGTCTTCCAACAGCATCTTTTTCGTCATAAATTGATGTAATATCAAGTTTTAATTCATTGATAATTTTTTTAGCAATCTCAGGCAAACCGTCTTTTTTGACCAAAGGTAATATTGCCACCTTTATTGGAGATAGTGCGGGAGGTAATTTTAAAACTGTCCTAATGCTACCATCACTAAGTTTTTCTTCAGTTAAGCTATTTGATAAAACAGCTAAGAACATTCGATCCAAACCTATTGATGTTTCTATAACATAGGGCACATAACTTTCATTAATTTCTGGATCAAAATATTGTAGCTTTTTCCCAGAAAATTGTTCATGATTTGACAGGTCATAGTTTGTGCGAGAATGAATTCCTTCTAATTCTTTGAATCCAAAGGGAAAACGAAATTCAATGTCCAATGCTGCATCTGCATAATGCGCTAGTTTTTCATGATTGTGTAGTCTATATTTTTCCTCTCCCATTCCTAATGACAAGTGCCATTTAAGTCTTTTTTCTTTCCAGAATTCATACCATTTTTTTTGAGTTCCTGGAGGAATAAAAAACTGCATCTCCATTTGCTCAAATTCTCTCATTCTAAATATGAACTGCCTTGCAACGATCTCATTTCGGAATGCTTTCCCAGTTTGTGCAATACCAAATGGGATTTTCATTCTACTTGTTTTTTGAACATTCAAAAAGTTCACAAAAATCCCTTGAGCTGTTTCTGGACGAAGATACAAATCCATTGCTGAGTCTTTTGAAGCACCTAATTTAGTATCAAACATCAAGTTAAACTGTTTAACATCTGTCCATTCTTTTGAACCAGACTCAGGACAAGAAATTTCTAATTCTTCAATTAAATTCTTTACATCATTTAAATCTTCCTTCCCCAGAGATTTGTTAAGCCTACTTAAAATATTTCTCGACTTTTCTATATATGAGATAACTCTGGGATTTGTTTTTTTGAATTCATTTTCATCAAAAGAGTTTCCAAATCGTTTTGCTGCCCTTGCTACTTCTTTTTCAATTTTAGTTTCAATTTTGGCGACATATTCTTCTACAAGAACGTCTGCCCGATATCTTTTTTTGGAAACCTTGTTGTCAATGAGTGGGTCATTGAATGCATCAACATGGCCAGATGCTTTCCAAGTTGTTGGATGCATAAAAATAGCGGCGTCAATCCCAACAATATTTTCGTGCAATTGAGTCATTGATTTCCACCAATAATCTCGGATATTTTTTTTTAGTGCAACACCATTCTGCCCATAATCGTATACTGCGCTAAGGCCATCATAAATTTCGCTTGAAGGAAAAACAAAACCATATTCTTTAGCATGTGAAATTATTTTTTTGAAATTTCCATTCTCTGTTGCCATGTCTCAAAAATAGTTTTTTTTAAAGAACTTCAATTAAGGAAATTACAAAAGAATTAAACAAGTTTGATACCATTTGGTGGTATTTAGGAATATTGCTTTACTTTGCCAATAACTTTAAAAAGTATGAAAAGTGGTGTTCGACTTTTTACCTGTATAACCTTAGTAATATCAATTTTAAGTTGCGCTAAACGGGCTTCGCCAACAGGTGGTCCCAAAGATTCCATACCCCCTGTTTTGATAAATGCCTCCCCGAAACTCAATTCAACTTATTTTAATAAACTTGGTTTTACCCTTAGTTTTGATGAATATGTAAAATTGAAAGATATTAGTAAGCAGCTTATAATTTCTCCACCCCTCAATTCCAGTCAATATATGGTTTCTCCATCGACAGGCGCATCAAAAAAAATTTCAGTTGAATTAAAAGACAGCCTCCTAGATAACACCACTTACACGTTTAATTTTGGCAATAGCATAGTTGATTTTAATGAATCTAATCCTATTCCTTTTTTTACATACACACTTTCTACAGGAGCCAATATAGATTCGCTATATATTAAAGGAAATGTAAGTGATGCATTTGAAAAAGATACCAAAAACTTCATTTCACTACAGCTTTATCCAGTTGACTCGGTTTACAGTGATTCTGTGATTTATAATAAGAAACCCTTATATGTTACAAATACTCTAGATTCTACAATATATAGATTTCAAAACCTACGCGAGGGCAAATACAATTTAATTGCACTTCAAGATTTTGCAGGAAACTATTTTTTCGATCAAAACATTGATAAAATTGGTTATTTAAATAGATTAATTGAACTTCCAAAAGATTCAATAATTAATCTCAAGCTTTTTAAGGAAATAGAAGACTTTTCTTGGGCATCACCATCTTTTGTCAACGAACACCACGTTGCTCTCGCATATTATGGCGAATATGAAAATCAATCTTTTTCAATGATTAGTGAAGTCCCAAAAAGTTTCAAGTCTTTAGTTAATAAAAATCGTGAAGCAGATTCATTAAATTTTTGGTTTAAAGGAGTAAAATTAGATTCAATTAAATTTGAACTTGAGATCAAGGATACTTTAAGAACTAAAACAGCTTACCTGCGAAAACCTATTGAAGATTCTTTAGTTATAAAAAGTATAACAACCGGACCCTTAAAACTAAAAAGTAAGTTTGAAGTATCAAGTAACCTTCCTATTGTCAGTGTTGATTCATCATTTGTTAAAGTAATTAATGTTGATAGTCTAGATGTCCCAGTGTCTTTAAAAATTCTCGAAAATTATGACAGGATTTTAATTGACTTTGAAGTTTTACCAAATGATAAATATAATATTACATTACTTCCGAAAGCACTTGAAGATTTTTGGGGTAGAACGAATGATACCTTAATTTTTAATACTCCAACGGAAAAAATTGAAGATTACGGTAATATTTACCTGCGAGTAATTCACAATTCGCCTGATCCTTATATAATAGAATTAATTCAAAACAAAAAAGTTATTAGACGTTATGATTCTCCATCAGAAGGGGGTCTCTATTCATTTGAATTACTTGATCCAGGGAAATATTTTGTGAGACTAATTGAGGATCCTAATAATAATAAAAGATGGGATACAGGGAGCTATCTGGGTAAAGTACAGCCTGAAAAAGTAATTTATTATTGGAAAGAAATAGATCTAAGAGCAAATTGGGATATGAATGAAACTTTTAATACAAATGAAAATTATCCATATCCTCGAGAAAGGGTAATTGATTACGAAGATCCACAAGCTCAAAGTAATTCAATTCTGCAGTAACAATTTTTTCCATGGATGATAATTTACCGCTTACTAAATTTCCTAACGGATTATAAATTGCACTATGACCGGGATATTCTAGTTCATTATCATCGTATCCTATTCTATTAACCCCAGAAACATAACACATATTTTCAATCGCACGTGCTTGAAGTAAGGTGTCCCATGCTTTAATCCTTTTTGAAGGCCAATTTGCAACAAAAATCAAAAGATCATAATTATTCTGGTTACGTGACCAAACTGGAAAACGTAAGTCGTAACAGATTCTTAGACAGATTTTCCATCCGTGGTATTCAAATAAACCGGAGTTGTTTCCCGAAGTGTAAATCTCATTTTCACCTGCTAAAGAAAATGTATGGCGTTTGTCATAAAAAAATATAATCCCTTTTTCACTGACAATTAGGAAGCGATTAAAAAACTTATTTTTTTCCTTAATTACAATACTTCCTCCAATAATTCCGTCTAATTTTTCAGCCCAAGACTGCATCCACAAAACTGTTGGACCATCCATAGTTTCAAAAACTTTTTCAGCATTTATAGTGAAACCGGATGTAAACATTTCAGGTAGAAGAATAATATCTACTTCTTTGCTTAATGAACTTAAAAGTTTGTCAAAGTAAGCTCTATTTTTAAGAGCATTCTCCCAAAAAAGTGAAGTTTGAATATTGATAATTTTTAATTTGGATTTCATTTTAATTGTAAGTGTAAATTTATTTTAGTTGGATTTCATTATATTTAAATTATTTCATTTCACATAAATCTAAGTGAAGAAAATCTTAACATTTGCATTTTTAGCTTCTATTTTTGAATTTCATTTAATAGGGCAAAGTTATTTTCCTCCAACACATGGTTTTGAATGGAAAAAAAAATCCCTTGAATATTTTAAAATTAATATTAAAAAACTTAACTCCGCCGTTGATTTTGCTATACAAAACGAGTACAGTGGATCAAAAGATTTAAGAATAGCTATTAGTAAGGGTTTTGAAAACGAGCCCTACCATAAAATTTTGGGTCCTACAAAAAAAAGAGGAGGCTCTGCTGGGATCATTTTAAAAGAAGGCTACAAGATTGCCTCTTGGGGAGATACAAAGAGAGTAGACATGACATTTAGTGTTACTAAGAGCTATCTGTCTACAATTGCAGGTTTGGCAGTTGATCAAAAAATTCTGAAAACAGATGATTTTGTATCTGATTATATTTGGGATAATTCTTTTAAAGGCAAACATAATAGTAAAATCAGATGGAAATATCTTTTGAATCAATCTTCTGATTGGAGCGGCACATTGTGGGGGATTCATGATTGGGCTGACAGACCTCCAGCTGAAGGCGGAATAGATGACTGGAGAAATAGAAAACTAAATACACCTGGTACTGTCTACAAATACAATGATGTACGAGTTAATCTTTTAGCCTATTGTCTATTAAATGTTTGGCGCCAACCTATACCACAGATTTTGAAAAAGTTTATAATGGATCCAATAGGAGCTAGTACAACGTGGCGTTGGTATGGTTACAATAACTCTTGGGTAGAGCTTGACGGAAATCGTATGCAATCAGTTTCAGGTGGTGGACATTCTGGAGGAGGGCTATTTATCAATACCGAGGATCATGCACGTTTTGGTTTACTTTTTTTAAGGCAAGGTAAGTGGAACGAAAGTCAGCTCATTAGTCAAGACTGGATAGATGAGGCTACAAAATCTTCACCTGCTCAAAAAAGTTATGGTTATATGTGGTGGCTAAATAAAAAGGAGACTGACAGATACTGGGAAGGAGTTCCAGAGAATACTTTTTATGCATCTGGTTTTGGTGGAAATTATATAATAGTTGTACCTGAAAAGGATCTGGTTGTTGTTTTACGTTGGCTTGAACCAAGTCAAGTCGGTGTTTTTATGAAAAAGCTGATAAGTTCTCTTCCTTAATTTTTTATGATTTTAAAATATTAGTGACAAGTATGCTTAGTTCCAAACTATATTAATTTATGAACATAAAATTTTTTATTGGACCAATGTCTAAAAATATTGTTGACTCTATTATCGAGTTTCAGATTGAATCAAAAAATAAGGTAGGATTAATACCAAGTAGAAGACAGGTTGATTATAAAGGAGGCTATTCCAATAACTGGACAACAAAGGGACTTTCAAATTATGCCAAAGACTTAATAATAATGAGAGATCACAGTGGTCCAGGACAAGGCCAAAAGCCTGACGATGGATATGAGTCTTTAAAACACGATTGTAACCATTTTAATTATATTCATATCGATCCGTGGAAAAAATATCCATCATTTTCAGGAGGATCAAAATGGACACTGGATATGATTCAATTTTGCCTCTCTATAAATCCCAAAATTAAATTTGAAATTGGAACAGAAGAAGCTATAAGGAGATTTGAGCCAGAAGAACTTAAAACTCTTTTAAACTATTTAAAGGCTAATCTTTCAGAAGAAGCTTTTTTACAGATAGAGTATTTGGTTATACAATCAGGGACATCTCTTTCATCAAATCAAAATACAGGAAGTTTTGATCTTAAAAGACTTAAAAAAATGGTTGCTGTTGCTAAAGAAAATAATTTAAAATCAAAAGAACATAACGGGGATTATATTTCCGAAGAATTAATAAAACTGAAAATGGATTCTGGTTTAGATTCTATAAATATTGCTCCGGAATTTGGACTAATCGAAACGGATACATACTTAAATGATATTAAAAAAAGAAAAGATCTATTTTATAAATTTTGGGAGATCTGTTACAATTCCAAAAAATGGGTAAAGTGGGTTAGCAAGGGTTTTGATCCAATTCATGAAAAGGAGAGCCTTATAAGAGTCTGCGGGCATTATGTCTTTTCTGACTCAGCGTTTTTAGATGAAATCAAAAGTAATTTTTCAGGAATAGATCAGTTAATTAAAAAAAATATTAAAAAGAAGCTTGCTTCTCTCCACAGGGTAATTAACCCTTAAGGCTTGCAAATAGGTATTCTCGATTCATTCTTGCAATATTTTCAAGCGAAATACCTTTAGGACATTCTACTTCACAAGCACCTGTATTAGTACAATTCCCAAACCCTTCCTCATCCATTTGGTTTACCATGTTTAGTACACGATCTGCTGCTTCAACTTTGCCTTGGGGGAGTAATGCATATTGGGAAACTTTTGCAGAAACAAATAACATTGCAGATGCATTTTTACAAGTTGCTACACAGGCACCACAACCGATACACGTAGCCGCGTCAAATGCCTTGTCAGCATCATGTTTGTCAATTGGAATAGCGTTTGCATCTTGCGTATTACCAGAAGTATTTACTGATACAAACCCCCCAGCCTGTTGAATTCGATCAAAAGCTGAGCGGTCAACTGCTAAGTCTTTTATTACTGGAAATGCCTTTGCTCGAAAGGGTTCAATTGTTATGGTGTCCCCATCTTTAAACTTACGCATGTGCAGTTGACAAGTAGTAACTAAGCGATCAGGGCCGTGTGCTTCACCGTTAATAAACATAGAACACATTCCACATATACCCTCACGACAATCGTGATCAAATGCTACAGGATCTATCCCTTGAGACATTAATTGTTCATTTAATACATCCATCATCTCTAAGAATGACATGTCTGGTGAAACATCGTCAATCTTGTAAGTTTCAATCTTTCCTTTCGTTTCTGAGTTTGGTTGACGCCAAATTTTTAATGTCAAATTCATCTTTAATATTCTATTTGTAAGATCTAGTTTTTACTTCTATTTCTTCGTATTCCAAATCTTCTTTATGCAATTTTGCTTTTGATGGAACTCCTTTGCATTCCCAAGCGGATACAAAAGTGAAATTCTTATCATCTCTTAATGCTTCGCCCTCTGGTGTTTGCGATTCCTCTCTGAAATGACCTCCACAAGACTCTGTCCTTTTGAGTGCGTCGTTGGCAAAAAGCTCACCGAGTTCTAAAAAGTCTGCTACACGCCCCGCTTTGGCCAGTTGTTCGTTAAACTCGTCGGACCTTCCCGGGACATTTACATTTTTATAAAAATCCTCCCTTAACTCTTGAATTTCTTTAATTGCCTCCTTTAATCCTTTTTCGTTTCGTGACATTCCACATTTATCCCACATTATTTTTCCCAGCTTACGATGATAATAGTCTACAGAGTTTTTTCCATGATTACTTATAAAAGCTTCAATTTGTGCTCTTACTGAATTTTCGGCTTTCTCAAATTCAGGAAGTTTAGTGTCAATAGGGCCTGTACGAATGTCATCTGCCAGATAATCTCCTATTGTATAAGGGAGAACAAAATATCCGTCAGCCAGTCCTTGCATTAAAGCTGAAGCACCAAGGCGGTTAGCCCCATGATCAGAAAAATTAGCTTCACCAATCGCGTAACAGCCTGGAATAGTCGTCATTAAGTTATAGTCAACCCAAACACCACCCATAGTATAATGAACAGCGGGGTAAATCATCATTGGCGTTTCGTAAGGATTTTGGTCAACAATTTTTTCATACATCTGAAATAGATTACCATATTTTGCGCGAACTACTTGTTGTCCTAATTTTTTAACTAAAACCGGATCATCTTCATTTAAATTTTTTACATGAGCTTGTTCTTTCCCATAACGTGTTATTGCAGAAGCAAAATCTAAATACACTGCTTCGCCTGTTTTATTTACACCAAATCCAGCATCACATCGCTCTTTTGCTGCTCTGGAAGCAACATCTCTAGGCACTAAATTTCCAAATGCAGGATAACGTCTCTCTAAATAATAATCTCTGTCTTCCTCTCTAATTTCTGTAGGTTTAAGGTTTCCTTCACGTATAGCTTTTACGTCTCCTAGCTTTTTAGGCACCCATATTCTACCATCATTTCTTAAAGATTCTGACATTAGTGTTAATTTTGATTGATGATCACCAGATACCGGGATACAGGTGGGGTGGATCTGAGTAAAACAAGGATTTGCAAAATACGCCCCTTTTTTGTGAATTTTCCATGTTGCAGACACATTACTTCCCATCGCATTTGTAGACAAGAAAAATACGTTTCCATAACCCCCAGAAGCAATAACAACAGCATGTGCTCCGTGGCGCTCTATTTTACCATTAACTAAGTTTCTTGTTATAATTCCACGTGCTTTACCGTCAATAATAACTATGTCCATCATTTCATGTCGGTTGTACATTTGAATTTTTCCACGACCAATTTGCCTGTTCATAGCAGAATAAGCTCCTAAAAGAAGCTGTTGGCCAGTTTGACCTTTTGCATAAAATGTTCTTGAAACAAGTACACCCCCAAAAGAGCGGTTGTCTAACAATCCACCATAATCCCTAGCGAAGGGAACACCTTGAGCTACGCACTGATCGATTATATTAGTTGAGACCTCTGCTAAACGATGAACATTTGCCTCCCGAGATCTATAGTCGCCACCTTTGATAGTGTCGTAAAATAAACGGTATGTTGAGTCTCCATCTCCTTGATAATTTTTTGCAGCATTTATTCCACCCTGTGCAGCAATAGAGTGTGCTCGTCTAGGGGAGTCTTGAAAACAAAATGTTTTTACGTTATATCCCAACTCAGCAAGAGTTGCGGATGCAGATGCACCTGCCAAACCAGTTCCTACAACTATTACGTCAATTAAGCGTTTGTTTGCTGGACTAACTAAATTGATTTTACCTTTATGATTAGTCCATTTTTGTGCTAAGTCACCTTCAGGTATTTTAGAGTTTAATTTAAAGCTTTTAATTTTTGTCTCATCCTGTTGAGTTAAGATGTCATTTTCAAGAAGAGATTTTTCCCACTCATCAGCGATTTTAGTTGCCTCAATTTTATAATAGTCATTTAATTTAATTTCATCTTTAGAGGCAGGCTCTGTTACCAAATGAAAAGGTAAGGTTTTTATAAGCCTTCTGGCCTTTTTCTTGCCATTAACTTTTTCATATCCACAAAAACAATTTAGCCTAATTGATGAAGTTCCATTTGCATTTTTTCTATATCTAATTTTTACTCTTTTCATTTATAAAAAATTATTGAGGTACATTATTATTTTCGAGGTACACCGCAAGGTACATATTTTATTTTAGATGGTGAAATAATGCGATTAAAACGAATCCAAGGGGTACAACTACAGAAAATCCAGTTGCAAATTTTTTTATAATCTTAGTATATTTATTGTTAACCCCAACTGTTTGAAAGGATGATGCAAAACCATGGAGTAAGTGTAGACTAAGGAATATAAATGATAAAACATAAATCCCAACTCTAACAGGACTTACAAATTTATGGACTAATTCGTCAAAATACCTGTCAGGATCTAAGGGTAGTATTTTAATGTATTTGTAATCCATTTCTGGAACCCAAAAATCATAAAAATGTAATCCAAGGAAGGATAAAATTACAATTCCCGAGATAATCATATTGCGTGACATCCACGAAGCGTTATTTTTTCCTTTATAAACAGAATAACGTGTTGAACGTGATTTGGAATTTTGGAGTTCTAAGACAAATCCCATAACAAAATGAAACAAAACGCCAAAAATTAAAATAGGTTGTAGAATAAATTGTACAATCGGATTGTTTCCCATAAAATGTGAAACTTGATTAAATAACGATTCACTAAAAACGGAAAGTAGATTGATACTAAAATGTTGAGTTAAAAAAAGAACCAAAAATATTCCCGAGAGTGCCATCGCAACTTTTCTCCCTATTGAAGAGGCAGTTAAGCTCATAATTTTTGAATTTATTATTCAAAATTAAGGCATAAACACTAAGCAGCAAACCTGTTTTTATAATTTTTATCTTTTATGGACAAATAAATAACTATTTAAAAAGTTTGTTGAATTTAATTTTTAAAATAATGGTTTTTTTGATTAAATGATTAAACAAATTAGGGTTTAAAAACTATTATCTTCGTAAAAAATATCAAATGAAATATAAACCCATTTCATGTCCCTTCTATAAAAAGACCAGAAAGGCTTTCACAAGTCAAATGAAATCAAAAAGTTTAGCGGTATTTAATTCAAATGATATTTATCCAATTAGCGCTGATAGTACTATTCCTTTCGAACAACACCGAGATATATTTTATTTATCTGGTATTGATCAAGAACAGACAATTCTTCTCCTGTTTCCTGAATCTTTAAATCCCAAGTATAGAGAAATCTTATTTGTAAGGAAAACAAACTCAAAGATTATTATTTGGGAGGGTGCAAAATTAAGTAAAGAACAAGCTCTAGAGCTAAGCGGTATTGAAACAATTTTGTGGTTAGAGGATTTTGAGAGTATTTTTCAAAAATTAAGTACTCAATGTGAAACTTTTTATTTTAACACTAACGAACATTATCGTCAAAATGTTGAAACAGAGACTAGGGAGGATCGATTTATTAAATGGTGTAAGGACAATTACCCTGCACATAAATCTGCTAAAAGCAATCCAATATTACAGGAATTAAGGGCTGTTAAGGCACAAGAAGAAATTCAACAAATACAAATAGCCTGTGATATTACTGAAAAAGGTATCCGCCGAATACTATCATTTATAAAACCTGGAGTATGGGAGTATGAAATTGAAGCAGAGTTGATACATGAGTTCATCAGAAACCGATCTAAGGGATTTGCATACGAACCTATAATTGCTTCAGGTACAAATGCCAACATTTTACATTATATAGAAAATAATAAGCAATGTAAGTCGGGTGAATTAGTACTTATGGATGTTGCTGCAGAATATGGAAATTATTCAGCTGATCTTACAAGGACCTTACCTGTTTCAGGGAGGTTTACTAAACGTCAAAAAGAGATTTATAATGCTGTTTTATTTGTAAAAAATGAAGCTACAAAACTTTTGAGGACTGGTGTTATTTGGAAAGATTTTCATGTAGAAGTTGGAAAAATCATGACTTCAGAGCTACTTAAACTGGGTCTTTTAGACAAATCGGATGTTCAAAACGAAACCATAAATAACCCCGCATATAAAAAATATTTCATGCATGGGACTTCACATCATTTAGGTTTGAACACACATGACTATGGCCTTTTACATTTGCCCATGAAGGCTAATATGGTCTTTACTGTTGAACCTGGTATATATATACCTGAAGAAGGATTAGGAATCCGTTTGGAAGACGACGTCGTAATTCAAAAATCTGGGACTCCACTAAATTTAATGTCGAAGATACCGATTGAAGCCGAAGAGATTGAAGACTTGATGAATAATTAAAAACCACCTAAAAGGTCATTTTTGAATTCTATGCTGTTGTAACTCTAGAAGCTCCCTTTTGCCAAAAATAAAGTATTGTAAATAGGATTATAAGAATTCCAGGGAACGAAATCATGTAGGTTAAAGTTTGTTGACCTGCTGCTAGCTTGAGTTGCTCTCCTGTAAAACCAAGTAAGCTTTGGGCTTCCATTGAATTATCAATCCAAGACCCAATGATAGGTTGAAAAATAGAAGAAGAAAACATTCCCATACCTCCAACAATTGACATCCCTAAAGCACCACTAGCGGGAATTTTTTCAGCTACAAAACCAATCATATTTGGCCAGAAATAACAAATACCCATAGCAAAAAATATAGCTGCTACATATACCATACCCCCAGTTTGAGTACTGAAAAGAAAAATTCCAATTGTTGCTAAAACGGCGGAACCTAAAAGTACACCTGTTTGGTCTAATTTATGAACAATATCACCACCGAAATAGCGGCCTACAGCCATTAAACCTGTGATTAGAGCAAGTATCAGCAATGGTTGAGCACCACTATTTTTCATTATTATCTCTATCCATTGTTGAGGTCCAAACTCAGAGATAGCAGTTAAGGCCATACAAGCTAAGATAAATATGTAGACAGGAGATGCCATTGCTTTTAAATTTTCACTAACAGATGCTGCAGCTTCTACTTTGGGCTTAGGAAATTCTTGACCCATAAAAAGGTAAGCATAAATTAATGTAGGGATCATAATTATCCAAATTTGAGCTTGCCATTCTAAACCCACATTTGTCATAAGTAAGGAGATAACACTTCCTATAACTATTCCTCCAGGAAACCACATGTGAAATCTATTAAGTAAAGTATTCATTTTTTTTCCTTCATATGCATCAGCAATCATTGGGTTACACGCTGCTTCAGTACAACCATTTCCTATTCCAATTAAAAGTGTTGAAAGAAGTAACCCTGAATAACCTCCAGAATAAATAGTCAAAATAATACCAATGGTATGAGTTAGAAATGCAAATTGCATTATACGTTTTGGGCCTATAGTATGATAAAAAAGACCACCTAGAATCATCGATATCGGAAAACCAAGAAACCACATTGAATTTATAAATCCTAGTTGTTGGGCATCGAGAAGAAATTCCTCTCCAAGTTGAGGTAAAATTCCAGCACGAATGCTAAATGAAAGAGCCGTTGTTATTAAAGCAAAACAGCTGCCGTAAAATAATCTGTTAGAATTAGTCATTGTAAAGTTTGTTTCAATTCGTAATAAATATATAAGTTTTTAGGCAAAAACTATACATCGCGCTGTCAATGGTTTTTTAAACTTAATTAGTGTAAAATTTTAATGCTCTCATTTTCTTTTAGCATCAACTATTTTAGAAAAATTTATGTTTTCATAAGAAAAGCTTTCATCAACAATTAAATTGTTTCCATATTTTTTATCCCAATCATCGTGGAAAAATAATTCATATTTTGAAGGCGAATGAATTGTAAATTTAACCATATATAAGTCATTTTTTTCACCAGGAAGTGCCATGTTTCTCGCATAATGGAAATTGTCACTAAGGTTTATGTGTGGATAAAGATCAACAAATGATTTCATTCCATTTTTTTGATTAGTCACTTCAGCGTTAATTTTAATATAGGGTACAAATCCTCCTTTTGGAGTGCCACTAGGAATATTTTCAGTTCCCCAATTTACTCTGGCTTCAATGTGGATATTTGTTTGATTTTCCTTTAAATTCATCGACAACGGATAAACCTTGTCCTTAATGGCTCCTTCAAATATTAATATTATTCCAGGATCAATTTTTTCCTCTCCAATAATTAACTCCTGAGAAAATAAATAATTAACAAATAAAATGCTGATAACTAATAACTTTTTCATTAATCCAGTTTTTGTATAATTATAAGATTGCTAATATAGTTTGTATATAAATTTATTTTGGATATTTCTAAATTTTATTTTTTGTTAAATTTTGCTGTATTCCTTTTGAAGTATTTTAATATCAGCAATCAATTTCTTCATAACATTTGAGTCAGTACCATCATAAAAACCTCTTATTCTTTTATCTGGATCAATAAGAATAAAATTTTCGGTGTGAATCAATTGGTGATTATTTCCGTCACCGTCTTTTTTTGCTGCAAAAAAGGATTTACGTGCTAAGTCATAGATATGTTTTTTTTCACCAGTCAAAAGATTCCACTTAGCGTCTATGACTCCTTTTTCAAGGGCATATTTTTTTAGTTGAGCGACAGAGTCTATTTCTGGAGTTACACTAAAAGAAATTAATTTAACTTGATTATCTTCTTTTATAGCTTCTTGTATTAACCCCATATTTGCAGTCATCTTTGGACAAATACCAGGACAGGTAGTAAAGAAAAAATCTGCAACATAAATTTTATCTCTATAATCCTGTTCAGTAACTTTTAATCCATTTTGATTAGTTAATGAAAAAGCGCCTATTTTGTGAAACTTTTTTATGTGTTGCAAGCTTTGGTCCACCAATTCATAATTTACTTGAGCTGGCTGAAACACAGGTAATTTTTCGTCTGGTTTAAGCGCATCATAAAAAAGAAGTAGAATTACAGATGAGATAATGGCCATTACCACCAAAAAAGTTTTGTAGCGAGCAAAGAATTTAATCATAAGCCATCTTTTTTGCAAATTTAGAGGATTAATAATCTATATTTTAGAATAATTTTTAAAAAGTATGTTAAATCAATTGAATTTCATTTTTATTATGGTTGGATTGTACTAATTTTGGACTTTAAAATTTTAATATGAGCCCTTTTATTGTTAAAGCTGTTCAACTGCTTTTAAGCCTATCCTTGCTGATAATATTACATGAGTTAGGGCATTTTATCCCAGCTCGTTTTTTCAATACAAGAGTTGAAAAATTCTTTCTTTTTTTTGACGTCAAATTTGCCCTTCTGAAAAAGAAAATAGGTGAAACTACTTATGGCATAGGTTGGTTACCACTGGGAGGCTATGTAAAAATTTCCGGTATGATAGATGAAAGTATGGATAAGGAACAAATGTTACAACCCCCTAAGCAATGGGAATTTAGATCAAAACCTGCCTGGCAACGTTTAATTATTATGCTAGGAGGAGTAACTGTTAATCTCGTTCTTGGATTTCTAATTTATATGATGATCCTTTTTGTTTGGGGCAAATACACCCTATCATCGGAGGACCTGCCAATGGGGTTAGAACCTACACCAATTGTTTCGCAGTTAGGTTTTGAGACAGGGGATCAAATCCTAAGTGTAGACGGGGAAAGTCTAGAAAATGTATTAGACATTAATAAATATTTTTTGCTACGTGAAGTTAATGAAGTAAGAGTAAGAAGAAAAAACGGTGATTTAACTACAATTTATATTCCAGATGATATCGGGACACAAATTTTTGAATCTGGTCAGATGATCCCATTTGTTCCTGTATTCCCAGCTGTCATCGATAGTGTTATTCCTAACTCTCCAGCAAGTAAAATTGGACTTATGTCAAATGATAAAATACTAAGCTTGAATGGAAATAAAATTTCCAGTTGGAGTGATTTTAAAAATAATATGACTACAGGTTCTAAAGAAATTCAATTAGTTGTTGAAAGAAATCAAAGTTTAGCATCATTTAAGGCATTAACAAGAGAGGATGGCACTTTAGGAGTTTATCCAAAAACAGACTTTTTCTCTTTTGAGTTAGAGAAATTGAGCATAGGTGAAAGTGTAGTTGAGGGTTTGGATTATGGGTATTGGACTTTAAGAGATTACATTGCACAGTTTAAATATATATTTACACCCAAAGGAGCCTCTCAATTAGGGGGTTTTGGCGCAATTGGCAACATGTTTCCAAGCCAATGGGATTGGAAGGGTTTCTGGTCGAGTACGGCGTTAATTTCAATAATTTTAGCCTTTATGAATATATTACCAATACCAGCTCTTGACGGAGGACATGTTATGTTTTTATGTTATGAAATTTTGACTGGGAGGAAGCCTAACGATAAGTTTATGGAATATGCACAAATGTTTGGTTTTTTTCTTCTTTTAACCTTGGTCTTATATGCTAATGGTAACGATATTTATCGAGCTATATTCACATAAATACATTAATAAATTGATTTAAAGATCGGCAGAGCAAACAATTCACAAAATATTAAATATATTTTTAGCTAGATGGATTGCTTTTTTTCCAATAAGACCATTTACCACTTTTATTGTATAGACTCATTATTTCAGGAAAACTAATTTTTTTTTCGCTGAGTGTTTTGAAATCTAAATCCTCAAAAGTTAATCGTATTATTTCTTTTAGATCAGATATTACATTATTTATGTTAAGTTCATAGATAATATTATTTATGTAATACTCTTGTAATTCATCTCTTATTTTTTTTTCACTACCAATGTAGATGCAAAATTTATTTCTACCAATATCACAAATACAGTTGTAGGTTTTAGATCGTTTATCAAAACCTATCGAAATTAATGGAACTAATTGTTCATTCCTTAAAGTAATTGATGAACTTATTTTTAGGATCTCATTTTTATTTATAAAAATTTTTTTGTTTATCCTTCTCAACTCCCCAAGAATATTTTTTTTCTTTAGTTTTAATCTATCGACTTCTGTATCTAATTTCTGTAAATAATTCAATTTTAAAGTCTGATCAAGGGTTTCGTTTTTAATCATCCTTTTTCTCAGAAGATTAATTATATTCATAACTATTTATCTATATCATAAATTTATTACAAAAAACAAATATAGAAAAAAAATTATGTATTATTATAATTATGTGTACCTGAATGATTACAGTGTACCTTATATATTTCCTCTTATAATAAAATTATAAACTATCGATTTAAAAAAGTATAGATTTATAAAAATTTTTGTTTTTCTATATATTTTATTAATATATTAATAATAGTATAGAAAAAAATAAATGATATATTTTTTTATATGTACCTTGGCAAGTTGTGTACCTTCAATAATATATATCTATTAGACAAAATAATTTCGGCAATTTTCATCAAAATACATAAGACTATCTAGCTCAAAATCAATAAAAATCTGCTGATTTATTTCATAATATTCTTTTGAAAAAATATACCAGGTTTCCATTCCATGTAAACATTTAACTTTATAATTTCTCCCTTGATAGTAACAAGTTTTTACAATAACTTTATAATTAGATTTACTTACTATTTTTATATTTTCTGGTCTGATAAACATATCCTTCTTTCCAACTTTTATTTTGTTTAAATCACCTAAAATTTTCGCACAATAACAATTAGCTGGATTACAATACATTTCAACCGGTCTATCAAATTGTTGGAGAACTCCTGACTTAAATATCAATATTTTATCCGATATACTTAATGAGTCGTTTATATCATGTGTTACCAATATAGTTGTGATATTTGTTTTTTTAATGATGCTGTATATTTCATCTATTATTGTCCTCTTTATTGAAGAATCCAAATTGCTGAAAGGTTCATCCATCAATAATATTTCTGGTTCTCTTATTAGCGCTCTTGCTATACATGCCCTTTGCTGTTCTCCCCCAGATAGTTCGTGAGGATAGCGTTCAACTAGTGCATTTAAATCAGTTAGATCAAGCATGTATGATAAATTTTTTATATGCTTAGAATTCAAATTTAAAGTTATATTTTCCCTTAGATTTAGGTGTGGGAAAAGTGCGTAATCTTGGAATATAAAGCCCACTTTTCTTTTTTGCGGTTCTACAAATTTTTTTTCACTATTTAAAACTACTCCGTTAAGTATTATCTTACCCGAATTAATATCTTCTAATCCAGATATACATTTTAAAAATGTTGTTTTACCAGATCCACTTTCACCAATGAATGAAATTATTTCGCCCTTCTTAATAGAAAAATCTAGCCCTTTTATTATGGGGCTTCCTTTCTTATAATACTTTACTAAGTTTTTAACTTCGAGATGCATTCGAACTGAAATTTATCATATTCCTCAAAACTAATAACATAAAGCTACAAATAGTAACAATTGTTAGTGAATATATACTGGATTGCATCAACATCTCTTCAATTGCAAACTCATAGGTTTGGGTTGCCAATGTGTCAAAATTAAAAGGGCGTAATATTAATGTGATTGGCAATTCTTTCATTAAATCAACAAAGCATACGATAAAAGCAATTATTAAGGCATTTATATTTATTGGGAGATGAATTTTTTGAAATAATTTTAATGGATAAAAACCAATAATTTTTCCAGTTTCATTGAATGATTCTGGTTGTTTTTCAAAACTTGTTTTTACAGGTGATTTTCCTACAGCTAAAAATCTAACAACTAAAGCATATATCATCATGGAAAATGATCCAATCACATATTTTGATTTTAAATAATCATTAAATCCTGTAACAAAAATTATAAGGCCTAAGGCAACCACAGCTCCAGGAATTGCATATCCTAGTGATATGAATCGGTTTATGACTTTACTAAGATTGTTGTTAGATAATTTTTCACAATATTCGAAAAAAGTTGCAAGAAATACTACAATAAGTGCTGATATTATTGATATACTTAATGAATTTTGAGTTAATTCAAATAAATTCCATAAGTCTACTTTATCTATCGATTTTAATGAATTTATAAAAATAAAAACCAAGGGTATTAAAAAACTAATTAAGAATGAAAAAAAACACAAAACATTAGCAAAAATACTTTTGTAGTTACTCAAACTAATTAAATTATTAAGATTTGAATTTGTTTTATAGTTAAACTTGGATTTTAAGACAGACAAATTTTCAAGTATTAGAATAATTAATACAAACAAAATTAAAACTGAAGATAATTGGATTGCAGAATTTATGTCACCAAACGAAAACCAAGATCTAAAAATACCAGTTGTAAACGTGTTAACTCCAAAATACTTTACAGCACCATACTCATTCAAGACTTCCATAATAACTAAAAATAATCCTGCAAAAATTGCTGGCCTTGAAAGTGGAAGAATAATTTTCCAAAAAGTTTTAAAAGAGGATAAGCCTAAATTTTTAGAAATATCCAAATAGGAAGATCCTATCATACTAAATGAAACCCTTGAAACAGAATAAATATAAGGTGATAAGGATAGAGCTAGAAAGATTCCAAGTAATTCGATTTGGAGATAATCATTATTAAATAAGGGGTATATTGAATTTATATTATTTCTTAAAAAACTTTGTAACGGTCCTGTAAAGCTCAATATATCACTGTATGTAAATGCCATTATATAGGTTGGGATAGCAAGGGGTAAAAAGAGGATTATGTCATAGAATTTCCTGAATGGGAATTGATAAATACTTATTACCCATGCAGGAATAATACCTAGTATCAATGAAAAAAATGATGTTAAAAAAACTAAGTAAATGGTATTTAATGTATAGTCTAATAAAAGGGTTTTCCATAGATAAATGAAAGTTTCACTTTTATCAATGAATATTCTTGAAAAAACAATTAAAATGGGAACAAGAATAAAAAATGAAAGTAATAGGCTAGAAAAAATCCAAGCCTTATTCTCGAGTTTTAAAATTTTTTTTCTATTTCCAACCTGATTTGTCAAAGACTAGTATTGCTTCTTTTCTAAATTTACCTAATAAGTTCAAATCTAATGAATCTCTTTTAAATTTGCCCCAATTCTTAACAATTTCAGCTGGCTCAACATCTGGATTTACAGGGTATTCAAAGCTTGTATTGATGTAAAGCTTTTGAGCCTCTTTACTTGTTAGGTATTCTATTAGTTTTAAAGCATTTTCTTTATTTGGAGAGTATTTAGTCAATCCAATTCCTGAAACATTTATATGAGTCCCGCTCTCATTTTCTCCTTGATTTGGGAAAAAAACAGAAACAGCTTTTCCTGCTTTAAGTTCTTCTTGTTTTGAAGATGATAATAAAAGACCAATATAGTATGAATTTACGATAGCTACGTCACCCTGTCCTGCAGCAATTGCCTTTACCTGATCACGATCACTGCCCTTTGGATCACGCGAAAAATTTTCTACTAATCCAGAAGCCCACTGCTCAGCTGCTTCAGTCCCTTCATTAGCAACTATAGATGACATTAAAGCTTGATTGTATGCATTCGAAGAGGAACGAACTAAAATTCTATTTTTCCATTTTTCGTTTGTTAGGTTTTGATAAGTTGATAATTCATCTTTATTTACTCTGTCATTACTATAAACTAAAATCCTTGCTCTATAAGTTATTGGAACCCAGAAACCGTCTTTGTCAATTAGTGATGGATCAATATTTTTAGTAATTTTTAGATTTGTTACTTTTTGTAATAATCCTAAATCTTTTGCTCTAAATAATTTGCCAGCGTCTACTGTTATAAATAGATCAGCGGGACTATTTTCACCCTCATTTTTAAGCCTTTCAATTAATTCATCCGCATTGGCTTTAACAACATTGACCTTAATTCCTGTTAACTTTTCAAAATTTTCATACTGCTTTTTGTCCACTGTATAATGCCTTTGGCTATATAAATTAATTTCATTCGATTTTTTATTTGGAGAACATCCAATTATAAAAAGTGAAAGAAAAAATATTTTTAATATAAATTTCATGATAATTTTATTTTTATTTAGAACAAATAAATATAAGTTTTATTTTAGACTTTTTTAAAAATACAACATGCAAAAAGACAACTTTAAGTCCCCAGATTTCTATGAATTAGATAAACTTTTAACTACTGAACAAATACTGGTTAGGAATTCAGTTAGAGATTGGGTAAAAGAAAACGTTTCTCCAATTATTGAAAATTATTTTTTAATTGGCAAATTTCCAAAAAAGTTGATAAAAGGGCTTTCTGAAATTGGTGCGTTTGGTGCAATATTACCACAAAAATGGGGTGGATCAGAATTGGATTTTGTCTCCTATGGTCTGATGATGCAGGAACTCGAGCGAGGAGATTCTTCGATAAGAGTGCTAAGTTCAATACAAACTTCACTAGTAATGAACTCAATTTATAAATACGGTTCTGAAAAACAAAAAAAAAAATATCTAATACCTCTATCAAAAGGTGAATCAATTGGTAGTTTTGGAATGACTGAACCAAATCACGGTTCTGACCCAAAGTCAATGAATACAAGGTTTGAAGAAAAAGAAGATTTTTTCTTAATAAACGGTTCAAAAATGTGGATTGGACACGCACCTATATGTGATGTGGCTATTGTTTGGGCTAAGGGTAAAGAAGATAAATTAGCAGGTTTTATTGTAGACAGAAATACAAAAGGATTTTCAACGCAGGAGATAAAAAATAAGTTATCCTATAGATCATCTTTGACAGGAGAGCTTGTTTTTCATAATGCGAAAGTCCCAAAAGAAAATTTATTGCATGTGTGTGAAAGTTTTAAAGACTTATACGAATGTTTGAATTTAGCTAGATATGCAGTTTCCTGGGGAGCTTTGGGGATTTCAATGGAATGTTATTTTGTGGCACTTAATTACTCTAAGGAGAGAAAACAATTTGGAAAATCTATTTCATCATATCAACTTATACAAAAAAAACTTTCTGATATGTTAACAGAAATAACAAAAGCTCAAATATTTGTTTGGAGATTGGGTAAATTAATGGACGAAAACCGTGCTTCGTATGCTCAAATTTCCATGGCTAAATTAACAAATATAAAAATGGCATGTGCCGTGGCGAGAAATTCAAGATCTATTTTAGGTGGGATGGGAATAACAAATGAATATCCTGTAATGAGGCATCTAATGAATTTAGAAACATTAGTAAGTTATTTAGGTACTGAAGAAATTCATACCTTAATATTGGGCAGAGAAATAACAGGTAATTCCGCACTCATTTAATTATTTTTTGATGTTAGTTTGAAAATTAATTTTTAGTAAGACCTCATTTTTACGATTTATTATTTTATATGGGGAATCATAGACTAGAATAATTGGGTCACCAACTGCTTCAATTTTGTTTTCTTGTATAATTTCCATTAAGCTTTTTGTAGCTCTGCGGACTGCCCAATCAAAAGCGTATCCTCCAAAATAATAGGCAATATAGTAACCTGGTTTAGATTTGTAAACCTCTACATTCTCAGATTCTGGTGTTGGTGAATTATTTTCATCAAATGATTTAGGAAGAACAAACTCCATCATTTCATTGTTTTCATTTGTTCCTAAATGTACTGGGGTTGTCATAGCAATTTTTTGATCTCTTGAATTTCTTCCTGATATGTATCCAAATAAGGCTCCAAATCCATTTTTTCTGGAAGATCTTATTTTCATAGCTGGAGGATAGAAACGTATTTCAGCTTCATCTACTTTCTTAATAAGATCAAAACTTTGTGTTTCATATTGTTGAGCCATAGAAATGGATTGATAAAAAATTAGTAAAAATGTTAATGTTTTGGGTTTCAATTTAAATAATCTTTGATCAATCAATTTTTCTAAAGTTAAATATATTATTATCTAGCTTCCTATTATTTTTGCATTCCTTTATATTTATATTATGAAAATAAATATTTTCTCTTGCTTTTTATTTTGTTTTCTATTAAAAACAGTTGCTCAAAATAAATTACAACTACAAAAAATTAATTCTGAAAACAAGCCATGGACTTATGAACGTGTAAATGACCATAAAAACAAATTTAATTTTGTTGTTGTTACTGATAGAACTGGAAGCGAACGTAAAGGGGTTTGGCAAAAGGGGATAAAGAAAATTAATCTTATGCAGCCAGCTTTCGTTGTAAGTGTTGGAGACTTGATTAATGGTTATACTAAAGATCTTGATACAATTAATGCTGAATGGGAGGAATTTAATTCGTTTGTAAAAAAACTTGAAATGCCTTTTTTTTATGTTGCAGGAAACCACGATTACACAAATGATGTTATGGAGAATCAATGGTTTAAAAGATTTGGTTCAGACTACTACCATTTTTTATATAAAAATATACTTTTTATATGCTTGAATTCTGAGCACGGTCATACAGCTTTAAAAGATCCTGACTTAGGAGAGGAACAAGTTAAATTTGTAGAAAAAATTCTCAGAAAAAATCCAAATGTTGATTGGACAATGATATTTATGCACCAACCTCTTTGGCTTAGAGAAAGTGGAAAGAATTGGTTAAAAGTTGAAAACCTTCTTAAAGAAAGAAAACACAGTGTTTTCACCGGTCACCATCATAAATATAAATTGTACAACAGGAATAAAAGTGATTATTTTGTTCTCGCGACAATGGGTGGTGGGAGTAAATTAAGAGGAAATGAATACGGAGAGTTCGATCATTTTATGTTCATAACCATGACTGAAAAAGGTCCTTATTTTTCAAACCTTAAGCTTGATGGAATTGAAGATAAGAATATCGGAAAAGAAAATAGATAAATTATCAAGACAAAGCCAATTAAATAATGTAATAAAAAAATTAACTGAAAACAGAGATAACTTATCTAACAAACCACCGACCAATTGTTCACACAAAAACAAACATAAATGTTTGATACATTTCAAGCTATTAAAGTAAACCAAACCTTGATTAAAAAAGGATTGGGTCTTAATACTCAAATTCAACCAAAAAGAAAGTTATTAATGGAATAATATTTATTATTATTAATAAAGATGTCCTCTTTCGAATCAATCTCTCCATATCACTAAATCTAAAAAAGCCCCCTCGTTTAAAGGGGGTGAAATTTATGTTTTAAAAAAAAATTAATATGTTTTTAGATCACTAAACATATAATCTCTAACTCTTTCCCCTCCTCTTTTTCTCAAGAGGTCAACGAATTCTGTCTGCTTCTGTAACTTATCATAAAGCATGATATGATCTTGTAGATTTTTACCTGACAATCCTACCCAATGAGTTGCACCCTCGCCAGGATTATTAACATCATAAGTTCCGAAAGCAACCCATCTTCCCTCAAATTCTTTTTTGTATTTACTGACAATTTTATCGTGTACCTCTTTAAATTGCTTTTGATTTTTGACTTTGTAGTCCCAAATATGCACCCATTTGTAATCTTCATTTGTTCCTTGGTGGTTGCTAAGAACTCTACCTGAATAGGATTCTCCGTACTCTTCAACATAATTGTCCATTTGAGCCCACCATAGTGGTGCCTTTTCTTGGATATTAGTCCCTTCCCATAGATCTTCTCCCATTTCCCAATACCAAACAAATCTGTGAGTCATGCCATTGTCAGCACCTTTTCCAAGGACTTGAAGAGCAAATCCCCCTTTATTAGGTTTCATATCTGCACAACAGGTTTCATATGCTTGCTCCATCTTTTTCTCAGAAAAATCTTTTGCTTTTACCTCTTGAACATTAAATATCATTGTTTGTGCTGAGACAAATATAGAAATTAGAAATAAGGGAATTAAATAATGTATTTTTTTCATTTAAATTGATTTATGATTAATAATGTTCAATATACAAATTACTCCCTGAACATAGTGAAGAGGTTATGCCGATGATTTAAATATTATTTTTTTAAGTACACATCATAGACATCGTGTTGAAAATTATATTCAGAATCAGCAGTTAAAACGTAGCCAAATCCAACACCCATAACATCATTTAGATATTTGTACTTTTCACTAGATGTCCTAAAACGCCAGTGTGTTTGAAATTTTAATGATTCAAAAGTTTCGGTAACATAATTAAAAACGCCTGTAGCTTTACAGTATATTTTTTCATTTTCTTCGGTTAATAAAACTAGGTCAATATCCAAATCAGCAAAAGTTTTCCCGTTTTCCTCGTGATAAAGTGGAAAATCTCCACCAATTGGAAGAACCTTTCCTTTGATAATTCCCTCAAAAACTCCTTTCGTATAGGGCGCGTAGATAGATTTCAAATTTAAATACTCTCCGACAGAGGATTGGTATTCCCCAATAGCTGCTTTAATTGAGAAAAGTTTTTCACCCTTAATTTTTTGTCCAAATAAAATTATCGGGAAAAAAACGAAAATAAAAATTAGTTTTCTCATTGTTAGTAGATTTATAGTTAATAATAACCAACATACAAATTAGTCCCTGAATTTAATGAAGAGGATGATATCACAATACGGATACTTAGAATGGATATTGATACGGGTTCAGATTAATATTACAAGATTGGTACACTAAAAAACTTCCAAACGACCTATTATTTAGTCAGATTATATATTCTTAATTAGAGAAAAATCCTAGTACGTACAAAAGGGTATAAGAGGGGGTTATTGATTATCTCTTTTTATTTATATTTACATGCTTATTTTATAGGTTTATAGAGTAGCATACTTTAAAGATTTATGCAATTTTATATTCAAATGACTACCAAAAAAACTAGTCAGATTTTAAAAACCTCTGTTAACCCCTATAAATAGCGCCATTCCTCCTTAGCTCAGTTGGTTAGAGCATCTGACTGTTAATCAGAGGGTCCTTGGTTCGAGCCCAAGAGGGGGAGCAACTTGTTGAGTCCTACTAATAAAGGGCTTACAGCATAAAAGTAAAACTGTGTACTCAAATATGTACTCAATAATAATCTTAATTTGTGTAACCGTAACACTAACATTTTAAACTGAGCCCCTGTAAATCAGGGGTTTATTTTTTTATGCCTGAAAAGGATCTATTTTATACTCATTTTTAACAACCACTTTACCAGTATTATGGTCTCTCTCCATTACATTTATTGTAAAAGGTTCATCAAAGTTATTTTTCTCTTCTTCTATTACCGTAGCCTATAATCTGGGTAATGTATATTGAAGTGCTATTTGCAATAGTTTAATTCTTTGATTTGTGTTGAGGTCTTTAATGTCTATTGAATCTACAATACCTTGTATTAAATTCTCAAGGTTACTTCTAACTTTAGCTCTAACTCTATTTGGTGTTCCTGTTGTTCTACCCATACTTTTTATATTTTAGTAATCCTGCTATCGTTTCATTAAAAATTAATAATTTTATTTATATAAATATTTGATATGTGTAATTGTGATTGTTCCCCTTGTAAAGAATTAGACTGTTCAGCGTGTATTTGCGAACCCTGTAGTTGTTCTCCTTGTGATTGTTAGTTCATCTTTAAAAAATTCTTGTACTTTATTTTTTAGGCTTTCTTCTTTTCGTTTTAATGTCTAGTGCTTTTTCAAGATCTCTCTCTGCTAACTTGTTGAGTGTTCCTGATGTACTTCCCATACTTTTTATATTTTAGTTATATGAATAAAAAAGGGTTGATTTTAATTGGTATTACTGTTTTACTTGCAGTTCTCTTAAATCTTTACAATAAAGGTTACTTTAGTTGATGATTGAAGTCCCCCTCTACCCTAATGGTTATCCTTGTAAATGCTCTGGAGCTTGTGACTATTCTAAAAACATTTGAAAATGCTGGTAAACCTACTTCTATAGATTATGAAACCTACGTTAAAAAACAGAATTCATTCGCTCGACTTGCTTCGTGGGTTCGCTGTTTTGGGAATTCTGATCATGAATATAACTTCTTTTTCTCAAATCGGTATAGCTTATATGAATCCCACAATTAGTGATGGGTTAGAAGGCTACAACCAATATTTTCATACCTTCAACTACATTTTTGCTGATACTCGATTTATGTCTATTTTCTCAATACTTTTTGGTGCAGGTGTGGTTTTATTCACGCAAAGAATAGAAGCGAAAGGCAAACGAGTTAATGTATTGCATTACAAAAGAATGTTTTGGCTTTTGGTTTTTGGTTTAATCCATGCCTATTTCATTTGGGCTGGAGATATACTAGTGGCCTATGCAATTTGTGGAAGTTTGGTTTTCTTTTTCAGAAAAAAGTCAATTTGGAAACTTTTTATGTTAGCAGTTATCCTGTTTTTAGTTCCTATAAGTTTAAATTTTATGACTTATTACGGAATGCCAACGGCAGAGCTAGATAGTACTTTTGCTTTCTTTTACCCATCTGCAGAGGAGATTGCATCCCAAACCCAAGCAATGCGCGGCTCCTATTATAAACAAATGCCACTTAGAGTGGATGATGCAATACAAATTCAAACTATTGTTTTTGTTATTGAAATGTTTTGGCGTTCATGTGCCATGATGTTTTTAGGGATGATTTTATATCGAAAGGGCATTCTGTCAGCTGAAAAATCCACAGTATACTATGGAAAGTTAATATGGTTAGGATTTATACCGGGATTGATAATTTCTGTAATTGGTTTAAACCAAATGTATGCCTCCGAATGGAACGCAGCTTACGTACTGAATATTGGTGCGAATTACAAATTTGTATCTGGTCTTTTCATGGCATTAGGCTATATTGGATTGGTCATTTGGTGTTATAAAAAAGGAATATTAAAAAAATTTCAAAATCGATTACAAGCCGCTGGCCGGATGGCATTTACTAACTATATAGGTATGTCTGTAATTTGTACACTCATTTTTAATGGTCATGGATTAGGGCTTTTCGGTATGTTTGACAGATTACAGCAGTTTATAATTGTAATATCTGTCTGGGCTTTAATTTTGATACTTTCTCCTTTAGTTTTAAAAAATTATAGATTTGGGCCATTAGAATGGATGTGGAGAAAATTGACTTATTTTTCATTGACAAATTGAATAAGATAGAATATCAATTTAAGCCAGCTAGGGATGGTTTTGTAGAATGGTTTTTTCTTGAGGTAGATAGGTTGTGTGTATAGATATAATCCAAATTCAAAAAGTATCAAAAAATAGCCAAAAATGACCAAAAATGACCAAAAATGAGTCAAAATCGATAAAAAACGGCCAAAAAGTGACAAAAAAAGGTATTTTTTGATTTTAGTGGTTGATCGGATTTTCTTTACTTATTTTATCAATATTATAGTGTTTCTGAGGTGCTTACCATATATCATTTACAGAAAGTGATTTTGTTGGGAATAGATGATTGAGAGAGATTGGGTCTATAATCCCTTTTCTATTAAAGCTGTAGCGTGAGGTTAGATATGTAATCAAATCTCTCTATCTTGGTGGCATTATTCATTACTAATCGATTAACAATGAAGAAAAGCTTTTTTACGATATTAA